>DAOUJX010000058.1:0-102188 GCA_034422075.1 Dehalococcoidia bacterium
CCCCCTACATGCTCTTCACGTCGCACCGCGATCAGCCCGGGATGATCGGGAAGGTGGGGACGATATCGGGCAGCCACGATCTGAACATCGGGTTCATGGAGGTCGGGCGCACCGGCCCGCGCGGCGAGGCCACGATGATCGTCGGCTACGACGACCCGGTGACCGACGAGGTGCTGGAGCAGATCCGCGCGATCGACGGCGTGGTCAGCTCCACGCCCGTGCGCCTCTAGTTCTGCGCGCGACCGACTAGAGCGGCGTGCGCCCCTGTGCTAGGATGCTGCCGCATTCGTGCGGAAAATCACGAACGGGCGGGAGTGCGCCGGGTGACCGACCGACCGACAACCGAGGCGGCTGATCCGCAGGGGCTGCGCAGCCGCGCGCGCCGCGCCGTCGCCGAGCAACCCTACCGCACGCACACCGTCCTCTCGTCGCTCCTTGCGGTACAGGACGAGCTGGGCTGGCTGCCGCCACAGGCGCTGGCCGAGGTCGCCGATGCGCTGGGCGCGTCCGAGAACGACGTCTGGGGCGTCGCGTCCTTCTACCCCAACTTCCGCTTCTCCGAGCCGCCGGAGCACCTCGTCGAGGTGTGCTGGGGCCCGACGTGCCACGTCCTCGGCGCGCAGGCGCTGCTGCAGGGGGCGCTGGCGCAGCTCGGCCTCGAGAACGAGGGCGCAACGCCCGACAACGCCATCGGCCTCAAGCTGAACACCTGCCTCGGTGTCTGCCCGCACGGCCCCGCCATGTCCTTCGACCACGCGCTCGCTGGCCACATGACGCCGGATGCGTCGGCGGGCCGCATCGCGGCGCTGCGAGGCGGCGGATGACGGCGGCGTACGAGCAGCTGCGCGCCCGCGCCGATGCCGCCTGGGCTGCGCTCAACGCAAAGCCCTGGGTGCGCGTCGGCACCGGGCTCATGGGCGAGGCCGTCGGCGCGCTTGACGTGCTCGATGCGTTCCGCGCCGAGATCGCGGCGAAGGGACTCGATGCCACCGTCTCGGAGGTCGGCACGAGCGGGTTGTGCTACGCCGAGCCGCTCGTCGATTTGCAGGTGCCCGGCGGCCCGCGCGCGCTCTATGCCAACGTCACGCCCGAGCAGGTTGCGCTGCTCGTCGAGCGCCACGTTGCGGGCGGCGAGGCCGCCGCGGAGCTGGCGCACGCCTCCGTCGACTGCGATCTCCCCGGCGTCCCGCGCCGCGAGGAGCTGCCGATGATGCGCCAGCAGGTGCGGATCGCGCTGCGCAACGCGGGCGAGATCGACCCCGGCGACCTCGACCAGTACGTCGCGCGCGGGGGGTTCGCCGGGCTGGACAAGGCGCTCGGCATGGAGCGGACGGACGTCGTCGAGGAGGTCAAGGCCTCCGGCCTGCGCGGGCGCGGCGGCGCCGCGTTCCCGACGGGCGTCAAGTGGGGCTTCCTCGCCGGCAACCCATCGCCGGTCAAGTACATCCTCTGCAACTGCGAGGAGGGCGACCCGGGCGCATTCAATGACAAGGCGATCCTGGAGAGCGACCCGTTCACGCTGCTCGAAGGGTGCATCATCGCGGGCTACGCGACGGGATCGAGCAACGGCATCGTCTTCATCCGCCACGGCCACGACGCGCCCATCGACCGCACCCGCGCCGCCATCGACGCGTGCTACGCCAACGGCCTACTCGGCCAAAGCATCCTCGGCAGCGACTTCTCGTTCGACATCGAGGTCTCGCTCGTCGGGGAGTCGTACGTCGCCGGGGAGGAGACGGCGCTGATGGAGGCGATCGAGGGCAAGCGCTCGATGCCGCGCTTCCGACCGCCGTTCCCCGCCGCCTACGGCGTGTGGGGCAAGCCGTCCAACATCAACAACATCAAGACCATCGCCTACATCCCCGAGATCGTCCGCAACGGCGCGGAGTGGTTCGCGTCCATCGGGACGGAGAAGAGCAAGGGCACCGCCATCGCCTGCCTCTCCGGCCACATCACCTACGGCGGCCTCGTCGAGGTGCCGTTCGGGCTGACGATGCGCGACGTCGTCGAGGAGCTGGGCGGCGGCGCGCCGGACGGCAAGCGCGTCAAGTTCCTGCAGACGGGCGGGCCGCTGGGCGGCCTGCTCGCGGGCGACCAGCTGGACATGGTGCTGGACTTCGACGAGATGGCGGGGGCGGGCGCGATGTTCGGCTCCGGCGGCCTCATCGTCTGCAACGACGAGACCTCCGCCGTCGACATGACGCGCGTGCTGCTGGCGTTCGACCAGCTCGAATCGTGCGGCAAGTGCTTCCCGTGCCGGCTCGGCATGAGCCACATCCTCGAGGTGCTGGAGCGCGCATGCGCAGGCGCCTCGCACCCCGACGACCTCGCACTGATGGAGCGCGTCGGCGCGAACATGCGCGCGGGCTCGCTGTGCGGCCACGGCCAGCTCGGCTACAACCCCGTCTCGTCGGCGCTGCGCGCGTTCGCCGAGGAGTTCGACGCGCAGATGCGCGGGGAGGGCCCCATCCCCATCGGCCGCTTCGTCGGACCCGCCCACGCGCGGCGCGGCGCGCAGATCGAGGGGGACACGCCCACCGCGCAGGTCAAGGGCGACTTCATCTACGCCATCGGGCCGGCGCAGGCCGAACAGGCGGCGGCGCGATGACCACCACCGCGCGCCAGACGCTCACCCTCACCATCAACGGGCAGACGGTCGAGACCGAGCCCGGCAAGATGGTGATACAGGCCGCCAACGAAGCGGGCATCTACATCCCTTACCTGTGCTACCACCCCGGCATGGAGCCCTACGGTGCGTGCCGCATGTGCGTCGTGGAGGTCGAGGGAGGACGCGGGACGCCCGCGGCCTGCACGCTGCCGGCCGCCGACGGCATGGTCGTCAACACGCTCGGCGAGGGCGCCACCGGCGTCCGCAACACCATCCTCGACCTGCTGCTCTCGGAGCACCCGCACGGCTGTTTGACGTGCCACCGCGTCGAGCTGTGCGGGCCGCAGGACATCTGCCTGCGCCACGTCGACGTGACCGATCGCTGCGTCACCTGCCCTAAGAACGAGCGCTGCGAGCTGAAGGACACGACGCGCTTCCACCCGCAGCCCCTCGTGTCCCCGCTCAACTACCAGTACCGCGAGCTCCAGATAGAGACCAAGGACCCGTTCTACGACCGCGACTACAACCTCTGCATCGTGTGCGCGCGGTGCGTGCGGGCGTGCGACGAGGTTCGCGGCGACGTCGCCCTCACGATGACGGAGCGCGCGGGGCAGGTGCTCGTCGGCACGTCCCTCGGCGAATCGCTGCTGGAGTCGGGCTGCGAGTTCTGCGGCCTCTGCATCGACGTGTGCCCGGTGGGGGCGCTGACGGAGACCGACTACAAGTGGGAGCGCCCGCAGACCTACGAGCAGAGCGTCTGCGCCGAGTGCCCCGTCGGCTGCCAGATGAGCTACGAGGTCAACCGCTTCGGCAAGGTCATCCGCGCCGTCGCCGAACTGAACGCCCCCGCCAACATGGGCAACGCCTGCTTCAAGGGCAAGTTCGGGTTCGACTACGTCAACGCCAAGCAGCGCCTGAAGCAGCCGCTAATCCGCCGCGACGGGCAGCTCGAGCCCGCCACGTGGGACGAGGCCATCGCCGCGGCGGTCGCGGGGCTGGGCGCGTATCGCGGTGCGGAGGCTGCGCTCATCGCCTCAGCCCGCAACACCAACGAGGAGCTGTACCTGGCGCAGAAGCTCGCGCGCGTCGGCCTGGGCTCGAACAACGTCGACGTCGCCTCCTACGACCGCCCCGGCGTGATGGAGGGCCTCCACGACGTGTTCGGCTACTACGCCGGCACGGCGAACATCCAGGAGCTGCGCCAGTCGAAGGCCGTCCTCGTGGTCAGCGCCAACGTCACGGAGGAGCAGAACGTCGCCGCCGTGCCCATCAAGCAGGCCGTCCGCAAGGGCGAGCAGGCGCTCATCGTCATCGACGCGCGCGAGACGGAGCTGACGCGCTACGCCCGCCTCTGGCTGCGCCCGTACCCCGGCATGGACATGGCCGTCCTCGGCGGCATGCTCAAGGTCATCGTCGACGAGGGCCTGGTCGACGGCGACTACCTCGCCGCCAATGCTGAGGGCTACGAGGGCATGGTCGCCTCGCTTGCGCCGTTTGGCCTGGAGGCGGTGGAGCAGGCGAGCGGCGTCCCCGCTGCGCGCGTCGCCGAGGCCGCGCGCCTCTACGCCCAGCACGCTCCGGCCACGACGCTCTTCGCGCTCGACAACAGCGTGGGCGGCACGCGGCGCATCACCGCGCGCATCATCGCCGACCTCGCGCTCGTGACCGGCAACGTCGGCAAGCCGGCGGCGGGCGTCATTCCCCTGCGCCACGGCGCGAACGACCAGGGCGCGCTCGACGTGGGCGCGGAGGCGCGGATGCTCCCGGGCCACCGCCACGTCGCTGACGACGACGACCGCGCCGCGCTCGAGCGGGCGTGGGGCGCGGCGCTGCCCGCCGAGCCGGGCCTGCGCGTCCGCGAGGCGTTCGCCGCCGCACGGGGCGGGGAGGTCAAGGCCATGCTGCTCCTCGGCGACCACGTCCACCTCGAAGACGGCACGCTCGGCGATACGGCGGCGGCCTTCGAGCGGCTCGACTTTTTGGCGGTGAGCGACGTCTTCCTGTCCGACGCCGCGCAGCGCGCCGACGTGGTCTTCCCGGCGCTGACGTTCGCCGAGAAGACGGGCACGTACACCAACATGGAGCGGCGCATCCAGCCGCTGCGCAGCGTCGTCGCGGGCAAGGCGGGCGACGCGCGATCCGACCTGGAGCTGCTGCAATCGCTCGGCCGCGGGCTCGGCGCCGGCGGCTTCGACCACGCGGGGCCGGAGGACGTGCTCGATGAGATCGCCCGCGTCGTCCCCCAGTACGCAGGCGTCTCCTACCGGCGGCTGCTGGATGAGGCGGTCGAAACGCTGAAGCCGTCCAACGACAACCCGCTGCCGACGCAGGTCCTGTACTCCAACCGCGTCGCGATGGGGCTGCAGTGGCCGTGCGCGGCGGCGGACGACCCGGGCACGCCGCACCTGTATGCCGGCGGCTTCCCGGGCGGCAAGGCGCGCCTCGCGGCGCTGGAGTGGCGCGAGCGCCCCCAGCATGACGATGCGCGCTTCCCGCTCCTGCTCGCCCACGGGCGCGTGCTCGTGCAGCACGCCGCGGCGATGGACGTGGAGGAGCGCGACGGCACCAACCACGTCAGCCGCACCGAATCGCTCATCGTCCACCCCGACGATGCCCTCGCCTTGGGGCTGAGCGAGGGGCAGGCCGCGCGCGCGGTGACGAGCGCGGGCAAGGCCGTCGCGGGCGTCGTGCGCCTCTCAGACGATGCGCTGCCGGGCGTCGTATCCTTGACCACGCTGTTCGGGGAGCTGGCAACGGCGCTCGATGCGTCGGAGCACCCCGACCCGATGAACCACGTTCCACGGCTGGAGGCGGCGCCCGCCCGCGTCGAGCCCGCGTAGCACACACCCAAGGAGCCGGACCGTTGACCACCTCCAACGAGACCCTGACGGGACACACCAACCCTCGGCTGCAGGCGCTGCCGACGGCCAAGATCGTGCGGCGGGAGGACATCACCGACGACCTCTTCAAGATCTGGCTGGAGACGTCGGTGCCCTTCACCTTCAAGCCGGGGCAGTACATCACCATCGGCTCGCACGACATCGAGCGCCCGTACTCCATCGTCTCCGCGCCCTACGAGGAGTACGTCGAGCTCTTCATCGAGTACGTCGAGCCGCAGCACGGCGGCAAGCTGACCCCGCTGCTGCACGCGCAGTACGTCGGCGACGTCGTCTCGATGCGCCCGCGCCCCAAGGGCATCTTCTGCTTCGACCCCGCCTACGACGACCACGTCCTCGTCGGCACGGTCACGGGCGTCGCGCCCTACCTCTCCTACGTCCGCCAGTACCTGCACGACGGCATGAGCGGCCACCGCTTCTTCGTCATGGAGGGCGCCAGCCACCAGGACGAGTTCGTCTACGACGGCGAGTTCCTGCAGCTGGCCGCCGACCACGACTTCATCAAGTTCGTCGCGACGGTCAGCCGCCCCCAGGCGGAGCGCAACGCCAGCTGGCAGGGCGACACCGGCCGCGTCAACACGCTCGTCGAACGCTACGTGGCCGAGTGGGCGCTCAAAAAGGAGCGCACGCTCATCTACCTCTGCGGCAACCCCGGCATGATCGAGGACATCAAGGAGCGCATGGGGCCGGGCGGTTGGAACATCACCGAGGAGCGGTTCTGGAAGGAAGAGGACGAGTAGCCCACCGCTGAGCCTAGGGCGCCGCTGCTAGAATGTGAGCGTGGAAGAGCAGCCCCAAGACCCCTCGCAGGTACGCGATTGGAACGCTCCGATTTTCGGAGCGTTTCCCATGCGCACCAAGGTGCTCATCCTGCTCGGCGTGCTCATCGGCCTCTTCATGGCCGCGCTCGACCAGACCATCGTCTCCACCGCGTTGCCCCGCGTCGTGGCCGACCTCGGCGGCTTCGACCGGTTCGCCTGGGTGTTCACCGCCTACATGCTCGCCTCGACGACGCTGATTCCCATCATGGGGAAGGTGTCCGACCTGTTCGGGCGCAAGTGGGTCATCGTCGGCGGCATGGCCATCTTCATGCTGGGGTCGGCGCTGTCTGGCGCGGCACAGACGATGGACCAGCTCATCATCTTCCGCGCCCTCCAGGGCGTCGGCGCCGCGGTGTTGATGAGCAACGCCTTCACCGTCCTCGCCGACCTGTTCGCGCCCGCGGAGCGGGGCAAGTGGCAGGGCGTCTTCGGCGCGGTCTTCGGCGTCGCGAGCATCGCGGGGCCGCTCGCGGGCGGCTACATCACCGACAACCTGACGTGGCGCTGGATCTTCTACATCAATATCCCCATCGGCGCGGTCGCCATTGCCCTCGTCGCGGCGTGGATGCCGTGGGCGCGCTACGCAGGGCTCAAGCGCTCCATCGACTACCTCGGCGCTGCGCTGCTCATCGGCGCGGTGGCGCCGCTGCTGCTCGCGCTGACGTGGGCGGGCGACCTCTATGCCTGGGGGTCCCCGCAAATCGTCGGGATGCTCATCTGGTCTGCGCTCGCGCTCTCGGCGTTCGTCTGGTGGGAGCGGCGCGCCGAGGAGCCCTTGATGCCGACGTGGCTCTTCCGCAACAACGTCTACACCGTCTCCATCGTCACCATCTTCCTGACCGGCGTCGGCATGTTCGGCGCGATCGTCTTCATCCCCCTGTTCGTCCAGGGCGTCATCGGCTCGTCCGCCACCAACTCCGGCGCGGTCCTCATGCCCATGTCGCTGTCGATCGTGGCCTCCTCCTCGGTGACCGGCCAGCTGATCTCGCGGACGGGCCGCTACCGCATCTACGGCACCGTCGGCCTCGCGGTCATGGGCGCGGGCCTCTTTTTGCTCTCGCGCATGAGCGTCGAGACGTCCAACCTCGAGACGGTACGGAACATGGTCATCATCGGGCTCGGGCTGGGCATGACCTTTCCCGTCTATGTCATCGCCGTCCAGAACGCGTTCGAGCAGCGCGTCATCGGCGTCGTCACGGCGACGACGCAGTTCTTCCGCCAGATCGGGGCAACGTCCGGCATCGCCATCCTGGGCTCCATCGTCGCCCTCGGCGTGCAGCGTGCGGTGCGCGACGGCGCATCGAGCGTGCTCCCGGCGCCGGTGCGCGAGTCGCTCGAGGATCCGCAGCTGCTCATCGACGCCGGCGGCCGCGCGCGCATCGAGGAGTCGCTTTCGGGCACGGCCGGGGGCGTCGATGCGTTCCGCGAGGGCGTCGAACTGCTGCGCATATCGCTGGCCGATGCCATCACGGACGTCTTCGTCGTGAGCCTCGGCTTCATCATCGTTGCGTTCGCCGTCTCATGGCTGCTCAGGGAGATCCCGCTGCGCGCCATCGGATTCGGCGGGGGGGCCAAGGCCGCCAAGGCGGTCGAGGAAGAGGCCGCCGGCTAGGCCGCGCCTCTTGGGGCCTGGATCGCCGCGCGGCTATACAATCCGCCCATGGCCACCCCCGTCCGCGCCCAGTACCTCCGCATGAAGGCGCAGCACCCCGACGCGCTGCTCCTCTTCCGCATGGGCGACTTCTACGAGACGTTCGATGAGGACGCGGAGGTCGCCGCGCGCGACCTGGAGATCGTCCTCACGCAGCGGGACATGGGGCAGGGCGAGAAGGTGGCGCTCGCCGGCATTCCCTACCACGCCCTCGACTCCTACCTCGCGCGCCTCGTCAAGAAGGGCCACCGCGTCGCCATCTGCGAGCAGGTCAGCGAGCCGGACGGGCGGCGCCTCGTCGACCGCGCCGTCGTGCGGGTCGTCACACCGGGCACCGTCGTCGAGCCGCAGCTTCTCGACCAGGCGGCCAACAACTACCTCGCCGCCGTCGCCTTCGACGACGACCGAGCGGGCATCGCGCACGCCGACATCAGCACGGGCGAGTTCGCGGTGACAGAGGTGGCGCCGGAGCTGGTGGAGCGGGAGCTGGCGCGGCTGGCCCCGGCCGAGGTGCTCGTCGCGAAGCCCACGGCGGCGCAGGTCGGCAACGCGCGCGCGGAGTATGTCGTTACCGCGCTGGACGATGCGTCCTTCAACGCGCGCGCGGCCCGCCGAAGGCTGCTTGAGCACTTCGGCGCGTCGACGCTCGAGGCCTTCGGCATCGATGGCTCGCCGCTGGCTGCGGCCGCTGCCGGCGCCATCGTCGACTACCTCGGCCGGACGCACCAGGCGGCGGTCGCGCTGCTCCACTCGCTGCGCAGCTACAGCACCGATGCCTTCATGGTGCTCGACCCGCAGACGCGCCGCAATCTCGATTTGTTCGAGGGAGGGCGCTGGGGCGAGCGGCAGCACTCGCTGCTCGCCGTGCTCGATGGGACCAAGACGCCGATGGGCGCGCGGCTGCTGCGCCGCTGGCTTGGCGAGCCGCTGCTCGATATCGACGCGCTGCGACGCCGCCACGACGCCGTGGAGTGGCTGAGCGCCGCGACGGTGCGGCTGCGCCGCTTCCAGGACGTGCTGGGGCGCGTCAGCGACATCGAGCGCGTCCTGCACCGCATCGGCGTCGGCGCAGCGCTGCCCCGCGAAGTCGTCGCGCTGCGCCGCTCCCTCGAGCAGGCGCCCGCGCTCCGCGAGCTGCTCGCCGATGCGCCCGATGCGCTGGGCTGGCTTTCTGCGGAGGTCAGGCCGTGCGACGACGCCGTCGGGCTGATCGCGACGGCTATTGCCGACGAGCCCCAGGGCGAGCTGGGCCACGGCGGCGTCATGCGCCCGGGCTTTTCGCGCGAACTGGACGAGTTGCGCGCCGCATCGACCGACGCGCACGCCTACATCGCCAGCTTGGAGCGCAGCGAGCGCGAGCGCACGGGCATCCCGAACCTCAAGGTGGGCTACAACAAGGTGTTCGGCTACTACCTGGAGGTGACCAACCCGCACCTGCAGCGCGTGCCGGAGGAGTACGTGCGCCGCCAGACGCTCACCGGCGCCGAGCGCTTCTACACGCCCGAACTCAAGGAGCACGAGAACCGGGTGCTGAACGCCCGCGAGCGGCTGGAAGAGCTAGAGACCGCCCTGTACCGGCAGGCGTGCCGCCAGCTCGCCGGGATGAGCGAACAGATCGCCCAGAGCGCGCACGCCATCGCCGTCGTCGATGTGCTCGCCGCGCTCGCCGACGTCGCCTCGCGCTCCTCCTACGTGCGCCCGTCCATCGACGACGGGGACGTCATCGACGTGCGCGATGGGCGCCACCCCGTGGTGGAGCGGCTGCAGGGCGCCGGCACCTTCGTCCCCAACGACCTGCTGCTCTCGTGCGCCGACCAGCAGCTCATCGTGCTGACGGGCCCCAACATGGCGGGCAAGTCCACCTACCTGCGGCAGGCGGCGCTCATCGTGCTGATGGCGCAGGTCGGCTCGTTCGTGCCCGCCAAGTCGGCGCACGTCGGCGTCGTCGACCGCATCTTCACGCGGGTAGGGCTGCAGGACGACCTTGCGGCGGGCCAATCGACCTTCATGGTCGAGATGCTGGAGACGGCCGCCATCCTCCACCAGGCCACGCCCCGCTCGCTGGTGGTGCTGGATGAGATAGGGCGGGGGACATCGACCTACGACGGCATCTCCATCGCGCAGGCGGTCGCGGAGCACATCCACAACGCACCGCGCCTTGGCTGCCGCACGCTCTTCGCGACCCACTACCACGAGTTGACGGAGCTGGCCTCGCGGTTGCCGAGGGTGCGCAACTTCAACGTCGCCGTCGCGGAGCAAGGGGACGGCGTCGCGTTCCTGCACCGCATCGTCCCCGGCGGTGCGGACCGCTCCTACGGCGTCCACGTCGCGCAGCTGGCGGGCCTGCCGAGCCCGGTCGTGCAGCGTGCGTGGGAGCTGCTGGCCTCGCACGAGCAATCGGGCGCCGCCCGGCCGAGAGCCGCCCGTGCAAGAGAACAGCAGATGCCGCTCTTCTCCGAAGCGGCGCCCAGCCGCGCCCTCGAAGCGCTGGAGGCGCTGGACCTGGACGGCCTCACGCCGCTGGAGGCGCTGAACAAGCTCTTCGAGCTGCAGCAGATGGCGAACGAGTCCGAGGGCGGCAATGGTAGAGTGGGGCGCACCGGAGAAGGGGATGGCTAAAGTGGCAAGGAGGCCAAGGTGACCTCGCGCTGGGGAGGAGCGTCCAAGCGGGTGCTCAGAGAGTCGTCCAACCGGGGCGACGGCGACGACCACCTCTTCGAGATGGAGGGCGCGGTGCGCCTGACGCTGTTCGTGCCGCCCAACCACCGCATGAAGGGCTACCGCGAACTGCGCACCGAGCTGGAGGCGCTCGGTTGCCAGGTCGTCTTCCCCTCGAGCGCGCCTGCCGCCTTGCGCGAATCGCCGGGCCCCCGCCACCGCGCCATCAACATCGAGGCGCTCGACGGCATACCGGACGAAGCACTCCGCGCCGCCCACCGCTGGGCGCACAAGCGCGACCTGCTGCACAGCTTCATGCGCTATCTGTGAGGGCTGCTGTCGGCCCGCCGCCTATTCTGCGTTCCTCGACTCTTCCTCGCGCAGCAGTTGGGCGGCGTGTTCCAGGAGGGTGCGCTCGCGGTCGCGGGGTGTGGCGCGCGATTCGAAGTAGCGCTTGAGCGCGTCAATCGGCGCGAGGGACTCCGCCTCGTCGACATGGAGGCGCGTCCGCTGCTCGCGGTGCACCTGCCGCTCGATGGCCGCGACGTAGTGCGCGCGCGACAGCGCGTGGCGGACGTCGTTCTCGCGGAACAGCGGCTCGTCCGCCGCCTCCATTGCCACGCGCACACGGACGATGGCGCCGTCGGTGGCGTCGCCGCGGCGCGCGATCGCCTTCAGCGCGGCTTCGGTCGGGTCTGCGCCGGGCGTCGCCGAGGCGTCGATGGTCAGCATCCGGCGCGCGCCGACCGGCACGAACGCGAAATCGGTCACGCGTTCGCCGCGCGGCAGCGACGGGTCGAGGTCGATGACGCAGAAGCCCTTGGTGTCGCCCTCCTCAGAGAAGTCGACGCGTTGCAGGCTGCCGGGGTAGACGACGCGCGGGTGCTCGGTCAGCACCTGGTGCTTGTGAATGTGGCCCAGCGCCACGTAGTCGAACGCGGGGTTGGCGACGGCGCCCAGCGGCAGTTGGTGGTCCTTGCCGAGCATCATCGAGCGCTCCGATGACAGCGCCGCACCGGAGACGGTGACGTGGCCGCACATGAAGGAGGGCAAGGCGGGGTCGAGCGCGTCCGCCTGCGCCTGGAGTGTGCGCTGCAGGCGCTCCTCGATGCTGCGGGTGATCTCGGCCATCGTCAGGTTGCGCGTCTCCTCTCGTGCCATGTGCTCGCCGATGCGTATCCACGGGAGCGAGACCACTTGCACGCGCCCCGCTGGCGTATCGACGCCGTACGTCCCCAGCTCGGAGCCGACCGAGACGTTGGCCACGTCCAGCGTGGGGAAGATGTCCAGCGCCGTGGCGCGGTTGGGCACGTGCGGCAGGTCGTGGTTGCCGATGGTCAGGAAGACGGGGACGCCGCTCGACGCGAGGCGGGCGATGCGCCGCGCGAACTCGCGCTGGTGGGTCTGCGACGGGTCGCGGCTCTTGTAGGCGTCGCCTGCGAGCAGGACGAGGTCGACGCCGTTGTCGAGCGCGTACGCAACCGCCTCATCGAACGTCGAGAGGAAGTCGAGCAGCCGCGTGGACGCACCGACATACTCGGCGCGCGGAACGCCCGGCGCGAAGTGCTCCGGCAGCGCCTCGACGTCCTCCTTGGTCGCCGGCCTCCCGTAGTTCTCGACGCCGATGTGGATGTCGCTCAGGTGGAGGATGCGCATGGGCGCGTCTAGGTAAGCACGGCGCAGCGTTCCGCGCAATGCCCCTGCGTCATGCGCGTGCGCTGCCCTTGGCGCGGAGTTGGGTTGCGATGGAGCCCGCAAGTTCCGATAGCGGCACACGCTCCTGGGACATGGAGTCACGGTCGCGGATGGTCGCGGCGGTGTCCTCCAGCGTTTCGAAATCGACCGTGACGCAGAGCGGCGTGCCGATCTCGTCCTGGCGGCGGTAGCGCCTGCCGATGGACTGCGCATCGTCGTACTGCGCGACGAAGCGGCGACGCAGCTCGCCGAATACCTCGCGGGCGGTGGGCACGAGCCGCTCGTTGCGGCTGAGGGGCAGCACGGCCACCTGCGCCGGCGCGACGTCGGGGTGCAATCGGAGCACGGTGCGCACCTCCTCCTTGCCGTCGCCCGTTGGCGCGGGCTCCTCGTCGTAGGCGTCGATGAGGAGCGCGAGGGCGGCGCGGTCGACGCCTACCGCCGGTTCGATGACGTACGGCGTGAAGCGGGCGTTCGCCTCCTGGTCGAAGTAGCTAAGGTCCTTGCCGCTGAACTGAGCGTGGCGGTTGAGGTCGAAGTCGGTGCGGTTGGCGATGCCCTCCAACTCGCCCCAGCCCCAGGGGAAGCGGTACTCCAGGTCGCTGGTCGCCTTGGAGTAGTGGGAGAGCTCGTCCTGCTCGTGCGGCCTGACGCGCAGCTTCTCGCCGCGGATGCCAAGCTCGAGGAACCACTGCCGCCGCTGCTCGACCCAGTACTCCTGGTAGCGCTCGTCCTCGCCCGGACGGACGAAGTACTCCATCTCCATCTGCTCGAACTCGCGCGTGCGGAAGATGAAGTTGCCGGGCGTGATCTCGTTGCGGAACGACTTGCCGATCTGCGCGATGCCGAACGGCAGCTTCATGCGCGTCGCCGTGAGCACGTTGTCGAAGTTGATGAAGATGCCCTGCGCCGTTTCCGGGCGCAGCCACACCTGGCTCGCGCCGTCCTCCACGGGCCCGACGAACGTCTTGAACATGAGGTTGAACATGCGCGGCGCGCTCAGTTCGCCGTCGTCGTCAGGGCAGCGTCCTGCGCTGTCGAGGTCGTCCTCGCGGTAGCGCTTGTGGCAGACGGCGCACTCCACGAGCGGGTCGGTGAAGCCCTCGGTGTGGCCGCTCGCCTCCCAGACGCGCGGGCTCTGGATGATGGCGCTGTCGAGCCCGACGATGTCGTCGCGCTCGGTGACCATGGCGCGCCACCACAGGTCCTTGACGTTGCGCTTGAGTTCGACGCCGAGCGGGCCGTAGTCCCACGTCGAGCCGATGCCGCCGTAGATCTCGCTTGCGGGGAAGACGAAGCCGCGCCGCTTGGCCAGCGACACGATTTTGGCCATGTCGACCTGATCGAGGTGGTGGGGGGTGGTGTGGGCCACGACGGCCTCCGTGGAGACAGGGTTCGCCGCGTGGTGTCGCAGCGTAGCGCTCAGTATAGACTACGTGTAGGAGGCATGGCCCATGGCGACCTATCCCAACGCCGATCTGCTGGTGGAGACGGACTGGCTGGCAGCGCACCTCGATGACCCGGGCCTGCGCCTCGTGGACATGGGCGTTCGGCTAGGCGAGGAGCCGCGCACGCAGCGCATCCCCGGCGCCGTCAGCCCGCCGCATCCCTACCTCAAGGGCACCGACAACGCGCGATTCGTCGCGGGGCCGGACGAGGCCAAGGCCCTCATCGAGGCACTGGGCATCGGCGACGGCGCGCCCGTCGTCGCGTATGACAGCGCGCGATCGCTCAACGCCGCGCGGCTGTGGTGGGTGCTACGCTACTACGGTCACGCCAACGTCCGCGTCCTCAACGGCGGCTTCGACAAGTGGACCGCCGAGGGCAGGGTGGTCGAGGATGCCAATGGCAACGCTGCGGCGCCCGCAACCTTCACGCCGCGCGCCGACCCAGAAGTCCTGTCCACGGTCGATACGCTGCGCAGCGCGGTCGGCGACGCAGCCAGCGTGATATGGGACACGCGCTCGCTCGGCGAGTACACGGGCGAGGTCGACCGGGGCAACGCCCGCGCCGGCCACGTGCCGGGCGCGCGCCACCTCGAGTGGTCGGACCTGATGTCGGCGGACGCCACGTTCAGGCCCGCAGGCGAGGTCCAGGCGGCGCTGGAGGAACTGGGCATAACGCCGGACAAGCGCGTCCATACCTACTGACAGGGGGGCATCCGTGCGGCGCACGGTGCGTTCATCCTGGCGCTCATGGGCTACCCGAGCGTCTGCGTATATGACGGCTCGATGGCAGAGTGGGCGAACCGCGACGACACGCCGCTGACGTCGCTGGAGTTGGGAGACGATTGAGCATGCGCAGGCTTGTACGCTGGCTGGTCTCGACGACGAAGGGCAGGGTGGTTATCGCGGCGCTCGTGGTGGCGGCCATCCCGCTCCTGTGGCTCGCGTGGTGGCTCGGCTCCCCGCTCTTCCTCGACAAGACCGTCATCGAGGAGTTCCCGCGCGCCTCGGCAGGCTCGGTCCCCGAGAACATGACGCTGTCGCGCGATGAGGTGATGGAGCTGACGCGCGGGGTGCCGGAGGAGGAGGTCGAGCGCATCATCGAGGCGATGGAGGGGGGTGGTGCGTCCATGGCCATGACCATGGCCGGCGCCGAGGCCATCATGGAGGGGCGCGCCGAGGTGGAGGAGAAGGCGATGGAGCAGATGCCGGCAGGCGAGGACGGCGCGCCTGTTGCGCTGCTCAGCGGCCAGTTCCGCGACGCCGACAGCTTCCACCGCGGCCAGGGCGACGCGACGCTCTATCGCCTTGCCGACGGCTCGCAGCTGCTGCGGTTCGAGGGGCTGCGCGTGACGAACGGCCCCGACCTGCGCGTCTTGCTGAGCAAGCACCCCGACCCGATGACCCGCGACGAGTTCAGCAGTGCGGAGTACGTTGAGATCGAGCCGCTCAAGGGGAACATCGGCGACCAGAACTACGAGCTGCCGTCAGACATCGACGGGACCGACTACCAATCGGTCGTCATCTACTGCAAGCCGTTCCACGTGCTCTTCAGCATCGCGCCGCTGTCCGCGCCGTAGGCGCCGCTATTCGCCGATCGCGAACGCTATCGTCACCCGCGCCTCGATGCTGAGGCTTCCGGGCAGGATGGGGGTCGAGAACGATGCGTCCGCAAACGCCGCCTCGCCGCGCGCCAGCGGCACCGAGTACGACGACTGGTCGCTGGAGATGAGGACGGGCGCACCCCGCGCAACGCCCGCCTCCGCCGCGAGCAGGTCGGCCTGGGCGGTGGCGTCGCGGACGGCGAGTTGCCACGCCTTGCGCTGTGCGTCCTCGGGCTCCTCCGCCTCGAAGCGGATGTCGTTGACGCGCGTCGAGTCGCCGCCGGCCTGCACCGCCGCATCGATCAGCTCGCCCACCGTGTCGAGGTCGCGCACCGTGACGTTCAGGAAGTTGGACACGCGGAAGCCGGTGAGGCGCGGCCCGCCTTCGGAGCGGTAGTCGTACTCGGGCTGGATGTTGAAGTACGCCGTCTCGATGTCGTCGTTCGCAACGCCGTGCTGCTTGAGCGCCGTCAGCATCGCATCGAGGGCCGAGGCCGCTTCGCCGCGCGCTTCGGCGATGGTGTCGGCGATGCTCTCGACGCCGAGCGAGAGCCGGGCGACGTCCGCCGTCACCTCGACGCTGCCGGCGCCCGTCACCAGGATGGTGTTGGCGGGAGGGTAGCCCTGCGCAGCGCCGCCCGTGTAGACCACGGGGCCGTCGGCGGGCCCGTCGTCGCCGTTGGCGCACGCCGCAGCGGTCAGCGCAGCCAGGGTGAGCACCGCAAGCAGAGTGGTGGCCCAGATGTGTGTGCGTCGTCGCATCGCTCGCCTCCTCCCGCAAGGGCAGTGGGGATTCTATACGCCTTTCCTGGATGGGCTCGCGGCATCGGCCCGCGACCCTTCCTTCACTAGAGAGTACGCACGCCAGCGCCGAATCGTTCCATCGAGGCGCGCGCCGTGCGTTGCTATACTGACCGGAGCGTTAGCCGCCGCTCACCATGCGTACGATAGCCCGCGAATCCATTCAGGCGATCGCCCTGGCGACGCTCCTTGCCCTGCTGTTTCAGTCGGGGGCGCAGGCGTTCCAGGTGCAGGGCCCGTCGATGGAGCCGAGCCTTGATGAGTACGACTACCTGCTGGTCGACAAGGCGGGATACCTTGCGCTCGATGCGGAGCGCGCCGCGCGCTACATCCCCGGCATCGAGGCGGAGCCGGGGGAGACCTGGCGGCCGTTCGGCGAACCGAAGCGCGGCGACATCATCGTCTTTCGCTACCCACTCGACCCGGAGCAGCTGTTCGTCAAGCGCATCGTCGGCATGCCCGGAGATGCGGTGCGGATAGAGGACGGCGCCCTGTACGTGAACCAGAAGCTGCTGGAGGAGCCTTACGTCGAAAGCACCCCTAGGCAGTCCTTCGACGAGGTGATCGTCGAGCCCGGCCGCTACTACGTGCTCGGCGACAACCGCGCGCAGAGCAGCGACTCCCGCCAGTGGGGCACGGTGCCGGAGGAGAACATCGTTGGTGAGGTGGCGTTCCGCTTCTGGCCGTTCTCCCGGCTCGGCACGTTCGGCAACCTGGGCTCGCCGCTCTGGTAGGCTAGAGTACGGCCCCGTAGCTCAACGGCAGAGCGTCGGGCTTTTAACCCGAGCGTTGTGGGTTCGAGTCCCACCGGGGTCACCAAGCTTGATGAAATCAAAAACCTCTCGCCTGAAGTTCCCGCTGGTTCTGTAGGGGCAGCATGACTCCCCAATTATCCCAGCTGACAACCTAGCCGAGCGGCAGCGCCTCTACTTCCATTTAGTAGCGAGGTTCTGACTGCATTGGCATGCAACCGGCCCGCGATCCCGTGCCCTCACTGGCTAGCCCGGGACACACTGCCCACCAAGCGGTAGGGCACCTCGAGCGAGACGCGACACCGTTTCGGGTTCGAGCGATCCATGTTGAGGGCAATACAGCTCACTGAGGAGTCGCGTCAATCCGCGATTCCATCTCATCAAGAAACGATGGGTTGTAGGCTTCGTCAACATGGCGGTCGTTCCAAAGGCCTGAAAGGCGAACACGTTCCCGGTCACTGTAGTGTCCAAGCCACTCCGTTGACGGCCTGTTAGCACAAGGCCAGCCGTAACCGCTCAAGAGCGCTATCGCGTTACGTTCGATCAATGCGCGTTTGGATCTGGGGCCGGGGGCGTCGTTCACGCTCAGCCACAGGAACGGCATCTGACCAATATACTCGCTAACGCGGGCCTCAATACCGACCTCTGCTTCATTGACTGCGCTCCTGTCAACACCTAGCTTCCGTGCGGCCTCACCAGCACTATTGCCAACGCCCCACGACTCCGGCAGCGGGATGTTGTTCTGCTTTGCCAACGCAGTTCCCAAGAGCCGTCTGAAAACCGACCCTCTATGGTTCCCTATACCGGACCGGAGATTGCCGCGATGCTGTGACAGCCGATCCCACAGCGTACGTTGAGAGCCGCTCGTCAGTCCGTGAGTCCCGACCCGAACCACCCGCCGTCCGTCGCCCGTCCCTGACCTGGATTCACCACCTTCGTAGAAGAAGTACACTCCGCGCTGCGGCCAGTCCATCGCGCCACGACAGCCTTGCAAGAACCTGGGGCCGTCGACCAGGATGGCAAGACGGTCAAGAATTTCGTAGAAGCGGATGGTATCTGCGAGCCGCTCAGCCACGAAGCTCCCCGTTTAGCCAGCTCAACTGCTCAAGGAATCTTAGGCCCTGCATCGGTACGCAGACCAGCAGACCCCGATCTCGCAGGGATGGTTCCAGGAACTCACGGTAGCGTTGCCCCGCCAAGAACGTGACGGACCCGATACCCTTCAGATGCGTCTCCAATTGTGTGAGCACTCCACTCGCCCATCGTCGTCGGTCCGCGACCGGGATAGTGTTCAGGGTGACATCGTAGGGCGCAATCGACTCATCGGGATGAACGAGACCATATTTGGCGGATAGTACGAACCAGGGCTCGCCCCTTCTGTCCGCATAGGCGCGAGCCTTGGAGAACCAGGGAGACGTATACAGATCTCTCGCAGGTGCAGGAGCCGACCGCTTCTGCTTCACGCACGACAGTAGATGGATGCCCATGTGAGTCCCTCCTCTATTTCTACAGTGCTGGGATCTGAGCCAGTTGGAACTACACTCCCTACGTGCCTCCGTCGGCGAGGCAACGGTCGCAGATCACGTACAACTCGATGCGGTGGTCGATGACCTGTCCAGGGAAATTGGCCCCAGCGGACCTGAGCAACCGCTCGACTGCGGCTGCCCTGAACTCCTCCACCACACCGCATTTCACGCACACGTAGTGGTGGTGATGACCCGCCCGGGAGACGCTGTAGACGTGGGACCCGTCCATCATGGCAAGCTTGCAGACTGCTCCCGCCTCGAGGAGGAGTTTGACGGTGCGGTATACCGTTGCCCTGCCCACCGAGGGCAGCTCTTCGCTGATCGCCTCGATGGTGAAGCCCGCATGCTTCTGCTCCAGGAGCCTGGTTATCGTTCTCCTGGGAAGCGTGGCCCTAATGCCGCGACCCTCCAGTACGGCCATCAGGTTTGGGTGTGATGCTTGAAACTGCATGACGATATGCGGTCACACTTACCCATATGTAACCCCATGGTGGGGCTTCTCATGAGAGCAGGGCAGCGTATCTAGGAGGGTCGCTCGTGTCAATCCAAGTTCCTGCCAGCAATGGCGCAGTATGCCTTCAACACTCTGCGCCCCTACGCATCCCGCTTCGAGTGGAACGGCGCTTCGGGACGCCGGCGCCAGGGACGGTGCTGCCCTCAGAACCTGTCTTAGGTCTTGCCGGTCCAACATAACGAGTGGTACAAACGATGGGACAGCTCAGTCCTGCAATTGATAGTGCTTACAACAACCAATGGCAAATGGCCTCTTTACCTTACAGCCTTCTTGCATGCATCCGTTAGAATGCAGGCCGGAACCACCCGTTTCAGGGAGATGCGCGCCTAGAGGCGGGGCATGATTTGCTCCGACCAGGTGACAGGCCTCCGTTGGGGCCGAAGACAAGTGAAAGAGGAGCTAGAGCAGCATGAAGGAATCGAACGGCAGGGCCTACCCAGAGTCCACACGTGTTCGCGGCGGTATGAACATTCGCTGGCTCGTCACCATCGCTTTGGCGCTCTCCGCCTTCGTGGTCCTCGCTGGCTGTGGTTCCGATCCCACGCCCACGCCAACGCCTACAGCGACACCGACCGCCACGCCAACGCCTGAGCCTACAGCCTCCCTGGCGGACCTGTTCCTCACCGATGCCACATTGGGCGGCGAGGTCATGTCCCGCCTCTCGGAGGCTGAGAGGGACTGCGCCCGCGCAGCGCTCGGAGAAGACGTGTACGCAGCCGTTCTGAACCTCCCGATGACGAGATTGGTCAGGGAGAGCGGGGCCGGAGGCGCCGGTTCATTCCTCAGCTGTCTCACCGAAGACAACGTGCTGCTCATGGGCGAGGTGCTTATCGACTCCCATCACGGGAGAACCGACGTCGAGGCGCGCGAGTGCAGGATCGCCGTGGCGCGGGCGAACCCGGACGTGACCCGCATCAGGTTCGAGTTGCTGCGCTCGGAGATGGGGGCGCTCGACGCTGAGGCGCTGTTGGCCTCTGCCAAGGAGCAGTTCGACTGCCTCAACCCGCTGGACCAGGCGAACCTCCTCGTCCGCCTTACGACGACGCTGGACGAGGAGGATACGTTCACCGGGCAGGATATCGTTGAGATGCTCTCCGAAGGAGAGGTGTCTTGCATACGTGAAGAGGTCGGCGATGCGCTGTTCGCCGGATTCCTGAGCTCCACGGTCACCGGAGCTTTCGCAGCCTCAGCTTCCCTGCTTGACTGCTTCTCGCTGGAAAGCAAGACCGCAATATTTGCCGCGTTTACCTCATCGAGGGTCGATGGGTTGCGTGAGGAGGCTGCGGCCTGCATGGCCAATCTTGTCGCGGACAGCCCCAATATCCTGGCCCTCGGGTTCGGAACCCTCGATGTGGACCAGATGGACGAGAATGAACTCGCTCGCCTCGGCGACGAGGCGGCCAAGTTCTTCGACTGCCTCAACTCCGAAGAGATCATCCAGGTGTTGACGTTGCCTGCAGTCGTTGAGCAGTAGGACGTCCGCAAGGTATACGTCAAGTACGAAACCGGTCGTGGCCTTGCTGGAACCGTGTGCCAAATGGGGCTTGCCAAGGTGATGGCAGTTGGAGCCTGCTACGCTACCGAGAGCGGCGCGTAGGCGTCGACGCATACTGGCCTTCCTCTGTGCCGTGATTCAGACCAAGTGGCCACTAGGTATGACCTGTCCGCAGTGTCTGTACCACTCGTCGTGTTGGACCGGTAAGGCATAGAGCGCTCTTATCCTTGGTTCCGACCGACCGGTCGCTTGTAACGGTCCGTAGCCCTGCCCGCTGCACATCTTCTTCTCCGGGACGAGTGCTAGCCAGAGAGAGCGTGGCAGGCACTGGACGATGCGTTACCCGCTGGCGCCTTTCATGGGGCCTGAGCCCATAGGGGTTCTAGGGTCACAAGGTGGCAGGGCTTCGCAAGCAGGTCCCAACGATCGTCGCCTCATCTCGACACGAGATAGGGCAGGTCAACGCAACTGTGCAGTCTCACTGGCGGTGCTGCGCTTGGGAACCTTGCTGTTACGGACTAGTAGTATCGACCGACTAGGCGCTCCTTGTGCTGAACCGGTCGAGGACGCCGCCCAACGCAAGAGAACGGGCAAAGTGGTGAATAGCCTGTCGGTTCGTGAGAACAGCGTGCCTCTCTCTTGCGCGGCGGCCCTAGTGGGCACAGTGCCAGAGACCTTCCGGCTGACCTCGTTCCTTGCTTTGTTAGAGCAAGTCTGGGGCCCACTCGGTATGATGGCTTGCGGATTCTCGCCCACCTGCTGCCGCCCTTCCGCGACAAGTTGTCCGCGAGCCCCACGGGCCATCAAATTGCAAGCGCGAATAGGCGTGCCGAGCCGTTTCCTTCCCAAGAACGGCTTGGCCTTAGCAGCATGCCCAAGTGGCTGAAACCGGGCAGTTCACGAGAGTTGACATCTCAATGGCGAGGACCCCACATTATTGCTTGGCCAACATTGCAAGTGATAAGTTTGTCGATGATCGGTGGGCGGCTACTTGAATAGGGATCGCCTTCGGCTAAGGCAATGGCTACTCTACTCATCAGCAAGCTGCTCTGGTCAATCTGGTTGAATTGATATCCTCATAGGGCATGGCACGTAGCACATTCACAGTCACCCATTTGGCCACCGAGGCAGGCATAGACGTAGATGAGGCGCTCATAGTCTTATGGGACGCGGGCCTTGAGTACATCAACGGCCCTTCAAGCCCCGTGCGTAGGCGAGACGCAAACAGGGCTCGGCGGCTGGTTGGACTAGCAACAAGGCGTGAACTTGCATCAAAGAACTCATGGCAGTCCCTCTTTGACTTGGATGGCACGGCTTTTGCTCTACTGCTAGAAAGCCTTGATATTTCTACAAGTTCATCACGGAGGTTCTCAAAGAAGGACATCAACAAATTGCGCGCTCAGGCACGCGCGCAAGGGCTCTCATGGGTAGGAATAGTCGACACACAAAGAGCGAAGCCAATCCCAGACAAAGAGCGTAAGGACCATCCTGACGGAGTAGTTGCCCCATTCGAATGGAGAATTATTGGCAAGGAGCGTGACATAAGATATCTGACTATCGGAGATATTCATGCAATTCATAACGAATTGGTCTTACATTTCGTCAACCAAGATGACCCAATTGACCCTCCGGGTGTAAAAAGTGATAGCTTGCTTGAATCGGCGATAATGCGTCCTATGACATCAATAGGGCAAGACAAGAAATATCCGACAATTGAAATGGCAGGCGCTGCACTTCTTCATTCCATCGTCCATAACCATCCTTTCCATAACGGAAACAAGCGAACAGGCCTTGTTTCGATGTTGGCGTTCCTGGATTTGAACAGATTGATTGTCACTTGTAGTGAAGGGGAAATATTCAAAACTGTCTTGAGGATCGCCCAACACGCAGTTGCTACAGGTAACCACTTGCCTGACCGGGAAGTGCAGTTTATTGCAGAATGGATATCGAAGCACTCACGCCCAATTGAATTGGGTGACCGACCTATTCCTTTTCGGCGACTACGAAAACTGTTAACACGGTATGATTGTACTTACAGCCTACCTAGGGCAAACCAAATCACTGTCACGAGAGCAATTACAAGAAGGCGAATGCTCCGTAGACCTCAGTCAGCTACGCTCAATATACAAGTACCATATCGAGACGAAGGACGAGAAATCGACAAGAATACAATTGCCAGAATTAGAAAAGGGCTTAGGCTCGATGAACCTAATGGTATCGATTCTGCATCCTTTTACGACAATGCACCAGCGGCTGCAGGGGAATTCATAGTGCAATTCCGAAAAACCTTACGCCGATTGGCAAGTTTGTGATGTTGGTTAGTGCAATTCTACTCTTGCAGATCGACAAGCTAGAATGAAACACCAATGGCACCAGTAGCAGGGTGATGGAGAAGGCGATTTTGGGGAATTGTGAGCGGGCCGGCGTCGGCATTGAGGCGGAGTTGGGCGCCGCTTACTGCGACTCGGTGCCCCGGGATGTCCCTGACCAGGCCGCTGGAGCCAGCGGCCTGGGTTTAGCCCCCGGAGGTGATGATGGCGCAGGCATGAGCTTGGCCATGCGAATGAGGTTGTAGGCCGCCAGCGCCATCGCTGACCAGAGGGCGTAGTGGGTCAGGTCGCAGTGGCGTAGCTTGCTGCCACCCCCGACGGTCTTTAGCTAGCCGAGCACCCCTTCAATCCGCTTCTGCACCCGCTGGCTCGCTGCGCACCCCGCGTGACCGCGCCACAGTGCATATCGGGTACTGTGGGGCCTGCAACCATGGGAAGGGGGAAGCCTGTAGCAGCTGGTAGAAAGGGTACTCATGGTTTGAGGAGGCCCGGGCGACTGCCGAGGCGACAGGGCGTCCTACCGTCACACTCTGCAAACTCTTCCTCAAGCACTACACATGGGGCGGTTTGGTTGCTAGCGCTGTCGGTTTGTCGTGAACAGGCCCTAAGCCTCAGCATCCCGGAAAGAGAGCTGGTAAGAGTATTCCCGCAGCGCCACGTTTGGGGCGGCCCTGGCGGCGTGGACAACACGGGACTCAAAGTCGTGTGCGACAAGGATGCCCCGAACGGGCCTGCCCTCAGGGTTGTGCACACTCCCCATGTACGAGAGCAGCTGCGCGATGCTCTCCAGTTGAGCCGTACCTGCCTTCAACTCGATGACGACAATACGACCCTGGGTGTCGGTTGCAGCGATGTCGAGCCGACCTGCGCCGACGACCATCTCTATCCCGCCTTCAACGATATTCAGCCCCGGCTCAAGCTGGGCGATGTTGGCTGCCAGCGCTTCTTGCAACTCGCGCTCTAGGCGGAACCCCAACCTTGTGCTCTCGGGGCTAGGCGGTGGAGTGTCGACGCTGCCGAGCATCTGCTCAATCTCGGCGGCGTACGGGGCTGCATTCCAGACCGTGGCCTGTCCCCATACGGGGGTCTTGCCATTGTCCCTGAACGCCTCGCTGTAGGCATCATAGGTGATGTCCGTGCGGTGCCACTGGACCTTGCGGGTGTAGGTGAGGTATCTGTGCTCTGGGTTAGCGTTGAACTCGCACTCACCAGTGATGTATCCGATAAGCACTCGGCGCTCATTCGGAAGACCTGTGAGTACGATGTCTCCTACCTTGGCCGTGTTGACGAATGCGTCGAGCATGCCTGCCTCCTGCCCAGCCTGCTGTACAGAGAGGTCAGGAACCACTTCCCGCAGCTTCTCCGATATCGCCTCGAAGTCCCACCCACTCAAGTCGACTGCAGCCACACCCTCAGGCCAACCGATGCCGACGAGGGAGCGTTCCTCCACGATATTGAAGATGTTGTCGCCGTCTGCGCGACCGGATCGCACCCACCAGTACCCGCTCATAACTATCCCTCCCAGAGGTGTGTCTGTGTCCACTTACAGGTCTAGCTGCACATAGGCCCCACAGCCTCTCTCCTACGGACCTCCCGGCAAGAAGCGACAGAGCCCTGCTGCTGGGATAGCCTTCATATTCCCATCACGCCAAGTGAGACACTACCTTGTGCGAGCTATGGCAGGGATGCGCTAGGATTGATTCGCCCGAGGGCAGCCTGCGTGTCCGAGGCCAGCTTGGCAGGCTGGTTGGAGTACGCATCGACCACGGCTCGCATCATGCTAGCCCCATGACTGAGCCCAGCACCTGCAATATAGGACTTGATGTTACGTAGGGAAGAATCCACCGAGCTGGCTGTTCGTCCGATGGATGCGGCAAATGCCTGCAATGCCGGATGCGAGTCGGTGTGCTCAGGCTCTGGCCGGTTCTTGAAGTAGTAGAGCAGAACTGTCCACTCATCGACCGAGTACAAACTTCCGCTGGGCATCTAGCTACTCCTTCAGACTATTGGCGACAGAGGGCAAGCATAGCCGTTCGGTCGGACCTACGCACGTCACGACCAGTCACCAACTCTAGAAATTGTCGACACATGCCCCTTGCATAAACCGGTGACGCTCCGCGTAGTATGGGGCCATGACACAGGAGGAAGCCCAGTGACGTCCGTGGCCGAAACGTCTCGCCCAGTGTCGTCAGCGCAGGAATTGCACCTCGGTTCGGAACGAACCTGTAACTGTCCGCCGAATCACCTGAACTGCATGACAGCCAAGGAGTGGCTCAAGAGCCAACTCGGGGTATGGCAGTTCAACTACAACGGCAGGGACATCCGCGACAAGAATCTACACCCTGCCACGTTCCCCGTCTCGCTCGTGTCGCACGCCATCAGACTGTTCACACACGAAGGCGAACTGGTTTTGGATCCATTTGTGGGGAGCGGCACTACGCTCGTTGCCTCTCGGGAGCTGAGGCGGAACGCAATTGGCGCCGACCTCTCGCAGGAGTACATAGACCTAAGCCGGAACAGGCTCGGCCTTCTTTCTGAGGAGGGGTCTCAGCAGGTCGCCGTCGTGGAGGACGCTCGCAATCTTGCCAGTCGCCTCAAACCAGATTCCGTAAAACTCATCTTCACCTCGCCGCCATATGCGAACCTCCTCAACCGCCCACGGAAGAACAAGAGCCGCAAGGTGCGGCGTAACGAGCAGTACATGAGAGTGGAGCAGTACTCTCAAGACGAACGCGACCTCGGCACGCTCGACCTCAATTCCTATTCGCATGAGATGGCAGCCATCTTTCGTAGCCTCCAGCCTACGCTGATGCCAGGCGCGCACTGCGTCATCAATGTCCCTGACATGTGGTGGGAGAACGAACGCATCACCATTCACGTCGCTGTAATTGAAGCGCTACGTTCTGTTGGCTACGAGTTCAGGAATACGATCATCTGGGATCGCACCAACATCGTGAACAAAGTCGGAATATTCGGCTGGCCCAGCAACTACATCACCATGGGTACGACGTTCGAGTACCTCCTCCACTTCCGACGGCCGCCGCATGACAACGCCTGACACAAGCCTGAAGAAGACTATCTCTGCCATCATGAGGAAGGTCCGGCAAGGGCAGGTACCCGGATCGGAGAGAATCGTACGCGAGGCGTTCCAAGAGCTAGACCTTGACCCTCAACATGTCTCACCTACCTATGCAAGAGCGAAGTTCAATGACATCCTGCATGAGGCATTTGGACATACGCTCACCGTACTAGAGCGCTATGAGCAGAAGGCATACTCGGAAGGTATAGCACAGGCCTTGCTGGATTTGCGGCCTGGACTCGTCACTCGGGCGGAAGCGGCTAGCGCAGAGCAAGGTTTCAGGTCTGCCGCCCAATCTCTATTGGCAGGCCTCTACCTGGAACTCCGTGAGTCGTTCCTCTCGGTCAGTCAGAGCCGAAAGACTCGTGGCGGTAAGGACTTTGAGTTGTCCTTCGCGCGAACCCTCTCTCTCGCCGGGTTTCCGTATGAGATGCAGCACCGGGATCTACGGACTGACTTCATATTCCCTAGTGGCGGAGCGTTCGATTACGACCGCACAATCTGCGTCGTTGCGTCGCTCAAACGAACGTTGCGTGAGAGATGGCAAGAGGTCGCCGGTGAACTGAGAAACCTTAGTGCTCCCAATGTGTTCCTTGTGACGGCTGATGAAAGTGTCTCGGCTGGTCATGTGCGAGGCATCTGTGACACACATCGGTTGTACCTCGTGGTCTGGGACAAGGTGAAAGAAGCACACTATCGTCACCATCCTCATGTACTGGACTTTACGCAATTTGCCAACCAACGTTTGCCTCATTTGCAAGGTCAGTGGGAGAATGCAGGGCTAACATAGCGCTCATAACGTGCTCCTAGGGCTGTTACAGCTCGACCGGCATGACTGAGAACGGGAGCCAAAGGGGCGCGCCGTCTCCGGGGCCGGCGGCCTGTAGCGCAACGAACAGTCCGGCCCGATGTGGTTGTAGGTCTGCTGCCGGGACTGCTCCGTCAGCACCTTCACCTCCAATAGCCAGCTTGCCATTGAAGCTCTCGATGCACCCGTTCTTCCACGGTGAGCCGGGTCGATGGAGAGCGCCTGCGTTCCGGCACTCCCCGAGCCAGCATCGGCTCGGTCAAGACCTCAATCCATCAGCTGAGTGCATGTAGCGCTCAGCCCTGATTGCCAGGCACACCCTCTTGTGCTCATCTATGGCCGCCAACAGCCGCACGGACGAGCCGTCTTTGAGCCACAGGCGTCCTCGCTTTGGTTGCTTCCCGGATACCTTTAGCCCCGCCTGTTGCCATAGCCGCGCCTCCCGCCTCTCGAAGCCCTTGATTCACCTGCTCTGCTCGCGCACGTGCTTTCTTCTCGTCGTCTTGCCCTTCCTTGCCCGCGCCAAGACTAGGAGTAGTCTTGGCGCAGATTTCGGAGGCAGGTCAACTAAACCTTCGGACACTCGCGGAGACCCTGTTGAGTTACACGAGAGCATCTGGACAAAGTCGACGAAAGTCACAATTCCCACACGCTTCTCGATTAGGAGTAGCTTGGAACCTCCCTTGACGGAGGTCGTCCGCTGCCGATTTCACCTTTCGACGTACGTCCGCCATGAAGGTTTCATCAACTGTCCGAATCTTTCGCCTTTGGTCATCTAACTCATAAATCTCCACATAGTCAGCCGAAGATCCCGTCAACTCTTCATACCCGAGTGCATAAATGTGCAACTGGTCTTCCGTCAGACTCTCATCTTGAGCACGCTCCGATGATTTCAAGTCGACTATAGTGACCTCGTCGGTATCGAGTCGTCTTACCAAGTCAATCCTACCCACTACAGATACCCCATCACCCAAATTCAGTTCGATATTCTTTTCAGCGAACTCCAACTGTGCCAATAGGTCTCTATTCTTCCGCAAATACTCAAGAACCACTTTCTGTGCACTCTCCCTAAGAGTTTGCCTCAAACTTGGATATGCCAATGGAAGATAGAGATGAGTGTCAACCAATTCGTCAACTTCGCTTTCTTGAGGCAAATCACCTCGGATAGACCGAGTATGTATTTCTGCCAGAGTATCGTGCAAAGACTTACCATAACCAATGGCTTCTGCAGCCGGTGCATCGAAGCCGTAGAGAACTCTGAGTTTGAATTGGTAGGGGCACTCAAAAAAATGTTTAATATTGCTGAAGGAAAAGACAACATTAGAAACCCCAGCCTTCGGCTCAGGCTGCAAGTGACGTCGCTCAGAATAGTCATACGCACGACGCTTGACCCATTTCGATGAGAGAATGTCAAACCAGAAATCTGAAGCACGGCTGTAACGATTATTGTACCCCGGTATAGGTGCCCATGTTACAAACAAGAATTTCTGGCTTCGAGTCATAGCAACATAGAAGAGACGCCTTTCGTCTTCCAATCCCCCTTCATAGCGACCTTGACCGGCGACGGCTTCCTTAGGAATCAAATGCCAGACATTACGCCCTCCAACCCTTGCGGCGGGAAAGCGGTTGCGCAGCATTGCGGGAATAAACACCACTGGCCACTGCATCCCTTTCGCTTGATGAATGGTCATTATTCGCACTGCATCGGGGTTGGCATACTGATTATCCTGCCACCCTTCAGGGTATGCTTCTTCTGCTCGATACTTCAAAAAACTTGCAAAGTCTTCATACTTTGTGAGCGGCATCGACTGAGAGTGAATCTGTTCGAAATCAGTAATGAGTTGGCTGAATTTCCCCAAATTATAAAAAATGACTTCACCACGATTATCACCTGAACTGTATGAAGGAATGTAATTTTCAGTAAGCTCCAAAGATTCGAGAAACTGCAGGAATGTTCGTTGCAGCGAATATAACCCCCAACGCTGCTGGTCCGAATCCACTAACTGCTCTTTGATTCTCTCCAATTGTTCAATCCCCTTATCAATGTTACGTGAGCTAACCCCCAAGTCCGCATCCTTCCATGCTACCTTGAGTGAATCCGCGGTTACACCATCCTCATTTACCAGAAAATAGAAGAGCTGCCGAGAAGCTTGGGCTTCTGGTGTATCGAATAACCGGTTCATGCCAACGACAATCGCAGGTACACCGGCAGCCTTCAAGCTCTCCACGATTGGACCGGCATTGCTCTTTACACTTCGCAACAAGATGGCACAATCCGAATAGGACAAACCACGATCACCCTCTGGCTGTTGAAAGGCAACCCCAATTAATTGCCGTATTGTATTGACGATATAGTTCGCCTCATCTTCAGGGCTCTGCGCTTTCAAGGCCACAATGTCGCCCTCTTCATAACGCTGAGCATCTGTTGGAAGCATGTCTTTGGGTAAGCGCTCCTTATTTTGACCTACAAAATCACGAGCAGTTTCAACAACACCTACACTGCTTCGAAAATTGTCTTGCAATTGGATTTGGGTAACATTACGATACCGGTCACCAAAAGTAATGATGTTGGTGATATCACTACCACGCCACTGATATATTGTCTGGTCATCATCTCCGACTACACAGATGTCAGCGCCCAAATTCGACAAATGCCGTATAAGCCGCTCTTGTACAGGATTGACGTCTTGGTATTCATCGACTATGACGTGTTTGATGCGAGTTGCTAAACGCCGTTGAAGCTCAGGGCTTTCTTCAATGACCCGTGAAGCCCTAGACAAAATCGCCGAATAGTCAAGAAAACTATGTTGGTCTATAAGCCTTTCGTAGTGCCCTAGCCCTTCCAAGACGGAGTTGCCCACAAGACAGTCGGCATTTATATCTGCTTCTCTCAAAACCCCCAAAGCAGTCATGTAGTGCTTGGTATCTTGGTATCGCCGAAGCGGAGTACCGTTGAGTGCGAAGCAATGTGTTAACCCACTGACGGAACTGTACCGATCCAGAAACAATTGCTGCTGGATATCGTTGAGAACACTGTATTTGCGGTATTGCTGAGCTTCGGTTTGCAGAAGATCCAAACAAAAGGCATGAATAGTGCCAACGAACATCTCGGCCAGGCCAGTAATTTGTCCAAGCTCTTCTGACGATCTGACAACAATCCGTTCCTTTAGCTCCGCTGCGGCTTTCTCAGTGAATGTAAAGGCAACAATGGAGGCAGGTGATAGCTGTCCGTGCCTGCCGCTCTTGAGCAAATTGACAACTCTTCTGGCGACAACCTCAGTCTTGCCTGACCCAGCACAAGCTATCAACTGGAGATTCCCTGCCGTCTGCCCGATTGCTTTGGCCTGCTGTAAAGTGAACTCCAAGAGAACCTCCTCCAAGGCGTTGCCTGTGCGGACTGCGAAAGCAAGCCGGGTCGTCGTGTGTTCGGCCCGCTCTGTTGCCCAGAAGCTAAATTATCGGAGCAAGGTCCTAGCAAAGGCAAGTAAGACTACGACACCAATTGGTGAACTGACTCGTACTCCCCACCAAAGAGCCACCGTCCTGCCCCCAGCGTTTGCACCCCCGATGTATTGGACCGGCAAAGCCAGAAACGCGATGGACAGGTGGGATTGTCGCCGACATTGTGGGATGCCTTTGCGGCTCCAGTAGGAGATGGCACACTGCGAATGGCGTAAGCCAACAGAGTGCATCTCGCGCCACAAGCCACTACTATTTGGTTCGGTTATCCTGAACGCTGCATTGCCGTGAGTTGGTGGTTCTTGGAGCTGACAACGATAGGGTGCCCGCCGTGTAATTTCACAAGGTAGTCGGAACGATGACCCAAAGATGGAATATGTCGCCTGCCGTAATGAGCCTCAACAGGGAGCACTGGCTGCAGTGCCCGCGCCTGTAGGCGTGGAGGAGCAGTAGCGCCGAGGTGTGAATCGCAAGGAGGAGGCACGAGGACTGATGGCCCAAAGCCGGGCCATGCCACTGCCATAGCACGGGCTTATGTATGTGGAGTGCCAAGCAAGGTGCTGCGGGTTGACCACTGTCGTTCCTTCTCTTTGTCGCTGTCTCCCCAGTACATACCAACGTGGGTACCGACTTGGCGGCGTTCCGACGTACGGCCCGGCGCGGCGCTTCCTACCCTGTGCTTGCACGGCTAACATGCCGGTGGATGCTGACGCGGTGATTGTAAGGGCATGTCTTTGAAGGAAAGGCTTCGGGATAAGACCAGGGACAAGCTGACCCGGGCGTTGAACGCGCTCGGCATAAGGGCCGAGATGGCCGAGCGCGGGCGCGCTGAGGAGGGCGTCAACAACTCGTGGTACCAGCGCTCGCTCGGCGTCATCGACTTGCCCGACGGGCCAGTTCGGTGGATAAACGTCCTCAAGAAGGACGGGTCGCAGTACAGCGCTCCACAGTGGTGGTACATCCTCTTCATCCCCGATGAGCGGTACATCCCAAGCGAGTTGCCGGTGGAGATCAAGACCGTGCAGAGGAAGACGTTCCCACTATTCGGAAGGGTCATGGACATGACCTGGACAGGCGAAGACCAGGGTACGGGCCTGGCTAACACCCTGACCGTAGAGCCGGCGACCAAGGATCTGGCGAAGCGGGCAGGGGATATGGAGGTCCGCAGCTACACGGAACTCTCGCAAGGATGGACCTTGCAGCTTGGGCGCCGCTTTGCGCCGAGGCATCGGGACTGGGATGCGTTCATGAGGATCGCGGACCACCTGTTGGCGTCACCCCGCGCCTTCTGGCCGAATTACTCGTGATCGCCGCCGCGAGGGTTGCCGACTGGCGGCCTGGCCCTGGCCGCCGCTCTTATACAACCGCCTCTGCCGTCCCTAGCGCGTCCAGTGAGCAGTCGCCGGGCGGGATGTCGGGGCGGACGGCATCGAACACGGGGAAGCGCAGCTGCCCGCTCGCGCCGATCTCGCCGTACTCCACGCGCACGACGACCTGGGGCTTGCACCAGTAGAGGAAGCGGTCGACCGCCGGCGGGTTGATGAAGGGCGGGCCGCTTGCGTGTGCGCCGCTCAGCGCCTCGTAGATGCGCTCGTGCTCGAGCTGGGTGAAGCCGCCGCCCACCGTGGCGACGTGGAAGAGCCGGTCGCCGTCGAGCGCGCCGAGCAGCATGCTGCCGAAGAGCTGGTCCTTCGGGCCGCCGCCGAACGTGTAGCCGCCGACGATGAGGTTGGCGGTTTGCGCGAACTTCACCTTGACCCAGTCGCCGTGCCGGACGCCGGGACGATAGCCGCTCGACTTCTTCTTGGCGACGATGCCGCCCAGCCCGAGGTCGGCCGCTGCCTCGAAGAGCGCCGCCCCGTCGGCCTCCTCGAAGTGCGTCACGTGGATGGTGTTGTTGGGCACGAGCGCATCATGCAGCATCGTCTTGCGGCGCCAGAGCGGCTCGTGGATGAGCAGCCTGCCGCCCACCGACAGCAGGTCGTACGCCTCGAGCGTGACCGTGCCGGCGTTGCCGCCGCGCAGTCGCTCGATGACGCGCGTGAAGCGCGGCGTTTGCTCATCGTCCACCGCAACGAGCGTGCCGTCCAGGACGACGCGGTTGCGCTCGACGGAGCGGGCGAGGGAGGCCTCGATCTCGGGGAAGTAGGCCGTGATGTCCTGCCCCCGGCGGGTGCGCAGCGTCACCTCGCCGTCCACGACGGTGGCGATCACGCGGATGCCGTCCCAGCGCACCTCGAACACCCAGTCGGGGTGGTCGAAGGGGTCGGCGAGCGCGACGGGGAGCATGGGCCGCAGGTCGCCCGCCTCGCCGTCCTCGCCCGTGCGTTGCTCCGGCTGCGCGCTCGTCATCGGTTGGCCGCTATCATTGGAGTCGATGGGCCCTCTCCGGCCCCGGCATCTTAGGGCAAAGACGCCGAACGCTGTGTAGAGTCTGGCGGGAGCGTCGCCGGCATTCGAGTGTAAGTGCGCCGCCGCCGCCGGTCAACGAAACGCTTTCGCGCATCGAGCGAGGGAGATGGTGAGCAGAGACGGGCCCGTACGCATCACGCGCGATACCGAGGACGCCGCGGCCGCGGTGCTCACGGACGCCTTCCTGGACGACCCGATGCTCAACTACGTCTCGGGCGGCTCGTCGCACCGGAGCAAGGTCGCCTACATCGTGGGCACCGTCGTCAGCTACGGCGTGCGCTACGGGCAGGTGTGGGCGACGCCCCCGCCGACGATGCGCGGCGCGGCCATCTGGATGCCGCCTAACAGCGGCTCACCCACCCTCATACGGCGGATTCGCACCGGGATGATCACGGAGCGCTTCGAGCTGGGCGCTGCGGGCGCGCGGCGCTTCGGCCTCTTCAACGCCACCTCCGATGCGCTCCACCACCAGGTGATGCCGGACCTGCACTGGGTGCTGTTCGTGCTCGGCGTCGGGCGCGAGTACCAGCGGCAGGGGATCGGCGCCGACCTGGTGCGGCACATGCTCCAGCGCACCGACCGGGAGCAGCGCCCCGTCTATTTGACGGCGTACAACCCGGAGGTCATTCCCTTCTATCGGCGCCTCGGCTTCGAGGTGGGCGGCGAGGCGGACATGCCGGACGGCAGCCTGCACATCTGGGGGCTCGTGCGCCATCCCGGCGCGCGATGATTGCGCCGCGGGCCTAGCCCTCTTCGCTGATCTCGACCGTCAGCAGCGCATCGCCGGGGCGGGGGTCGGCCATCGGGTCGCGCTCGCGGATGCTCAGCAGCACGTCCATCCCGCCGGTGACGCGGCCGAAGACGGAGTGGCGGTCGTCCAGATGCGGCGTGGGGCCGTGCGTGATGAAGAACTGGCTGCCGTTCGTGCCCGGGCCGGCGTTCGCCATCGACAGCACGCCCGGGCCGTCGTGCCTCAGCGAGCGGTCGAACTCGTCGGCGAAGCGGTAGCCCGGGCCGCCGCGCCCGGTGCCCGTCGGGTCGCCGCCTTGGGCCATGAAGCCGGGGATGACGCGGTGGAAGGTCGTGTCGTCGTAGTAGCCGTCGCGGGCGAGGAAGACGAAGTTGTTGACCGTCACGGGCGCCTTGTCAACGTAGAGCTCGACGACGATGTCGCCCTTCTCCGTCTTGAACGTCGCGCTGTATCGCTTGCTGGGGTCAACTATGGTCGCGGGCGGTGCATCGTACGTCTTTGCCACGGAAACCTCTCAGTTGTCGGGATTGTCGAAGCGCACCGCCGGGGAGCGGCGCCTAGTAGTTCACGCAGTTTCGCGGGGGCAGCCCCTCGAGCACCTCGCGCACCGTCTCGGCCGCCTTGGTGCGCATCTCCTTGAACGACTGCGCATTGTAGAAGGCGGAGTGGGGCGTCACGATCAGCCGCCCGTGGAGCCACTCCTCGCCGTTGCGCCACGCCTGCAGGAGCGAGGGAACCGGGTTGGGCGGCTCCGTCGGCATGACGTCGAGGCCCGCCGCGCCGACCTGCCCCGAGCGCATCGCCGCCTCCAGCGCGTCGACGTCGAGCACGCCGCCCCGCGCCGTGTTGATGAGCGTGGCGCCGGGGCGCATCGCGGCAAAGAAGGCCGCGTCGGCCAGGTGGCGCGTCTCGGGGGTCAGCGGGGTGTGGAGGCTGACCACGTCCGACTGGCCCAGCAGCTCCTCCAGTTGCCAGACGCGCTCGATGCCGATCGCCTTCTCGTGGCCGCGCGGCACGTAGGGGTCGTAGCCGACGACGCGCATGCCGAACGCCTTTGCGCGCAGCGCGGCGGCGGTGCCGATGCGCCCCATCCCGACGATGCCGAACGTCTGGTTGGTGAGGCGCTCCAGGTTGCCGCCGGTGCGGTAGTGCCACGCCTCGTTGCCCTGGCGCAGGCCGTCGACGAAGCGCGTGATGCCCCTGCGCAGGGACAGCATGAGCGCCATCGCATGGTCGGCAACGTCGTTCGTCCCGTAGTCGGGCACGTTGCAGACGGGGATGCCCATCTCGCGCGCCGCGTGGATGTCCACGATGTCGTAGCCGACGCCGATGCGGACGATGACCTTGCAGCGCTCCAGCTGGTTGATGGCCGCGGCGGGCAGGGGGGTGCGCCAGACCATGAGCGCATCGCCGTCGCGGGCGGTCGCGCCGATATCCACCGGGTCGGTGGAGGTGATGGTGCGCAACTCGGTGTCCTCGCCCAATACCGCTGCCTCGACGCTGGAGTCGTGCTTGTCGCTGTACTGCGTGATGTAGGCGAGGTGTTTGGCCAATGGAAACCGCCGGTGGTAGGGTGCGCGCATTCTACACGCTCCGATGGCAGCGGGGCGGAGGCTCACCGATGTTCGGCAAGACCGCCCAATCGATCCTGCTGGTGCTCCTCGACTCGGGCGATGAAGCGGATGAGGGCACTATCGGTGCATCGATTGCCGTGCAGCAGGCCCGAGCCGTCGACGAGGGCCTCTGCGAGCGTGCCGCGCACTACCGCTTGGCCACGCCCGGCACGGGCCCTGCGCACATGGCGCTCTTCGAATCGGGCGGGGACGGCGCTGCGCCGGCAGCGCGGGTAGGGGACGTGGCTGCGCCAGATGCGAGCGTTGCGCATCGCCTGCGCCTGGAGCGGATGGGGCCGTCGCCCTACTTGTACGCCGACTTCGCGCCGGGCGACGTGACGGGGCTGCTCTTGATGTCCAACAACCCCAAGACCCCGGGCACCGACGATGCGTTCAATGCGTGGTACGACGACGTCCACCGCATCGACATGCACAACACCGGGCTGTACCTCTCCATGAACCGCTTCCGCGTGGTCGGCGGCGGGGTCGAGGGGATGCGCTACCTCAACCTCTACGACACGGGGCTCTCCGACGTTTCGCGCGCCCTAGGCGACCTCGAAATCTTCCGTCCCCAGTGGCAGGAGGCGGGCACGTTCTACGCCGACCGCGTCAACCTGCTAAGGGGCGCCTACGAGCTGGTGGCGCTTCACGGCGCCGCGTCGTCGTAGCCGGCGCGGCCCGCCACCACCCGCGTGATCGCCTCGTAGCGCCCGCCCAGCTCCAGCTTGGCGTAGAGGCGGTTGATGTGGTTCTTCACCGTCTTGTGCTCGATGACCAGCGCCTCCGCTATGCCGGCGTTGCTGTAGCCCTCGGCGATGAGCGAGAGCACCTGCCGCTCCCGTGGCGTGAGGGCGGCGATGAGCTCGGGCGGCAGCGCGCTGGGGTCCGACTGCGCGGCGACGCGCTGGCGGTAGACCTCCCGGATGGCCGTTCCCGCCCCGATGCCGACCAGCAGGATGAGGACGCCCCAGAAGACGAAGGTCGCGACGTCGAAGTCCATGCCGTCGCGGGCGCTGCGCACCCCCATCGCACCCGCGAGCGCCCCGCTTAGCCCGATGCTGGCGAGCGTCGTCTTCATCGGGGTGTAGCGCACGGCGGCCACGCCCGCCACCAGCGCGAACAGCGCGTAGACCGACGGCACCAGCCCCGTGCCGACGCTGGCGGCGACGCCGAACAGCGCGGCGGCATCGACGAGGGTCGCGCCCAGGCCGAGGAGCCGCTGCCCGCCCAGCGTGCGCACGCGGCGATTGAGCGAGGCAATCGCCACGTTGGCCGCTGCGAGGCCGGCGCCCAGCACGACGACCCAGACCATCGCGGCGTCTCCGATGAGCGCCACGAGGGTGATGGCCGCCGCGCCGAGCCAGCGCGCGCGCACCAGCGCGCCCTCCAATCGGTGGCGCGCGTCGATGCTCGGTTCGGAAGAGGCGTGCTGCATTCGTGAGCCTAGAGTATGTCGAGCCTAGGACGGGGCGGGTCGAGGAGCACCGTTGCGTTGCCGAGGAACACGTGCTCGCCGCGCAGCACCCGCATGAACAGCTCGTGGGTCAGGTCGAGGTCGCGGCGATTGTATTCGACCAGCCGCTGCGGCTCATCGCGCCACGTTTGCGCGTTTCGCCGGTGGTCCCACGGCAGCTTCTTCATCCCGAAGGTGTTCTCGCTCAGGTCGTCCAGGCTGATGCGCCGGTTCGCCTTGTTGGCGATCTCCGCGAGCAGGTCGTAGTGGCGTGCGCAGCGCAGCGGCCTGCCCAAGACGCGCCTGAACCACACGTCGAGAACGGGCAGGTCGAAGTGGTCGCCGTTGTAGGTGACGACGTATCCCTCGAAGCTGGCCAGGAGGTCTGCGAGCGCACCGAGGCTCGCTGTTGCGGCGGTATGCACCCCGTAGGTAGCGCCGTGCCGGGTGCCCGCCATCAGCAGCCGAAAGCCTGCCGGGTCGAAGGGCGCAAAGCTGCCGCCGTCCGTCTCGATGTCGAGGACGAGGAAGTCCGCCGATGCGTGATTCGCGGTGGCCATACCCGTTCGAGTATACGGGCAGGGCGGCCGCGGGGTGGTGTATCGTATGCGCGCGCAGCGGCGGGAACCGTTGGGGAGGGCGGATGAGCACGCAGGCAAGAGCGCTCGAGCGAGGCACGCGCGGACGGCTGCTGGGGCTGCTCATGCGCGAGGTCGCGCTGCCGGGCGCATTCGTCGCCGCCATCCTTGCCACCAACCAGGCCCTGGCGGCGTTCCCGAACGTCAAGCTCTTCGACCTGCTCGTCTTCGTTGCCGGCTACACGCTCGGGCTGCGCCGCGGCGCAACGGTGGCAATCGCGGCCTGGCTCGTCTACGGCCAGGCCAACCCCTGGGGCTACGCGCCGCCGATGCTGCTCGCCGTGCTCAGCGTATCGGAGGTGGGCTATGCGCTCGCGGGCGTCGTCGTCAGGCGGTTGGTGCCGCCGGACGCGCTGCGCCGTGCGCCGCTGCGCGCTTCGCTGCCGTTTGCCGCGGCCGCCGTCGTCGCGACCCTCTCCTACGACGTTGCGACGAACGTCTACACCGGCATCTTCTGGGCGGGGATCTCTGAGGGCCGCAGCACGGCCGCGTGGATCTGGGTCGCGCTGACCAACCCGGGCGCGCTCTACTTCTCCGCCGTCCACATCGGCGCCAACATCGCCTTCTTCTCGGCGCTCGGCCCCTGGCTCGCGCGGGGATGTGCCGCCGTGCGCAGGCAGGTCGAATGACGCGGTTGGTGTTGCCGGCGCTGCTCGTGCTCGGCGTGCTCATCGCCCCCGCGTGCGGCGGCGACACCGAAACGGTCGAGATCCAGGCCAGCGTCGTGGTCGAGACACCCGAGCAGGCGGTATGGTCGCGCGATGTCACCGTGCCGAAGGGCACCGACGGCTACGAGCTGCTGGAGGCGGCGGTCGAGGGCGAGCTGGAGGCCGACTGGTTCCCGGCATACCGCTCCCACTTCGTCACCTCGATACGAGGGCGGAGCGGAGAAGGCTCCTCCTACTGGCTCGTCTTTGTGTGGGACGAGAACTCGGAGGCATGGCAACCGCTCCCCATCGGAGCGGACCTCTTCTCGGTCAAGGATGGCCACGTCATGGCGTGGGCGCTCATCGACACCAGCCTGGGGGAGGACCAGGTGCCCCAGGCGCGGCCCTAGCTCGCCGATTCGGGGTCGTCTGCGGTGCGCGGCTTCTCCGGCGCTTCCGTGCCGCCGTCCTCCTCCGGCGCGGGCACCGCCGGAACCCCCGACCCCTCGGATGCAGGGCCCAGGAATCGCCTGCGGCGGAAGCGGGTGGAGCGCAGGAAGCCCGTCGTTGCCCTCGGCTCTCCGCCTGCTCCAGGCGCCCCCTGCTGCGGTTCGATGCCCATCTCGGCCGCGGCCTGTTCGCTCTGCTGCCTGCGCTCGCGGATGCGCGACCCGTAGACGACGGCAAGGGAGTAGATGACCGCGCCCGCGGGCACGCCGAGCAGGGCGCCGGGGATCCCCGCCACGCGCGCCCCCACGATGACGGAGACAATGACGAGCCCCGCCGGCATCCGCAGCGCCTGGCCGAGGATCCGGGGCGTCAGTATGTTCAGCATCACCTGCTGGATGAAGAGCAGCGTCGCCAGGACGATGATGAGCGTGATGAAGTCGCCCGCGATCGCCGCGACGATCAGCGGCAGCGCCAGCGCGAGCCAGTCACCGATGAACGGCACGGCGAGCAGCAGGCTCGCGAGGATGGCGCTCGGCAGCGCGGCGGGCAGGCCCGTTGCCAGCATGACCGTGGCCACGCCGACGCCGTAGATGAGCGAGACGATGAACATGCCGCGGATGTAGCCGTGGAACGCGCCGCTGAAGGTGTTCAGCACCAGCCGGGCCTCGGCCTCGGCCTTGGGCGGCAGCACGCTCAACGCCTCGTTGAGCCTCCGGCCCCCGTCGAGCACGACGTAGAAGGAGAGGACGATGACCGTGCCGACCGCGAAGATGGTGGTGCCGAGCGTCTGGAGGAGCGGCACCGCGTTGTCCGTCAGCCACGTGACCACCGGCTGGAAGAAGTCCTCCACGTTGCCCGCTTCCAACCGCTCGGCGAGCGGCGGGTCCATGGCAAAGCCGAAGCCCGCGGCAAACTCGTCGGCCCTGGCCGCCCATTCCGGCAGCTGGTCAAGGTAGACCGGGAGCTGGTCGAACAGCTCCAGCGTCTGGTTCACGGTCGCGGGCAGGATGAGGAAGATGAGCGTTCCCGCGATGACGATCAACCCGAAGTAGACGATGACGATGGCGATGGGCCGGCGCATGTGCGGCACGCGCATCAGCGTGTTGATGAAGTGCAGCAGCACGGACCCCATCAGCCATCCGAAGAAGAGGATGAGGATGAGGTCGCCCATGTAGCCCCACAGGCGTGAGGCGGCCTGGAAGAGGTAGACGGCGGCCGCGAGGGCAATGAGGATGATTGCTGCGCGGAACCACCGACTGCGTTCGATCATGCTTTGCTTGCTCCCGCCCCCTGTATACTCGCCTCGGGCCCATTGCGCAAACGGGGATGCGCGCCCTCTATGCGTCCAACTGCCGCATTAGCTCAGCAGCATCGGCCGTGGGCAGCTCGCAGGCGAAGCGATGGCACACGTATGCGGTCGGTTGGCCGTTGAGGGCGCCCCGGCCCTCCAGCAGCGGTGTCGGGAAGGGCGCTCCAGCCCCGGGCTCCAGTCCCACGACCACCACTCCGGGGCGGAATCGCCCGTGGAGCCCTGCGAGCAGCGCCTTCGTACCGGCGGCGTCCCTTTCCCCCACCAGCGCAACCTCCGTCGACGGCGCAAGGTAGAGCTCCAGCGCCTTCAGCCAATTGCCGAAACCGAGCGGGTAGCGCGCGATCAGCGGCGACACGGACGCGAACAACCGCTCGGCGCTGTCTGCATAGCGCTCCTCACCCGTTAGCCGCGCCATCCGAACCAGCACCTCCGCCGCCGTCGACGAGCCGCAGGGCAGGGCGTTGTCCGTCACGTCGCGCGGCCTGACGATGAGGCGCTCGTGGTCGAGGCCCACGTCGTACGCCAGGCCGTCGCCGTCGCCCCAGAACAGCTCGAGCATCCTGTCGGTGAGGCGGCGCGCGGCGTGGAGCCACTCGTGCGCGAACGTCGCCTCGTGGACGGCGAGCAGCGCCGCAACCAGCTGTGCGTAGTCCTCGAGGTATCCCTTGAGGCGCGCCTCGCCCCTCGTCCACGACCGCAGCAGGCGGCCATCGCGCTCGAGCGAGCCAAGCAGAAAGCGCGCCGTTTCGGCAGCGCCCTCGCGGTAGCGCGCATCGTCGAACGCTGCGGCCGCTTCCGCAAGTGCGCGGACGGCGAGGCCGTTCCAGCCCGTCAGCACCTTGGTGTCGGTCTCGGGCGGCACGCGGGTCGCGCGGACGCTAAGCAGCGCGTCGCGCTCTGCGCGCAGCGCGTCGGGCGACCATTCCGCACCCGGCTAGATGTTGAGGATGGAGCGCCCTTCCCAGTTGCCGCCCTCCGAGACGCCGTAGCGCTCGGCAAAGGCGCCGGCCCGCGCGCCGAGGACGTCCGCGACCTCGGCGCGCTCCCAGACGTAGTACTTGCCCTCCACACCCTCGCTGTCGGCGTCCTGCGACGAGTAGAAGCCGCCTGCGGGGTCGCGCAGTTCGCGCAGGAGGTAGTCGAGCGTCTCTCGTGCGACGTGGCGGTAGGCGTCGTTGCGCGTGACGCGGTAGGCCTGCGTGTACGCGCTCGCCAGCAGCGCGTTGTCGTAGAGCATCTTCTCGAAGTGGGGTACCAGCCACCGCGCGTCGGTGGAGTAGCGGTGGAAGCCGCCGCCTACGTGGTCGTAGATGCCGCCCCGCGCCATCGCCTCCAGCGAGGACTCCACCATCTCCAGCGCCTGCGCGTTGCCCGTCCGGACGTGGTAGCGGAGCAGGAACTCCATCGCCATCGACTGCGGGAACTTGGGCGCGCCGCCGAAGCCGCCCAGCTCTTGGTCATAGACCGCCGCCAACCCCTGGAACGCGCCGTCCGTGAGGGAGTAGTCGGGCGCCGCCGGCTCGCCGATGGGCGCGGCGGCCCTTTCGAGCGCGTCGGTCAGGAGCGATGCGTTGCCCAAGACGTCGTCGCGCCGGTTGGCGTAGGCGTCGTGCACCGCGAGGAGCACGCGCGAGAAGCTGGGCATCCCGTAGCGGTCGGTCGTGGGGAAGTAGGTGCCGCCGTAGAAGGGCCGTCCGTCGGGGAGGAGGAACACGGTCAACGGCCAGCCGCCGTGGCCCGTGAGCGACTGCACCGCCTGCATGTAGATCGCGTCGACGTCCGGCCGCTCCTCGCGGTCGACCTTGACCGAGACGAAGCGCTCGTTCATCACCCGCGCGATGGCCTCGCTCTCGAACGACTCGTGCGCCATCACGTGGCACCAGTGGCACGCCGCATAGCCGATGCTCAGGAGGAGGGGTTTGTCCTCCGCACCCGCCTTGTCGAACGCCTCCTGGCCCCACGGGTACCAGTCGACGGGATTGTCGGCGTGCTGCAGCAGGTAGGGCGAGGTCTCGTGGGCGAGGCGATTGGCCATGGGCTAGCGCGGCGCCGCCGACATCGAACGCAGTTTCTCGACAAGGCCGGCGAGCGTCTCCACGACGTAGTCCACCTCTTCCTCCGTGTTGTCGGGACCGAGCGTCAGGCGCAGGCTCGAACGCGCCACGTCGGGGTGGAGGCCGAGCGCGAGCAGCACGTGCGACGGCTCGAGCGAGCCGGCCGTGCAGGCGCTGCCGCTCGATGCGGCGACGCCCGCAAGGTCGAGGCCCAGCAGCACGGGTTCGCCCTCGACGCCTGCGAAGCAGAAGTTGACGTTGTTGGGCAGCCGTTCCGTGGGGTGGCCGTTGAGTCGAGCGTCGGGGATGCGCTCCTGTATGGCGGCAATCAGCCTGTCGCGCAGGGCGCCGACCTTGTGATGCTCCTCCGTCCGGGCGGCCTCGGCCTGCGCCAGCGCGACGCTCATGCCGACGATCCCCGCGACGTTCTCGGTGCCCGCGCGCCGCTCGCGCTCCTGGGCGCCGCCGACCTGCGTCGGGACGAACGGCGTGTTGCGCCGGATGTAGAGCAACCCCACGCCCTTGGGCCCGCCGAACTTGTGGGCCGACAGGCTCAGCATGTCGACGCCAAGCGCGTTGACGTCGAGGCTGAGCCACCCTGGGGCCTGCACCGCGTCCGTGTGCACCACGACGCTCGCCCCCACCGCTCCCGCGCGCTCGCGGACGCAGCGCGCGACGTCCGCGACGGGCTGGAGCGTGCCAATCTCGTTGTTGGCGAGCATGACGCTCACCACCGTCGTCTCGGGCGTGACCAGCGCCGCTATCGCCTCGGGGTCGATGCGCCCCGTGCGGTCGACGGGCGCGTAGGTGACCTGGAAGCCCAGCGTCTGGAGCAGTTCGCACGCGTGCAGGACGGCGTGGTGTTCGATAACTGAGGTGATGACGTGGTTGCCCGCGCCCTTGAGCGCGAGCGCGGCACCGAGCAGCGCGGCGTTGTCCGATTCCGTTCCTCCGCTGGTGAAGACGATCTCGCCGACGCGGCAGTTGAGGATGGCGGCGCAGCGGTCGCGCGCCTCATCCAACGCGCGGCGTGCGTCCTGCGCCAGCATGTAGAGGGAGGAGGCGTTGCCGAAGGAGTCGGTGAGGTAGGGCAGCATCGCCGTCGCCGCCTCGCGCGAGACGGGCGTCGTTGCCGCATGGTCCATGTACACCAGGCCGCTGGGCTTGCTCATCTCCCCGATTGTACTCCGTTGGGCCACCTCGATAGGCGATAATGGAGTGACAGGTCAGGGAGGGCATCGTGAACTACCAGCGTTTTATCCCCACCGCCGCGGCCATCGTGATATCGCTGCCGCTCTACTCGTTGACGTGGCACGTGTGGTTCCACATTGCGGGAGCCGTGCTCTTCATGGGCAACTTGCTCGTGGCCTGCGTCTGGATATCGACGGCGCGCGCCGACGGCAGGGCGTCCGCCGCATCCTTCGCCGCGCGGACGATGGTCCGGACGGACATGCTGGTGATGCTGCCGGGCTTCGTGCTCCTCTTGCTGAACGGCCTCGCGGCCGCCGCCGAAGGCTACGGCGGATGGGGAGGCTTCCACGAGACCGCGTGGATCGAGCTCTCGCTCGCGCTCTTCGTCGTAGCCGGGATCGTGTGGGGTCACATGCTCATCCGCTACCAGAGGGCGATGGTGGTGCAGACCGCGGATGCAGCGGCAGACGCGCCGCTCACGCCCGGCTTTTCCCGTGCCTACCGCCGGTGGCTGGTGTGGGCGGCGATCGCAACGGCGCTGCTCGTCTTTTCGCTCTACCTGATGGTCGCCAAACCGGCGTTGTGGGGTTGATGCGCAGGGGCGCATGGGCGCTCGTTGTCGCGCCCGTGCTCCTGGCCGGCGCATGCTTCGGCCCGGGCGGAGTCCGCGAGGTGCAGGTGCGCGATCCGACCCCAACGGGGCCGGGCATCGAGGTGGCGGTCGGCGCCATCTTGTTTGAGACGCACGATTGTGCGGCGTGCCACGGCGACCGTGCAGAGGGGGCCGTCGGCCCGCGCCTCCACGGCATTCGCGCCGACGCACTCCTGCGCGCCGTCCGGCTGGGCCCCGGCCCGATGCCTTCCTACAGGGCAGACATACTCAGTGACGAGGAAGTGGCGCAAATGGCCGAGTTCATCGCCGTGGTCAGCGAGCGCTAGCTCCTAGAGCGGCGGCTCATTCAGCGTCGCGTACGCCATGAGCTTGTAGGCGAGTTTAGCGGCGGTGTACGCACCCGCTTCAGGCCCCTCCGCCGGCGCCAGCTCCATCACGTCGAACCCCACGATGCGCCGCCGCTCCGCGACCCGCCGCAGGAGCCGCAGCACCTCCCACCACCCCATCCCTCCCGGCTCCGGCGTGCCGACCGCCGCAACGATGCCCGGGTCGAAGACGTCCAGGTCAACGCTGATGTACACGTTCTGCGAGAGCGTCTCCGCTACCTGGTCCAGGTTGCCGATGGGCTCAGCCGCGCGGGGAAAGACGGGGATGGCGCGCTCGCGAGCGAAGACCGCCTCCTCGCTTGCCATCGAGCGGACGCCGACGAGCGTGAGGGGCGCGTGCTCCAGCGCGCGGCGCGCGGCGCAGGCGTGGCTGAATCGCCACCCCTGGTACTCCTCCCGAAGGTCGGCCTGCGCATCGAGCCACAGGACGCTGAGGTCGCCGACGTGCCGCGCGATGCCGGCGACGGCCCCGGCCGTCAGCGAGTGCTCGCCCCCCAGCGTGCACACCAGCTTGCCCCCGGCGGTGTGGCGCGCCACCTCATCGGCCACGCGCTCCGCCATCGCCTCCGGCTCGTCGTCCGCTTCGAGCGCATCGAGCGTGTGGATCCCGACGGCGCAGGGTTCGGCATCAAGCTCAGGGTCGTAGTCCTCCATCTCTGCGGACGCCCTGATGATGGCGCCCGGCCCGCCTTGCGCGCCGGGCCGGTAGGAGACGGTGCGTGCGTACGGTACGGGCAGTACGACGACGCGGCTCTGCGCGAGGCCGTGCTGTTGTTGGTCTAGGTCGAGGAATGCGGCGCGGTCTCGCATGGCGGCTGCGGGCGGCGGCCCTGCGTCGTGGCTAGCCCGCCTCGGTGTACAGCGCCTCTCGCTCCGCCTCGACGACCTGCTCCGCGGTGGCGGGGTTGAGGTGCTCCAGGCCGCGGTTGAGTACCCAGTGGTTGCTCTTGGTCATCGTGAAGAGCGCGCGTATCTCCTCCAGCGCCCGTTCGGCGTCGAACTCCTTGCACGAGAAGACGTCGACGTTCACGTAGGCGCGGTCGGGGAAGGTATGCACCGAGATGTGGCTTTCGGCAATGATGACGAACCCGGAGACGCCCCAGTCCTCCGGCACCGGCCCGCGGTACGTCTGGACCGACGGCACGCTGATCTTGGTCATGCCGATAGCGTCGGGGTAGGCGTCCAGGAAACGCCGGACGTGTTCCATGTCGGCCAGCTGCCCAGGGTCGCAGCCGTACCCGTCGATGACGAGGTGCAAGGGGTCTTCCTCCGATGGCGCCGCAGGTGAGGATAGCAAAGCGGCGGCGCGGCAACAACCAACGCCCGCCTGCGGGGCGATATACTCGCATAGCCATGGAGCCCGAGATCATCGCACAAACCCCCGTCATTCCCGCGCCGCCGGAGAACCGGCGGGCAGAGGGCAGGATGCCGTGAAGGCCGAGATCATCGCGGTCGGCAGCGAACTGTTGATGGGCGAGACGCAGGACACCAACTCCGGCTGGCTCGCCACGCGCATGCCGGAACTGGGACTGGAGCTGCAGTGGGTCACCGCCGTCGGCGACGACCTCGCCAAGCTGACCGAGATCCTGGACAGGGCGTGGCGCAGGTCAGACTTCGTCTTCACCATCGGCGGCCTCGGCCCGACCCTCGACGACCTCACCCGCGATGCCATCGCAAGGATGCTTGGCGAAGAGATAGCGGTGGACCCGGAGCTGGTGGCGTGGCTCGAGGAGTCGTTCTCGCGGCGCGGCGTCAATCCGATGCCGCCGCAGAACATCCGCCAGGCGATGGTGATCCCCTCCGCGGTCCCCGTCCGCAACGAGATGGGCACCGCGCCGTCCTGGTGGCTCGAGCGTGACGGCAAGGTGCTCGTCACGCTTCCAGGGCCGCCGAACGAACTGATGCACATGTGGACGACCGAGATCGCCTCGCGCCTGCGCAAGAGGATCACGGGCAGCGTCATCATGGCGCGCACCTTCAAGACGATCGGCCTCAGCGAGGCTACCGTCGACGAGTTGTGCGGCAGGGTCTACGACATGCAGGGCATCGATTTCGGCTGCTACGCCAAGCCCGACGGCATCTATGTCCGGACGATCGCCCGCGCGCAGGATGAGCAGGCCGCGCTCTCCTCGCTGCTCCGCGCCGAGGAGGAGATACGCAACGTCCTCGGCGAGTACCTCTGGGGTGTGGACGATGAGACGCCGGAGGCGCGCGTCGGGCAATTGCTGCGCGAGCGCGGCTATACCCTCGCCGTGCTGGAATCGCTGACCGGCGGGCTCATCGGCGGCGCCCTCAGCGAGATACCCGGCGCGTCGCGCTACTTCCTCGGCGGCGGCATCGTCTACTCGAACGAGGCGAAGGTCGCCGCCGGAGTCTCTGCGAGCGTGATCCGGGAGTACGGTGCAGTGTCCTACGAGACGGCGGAAGCGATGGCCAACGCGGCGTGCAACACCTACGGCGCCGACTGCGGCATCGCGGTAACGGGCGTTGCCGGCCCGGAGCATCAGCCGGGTGAGGATGTCGCGCCGGGGACTGTCTTCATCGGCGTTGCCCACCCGGGAGGCGTGCGCGTGGAGAAGTACACCTTTCCGGCCCGCCGGCCTCTCGTGCGGGGCAGGGCGGTGACGATGGCGCTGCTCCTGCTGGCGCAGGAGCTGATGAAGGCGGAGCAGGCTCAGGCGGCTGGGTAGGAGTGAGGACCAGAGCTGGTGGCTCCACATCTTCATGCTGGGCACGAAGCCGACCGAGAAGGCTGATGAGGGAGACGTTACAGTAGCCGTGTCAGGCGAAGAGCCCGGCGATATCCATGCCGATCAGCGCGAGGCTCAGGCTCAGCCACAGCATAACGATCGTCCAGAAGAGCCACGGGTTCTCCGCACGATGGACAGGCTCGACCAGGAAGGTCTCTCCCGTGAAGATGCTGGGCGTTGCCCAGAAGAGAAAGAGGAGACCCCAGACCCACTGGAGGTCGAAGATCACGGCCACCAGGACGATCGCTATGGCGATCAGGGTGAACCAGCGGACCCTGCCGCTTGCACGACGTTCGCGCCGCCGATCGAAGCTCATCGTTCACGCTCTACATGCCGGGAGGGCGGCTCCTCTCCCAACATCTGCCAGCCGAGGTAGTGGTGAAAGTCAACCACCACGCGCTCGATGGGCAGCAACTGCCCACCCCCGGAGTGGCGCGCCGCCATCCCTCTCTGGGCCCGCTCGCATATGGCCCGGTCCTCTTCGAGGAATGCGGTGGCGAATCCCCCTGAAACTGCCTGAGTGAGGATGTCGGGCCGCGATCTCGTCAGCGAGCCCTGGAACACGCGCGTCGAGGCCGGGGTGAGTGGATGTGCGACAAGCCAGTCCCACGAGTCCTGCGTGACGACGCCGACGAACGATGGCGGAATGGAGACCAGCGTGTAGTGGTTGCCTCCCGAATTGCTACCCAACAGGCCCGCGAGCAGCTTCCCGGCAAGACCGGTGCCTGCAGCTTGAACAATCGCCCCGCCTGTTAGCGTCCAAGCCGCCGAGCCTTCGATGTAGTAGGCCCCTCGTGTGGGAGTTACCTTCTCCAGCGTGTCGGCATGCACCTGGAAGAGGTGGTAGCTCTCCATTGCGTTCTCGACAACCAACTTCCAGTTGGCTGCCCACTCCTCCGGAGCGGTCAACGGTGCCGCAACCGTGAACGACTCCATATCGAACTCCGCGAGATGCGGCGCGATCTCCGCCAGCCGTGCCTCAAGCGGCGGCGCCTCGTCTGAGAGGCAGACGAAGACGACGCCCATCCATGTCTCAACCCGGAACGAGGGCAGGCTGTGCAGCCCCGAATCGATGGCGGCACCCTGCGCGTAGGGAGCACCCTGGAAGGCTCCTGCGTCACTGTAGCTCCAGGCGTGATACGGGCAAACGATGCGGCCACCCTCAAGACGATCGGCCCCCGGTTCGAGGAGGAGCGTGCCGCGATGGCGGCAGACGTTTGACAGCGCGCGTAGCTGGCCGTCACCACCTCGGACCAGCGCAACGGGCTCGCCGCCGATGTCGATGGCGAGGTAGTCGCCGGGGGCGGACAGCGACGCCTCGGCACATACCGCCACCCAATCACGGCGGTAGATCCGCTCCATCTCCAGCGCAAAGAACGCTTCGTCGCGGTAGGCGGCGAAGGGAAGAGAACGCGCCTCGCCCACCGGCCTCATTGCCTCTTCCAGCAGCTCTCTAGGTGAATCTATGTTTCGTTGGTGCATTGCGTCATCTCGCCGACACTGTTTCGCCCTGTTCCCATCTAGTTGGCCATCCCAGCCATACTCGCTGCGCCGGCAGCCTACTCGACAGCCAGCTTTGGCCGCAAAGCAGAAGCGCTTGCCCTTACCAAGTGTGGTGAACCAAACCCGAGGCGGTGGGATAGGTTGCTAGCTGTTCGGAACGAACCTCACTCTGAGAGTCTTGATCTCGCCAAGGCTGGTGCGCTAGGCGCGCCTACACCGTGAGGCGCCGGTAGAGCGCAGGAAGGCGGCGCGGCAGGTCGGTGATGTCCGGCACCACCTCGTAGCCCATGTCGCCCGCCATCGTCCGCATGTAGTCATGCCCCTGGCGGTCCACGGTGAGGCAGAAGGGCGTGATGTCCTTCTGCCGCGCCTCCAGCAGCGCCATCCGGGTGTCCTGCACCGCGTACTCCTTCTCCACACCCTCGCGGCTGTAGCCCCGGTCTTGCGGCCTGCCGTCGCTGACGACGAAGAGGAACTTCACCTTGGCGTCGAGCTCGTCGAGCTTCTTGGTTGCGTGGCGGATGGCGGGGCCCATGCGCGTTGCGTGGAGCGGAGACACCTTGTCGAGGCGGCGCTTCACCGTCTCCGTCAGCGGCGCCTCCAGGTCCTTGATGACGTAGAACTCCACGTTCTCGCGCCCGAACCCGGAGAAGCCGTAGACGCCGTAGCGGTCGCCGATCGTCTCGAGCGCCGTCATCAGCAGCACCATCGACTCCTTTTCCACGTCGATGATGCGCTTGTACTGGCGCTTGACGCCCTCGCCGCGGCGCGTCCGCATCCAGAGCGTGTAGGCAACGGGGTCCGAGGGGATGTCCGCGTCCGCCTCGCCCTTCTTCGTCTCCTCCACCGCTTCGGCGGTCGATGCGCTCATGTCGAGGAGGAAGACGACGCCGACGTCGCGCTCTGCCTTGTTGCGGCGCCAGTAGATGCGCTCGTCGGGCGTGCGGCGCGACTTTATCTCGATCATCGCCTGCAGCGCGCTGTCGAAGTCGACGTCCTCCCCTTCGGGCAAGTGCTTGACGCGCCGGTACATCTCGGGGCGGATGGACTCGAACTGGCGGCGTATCTGCTCCATCAGGCCGGCGTGCGTCTGGAGCGTCTCCTGGTAGAAGCGCGAATCGCCGCTGGAAACCTGCTTCTCCTGCACGACGCACCAGCGCGGACGGTAGTCGTTGGCGCGGAAGTCCCACTCGTCGTAGACGTAGGAAGTCGGCTCCGCCGGCTCGAGCGCGCCGCCGTCCTCGTCCTGGTGCGGGATGTCGGTATGGCCGGCGCCCTCGTCCTTGGGCTGCGTGTTGGCCGTGATCTCCTTCATGAGGTTGTTTGCCATCGTGGAGAGGTCCGAGTCCTGCTCCACGTCGATCTCGATGCTGTCGCGCAGCAACTCTTCGAGCGCCTCCTGCGACAGCGAGTCGAGGTCCATGCCGTCGGCGCTGTCCTCCGCCTGGGCGCGCATCATCGTCAGAAGCTGCACCATCTCCGGCTTGAAGCCGCCGCGATAGTCGATGTCTTCTGGCGACTCGTAGTCCTCGCCCTCTTCTCCCTCGCCGAGCTTGCCGCCGGGCGCATCCTGGAAGGCGGACGAGAGGCTGTCGCCGTCCGGCTCCTGGTACTGCGCGTTCTCGAAGTCCTCTTCTTGCCAGTCTTCCGGGTCGACCGTCTGGTTGTGGAGGTTCGAGATGATGGTGTACATCCGGATGGCCGCTTCCGCCGAATCCTCGACCGTCGCACCGAGCACCTGGACGGTGCGGAGCAGGCCGGCGAGGCTGCGCGCCTCCTCCGTGTACTGCTTGGGGACGGGGAGGCGCTCCTTCTGGTGCAGGCTCAGGCGGATGAGCATCTCGACCATCGCCTGTTGGAGCGGAAGCTGCTGGATGGTGGGCCGCGTGGACAGCGCGTCGGTCTGCACGCGGCCGTAGTCCGGTGCGAGGCCTCGGTACCGCGCCACGACGGACGTGTCCGTCCGCGCGTCCTCCGTGACACCGAAGATGTCGGAGGCAAGCGTGCGATTGGGGAACAGGTCGAAGAAGCGCGCCATCGAGGTCGCCACATGCTCGCCTGGCGTGCGCTCCAGGCGCATCCGCAGGTCGTCGAACATCGTCGACGGGCGCTCGAACTCGAGCTCGAAGGAGCCGAACTCGATGTGGCCTACCTGGTGCGTGGCCACGACCTTCAGCCACGCGAAGTTCTCGACCTTCTGGGCATAGCGCTCGACGCTGGAGGGCAGGTAGATGTGCAGGCCGTCGGTCGTGGCCTGCTCCACCTCCACCCAGCCGATGTTGCGGTGCGCCAGCTCCGATGCCGCATCCAGCGTGACCGCGCTGCCGGCCAGCGCGTTGGAGTACCTGGTGAGCAGCTCCTTGACGCGCTCCAGCTCGACCGCCGCCGATAGCTGCTCGAGCGCGGCCTCGGCGCGGGACGACTCGATGCGGAAGAACGCGACGCCGGCGTCCGGGTTCTCCCTGAGCAACTCGAATCCCTGCTCGAACCACAGCTGGTACTGGCTGTCGCTGATGCGCGACAACACGTTGGGCGCGCTCCTGAGAAAGGCTCCGACCGCCTCGACGGAGTCCTCCACCAGTTCCTCCGCCTTGGCCATCACCGACTCGTGCTGCGATTCCGGGAGGCGCGAGAGGGATTGGGTCACCTCCGACATGAAGAGGGAGATGTTGGTGACGCCGGAGCGTGCGACCCGCTCGGTCAGCTTGAAGAAGCGCCCGCGCAACTGCCGCTCCACCAGCGTCGATGCGCGGCTCGCAACCTCGAAGCAGCCGCGCACCTCGCGCCAGGAGCCGTCGACCACGGCGCTCGCCAGCGATATCAGCTCCTCTCGCTCCTCGATGGACGGCAGCACGCGCTGGCCCAGGTGCAGGCAGTCGGCGGCGAGGTCGTAGGAGCGGTAGGAGAGCGCGTCCACCAGCCCAACGAACCGCTCCAGTTCGCGGAAGGTCAGGTGCGCGACCAACTCCGGGCTCGCGTCGAAGAAGCGCGCCGCCAGCGATGCCGACTTCCACGTCCCGCGCGACAGCCCCTTGCCGAGCGCGCCCCAACTCGTCAGGTTGCGCGCCGACAGCCGCCCGATGACGTCCGGGCTCGCGCGAAAGTAGGCCGCCGCCATCGTCGGCGAGTCGTTGCTCAGCTCGATACCGCTGTCGACCCACCGCTGAAACTGGGGATAGGAGAGCGCCGACATGACGCGGGGGCTTGCGCGGAAGTACTCGACCGCGGGCTCCCACGCGCGTCCACTCTGGCGCGCGATGCGCACGCCTTCCTGCCCCCAGCGCACGCGTTCGACTGCCCCGACGTTCGGGATGATGGGCAGCGCAGCTTCGTATGCGGCCTGCAGCGCGGCGGGGAACTTCCGCAGCTCTGCTTCGAGGTGCTCCTGCGCCGGGTCAGCCACGGTCAGCCTCGCCGATGGCCTGCCGCACCGCCGCCAGCACCTGTCGGAGTATCCACGCCGTCGCGCCGTAGATCAGCGAGGAGCCGTAGGCGTAGGCCACGCGGTCCAGCGCCGAGCCGTCTTCGGACTGCCGCCGCTCATGGCGCACGGCCGAGTCGTCGAGGACCGCGTCCAGCGGCACCTCGATGACCTCCGCAACCTCCCGCGGGTCGGCCTTGAACGGGTAGGGGTAGGGGATCGTGCCGACGGTGGGGTAGACGAGGTAGTTGGTGCGGGTCAGCACCGCATCGACGGCGCCCAGCACGTCCACGTCCTCCGGGCGGATGCCCATCTCCTCCCACGTCTCGCGCAGCGCGCACGCCTGCATGTCTGCGTCCTCGTCCTCGATGACGCCGCCCGGGAACGCGATCTCGCCCTTGTGCTCGCCCACGTGCATCGTGCGGCGGTTGAGCAGCACGTGCCACGCACCGCCCTTGCGGTAGAGCGGCACCAGGACGCCGGCGGGCGTCGCGCCGTCCGCCGCCTCGGCGCCCGCCTCGCGCCGGCCAAGGCGGTTGCGCAGCGCCTCCGGCAGGTCCAACTGGGTATCGACTAGCCCGTTCAGGCGCGCCCTCCTCTAGGGAAAGATGGACGTGACGACTTCTTGGACGCTGTGCTGAATGTCGGCGTCGTCCGTGAGGCCCCAGACGACGGCGACCTCGCAGGCGCGGCGCGGGGCGACATTCTGCACGATGAGCTTGCCCGCGTAGATGAGCAGGCGCGTGCTGACGCCCTCTTGCAGACCGTGGCCGCGCAGGTTGCGTATCTTCTCGCCGAGCAGCGCCAGCGACTCTGCGGTGTCGGCGTGGCAGCCGCTCTCGTGGCGGATGATCTGCTCCTCCAGGTGGCGCGGCGGGAAGTCGAACTCGATGGCGACGAACCGCTGGCGCGTGGAGTGCTTCAGGTCCTTCAACGCCGTCTGGTAGCCGGGGTTGTAGGAGATGATGAGCAGGAAATTGGGGTGCGCCTCCACCACTTCGCCCAGCTTCTCGATGTGCAGCAGGCGCCGGTGGTCGGCAAGGGGGTGGATGAGCACGGTCGTGTCCTTGCGCGCCTCTACCACCTCGTCCAGGTAGCAGATCCCGCCGTGCTTGACGGCGCGCGTGAGCGGCCCGTCAATCCAACGCGTGCCGTCGCCCTCGAGCAAAAAACGCCCAACCAAATCGCTCGCCGTCAGGTCCTCATGGCAGGCGACCGTGACGAGGGGGATGCTGCTTTCGCCGTTCTTGCGGGCCTGCTTCTCCGACTGCTTGCCGAGGCGCCATGTCATGTACTCGACGAAGCGCGTCTTGCCCGTGCCCGTCGGCCCCTTGAGCAGAACGGGCACGCGCTCGCGGTAGGCCGCCTCGAATAGCTCTACCTCGTCGCTGACGGGAAGGTAGAACGGCTCGTGCTCGACGAAATACTCCTCGATGCTCTGTGCTCGGTAGCCTTGTGCGCTGTCGACCATCTGCCTCACGCCCTTGCCTGTACTCGTTCGCCCCATAGTTGCCTGACCGTCTCGTGCAGCCGCTCGGGGCTGCCGTCGTTGTCGATGACCGCATCGGCCTTCGCCGTAAAGCCCCGCTCCGGGCCTTGCGCGCAGAGGCGCTGCTCGATCTGCTCGTCGCTCAATCCCCGCCCTTCGAGCCGCTGCCGCACCGCTTCTGCGGGTGCGCGCACCGCCCACACGTCGTCGGCGAGATCGTCCCAGCCCGCCTGGAAGAGGAGCGGCGCCTGCACGACGGCGACGGCCGCGCCGCGCGTGCGCGCCTCGTCCAGACGCGCGCCTACCCGCTCACGGATCAGCGGATGCAGCGCTGCGTCCAGGAGGCGTCGCGCGCCGTCGTCGCCGAATACGCGTGCGCCCAGCGCCGCGCGGTCGATCGCGCCGCCGGGGCCGACGACCTCGCGGCCGAACGCCGCCACGATGCGGCGGTAGCCCTCGCTGCCGGGGGTGTATGCGGCATGGCCCTCGGTGTCGGCGTCAATGACCTCTGCGCCCATGTCGCGCAACACTCTTGCCACCTCGCTCTTCCCTGTGCCAATGCCGCCCGTAAGGCCGATGACCAGCACGGCTCGCTCCGTTGGACGAATCCCCGCGCCGCTCGCGGTAGGGCCCTTCCATAGGCCAATTGCTCATTCTAGCACGCGCGCCAGCGCGCGCTGCTTGCGTCAACCCTGGGGCTTGGCGTACTCGGCGATCGCGTCTTGCAGCGTCGCCCAGCCGAGCAGGGCGCACTTGATGCGGATGGGGAATTGCTGCACGCCCCGGAGGGCGGCCAATTCGCCGAACTCCTCCTCCTGCTCCTCCGTCGGCTCCACACCGGCCATCATCTCGCGAAAGGCGGCGTTCAGGCCTGCGGCCTCCTCCAGCGTCTTGCCCTTCAGCATCTCCGTCATGATGGACGCCGACGCCTGGCTGATGGAGCAGCCCTCGCCTTCGAAGCCGGTGTGGACGATGCGCTCGTCCGCGTCCAACTCCAGCGTCAGGACGATGCGGTCGCCGCAGAAGGGGTTGAATCCCTCCGCACGCAGGTCTGCGTCGCCGAGCAGTCCATTGTTGCGGGGGTGGCGGTAGTGGTCGAGGATGATCTCGGCGTAGAGATCATCGAGGTCGGGCAGCTGCATCCCCAAAGTACTCCGTTACCTTCCTGAGCCCCCTGATGAGCTGGTCGACCTCCTCCTCCGTGTTGTAGAGGTAGAAGGAGGCGCGGGCGGTCGCCGGAACGTGGAGGCGGCTGCGCACCAGCGGCATGGCGCAGTGGTGCCCCGCCCGAATGGCGATGCCCTCATGGTCGAGCACCGTGCCGATGTCATGCGGGTGAATGCCGCCTACCTGGAAGGAGATGACGCCTCCCCGCTCGCCCAGGCTCGACGTGCCGAACGTGGTCACCTCTTCCAACTCGGCGAACCGCTCCAGCGCGTAGGCGGTCAGATCGCGCTCGTGCTGGCGAATGGCGTCCATCCCCAGCGCGCTGAGGTAGTCGACCGCGGCGCCCATTGCGATCGCGTCGGCAATGTTCGGCGTGCCCGCCTCGAAGCGCATGGGCATCTCGTTCCACGATGCGTCTTCGAACGTCACCTCGAGCACCATCTCGCCGCCGTGCAAAAACGGCTCCATGCGCTCCAGCATCGGGGCTGCGACGTAGAGGCAGCCGATGCCCGTCGGCGCCAGCATCTTGTGGCCGGAGAACGCCATGAAATCGCAGTCGAGCTCTTGCACGTCCACCGCCAGGTGGGGCACCGATTGCGCCGCATCGACGAGCACGACCGCGCCAACGCGGTGCGCCGCCTCGGTAAGCTGTTTGACCGGTGTGATGGTGCCCAGCACGTTGGACATGTGCGTGACCGCCACGATGCGCGTCTTGGGGGTGAGCAGCTGGTCGAGGTCGCTCAGGTCGAGCCGGTAATCCGCATCGAGGCCGATGAACTTGAGCGACGCGCCCGCTTCACGCGCGACCTGCTGCCAGGGGACGAGGTTGGAGTGGTGCTCCATCTCCGTGACCAGCACCTCATCGCCCGGCGAGAGGACGGCCTTGGCCCACGTCTTGGCGACGAGGTTGATGGCCTCGGTCGTGTTGCGGACCCATATCAGTTGGTCGGGGCTCGGGGCGTTGATGAAGGCGGCCACCTTGACGCGCGCCTCCTCGTAACGGTCGGTCGCCTCCATGCTGAGGGTGTGAATGCCCCGGTGGACGTTGGAGTTGTAGCGCTCGTAGTAGTCGACCAGCGCCTCGATGACCTGGCGCGGCTTCTGCGACGTCGCCGCGTTGTCGAGGTAGACGAGCAGCTTGTCGCCCAGCCGCCGCTGGAGGACGGGGAAGTCCGCGCGGATTGCCTGTAGGTCGAGCATCGCCCCCTATCCTTCGCCCATCGTCCGCTCACGCAGCGCCTCGGCTGCCAGCCGCGCGACCGCTGCGCCATGCGCCGCATCGCCGATTGCGGCGATGGGCTCGTCGACGAATGCCTGTAGCAGAAGCATACGCGCTGCGTCGGCATCGAGCCCGCGGCTGCGCATGTAGAAGAGCGCCGCCGCATCGATCTGACCCACGGCGCTGCCGTGCGTCGCGATGATGTCGTCCGCGTAGATCTCCAGCATGGGCTGGCTGTTCACCTCCGCGTCGGGTGCGAGCAGCACGTTCTTGTTGACCAGGTGCGTTTCGGTGCGCTGCGAGTCCTGCGGCACGTGTACCTGGCCCGTGAAGACGGCGCGCGAGCCCCCGGCGGCTACGCCCTTGTAGAGCGCGTTGCTCGTCGCTTCGCCGCCGCGGTGCGCCACCAGGACGTGGTTGTCGACGTGGTCGCCGCGCGCGGTCAGGTACAGCCCGCCCAATGAGCAGACGGCGTCCGGCTCAGAGAGGGAGACGTCGAGGTTGTGCCGCACCAGCTCTCCCCCGAGGTCGAGCGAGAACAGTTCGACGCTGCTGCCGCGCTGCTGCGCGACGGCCGTCGTCGCTATCGAGTGCGCCCCCGTAGTAGGGTGCGCGATGCGCAGCAGCCGTACGCTCGCGCCCGCCGCCGCCGCAACCTCGACGACGGCGTTGCTGAACGAGCCAGCGCCGGCACCTGCCCAGGTGAGCGCAATCGATGCATCGGCGTCTTCTTCGGCAATGATGAGCACGCGCGGCTGCGAAGCGGTATCGGGCGACGAGGCGAGCACGACGTGGACGTGCGCGCCCAGCGATGCGCCCCTTTGCGCATAGATGAGCGTGACATCTTGCATGAGCGCCGTGTTCAGCGCGGCAAAAGCTTCGTGCTCGAAGGAGGCGATGCTGCCCAGCCGTGCGGCGGCAACGTCAGCGACAGCAAAGGGCGCCGCCTGCAGGCTGCCGACGTATCCGCCGTCCAGGGCGCGCGGCGCCGGCGCGACGAAGCCGTCGACGACGCTCACGCGCACCTCGCCATCGGTAACCGGGGTGACGCGCGGCGCTTCCGAGCCCTGCGCCGTTGCGGGCTCCGGGGTCGCGCGTGCTATCGGGCCTACGTCCGTGTACTTCCAGAACTCGTTGCCGCGCCGTGCGACGGGGAAGCCAAGCACGCGAAACCGGGCGGCGGCCTCGCTGCGGAGCGCCGCGAGCCACGGGGGCGCGTCCGGATTGGCGCCGATGCGGTCGGCCAGGGCGAGGTATCGTGCCTCTTGCGTATCGGTGGCCGTGACCATCTAGGTGGAGACACCCGCGCGCTCGGCTATCCAGTCATAGCCCCGCGACGCGATGTCCAGCGCCAGCTCCTTGCCTCCCTCGGCGACGAACCGGCCGTCCATCAGCACGTGCACCCTGTCGGGAACGACGTGGTTCAGGATGCGCTCGTAGTGCGTGACGAGCACGAGGGAGCGCTCGGGCGACCGTAGCGAGTTGATGGCGTCGGCCACGTCGCGCAGCGCGTCCACGTCGAGGCCGGAGTCGACCTCGTCCAGGACGGCCAGCCGGGGTTCGAGGATGGCCATCTGCAGTACCTCGCTGCGCTTGCGCTCGCCGCCGGAGAAGCCCTCGTTCACCGAGCGCTTCGTCTGGCGGTAGTCCATCTCGACGACCTTCACCTTCTGCTTCAGCAGGCGGTCGAATTGGAGTACGTCCAGCTCTGATTCGCCGTCGGCCTTGCGCCGCTCGTTGTAGCCGGCGCGCAGGAAGTGGTCGGTGCGCACGCCCGGTATCTCGATGGGGTGCTGGAACGACAGGAACACGCCCGCCCGCGCACGCTCCTCGACGGGCATTGCGAGCAGGTCTTGGCCGTCGAACGTGACGGTGCCGCCCAGGACCTCGTAGCCGGGGCGCCCGGCGAGGACGTAGGCCAAGGTGCTCTTGCCGGAGCCGTTGGGGCCCATGATGGCGTGCGTCTCGCCTGCGGCTACCGACAGGTCGATGCCGCGCAGTATCTCGGCTCCGTTCACCGTCGCGTGCAGGCTCCGCACCTCGAGCATGGCTAGCCGATCGCCCCCTCGAGATTGACGGCGAGCAGCCGGTCCGCCTCCACGGCGAACTCCATCGGCAGCCGCTTGAAGACGTCCTTGCAGAAGCCGTTGACGATGAGGTTCTGCGCGTCCTCATCGGAGAGGCCGCGCTGCCGACAATAGAAGACCTGGTCCTCGTTCACCTTGGAGGTCGATGCCTCGTGCCGAACGCTGGCCGAGTCGTTGCGTACCTCGACGTACGGCACGGTATGCGCCCCGCACCTGTCGCCGATGAGCAGCGAGTCGCACTGCGTGTAGTTCTGCGCGTTCGCGGCGCCGGGCAGGACCTGCACGAGCCCGCGGTAGGTGTTCTGGCCGTGCCCTGCCGCGATGCCCTTCGAGATGATGGTGCTGGAGGTGTTCTTGCCGAGGTGGATCATCTTGGTGCCAGTGTCGGCCTGCTGGTGCGCCTTGGTGAGCGCGACGGAGTAGAACTCGCCCACCGAGTCGTCGCCTTGAAGGATGACGCTCGGGTACTTCCATGTGATGGCGGAGCCCGTCTCGACCTGCGTCCAGGAGATCTTGGAGCCGGCCCCTCGGCACGCGCCCCGCTTGGTCACGAAGTTGAAGATGCCGCCGCGGCCGTCTTCGTCGCCCGGGTACCAGTTCTGCACCGTCGAGTACTTGATCTCGGCGCTGTCCATCGCCACGAGTTCGACGACGGCGGCGTGCAGCTGGTTCTCGTCGCGCATCGGCGCGCTACAGCCCTCGAGGTAGGAGACGTACGAGCTGTCTTCTGCGACGATGAGCGTGCGCTCGAACTGGCCCGTGCCCGCCATGTTGATGCGGAAGTAGGTCGACAGCTCCAGCGGGCAGCGCACCCCCTTCGGGATGTAGACAAACGAGCCGTCGGAGAACACGGCGGAGTTCAGCGCCGCGTAGAAGTTGTCGGAGTAGGGGACGACGGAGCCCAGGTACTTGCGCACCAGTTCGGGGTGTTCCTGTATCGCTTCGCTGAAGGAGCTGAAGATGACCCCGTGCTTGGACAGCGTCTCCTTGGCCGTCGTCGCGATGGACACGCTGTCGAACACGGCGTCGACCGCAACGCCCGCGAGCCGCTTCTGCTCCTCGATGGGGATGCCGAGCTTGGAGAAGGTGTCCAGCAACTCCTGGTCGACCTCGTCGAGGCTTGCCAGTTCCGCCTTGGCCTTGGGCGCCGACCAGTAGATGATGCTCTGGTAGTCGATGGGCGGGTAGGAAACCTTGGCCCACCCCGGCGTCCGCTCCTCCTTGACCAGCCGCATGAAATGGTGGAAGGCGCGCATCCGCCACTCCAGCATCCACTGCGGCTCCTCCTTCTTCTCCACGATCCAGCGAATCGTGTCCTCGGTCAGCCCCGGAGGCGCCGTCTCAGCCTCGACCTGCGTCGTCCAGCCGTACTGGTAGTCCTGCGATGCGATTTCTCGGGCGGTCTTGTCGATGGTCATGGAGCTATTGTTGACCCTCCCAGTCAACAATTGCGTAGATAACGTAGCCCCAGCCCGCTGGTAGTGTCAAGGACTCCTACCGCTCTCGGTTCGCCAGCCACGCCTCCATCGCCTGGCGCGAGGTGTAGCGGAACTCGTAGCCCAGCTCGCGCTGCAGCTTGTCGGTCGAGACGACCCATGGCCACCGCACGTAGTCGAGGCCAGCCGACGGTGCGTCGCTCTGCAGGCGCAGCGTCCATGCAAGGTCGGTGAGGGAGGAGACGGCCCAGCCCGGCATGCGCACCATCCGCTTCCCCGCCATGCGCACCACCTCACCCCAGCGCAGCGTCCCCGGGCCGGCGACGTTGTAGACTCCCCCGTGCGGCACCGACGCGAACCGCCAGAGCAGCTCGATGAGGTCGTCCTCGTGGACGAACTGGAGCGGAGGGTCGTCGCCGGCAGCGCCGACCAGCACCCGCCGTGACAGCGCCTGGTTGATGAAGTTGCGCGCCGACGGCCCCATGACGATGCAGCTGCGCAGAATGCCCACCGCGGCGTCGGGATGCTCCGTCGCGTAGTGCTCGAAGGCGCGCTCCGCCTCGCGCTTGTCCCACGCGTAGTGGAAAGCCGGCGAGGGGCGCGCGCGGTCGCCCTCCGTCAGCGCCTCGGGGTTGTCGCGCAGTGCGCCGTAGACGGTGGACGACGATAGGTAGACCAGGCGCTTTACCCGTGCGGCGTCGGCGGCGTACAAGATATTGTCCGCTCCGCCGACGTTGGCGTTGTGGCTGAGCGCGCGGTTGCGCTGCTGCCGCAGGACGAACGCCAGATGCACCAGCGCCTCCACCCGCTCCTCGACGAAGATGCGCTCGAACGGGTCGGTGATGTTCTGCTGGAGGTAGAGGACGCGGTCAAGCTCGTAGGGAGGCGGTGCGATGTCCGTTGCGATGACGCGCTCGACGCCGGGCTCCGCGCACAGCCGTTCGACCACCTTTCGGCCGATGTATCCGGCTGCGCCGGTGACGGCGACGACTTTCGGCACGGCGGCGGCGTCCATCCTCCTGAGCCTACACCCCCGCGCCCCACGCTCCAAGGCGCAGGGGGGCCGCCGCCGATATCTGCTTTCGGCATCGCAATTGGAGCGCCCATCCCCTGAGCCTGGCCCTGCGTTTGCCAACGGGCGGGGCGGCGTGTACCTTCCGCATCACTGCATAGCCAAGGAGGAACGAGATGGCGCTAACGGAAGAGGGTTTGGTTGCGGTGCCGGGACTGCTGAGCCGGTGGGTGCGCCTGGGCAACGGCGCGCTCGCCCACTACATGACGGCGGGCGAGAGCGGGCCGCCCGTGATCCTGCTGCACGGCGGCATCCAGGGCTCGTCGGGCGCCGCGGGCTGGCGGTTCATGGCCCCGTTCCTGGGGCAGAACGGCTTCCGCGTCTACGCGCCCGACCAGCCGGGATTCGGCCACTCCGACACCAACCCCGCATACCACCCGGTGTACGGCACGATCAGCCACTCCGACTTCGTCGACGACTTCGCAACGGCGGTCGGGCTTGACCGCTTCCACCTCGCCGGCAACTCGATGGGCGCGGACAACACCATCCAGTACGTCATGGACCACCCCGAGCGCGTCATCAGCTACGTGCTCATCGCCACCATGAAGGTGGGCGACAACACTCCGGACGAGATCCAGGTGCCGCCCATACTGGAGAGCCGCGCGACCTTCGACGGCACTGCGAAGTCGATGGGCGAAATGATTACGCCCATCATGTACCGCCCCAGCGCGGTGCCGCAGGAGCTGCTGGAGATGCGCGCCGCCGCCGCCAACCGCCAGTCGGAGTCGTACGATGCGGGGAGGGAGGGGCGCCAGCGCATCTGGAGCGACCCCGTCCTGCGCGCCCGCGCCACCACCAAGGACCGCCTCTCCAACTCGGCGGTGCCGGGCATCTACCTCTACGGCAAGGACGACGTGCTCGCGCCGGTGGGGAACGGCTACAACCAGGAGGACACGCTGCCCAACATCCAGTTCTTCTACCCGGAGGAGTGCGGACACCAGGGGCAGACCGATCAGCCCGACATGTTCAACCAGGTCTTCCTGGAGTTCTTCCGCGACGGCCAGGTAAGCCGGGCCACGGCCGATTGGGCGGGCGTCTCCAAGCGCAGGCCCGAGCTGGCGCAGTACGTGGAACAGGTGGGCGCGCCGGCCGGCTAGCTAGCCGACCACGTCCTGGAAGTCGAACCCCATCTCGCCGAGGCCTGCCACCTCGAAGCGCATCCCTATCCGGTGCGGGCCGGGCGCGATGGGGCTGCCCGTGTAGGCGATGGTCGTCGTCTTGTTCATGCCGAGCGTGAACGGCGTCTCCCCGTCCACGGCGTCAAAGGCGACGGCGTTGCCGTCCACCTCGAACGACGTCTTGGCCGACTCCAGCTCCTCGCCGTCGAGCGTCAGCGGGAAGACGCGGCTGGCATAGCCAGAGCCAAGGCGGTTGAGCAGCTGGAACTTGAAGCCATCGGGCGTCGCCCGCAGGCTCTCCTTCACGTAGAGGCGGCGGAGCAGGAACGCGGGCACCTTCATGCGTCACGCCTCATCCGGTACAGCTCCATCTCCGCCTCGACGATGTCGGCGGGCAGCGGCTCGGCGTTGCCGAGCGAGCGCGCCAGCGCGAAGACCTGCGCCAGGTGCTCGCCCTGCCGCGCGACCGCCAGCGCCTCCTCGACGCTCCTGCCGACGCCGACGAATCCGTGGTTGCGCATCAGCACCGCCTTCCGCTCACCGAGCGCTGCGATGACGTTCTCGCCCAGCTCCTCCGTGCTCGGGAATGCGTAGTCGGCGACCGCGACGCCGTCGCCCAGCGCGACCACCATCTCGTCGATGAGCGGCGGTATGGCCATGCCCGCGACCGCCAGCGCGCTGGCGTAGGTCGAGTGCGTGTGGACGACGCCGCCGACGTCGGGGCGCGCGCGGTAGATGGCCGCGTGCATCAGCATCTCGGTCGAGGGGATTGCGTCGCCGTGCACCGGCTCGCCCTCGTGGTCGACGACGACGATGTCGTCGAGCGTCATCGTGGGGTAGGGGACGCCGGAGGCGGTGACGGCCAGCAAGTCGCCCGCCTCACCGACGCGCGCGCTCACATTGCCCGCCGTCTCGATGACCAACCCCTCGGCATGGATGGCCTTCGCGACGGCAAGCACCGCCTCACGCTCTGCGCGCCACTCCGTCCCGGACGGAGCGTCGGAGGCTGCTGCTCGATGCGTCGCCATGGCGTGAGGATAGCAAGGGCGCATGGGCCGCGCCAACGCGGCGCCGTGCGCTACGGTCGCAGCACGACCTTGCCGAAGTTCGCCCGGCTCTCCAAGTAGGCCTGCGCTTCCTCCGCCTGCGACAACGCAAAGACGCGGTCGACCAGCACCTGCAGCGTGCCGTCCGCGACGAGGTCCACGATTTGGGCGAGGTCCTCGGCCGCCTCCTCGCGGGTGCGCTCGTCGCTGAGGCGCCAGCCAGTGCGGACGTCCAATCCCATGTGCGCGGCGGCCTCGGCGTCGACCTCGGGTGCGTCGCCGCTGGCGCGTCCCACGGAGACGAGCCTGCCCCCGTTTGCCATCGTGCGCTGCGTGTCGGAGAAGACGTAGCCGCCGATCATGTCGAGGCCCACGTCCACGCCGCGCCCGCCGGTGGTGGCAAGCACGCGCTCCATGAAGTCGCCGTAGGTGAAGACGTGGTCAGCGCCCAAGGCCTCCGCCTGCTCCACCTTCTCCGGGGAGCCGACCGTCGTGATGACCGGCGCATGGCAGACGCGCTTCGCGATCTGCACCCCCGCCATCCCGACGCCGCTGCCTGCCGCATGCACCAGCGCAATCTCATCGGCTTGCAGGTTGGCGGTGTGGCGCAGCGCGACCCATGCCGTCAGGAACGCCACCGGCAAGCTCGCGGCCTCCTCATAGGACAGCTGCCGCGGGAGGATGACACAGAGGTGCGCGGGGACCGCTGCGAGCTCGGCGTAGCCGCCCTCCAGCACGCGCGCGACGACGCGGTCGCCGACGCGCGGCATGCCGACGCCTGCGCCGACCTCTACCACCTCGCCAGCGATGTCCCAGCCAACGACGTACGGCCCTTCGTGGCCCTGCGGCGGGCCGGAAGCCGTCCGCGATAGGTCGCCGCGGTTGAGCGATGCCGCCTGCACACGGACGAGCACGTCGCGCACCCCGATGTGGGGGTCGGCGACCTCTTCGTAGGCCAGCGTGCCGCCAGGTTTGACTACTGCCGCCTTCACCGCATCCTCCTATGTCCCATTTTGCCCTACAACTCGTTCGTCAGCTCGTCCAGGCGCGCCTTGAGGCGCTGCCAGCGCGCGAACGCCTCTTCGTAGCCGATGACGCCGCGCACGTCCGGCTCGATGGTCGTCGCGTGCCGCGCCGCGGAGCGGGCGAGGTCGTGCCAATCGCTGCGCGCGCCGCCCGCGACCATGGCCGCGCCGATCGCGCTTGTGTGCGGAAGGTGGCGGCGTACGGGCGCGTTCAGCACGTCTGCGAGCATCTGCGGGAACAGGTTGCTCGCAGCCATGCCCCCGCCGAGCGCAATCGACCTCGGCGCGCCGATGCCCGCTACCTCCGTCGCGAGCGCCACGCACTCGCGTACGGCGAAGGCGATGTTCTCTAGCGTTGCGCGCGCAACGAACGCGGCGCGCACGGGGTTGTAGGTAATTGGCGCCGGTGCGAGCAGTCCGCCGAGGGACATGCCGGGGTTCGACAGGTCGAGTGCGCGCGGCCCCCAGAACGCGGTGATGAGGTTTGAGCCGGCGCGTGACTGGCTGACGAGCGCGTCGAGCTTGTCGCCGCCGGCGCGCGGGCCGAGCAGACGGCGCACCATCTCCAGCGTTCCGCCCGTATCGCCCGCGCTTGCCTCGACGTAGCCGCGCTCCGCGAAGATGTGCGGGCCCGTCCACGTGCGGCGCTTCGCGTCGAACGCTGGTGCGGCGGTGACCACCTGGGTCGGTGCGCTCCACCCGGCGACGATGCCGACGTCGCCCTCCGTGACTGCGCCCATGCCGACGAGCGCCGTGTGCGTGTCCGGCCCGGCTATTGCGACGGGAGTGCCCGGCACGAGCCCTGCATCGCCTGCGTCGGCGCGGACGGCACCGATGACCTCTCCCTCATCGGCGAGCGGAGGCAGCAGGCCGGGCGCGACCTCCAGCGCATCGAGCAGACCGGTGTCGATGGAGCGCGTGTTGGCATCGAGCAGCCCGGCCTCCGACAGTTCGGTGGCTGTCGTTGCGAGCGCTCCCGTGAGCCGGTAGGCCGCCCACGATGCGAGGGTGACGACTGACGTGATCCGGCGCGCGATTCTTGGGTGGTGGCCGCGCCACCAGGCCAGCTTTGCCGGAATGAATAGCAGGGCAGGAGAGTGGCCAGTCTTTTGGTATAGATTAGCTCCCAGGCGCTCCTCGATAGACGCACCTTCAAAGACCGCGCGCAAGTCGGTGTTCGGCGCAAGGTAGAGCGCCTTTCCACCCCCGTCGATGAATGCGGTGCCGGCGCGCTGGGCCGTAATGCTCACCATGGAAACGGCGGCGGGCTCTACGTTTGCGCGGTTTAGCGCCTCTCGGACGGCTGATGCCAACCGCGCCCACAACTCATCCTCGACGAACCTCGTGCTGAGCGCGTCGGGGCTGCGGGGTGTGAATACCCGGTAGCGCCGCACGGCGCCGTCGATCACCTCCCAGGGCCGCTCCAGCAGGTGAAGGGTGCAGCGCAGGCTCGTGCTGCCCAGGTCGATGGTGAGGACGTACATCTCAGCGCCTGCGGCGAGCCCAGACGGCGGGGTTGGCTAGGTGCTTGGGCTTGGTGCCCGCGGTGTAGCGCTGCAGGTCATCGACCACTATCCGGGAGTGGCGCGCTATCGTCTCGACCGTTGTACCGCCGATGTGCGGCGTGAGCAGCACACGACTGGGGAACTCCCGCGCGAGTGCGAGCATCGTCGAACCCGGTGGAACCGGGTGTGCCTCGTGGACGTCCATCGCCGCGCCGGCGATGGCTCCGCCACGGACTGCGCCGGCGAGCGCGCGCACGTCGACCACGTTGGGTGAGGTCACGTTGATGAGGTAGCCATGCGCTCCGAGCAGCGCTAGCTCCCTCTCGCCGAGCATCCCTGCCGTCTCGTCCGTATCCGGCACGTGCAGGCTGACGAAGTCGCTGCGCGTCAGCAGCTCATCGAGCGCGACCAGTTCGACGCCGCCCGCCCCGCGAGCGCCGGGTCGAACGTAGGGGTCGCTCGCGAGCACGCGCATCCCAGCGGCCCTGGCGGTCTTGGCCACCACCTTGCCGATCCCGCCCAGCCCGATGAGGCCGAGCGTCGCACCCGCAAGCTCGCGCCCTCGAAAGTGCGCGTACGGCTCGGCCGGATCGCGCCAGCGGCCAGAGACGACGTAATCGGCGGCCTGCGGAACCCCTCGCGCGAGTGACAGCATGAGCGCCAGCACGAGTTCTCCGACCGCCTGGGCGTTGCGTCCCGGCGTGTGGACGATGACGACCCCGTGCGCCGTCGCGGCGTCCACGTCGACCTGGTTCAGCGCCGCGCGGCATATGGCGGCGAAGCGCAGGTGCGGCGCGGCCTCGAAGAGCTCCTCGAATAGGAAATCGGCTTCGACCACCAGCGCTGCGTAGCCCTCGGCCTCGAGCCGCATGCCCAGCTCCTCAGGGTCGTGGAGCGTTTGCGTCTGTGTCCACGGCTCATACGCAACGGCTCCGAGTGCCTCCAAGGCCGCAAGGCCGTCTGCGGAGAATGGGGCGAGCACGAGCGTATTCACACCTAGCCTCTCTGCGCGCTGATGATGGCATCGGCGGCGGCGTTGCCGCTGCGCACTGCGCCCTCCATGGTGGCGGGCCATCCCGTATCTGTCCAATCGCCTGCGAGGAGGAGGTTCGGCAGGGGGCTCTGCACCGGCAGCCGGTTGTCGGGGCCCGAGGGAGGCGACCGGAACGTGGCGCGCTGTTCCTTGACGATGGCGAACCTCTCCACCTTGGCCTCGCGCGCCTTGGGGAGCACCGCGGCCAATTCTTCCGTGAACATGCGCCGCAGATCCTCCTTGCCGAGCGGCCAATAGTCCCATGCGCCTGACAAGGATACGGTGAGGTACTGTCCCGGGCCGCGCAGGTTCGCTATGCGGCTCTTGTTGAACACGTATTGGAGCGGACTGTCAACGAACGCCGACCACTCGAAGTCGGCCACGGGCCTGTCGTACCAGACGTGCAGATTGACGATGGGAGCGTACTCGTGCGTTGCAACGCCAGGGAAGGGTGTGTCGAGGGCCGCCTCCAGGGCGTACGGGGGTAGTGCGCTGATGTACCAGTCGGCGCCGAGTTCCTCGCCGCCGCCCAACTCGACCGCCGCTACTCGTCCGTCCTCCGCCTTCAGCCTGCTCACGGAGCGGCCCAACAGCAGCCGCGCGCCGCGCTCCTGCAGCTGGCGCTCCACGGCGCTGCCCATCGCGTCGGACAGCCCGGCGCGGGCGAATCCGATGTCCGCCGAGTGCCTGCCGCTCAGCAGTCCCACCTGGAAGACGAGGAAGCCCATGCTCGCCGATACGTCGCGCGATGCGTCGTTCAGCGTCGGCACGATGACGAGGTCCCAGAAGTTGGCCACCGCCCTTTCCGATTGGCCGTTTGCCCGGAGCCACTGCTCGAACGACTGCTCGCGGAGCGCCGGCCTGTTGCGGTCGCGCTCCCGCTGGATCCTGAGCAGCGCGGGGACGGCGCGCAGCTTGTCGCGTAGTCCAAGGTGGGGGTAACGGACGAAGGATGGGAGCAGGTGCAAGGGGGGCGGCAGCGGTGCGGCACCGAGCACGCCCACGCGCCCCGCTCGGTCGCGCACCTCGACGTGGAGCGCGCGTTGGCGCGCCATCATGTCCAGCGTGCCGATCGCATCCAGGAAGCCGGTGTACGCCGTGCAGCAGGCCATGAACACGTGCTGCCCGTTGTCGATCGTCTCTCCCGTGTCGGCGTCGACGAACGAGTAGGCCCGTCCGCCAAGGTAGGGCCGGCGCTCCACCAGCGTCACGTCGCAGCCCGCCTCCACGAGCCGCCACGCGGCGCTCATTCCGGCGAGTCCGCCCCCAACGACGATGACGCTGCGGCTCAATTGCGCTTGCGTCGCGGCAAGAGGCTCGTTCCCCACAGTTGGACCATCACGCGCATTTTCTCCGAAGAAGATAGACGAACGCGCTCGCTGAAGACATCGAACCCACGCCGCTCGATGCGGTCGAGCAACCTGCTGTACAGGCCGTGCAGCACGGCGGGGCATGCACGCGAACGCGGCGACAGGTAGTCGAGCAATTCGGCGCCTCGCTCGTAGTACGCGCGTGCTCGCGCCGCCTGGTGGCGCATGAGCGCGACGAAATGCTCATCGACGACCCCGGCACGCAGCGCGTCCTCCGTGTAGCCGAATTGCGCCATCTCGTCCTGCGGCAGGTAGACGCGCCCCGCGTCCGCATCCTCCTTGACGTCGCGCATGATGTTGGTCAGCTGCATCGCGAGCCCCAGGTCGATGGCGGCGTCGCGTGCGCGCGGGTCGTCGTAGCCGAATATCTCGATCGAGATGAGGCCAACGACGGACGCAACGTGGTAGCAGTAGTCGCGCAGTTCGCCAAACGTTGCGTAACGGCGCGGCGTCAGGTCCATCTCCACGCCGTCGAGCAGTTGCTCGAATAGGGAAGGGTCGATGCCGTAGGTCTGAGCTGCGTCGGCGAGGGCGAGCAGAACGGGAGTCTCGGGCGCACCCGCGAATGCCGCACGCAGGCGCACGCGCAGCTCTGACAGCTGCGCCGCCTTGTCCTCGAGCGCGGCGTCGCCGTCCGCAATGTCGTCGGCGAGGCGTGCAAATGCGTAGGCGGCGTAGATGGCGCGCCTGCGTTTGCGGGGCAGGGTGACGAAGGCGTAGTAGAAGTTGCGCGCCTCGCGGCGCGTTACTGCCTGGCAGTGGCCGTAGGCAGCCGCGACGTCCTGCGCCTGCGTCGCCACGCTCATGGGGTACGTCCCAAGCGCAGTGCCAGCAACGTCGTGCCGAATAGCCACAGCTTGCGCGGCTTGGTGACGCTCGGGCGCCGGCTGAGCACGTCGTAGTCCTGCTGCCGGATCGCCTCTAGCACGCGCATCCCGCCCTTGGTGAACAGGGCGACGTCCAGCTTGAAGCGCCCCTGCAGCCGCTCGATGAGGTGCCTTCCGCTCTCGAACAGCTCGGCTGCGCGGCCCACCTCGAATTCCATCAGCCGGCGGAAGTTGTCGTTGACGACGCCCGCGGCCAGCTCCTCTTCGGTGTAGCCGAACGCCGCCATGTCCTCGAGGGGGATGTAGATGCGGTCCATGGCGTAGTCGCGCTTGACGTCTTGCCAGAAGTTGGCGAGTTGGAGCGCGGTGCAGGTGTCGTCCGACAGCAGGTGGCTCGTCTCGCTGCGGTCGCGAAGGACGTACAGCACCATCCGCCCGACGGGGGTTGCGGAGTGGCGGCAGTAGTGCAGGAGGTCGGCGTACGTCGGAAAGCGCCCCGGCCCCTGGTCCATGCGGTTGGCCTCGATCAGCCTGCGGAAGGGTTCGTCGGGGATATCGAATCGCCTGATGGTGTCTTGCAGCGCGAGCATGATGGGGTGAGAGGGCATCCCGCCGTAGGCTGCGTCGACCTCCGCCTCCCACGCATCGAGCAGCGCGAGCCGGTCGCCCTCCGCCTCGTCGCCCAGGTCATCGGTGTGGCGGCAGAAGGCGTAGACGGCGTACATATAGGGCCGCACGTCGCGGGGCAACAGCCACGAGCCGACGGTGAAGTTCTCGTAGTGGGTCCTGGCTAGGCGTTCGCAGAACGCGTAGGCCTCGCTCAGGCTTGGCAGGGCAGCCTCGGCGCGGGAGGTCGCCACGTGAGAACCGCCTATGCGCGAAGTACCGTCAGTAGCACCTGACGCGGGCGCGGCCGGTAGGTGTCCAACTCGACGAGGAAGATGCGCTGCCACGTGCCCAGCTGTACCTCGCCGCCAACGATGGGCAGCGTCTCGCTCGTGCTCATCAGCAGGTTCTGGCAGTGGGCGTGCCCGTTGGGGCACTCGTCCTCCGTCATGTTGACCGTCCGGACGGTGAAGTCGTTGTGCCGGTAGTAGGCGTCGGGGTGCGCGATGCGGCGCAGGAACTCCTCCATGTCCTGAAGAAGGAGGGGCTCGTTCTCGTTGATCTTGATGGCCGCCGTCGTGTGGCGCGAATAGACGTTGACGAGGCCGTCGTGCACGCCGGTATCGCGGACGTGATCTAAGACGCGTTCCGTGATATCGATGAACTCGGGAGCACAGTTGGTCTCGATTACCAGTCTTGTGACCAAGGAGTTGCCGATAGTCATGATTTGCCTCCCGCGTCGCTAAAGTAGCAGCCTTGTCGCTATACAGCGATAAGCCTAGCATGCCTAGGTATCATATTCAATAGCCTATTCGCATGTTGCGCAAGCCCCGCGAGCAGCCGATTCCTCGGCATTTCTCCGACGTCCTCCGACGCTATCCGGCAGCAGCCGCGGAGTCTTCCAGCGAGTAGTGCTCGCGCAAGCCCATGCGGCTGGTCATGCGCATGCCGTTCATGTAGCGCCCGAGGGCCCACAGCGGGAAGTAGTTGCGGTAGAGGTGGTACTTGATCATGAACGCCGCCCCGAGCTCGTCGCCCTGCCAGTTGGGGTCACCGGCGTCCCGCATCTCCTCGGGCTGGTCGCCGATGCCGTAGCCCGGGAAGCCGCAGCCGGTGAAGTAGGGCTCGTCCCATGTCCCGTCCGCCAGCTGGGTCTTGCACAGGTAGTCAAGGCCGCGTTGGGTGGAACGGTGCGCGTCCTCGCCGGCCGCGAGCAGCGCGATGAGCGCCCACGCCGTCTGGGACGCCGTGCTCTCGCCTTGGCCGCGCAGCGACGCGTCGACGTAGGAGGCGCACGTTTCGCCCCAGCCGCCGTCGGCGTTCTGGTGCGCGACCAGCCACTCCACCGCCTTGCGGACGTAGGGCTGGCGCATGTCCTCGCCGATGGCCTGCAGGGCAGGGAGCACCGCACCGGTCCCGTAGACGTAGTTCACGCCCCAGCGCCCGAACCAGCACCCGTCCTCCTCCTGCTGCTCCTTGATGAAGTCGAGGCCGCGCCGGACCGGCTCGTAGGCGGCGGTGTAGCCCAGGCGTCCATACATCTCGACGACGTGCGCCGTCACGTCGATGCTTGGCGGGTCAAGCACCTCGCCGAAGTCGCTGAAGGGCAGGCGCGCCAGCAGCTTGGAGTCGTTGTCCTTGTCGAAGGCCGCCCATCCGCCGTTGGACGATTGCATCGCCTCGAGCCAGCGAATCGCGCGTGCCATGACCTGCCGCCGCGCCCGGTCGGTCTCCTCGTCTTCGAATTGGATGAGGCCAAGGCCCATGAGCACGATGGAGGAGTCGTCGATGTCCGGGTAGTTGCGGTTGGCGAACTCGAAAGGCCAGCCGCTCGGCTCGATGCCAGGCGCGGAGATGGCCCAGTCGCCTGCATCGCGGATCTCGCGCTCCAGCATCCACCGGTAGGCCTTCTGGATCGCGGGATGGTCGGCGGGCAGGCCCCCGTCGAGCAGGCCGAGCCCTGCCAGGCAGGTGTCCCACATCGGCGAGAGGCACGCCTGGACGCGCAATGAGCCGCCATCGTCGGAGGGCAGGCTCCACTCGCGCCGAAAGCCTTCCAGCCCGCGCTCCATCACCGGGTTGCCCATCGGCACCCCCAGGACGTTGAGCGCGATGAGGGAGTAGACCCACGGCGGCTGGATACCGCCCCAGGAACCGTCCTCCTCCTGGCGCTCGACGACCCACTTTTCGATGCGCCTCAAGGCGTGGCGGCGCAGGGGCTTCCAGGGCAGGCGCTCGTAGAGCCGCATGCCCTTGTCGGCCAGCCAGAACATGCTCTCCAGGCTCAGCCAGCTGTCCGACCTGCGCGGCAGCGCCAGCCGCTCCTCGTCGCCCTCGAGGTACAGTTCGTGGATGGCCTGCTCGGGCGAAACCTCCTTCACGGGCTGTTGGGAGAGCACGACGGTGAGCGGCACGACGGTGGCGCGCGCCCAGGACGACCACCGGTAGATGTTGAAGGGCGCCCACGACGGAATCAGGATCATCTCCGGTGGCATGACGGGCGTGCCTTCCCACGGCCACTGGCCGAACAGGGCGAGCCAGATCTTGGTGAAGATGCGCACCTCGGGCACGCCGCCCTTGGAGAGGATGAACCCGCGGGCCCGCTCCATGTGCGGTTGCTCAGGGCGGTCGCCCGCCAGCTTCAGCGCGAAGTAGCACTCGACGGACGTGCTGAGGTCGCCCGGCGCCCCGTAGTACATCCCCCATGAGCCGTCTTCGCGCTGGCGGCGCCGGATGTCGTTGGCGACCAGCGCGATGCGCTCGCCCTCGTCAGTCCCGAGGAAGGAGACGAGCAGGAGGTGCTCGGCCTCCATCGTGGGGTTCGACTCCAGCTCACCCCACCAGTAGCCGTGGGCGTCCTGAGTGCGCAGGAAGTAGTCCTGCACGCGGCTCAGCGCCTCTTCAACGCGCCGTTGGATGCCGGGCTCGATCATCGTTGCAGTGCTTGTGACGGCAGCGCATAGGCCTGCAGCCTGGCGTCGGCGCCAGACGGCGAGGCACGAACTCCAATTGTTAGACCTTCAGTTAGCAACTGCGTCACCGAGGAGTTGCGGATGCAGCGGTTCTGGCGCCAAGCGGCGGCAAGCCTAGCATGCCTAGGTATCACGATTCAAGAGGTTGTCCACCGGAGACGTACCCGTTCGCGTTGAACCAGGCGGCGGCGTGGAGCAGCGCACTGCGCACGTCCGATTGCGGCATTCCCAACTCACGCACCGCCTTCGACGGGTCCACCCACATCCGCGTCCGAGCGATGCGCGCCCCTTCCAGCGGGATGCGCGGCTTGCGGCGCAGCAGCCTGCCCTCGATGAGCGTGTCGGCGTAGGCGGAGGCTAGCGCCACTGCGTACGGGATGCGCCAGCGCGGTGCGGGTACGCCCGCACCGTCGGCGAGCGTGTCGAGGATCCACTTCAGGGAAACGTTGCCCTCGGCGCTGGCCAGGAGGTAGCGCTCGCCCGCGCGCCCCTTCTCTAGCGCGAGCACGTGCCCCGCTGCGACGTCCGCCACGTCCACGATGTTCAGCCCCGTGTCGACCACGGCGGGAATGCGGCGATTGAGGAAGTCGACGATGATCTGGCCCGTCGGCGTCGGCTTGACGTCGCCGGGGCCAACGGGCGCGGCGGGATTGACGATGACAATGGGCGCGCCCTGCCGCGCCATGCGCAGCGCGATGCGCTCCGCCTCGAACTTCGTGCGCTTGTAGTGGCCGACGAGGTCTCGGGGCTGCGCGACGTCCGACTCGTCGGCGAGGCCGCTCTTGCGGAAGTGGGTGGTCGCCACGGTGCTCGTATGCACGATGCGCTCCACGCCCGCGGCGACCGCCTCCTCCAGCACGTTGCGCGTGCCCTCGACGTTGACCTCCCAGAACGGGTCGGGGTCGGGCGGCCAGAACGCGTAGAGGGCCGCTGCGTGAACGACGCCGTCGCACCCGCGCACCGCCTCGGCGACCGATGCCCTATCCGTCACGTCGCCGCTCACCGCCTCCAGCCCGTCGCCGCGTGCCATGGCGCTGCTGCCTGGCCGAAGCAGCGCGCGCACCTTGTAGCCGGAGTTCAGCAGCGCGCTCGCCACGTGCCCGCCGATGAAGCCGGATGCGCCGGTTACGAGGATTCGGTCCACGGCTGATCCGCCTGGTCCAGCAGTTCCCCGACGGCCTTGCGCAGGGCGGCGCCCGCCCGCCGCGACGTGCTGGACAGCGCGACCATTTGCTTGGTCGCCAGCGGGTTGCGGACGAGCGCTATGCCCGCATGCAGCCACTCACGCCGGCCTCCGGCGGCGACGATCGCGCCGACGAAGGGGGGCAGCTCCTCGTCCACCTCGTCGAGGACGACGCGCACGGCGCACAACGGCACCCCGGCTTCGCGGGCCGCCTTCGCCAGGTGGTAGCCCTCCAGGTCTACGAGGTCCGCGCCGGTATTGGAGCGCGCCTGCCATTTGTCCGGTATCAACGGCAGCAGCGCGTCGGCGGTGAGGAGCGTGCCAGCGGCTCCGCTCATCGATGCGGGGAAGGGCAGTGGCAGGGGCTCCTGCTCGGGGGCGATCACGCGCTCGCAGGCGAGCACGTCGCCGGTGTGCAGCTCGCGGGAGAGCCCGCCCGCAAAGCCGAGCGACAGGATGCGCGCAGGTGCGTAGCGCCGGATGAGCGCCGCCAGCGCCGGCGCGGCTTGCCGGCCTATGCCGACGGTCGCTGCGGCGATGTCGCGGCGCTTCCCGGAGCGCAGGCCGCCCAACTCGCGCCGCGTAGGCGCGACCACGAGAAGCGGGCGAGCTGCATCAGGCGCCATGGCGGGCTACGCTTGTGCTCCGCCTTCCCGTGCGCGCTCCTCGGCCTTGCGGCGCTGGTAGTCCTCGTAGGAGTTGCCGGCGGCGGTGTCCTTTCCCGTGAAGCGTATGGCCACAACGTTGGCATAGGCGAGGTCGAACGGCCCCTCGCCCGATTGGTCGAAGTACTGGAGCACGCGCCGGTAGGGGCGCGCGTCGCGGTTGGAGACGTAGCAGACGATGGAGCCCCCGTCGGCCTTGTCGAGCGTTACGTTGCCGCGGTAGTCGAATGCGGCGTCGATGACCTCATCGAGGCTGACGCCGTCCCCAATCGCAGGCGCCCAGCCCTCCAGGCTCCCGTCTGGAGGCAGCGGCATGGCTACAGCTTGCCTCCGATGGTTGAAGCGGCCGCCCGCTTGAATCCACGCCACGTCGTGAAGGTGGCGTGGACGGCCGTGGGCTCATGGCCGGAGTGCACCATGCAGTCCTGGCACGCAGGGTTGCCGCTCTCCTTGCCGTAGAGGCTCCAGTCGGTATCGTCCATGAGTTCTTGGAAGGAGGATGCGTAGCCCTCTTGAAGCAGGTAGCAGGGGCGTTGCCAGCCGAAGATGGTGTAGAGAGGGTTGCCCCATGGGGTGCACTCGAAGTCCTCCTTGCCCATCAGGAATCGCAGGAACAGGGGCGATTGGTTGAACCGCCAACCCCGCTTCTTGTTGCTGAGGATCTGGCTGAAGAGCCGGTTGGTCTTTTCGCGCTCGAGGAAGTGGTCTTGGTCGGGCGCTTTTGCGTATGAATAGCCTGGGGAGACCATCATCCCCTCCACGCCCACGTCCATCATCTCGTCGAAGAAGTCGCGAACGCGCAGCGGGTCGGTGTTGTCGAACAGCGTGGTGTTGGTCGTGACGCGAAAGCCCCGTGCAATAGCCTCGCGGATGCCGTCCAGGGCGATGTCGTAGACCCCGTCCCGGCACACCGCTTCATCATGCTCCTCCCGCAGCCCGTCCATGTGGACGCTGAAGGAAAGGTACTTGCTGGGCTCGAATAGCCCTTCCTCCAACTTCTGCTTGAGCAGCAGTGCGTTGGTGCAGACGTAGACGTACTTCTTGCGCCGGACCAGTTGGTCAACCAGTTCGCCAATGTGCGGGTAGAGCAGGGGTTCGCCGCCGGGGATGCTAACGACGGGCGCGCCGCATTCGTCGACCGCCTCGAGCGCCTGCGCCACGCTCATGTTCTTGCGCAGCACCTGTGCGGGGTACTGGATCTTCCCGCAGCCTGCGCACGCCAGATTGCACCGCAGCAGCGGCTCCAGCATGAGCACCAGCGGATAGCGCTTGCGGTTCTTGATGCGCTGCTTGACGACGTAGGATGCAACCGTCCAAGCCTGTGAGGCCGGTACGCCCATTAGCCCTCGCTGCTTCCACTCACCGTTGTCTTCCCAAGCCTACAGGGGGCAATTATGCACTACTTGGGACGGTTCACAAAATAATCGGCGAGCGCGCCAATCGTCCGTTTCGACGATTGGACGAGCCCCAGCCCTTCGATGGCTTCGACCGCAAGCTGCGCTTGGTCTTCTGCGAGCCGTTGCACGAACACGTCCGTCTCCAGCGAATCGAGCAGTTCGAGCACGCGCGCCACGTCGCCCTCTCCTATCTCTGGCTGCGCGTAGACCTGCGACAGCCATGCACGGTGCGCCGGCGGCGCATGCTGGAACATGTGCACGACGGGCATCGACTTCTTCTTGCGCTGGATGTCGGCGCCCACGGGCTTGCCCGTCGCGGCGGGGTCGCCCCAGACGCCGAGGTAGTCGTCCCGTATTTGGAACGCCAGCCCGAGGCGGCGGCCGCACACGCCGAAGGCGCGGGCCACGCCAGCGTCGCCCCGTGCGATGAGCGCGCCGAGGAACATCGCCCCCTCGATGAGCGTGCCCGTCTTGCGCCCCACCATGTCGAGGTATTGCTCGGCCGTTACCTCCTCCGATTCTTCGAAGGAGATGTCAAGGTATTGCCCCTCGATCATCTCCAGGTAGCGCCGGGTCAGTTCCAGCGACGCTTCTGCAACGACGCTCGCAGCCAGCCCCGACTCGCTGGACGACTGGAGCGCGCGGTCGGCGGTGATGCGCATCGCGTTGCCCGCCGCGATGGCCTCGTGCTTGCCGTAGACCGTCCACGTCGTGGCGCGGCCGCGCCGCACCTCGTCCTGGTCCTGGATGTCGTCGTGAATGAGGGAGAAGTTGTGGATGAGTTCGAGCGCCGCCGCCGTGGGCAGCGCGTCACGCCAGTTGCCGCCTGCGAGGTCGCACGATGCGAGGACGAGCACCGGCCGCAGGCCCTTGCCCGCATCCTCGTTGGCCGGAGAGCCGTCTGCCGCTTGCCATCCGAGGTGGTAGCGCAGCAGCGCGTAGACGCCGGGTTCGTCTTGGGGGACGGCGCGTCGCATCTGCGCCTTGATGCCGGCCAGGTAGCGTTCGGTGAGCGCGGTGACCTCGCGCTCTGCCGTTGCCAGGACGTCTGTCATCCCGGCCACTTGCCCATGGCCTCTATCAGCTCAGCGGTGTGGAGCACGCCCATGCGGAAGTAGTCGCGACGTATGTTCTCGTTCGGCGCGTGGATGCGGTTGCCCGGGTAGTCGATGCCGCACGAAGCCACGGGGACGCCCAGTATCTCCTGTATCGGATGTTGCGGGCCCGTGCCTGTCATGCTGGGCTGAATGTACGGCTCGCTGCCGTACACCGTGCGGGCAGTATCCGCAACCAGCTTGACGAACGGGTCGCTGATGGGCGTCCGCGACGGGTGCTCGCTGGTCAGGACAGAGATGCCGATGTCGCTGAACCCGTGCTCGTCGAGGTGTTGGCGCAGGCTGGCCAGCACCTCTTGCGGGTCCTGGTTGGGCACGAGGCGGAAGTCCATCTTGACGCGCGCTACCGCTGGAAGAATCGTCTTCGCGCCCTGACCGGTGTAGCCCGCAACGATGCCCGCGATGTTCGCCGTCGGCTCCATGATCATCCGCCGCCGGAACTCGAACCCGGTCGCCTCGCCCAGCGAGATTTCGACTCCGAGGTCGCGGCGGAACTCGTCGTCCGTGTCCGGCAGCCGCCGCAGCGCCTCGAGCTCCTCGTCCAGGGCAGGGCGGATGCGGTCGTAGAAGCCGCGCAGGTGGATGCGCTCGCCCGCGTCCTTGAGCGAGGTGAGCGCCCACATCAGGCGCCAGACCGGATTCGGCACTGTCGGTGCGTAGGACGAGTGTGAGTCTCGACTTGCCGAACGGCACTCCAACTCGACGTACAACAGCCCCTTGACGCCTAGCGTGATGAGCGGCTTGCCGTCCCAGTTGACGCCGCCGCCCTCCCAGATGCAGACGTCGGATCTCAGAACGTCCTTGTTTTCCTGCACGAAATCGTGGAAGCCCGGGCTGCCGATTTCTTCTGCTCCCTCCAGGCAGAACTTGATACGAACAGGCAGAGCGCCCCTGGTTGCCCGCAGCGCCTTGATTGCGGCGAGCCTGGCGATGAACGGGCCCTTGTCGTCCGATATGCCGCGTCCGTAGATGAAGCCATCCTTCTCGAACGGCTCGAACGGCGGCGACTCCCACTCGTCCAGGGGGTCGGGGGGCTGCACGTCGTAGTGGTTGTAGAAGAGCAGCGTGTGCTCGCTCGCTCCCTCCGTCTCTCCGTAGACGACAGGATAGCCCGGGTCGGCCGTCGGCATGATGCGCGCCTCCAGTCCGGCGCCGCGTATCAGCTCCGCAACCATCTCCGCGCACTCCAGCACGCCGAGGCGCTGCGCGCTCACGCTGGGTTGCGCGGCGAGGCGCTTCAGGTCGTCGATCGTCTCTTCCAGGTGCGCGTCGATGAAGTCGCGCGTTGCATCGTCCATGGAAGGCCCCTCCTCGTTCCGCTATCCGTCTGCAGGACGCGCCGCTATAGTCTGCTGCGCTTCGGTGCGTGTCAACTTGCCTTTGGGTTCAAGGCGCTGGTGGCCATGTCGATCGGGCAGAAAGAAGCACCGGTGGAGCGCACTGTCGGGTACCACCGCACGGAGATACGAGCCGCGCTCATCAATGCGTTCGCGCCGTGGCTCATTGCCGGGTGGACCGCCACGTCGGGCACCTGATCGTCGCCCAGGCCCGCTTCTTGCGCACAGAGAAGAGCCCCCGCCATTCCTAAGGAGTGCCGGGGGCCTTGTTCGCTCGAGAGATAGAGGCCCTAGTGGGCGTGCGGGTGGGCGTGATGCTCGTGGTGGTCACACTCGTGGATGTCGTGGACGTGCCCTGGCTCGTCGCCATGGTGCTCGTGCGTGTCGCACTCGTGCGGGTCGTGCCGATGCTCTTCGGCGTGGTGCTCGTGACCGTCACACTCGTGGATGTCGTGGACGTGCCCTGGCTCGTCGCCATGGTGCTCGTGGGCATCACACTCATGAATGTCGTGCACCAACGGGACACCGTGAACGTGCTGATGAACCATATGCCCCTCCTCTCGCCCTAGCGCACCGTTTGGGTTAACGCGATTGTTGCACGCCGCCAGAACGAGTGTCAACGCTCAGCGACGCAAGTGAGACCTAATGGCTATGAAGCGGCAGCCCGTCATGCTCGTGCCCCGGCGTTCGATGGTGTGCGATGCCCGCTTCGCTGGCGGGGTCGACGTGAACGATTGCCTCGCCGAGGTAGGAGATGGCGTGGTTGAGCGCATGGGAAACGCGCTTCCCCAGGTCGTGCGCCTCCTCGAGCGAGAGGTTGGTGCTCGCCGTGAGGTGGACTTCCGCGTGCAGGCGGTGGCCTATCCACCTCGCCCTGGAGTAGGTAATGTTTCCAACGCCTGTAACGTGGAGGGCCTCGTGCTCCACGTTGTCGAGTATGTCGGGGTCGACGCCGTCAAGCATTCGGCCAAACACTGACTTGGCGGACTGGTACACGATCCTTGCGATGAGTACGCTGATGCCCAGCCCCACAATTGGGTCGGCAATCGGGAAGCCCGCCCAGATGGCGATAGCGCCAGCGAGGACGGCAAGGCTCGCCAGCCCGTCGGTCCGCGCGTGGTAGCCGTCGGCCACCAGCGCGGCGCTGTTGATTTCGCGCCCGACGCGGATGCGGAAGAGCGCGACTGCCTCGTTGCCGATGAAGCCTATCGCCCCAGCTGCGGCGACCACCCACACCAGCTCAACGTCACGCGGGTTGAGCAGCCGATCGACGGACTCGTAGGCGGCCACTATTGCGCTGGACAGGATCACTAGGACGATGACTGCCCCGGCGAGGTCCTCGACCCTCCCAAATCCATAGCTGAACCGCCTCGACGCTGCGCGCCGAGCGAACAGGAACGCTATCCACAGCGGGACCGCCGTCAGCGCGTCCCCTACGTTGTGGATGGTGTCCGCCAGCAGCGCCACGCTGCCGGACAGCACGACGACGACCGCCTGGAGCACGGCGGTAATCCCCAGTCCTACGAACGACCACTTGATGGCCCAGATGCCGCGGCTGGTCGTCGCAATGGACGGGTCGACCACACCATGGGTGTGCCCGTGCTCCTCCTCCTCTCCGTCATGGTGGTGATGGTGATGCATTGCTCCCCACGATAGCCGGAATTCGCATCGTATGGCTAGAGTTGAGACAAGCGGCTTGACGCAAGGGCTGTTCCCGGTGCTGTGCTAGTGCTTGACAACAGGGTAGACTTGGGCCGCGCGCACAGTCTTCGCACCCGATTGGGAGGAGGATGGAATGGGCATCTCAGGACTCGGCTACATAGGGCTTGGCGTCTCCGACATCGACCGCTGGCGGGCCTTCGCGACAACCGGCGTGCTCGGCCTGCAGGAGAGCGAAGAAGGGCCCGACGGCACGGTCTACCTACGCATGGACGAGCACCATCATCGCTTCGCCATCACGCCGACGGGGGAGGACGACGTCGTCTTCGTCGGATGGGAGGTGCCGACAGCCGAGGCGCTCGACGAAATGGCGGAGCACCTCACGAAGCGCGGCATCTCCTTCGAGGAGGGTACGCCGGAGGAGCTGGAGCACCGCAAGGTGGTGCGGATGATCAAGCTCCGCGAGGCGGGCGGAGCGCCCATCGAGATCTTTCACGGCCCCCTCGTCCTCTGGGAGCGGCCCTTCCTGCCCACCACGCCGATTAGCGGCTTCAACACCGGCTCGCTCGGCCTCGGCCACATGATTCTCTTTCAGAAGGACCTCAAGGAGGCCACGGAGTTCTACCGCGATGTCTTGGGGTTCAAGGTTAGTGACTACATTGCAGTACCCGTACTGGGCGACGCGGTCTTCTTCCACTGCAATCCGCGGCACCATTCCATTGCCATCGTGGAGGTGGATGCGCCCAAGCACCTCCAGCACATCATGCTGGAGGTCAAGAGCCTGGATGACGTGGGGCTCGCCTACTACCGCTGCAAGGAGTTCGGGACGCCGCTCTCCCTCGACATCGGGCGCCACACCAATGACCACATGTTCTCGTTCTACATGTCCAGCCCATCCGGCTTCGACATCGAGTACGGCTGGGGAGGGCGCCTGATAGACGATGCCACGTGGGTGGTCCAGCGGCACGTATCGCCCGCCATCTGGGGCCATCAGCCCGTGCGGCGCGAGGTTGAGGCGGGCTAGGCCGCAAGGCAAGCGCTGCTTCAGGATGGCGCAGCCTCCGTGAGCGCTGCCCAATCGCGCGGTCGCAAGAATCCTTCGCGGGCGCGCGCGGGCGCCCCTGCCTTTGCCTTTACACGCAGGGCGTATGCCGCTACACTCGCGCCGCAGCCTGCGGAGGCGTGGGCATTGCGGAAATCGTAAGACCCGCGAGTCTTCGCGACGTGGTGCCGAAGCACCGTACGCCTAGTTGTGGGAGCGCGCCACAGCGCTCCGGGAGGCGCAATCTAGATGCTGACTGCAGGCCAGGTGGCACTGATGAACGGCCCGGCGTCGCCCCTGTCCACGGAGGCGAACGAGTTGCTGTGCCGCATTGGACCGGGGACGCCGATGGGCGACGCCGTGCGCCGCTACTGGGTTCCAGCGCTTCTCTCAACGGAGCTTCCCGAGCCCGACTGCCCGCCGGTGGAAGTGCGCCTGCTGGGCGAGGACCTGGTCGGGTTCCGCGCGACGAGCGGACGGGTAGGGATCGTTCAGTGGTGGTGCCCCCACCGCGGCACGCCGCTATGGATGGGGCGCAACGAAGAGGAGGGGCTGCGCTGCCTCTACCACGGCTGGAAGTTCGACGTCGACGGCAACTGCGTCGACCAGATGAACGAGCCTCCGGAGGCGCAGTTCAAAGACAAGATCCAGATGGTTGCGTACCCGACGGTCGAGATGGGCGGCATCATCTGGACGTACATGGGGCCGCCGGAGCATCGACCGCCGGAGCCCAGGTTCGAGTTCACGCAGGTGCCGGAGTCGCACCGCCACGTATCGAAGGTGATACAGGAGTGCAACTGGGTGCAGGCGGTTGAGGGCGGCATCGACCCCGCGCACGCATACATCCTCCATTCTGCGCTGACGAACGACGCGCCGGGAACAGCCGGCCTCAAGCCCAACAACGCCTTCATGGGGCCGTCCCACTACCGCATGTACGTCGACTACACCGACTACGGCCACCAGTTCTGGGCTGTCGGCGCGGCGAAGGGCAAGCACTACGTCCACGGCCACCACTTCGTCATGCCGTGGACTCAGTTGCGGCTGCACACGTGGATCATGCACATCGTGCCGGGCCACTTCTACGTGCCAATCGACGACGAGAACTGCATGGTCTGGAACTGGGTCTACAGCTTCACGGACGAGCCGCTGCCCGAGAGCACGCGCGAGTTCGAGGACTGGCGGAGCGGCAATGGGCCGGGTCACGTCGACCAGACGACATTCCGTTCCATCCCCAACAGGAGCAACAAGTGGGGCCTTGACCGTGAGGCGCAACGCACTATCTCGTTCTCCGGTATCGAGGGGGTGAACGTTCAAGACCGGGCCGTTCAAGAGGGCGCGGGCGCGATCATCGACCGCAGCCGCGAGAACCTCGGACAGACGGACATGCCTGTCATCGGCGTCCGCAAGAAGATGATGGAGGCACTGCGCGTCGTTGAGGACGGCGGGGCGCCTCCTGGCACCGGCACGAGCTACTACGGTTTGCGCGCCATCGGACGTATCTACGACCAAGAGGTCGACTGGCGCAAGGAGTCCCTGGAAGAGATGCATCCGGAGACGTTCGCTGGCTCTGCGGGGTGATACCGGCATGGTGATTACCGCAGGCCAGCTCTCGCTGTTGGACGGCCCTCCGTCTCCGCTTCCCCAGGCAACGAACGAGTTGCTATGCCGCATAGGGCCTGGAACTCCGATGGGCGACGTGGTGCGCCGCTACTGGGTGCCTGCGCTCCTTTCGAGGGAACTGCCTGAGCCCGACTGCCCTCCCGTTGAGGTCCGGCTGCTGGGCGAGGACCTGGTCGCGTTCCGCGCAACGAGCGGCAGGGTAGGGTTGGTGCAGTGGTGGTGCCCGCATCGCGGCACGCCGCTATGGATGGGGCGCAACGAAGAGGAGGGGCTGCGCTGCCTCTACCACGGCTGGAAGTTCGACGTCGACGGCAACTGCGTCGACCAGATGAACGAGCCCCCGGAGGCGCAGTACAAGGACAAGATCGACCTCATCGCGTACTCGACGGCCGAGATGGGCGGCGTCATCTGGGCGTACATGGGGCCGCCGGAGTGCCGGCCGCCGGAACCCAAGTTCGAGTTCACGCAGGCGCCGGAGTCCCACCGCCACGTTCTCAAGGTCATCCAGCGCTCCAACTGGATACAGGCGCTGGAGGGCGGCATCGACCCGTCCCACGCGCCCATTCTGCACGGCGGCCTCACTCGCTACGCTGCCGGTGCGGACATCGGTCGCGGCCTCGGTGCCGGCGATGCCATCATGAAGCCCAAGACCTACCGCATGTATGTCGAGCCGACCGATTACGGCCAGCAGTTCTGGGCGGTGGGCGCCAGTGACGACGAGAACTACGTCATGGGCCACCACTTCGTCATGCCGTGGACGCAGATACGGCTTCACACGCGCAACCCCAACCTCGTCGCGGGACACTTCTACGTGCCCATCGACGATGACAACTGCATGGTGTGGGACTGGGAGTACTGCTTCGCCGAGGAGCCGCTCTCCGAGACGGAGGTCGAGTGGCTGGAGATGAGCAGCGGCTACGGCAAGGGGCATGTGGACCCGGCGACATTTCTCCCGTATCACAATCGCAACGACGACTGGGGCCTGAGCCGTGAGGCGCAGCGCACCGAGCGCTTTTCCGGCATGCCGAGCAACGGCGACCAGGACCGCGCGGTGCAGGAGGGCGTTGGCCCCATCGTAGACCGCAGCCGCGAGAATCTAGGCCAGTCGGACATGCCGCTCATCGGCGTCCGTAGGCGATTCATGGAGTCGTTGCGCGTGGTGGCCGACGGCGGCAATCCGGCCGGTACGGGGAACAGCTACTATGGCATCCGTGCGGTAGGCCGCTCCTATCCCAAGGACGTTGACTGGCGCGCCGAGACGCTCGCCTTGATGCACCCTGACGAATCTACGGTGTTACGGACGGAGGAATGAGATGACGCTAAGCGCAGAGGAAATGAGGCTGATGAATGGCCCGGCGTCGCCGCTGACCAAGCAGGCGAACGAGCTGATATGCCGCACCGGGCCCGGGACGCCGATGGGCGATACCGTGCGCCGCTACTGGGTGCCTGCGCTCCTCTCGACGGAGTTGCCCGAACCCGACTGCCCGCCCGTAGAGGTAAAGCTGCTGGGCGAGGATTTGGTCGCGTTCCGTGCAACGAGCGGCCGGGTAGGGCTGGTGCAGTGGTGGTGTCCGCATCGCGGCACGCCGCTATGGATGGGGCGCAACGAAGAGGAAGGGCTGCGCTGCCTCTACCACGGCTGGAAGTACGACGTGGACGGTAACTGCGTCGACCAGATGAACGAGCCTCAGGAGGCGCAGTACAAGGACAAGATCGACCTCATTGCGTACCCGACGGTCGAGATGGGCGACATCATCTGGGCATACATGGGCCCACCCGACAAGCGCCCGCCCGAGCCCAAGTTCGAGTTCACGCAGGTGCCCCAATCACACCGCATGGTGTCGAAGGTGATACAGGAGTGCAACTGGGTACAGGCGGTTGAGGGGGGCATCGACCCCGCCCATGCGCGCGCGCTCCACGGCGCAATCAAGGACGGCGTGGAGGGCGGCTGGGGCCTGGCTCCGAGCTCCCCCTTCATGCTTGCCTCGGCCGGGCGGTACTACGTCGATCACACCGACTACGGCCATCGCTTCTGGGAAGTGTGCAAGATGCAGAACGGCGACCAACACGTCATGGCGCACCATTTCGTGATGCCGTGGACGCAGATTCGCGCCAACGTCACCGGCGACCACATGGTGCCGGGCCACTTCTACGTGCCCATGGACGACGACAACTGCATGGTGTGGAACTGGATCTACAGCATCGATGGAGAGGCGCTGACGGAGGGGACGCGCTGGTACGAGGACAACGCCAGCGGCAACGGCCCGGCGCACGTCGACCAGACCACGTTCCGCTCGTACCCCAACAGGGACAACAAGTGGGGCATGGACCGCGAGGCGCAGCGCACCATCTCCTTCTCCGGCGTCAAGGGCATCAACGTCCAGGACCGCCTGGTGCAAGAGGCTGTCGGCCCGATCGTAGACCGCAGCCGTGAGAACCTGGGCCAGTCCGATCTGCCCATCATCGGCGTTCGCAAGAAGCTCATGGAGGGCGTGGCGCTCGTTGCCGACGAGGCCGACCCCGCCGGGGTCGGCACCAGCTACTACGAACTACGCGCGTTTGAGAAGGTCTATCCTGCAGAGGTCGACTGGAAGGCAGAGACCCTCAAACTCATGCACCCCGAGACCATTGGAAGCTAGTTGCACTGCAACAGAACAGGGAGGAATTACGAAATGAAACGGATTTGGAAACGCACGACATTGCTACTAGGGGCGCTGGCGGTGATTGCGCTGGTGGCTGCCGCCTGTGGCGATGACCCAACGCCGACGCCGACATCCGCGCCGGCTCCTGCGCCAACGGCAACGCCGACCTCAGCCCCGGCACCCGAACCGACGGCGCCGACGGGGAGCCAGCCGGCGAACACCCCGACGCCTCGGCCTGCCAACACTCCGACACCCCAACAGTCGGAGTATGACCGTGTCCTCGCAGCGGCGCTAGAAGAAGGCGTCGTGAGCATCATCGGACACGAGTCGGAGCTGCGGCAGGCAATCCTCGTGGACCAGTTCGAGGCGCGCTTCCCGGGCATCAGGGTCGAGTACCTCGGCCTGCCTGGCGGTGAGGCGGACGCCCGGTGTGAGGCGGAGTGGGCGGCAGACGCATTCAACTACGACGTCATCATGGCGCGCTGCACCAACTTCGCGTTCGACATTGCTGATGAGGGCGGCCTGCAACGCATCAGGGACAACATCCTGCTGCCCAACCTTCTTGAAGAGCAGCTCTGGGTCGGAGGCTTCGATGAGTCGTTCCTGGACACGCAGGACGAGTACATCTTCAGCTTCGGCGCGTTCTCGCTCTCCATCACGTGGCAGCGGACGGACCTGCTGCCGCAGGACGAGATCACGCGCATCGGCCAACTGCTCGACCCCAAGTACTCGGGCAAGATTGGATTCGCCGACCCGCGGGAGAGCTTCCTGTCCAACTACCAGACCGCGTTCATTTACGAGGACTCGGGTGAGGATGGGCTGCGTACGCTCTTCGAGGACAACGGTGCGCGCATCTTCGGCACCGGTGACCAGCTCATCGACACGATGGTGCGCACCGACGAGCTGTGGCTCGCTGTAGGCTTCCCCGACCACCGGCTCAAGTCCTTCCAGGACGCGGGCCTCGAGGCGGCCAACAACATCGAGCCGACCCGGTTCGAGGACGCTTGCTGGATGGGGCGGACGAACGGCTTCATCGCCATTCCGACGAATAACCCGCATCCAAACGCGACCAAGATCTGGGCGAACTGGGTCCTCAGCCAGGAGGCGCAGGAGATCTGGTCGTTCGAGTCGGGTGAGGCTTCGGCGCGAACCGACGTTCCTCCCGGCACCTCCGGCCGCTACCCCGACCCCGCGATCTGCGGCAACTGGAAGAACTTCCAGACCGAGGAGTTCATGGTCAGCGAGCGGTTGCTGAACCCGACGGCTGACGCGGTGAGCCGCATTCTCAGCGAGCTGGGCAGGTAGGCAGCGTCCGTCTGGACAACATACGGCCACCCGCGGCGGGGCATATCCTCCGCCGCGGGTGGCCAAAGGATGACTCCTCTTGGAAACGCCACAGCCACAGGAGCAGGAGCGCGCCGCGCATGGAGCAGCCTCTGATCACGGGCCGCTGCTCCAGATTCGCGGCCTAACGAAGCGCTTCGGCGCCCAAAAGAACGTCGCTGCGGTTGACGGCCTGGATTTGGACGTTCTGCACGGCGAGATATTCACACTCCTCGGTCCGAGCGGCTGCGGCAAGACGACGACGCTTCGGCTTATCGGCGGCCTGGAGCAGCCTGATGACGGCGAAATCGCCTTGGCCGGGCGCCCGATTGTTTCAGTCGGCAAGCGTGTCTTCGTTCCGTCGCACCGGCGCAACATGGGCATGGTGTTCCAGTCGTACGCCGTCTGGCCCCATCTGACCGTCTTCGAGAACATCGCCTACCCGCTGCGCGCACGCCGCGTTCGCGGCGCAGAGATTCGCGAGCGCGTGGGCCGCGTCATGGGCCTGCTGGGCCTCGATGGCCTCGAGTCGCGGCCAGGCCCCCTGCTCAGCGGCGGCCAGCAGCAGCGCGTGGCCCTCGCCAGGGCGCTTGTCTATGAGCCGGGCATCCTCCTGCTGGACGAGCCCTTCAGCAACCTCGATGCCAAACTCCGTGAGCAGATGCGTATCGAACTCAGGGTCATTCAGCGAGAGCTGGGCATCACGGTTGTCCTCGTCACGCATGACCAGATCGAGGCGCTGAGCCTCTCGGACAGGATGGCCGTGCTCAGCGACGGCAAACTGGAGCAGGCGGGAACTGCCGCTGAGGTCTATAGCAATCCCGTCAGCGAGTTCGTCCGCGACTTCATGGGGCGAACGCTGCTCATGCAGGCGGCGGTCGCGCCGGAGAGCCGCGCCGACTCGGTCACCGCGATCCTCGAAGATGGCGCAACGCTCATCACGGGCCGCCCTGAGGGGTCTTGGACTCCGACGCCGGGCGCGCCGGTGGTCGTGGCGGTACGGCCGGAGCATGTCGAAGTCAGCCTGGACGGCGGAGTTGCCGATCAGGCCAACACGATGCATGCCGTCATCGATACGCTGCTGTTCCTCGGCGACCGCTTCGAATCGCGGATGCAGTGCGCCAATGGCGAGCACCTGGTGATGAGCCTTCCGCTGAACATCGCATGGGCCGAGGGCGCCTCCGTCGCCCTTACCTTTCCCGAGCGGCACGTCTCGATATGGCCGGCATAGCAGAGCGCCTGCGGCCCGCGTCGCTGTCGTTCGGCATCGAGGCGAAGACCGTCTTGCAGGTGCTCCTGCTCCTCAGCCTGGCGGCCATCGTCCTCTATCCGATATACCTGCTGCTGCAGTACAGCTTCAACGAGGGCAGGCCGGGGGAGACGGCCGAGTACACGCTCGAGAACTGGCGCTTTGCGTTCTCGAATCCGGGGATGCGCAAGGCGCTCATCAACACGGTGACGCTCCTGGTGACGCGGGAGGGCATCGCGCTCCTCATCGCCATTCCGGCGGCGTGGATACTTGCTCGGACCGACCTGCCGCGCAAGGGGCTGCTCGAACTGGGTATGTGGGTCACCTTCTTCCTCCCTACGCTGCCGGTCACGATGGGCTGGATCCTGCTGCTCGACCCCAACTACGGGGTAATCAACACCTGGCTCGAGCGGTTGCCGTTCATCAACGAATCGCCGCTCAACATCTATTCGTGGTGGGGCATCGTCTGGGTGCACCTCATGACGAGCTCCATCGCCTTCAAGGTGGTGATGCTTGCGCCCGCATTCCGCAACATCAACTCCGCGCTCGAAGAGTCGTCTCGCATGGCCGGCGAAAGCGCGATAGGCACCTTCCGCAAGGTGGTGCTCCCGCTGGCAATGCCCAGCATCATCGTCATCACCATGATTGCGCTCGTCATTTCGTTCCAGGCATTCGAGATCGAGCGGGTGCTCGGCTCGCTGCGCAACATCGAGGTGTTCAGCACGATGATCTTCCAGCTGCTTCGCCGCACGCCGGTCGACTTCGGGGCGGCGACGGCCCTGGCGGCAGTGGTCATCTTCGCGCTGATACCCCTCGCGCTCTTCCAGTACTGGTATGTGGGCCGCCGCCGCTACACGACCGTAACGGGGCAGTTCCAGGCCAACCTCTTCCGGCTTGGCCGCTGGCGTTGGATCTTCTTCGGAATCTTCGCCGCCTACCTGGCCGCGTCCCTCATTCTCCCCTCGAGCTTCCTCTTCGTGGGAACCTTCATGAAGCTCTGGGGGTACTTCAGCGGCCTGCCCGAGCCTTGGACGGTAAGCCACTGGCAGGACGTGCTCACCGACAGCCATTTCCTGGGAGCCCTGCGCAGTACGCTGCTTGTTGGCTTCGGCTCCGCGCTGCTCGGCATCATCTGGTTCTCCATCATCGCCTACGTCATCGTCCGCACCAACTTCCGCCTGCGGCTGGGGCTCGACTTCCTGTCGTGGCTGCCGTGGGCGCTCCCGGGCATCATCCTCGGCCTTGGCTTCCTGTGGATGGTGCTCGGCATTCCGATTCTCCGCCCGCTCCATTCGACGACGTTCGTGCTCATACTGATCGTGACGCTGGGTTCGATCACGGTCGGCACGCAGATGTTCAAGGCCAACCTGCTCCAACTAGGGCAGGACATGGAGGAGGTCTCGCGCATCAGCGGTGGCTCGTGGTTCTATACCTACCGCCGTGTCCTTCTGCCCCTGATGATGCCAACCGTCATATCGGTGGGCCTGGTCACGTTCGTCTTCGCCGCTCGGGACGTAAGCCGTGTTGCGCTATTGGCCAGCAGCCAGAACCGGCCATTGGCCCTGCTCCAGCTTGACTACCTCACCAGCTACCAACTCGAGGCGGCCTCCGTCGTCGGCGTCATCATCATCCTGCTGACAACGGGCGTCGCGGTGGCCGCGCGGCTGCTTGGCCTGCGCATCGGCATCCAGACGGGCGCCTGACCGCCTAGGGGAACGACACGCTGACGACGCCGAGCGCGCCGTAGTCGGCGACCACCCGGTCACCCTTGGCCATGCGAAGTTGGCGTGTCAGCGACCCCGCCATCACGAGTTGCCCGGCGCCTACATGCTGCCCGAACGTGGCTAGCTTGTTGGCCAGCCACGTGATCGATCGGATGGGGTCTCCGAGTATGGCCTCGCCGGTGCCTTCCGCTGTGGGCTCCCCGTTCACTGCGACGGAGACGGTGACCTCCCGCAGGTCACCGATGTCCGCAAGCGCCGCTGGCTCGCCGATGACGATCGCCTTTTCCTGGGCGTTGTCGGCGAGGGCCAACTCGAGTTGCTTCGTGAAGTCGCCGCGCGTCTCCGGCGTCTCGATCGCCGGCCTGACGGCCCGGATGGCGGCCCGGGCTGTCTCGTCTGTCACGCCTGGGCCGACGAGGTCGTGCGCCATCTCGAAACACAGCTCGTGCTCCACCGCGGGGCCGGTGAGGCTATCGAAGGGCAGTGCTGCGCCCGACTGGAAGACGTCGCCGTCCAGGATGTTCCCGAAGCAAGGCTCGTGAACGCTGAACTGGCGCTGCATCACCTCGCTGGTGAGGCCCACCTTCCATCCCGCGACGGAACGGCCTGCGGCCAGCTTGCGCCGCATCACCTCCAACTGCACCTGATAGGCCTGGTCGAGCGATAGCCGTCCGTGCCACTCCTGCGGAAAGTGGACGCCCTCAGCCAGCCGGGCCCAGAAGGAGTCGGCTACCGATTGCAGGTCCCAGCCTTCGTCCGCCATCAGCTCCACCGTACCTGGGCGCCCGCCGTCTATAGGCCGCGGTCGTCCGCCGGCTGCGGCCGTTCCCTCGTGGCGGGTGCGACCAGGGGGACGAAGAACTCGTGGTTGAGTCGCGTCAACGCCTCGAGCTCCAGCGGGTCGAGGTAGATTTCGTCGTCTGAGCCGAGGTCCTTGATGTGCAAGCGCGAGCCGTTGGCGGAATCGTCGAGGCGCACCTCCACCATCGCGAACTCGCTTTGCACGATGAACGGTTCCATCGGCGGTGCCTCCGGTCGATCGACAAGTGATGAGATGGGCCGCACCTTATCCCACCCCACCACCGACCGCTAGCCGTGCGTCCGCTACAGCACCACCAGCAGCGAGCCGGCAATGGAGATGAAGATGCCGGCCAGCACGCGCGGCTCAAAGCTCTCGATCTGCCGGTTGAGGACGTACGAAACGGGGAGCAGCAGAAAGCTGCCTGCGCGCATCAGCGGCAGCACGACCGTCACCGGCGCCACGCTGAACGCCAGGTAGCGGAACATCTGCGCCATCACGACGCTCACGGCGCTGAGCAGGAACCATCTGCTCGTTCCCGCGTCGATGCGGTGGAGGTTTGCCCGCACTATGGGCAACGCCAACAGAGGCAGCAGCACGGCCGCTGCCGCCGAGTAGGCAACCAGCGAGCCGAGTACACCGAGCCCCGAGTCGGCCAGGGCTGAGCGAATGAGCAGCGGACTGATTGCCCAGGATGCGGCGTTGAGCAGCCCGAACACGTAGCCCTCCACGTAGCGGGGTGAGGGCTCGGGTGTTGCCTCCTGCTCTGCGCTGACTGCGGTGCCTGGGCCGGAGCCACCTGCCTGCGCCCCATGGGTCCGCGTGGCCCGTTGCGGCCGTGCGGGAACAGAGGATTGGCGGCGGAAAACGATAGCTGGCCCGACGAGAATGAGGCCTATGCCTGCCCACATCAACAGCGTTACCTCTTCGCTTAGCAGAACGACGGCAAGCAGGATGGAGAAGGGGACGTTGGCCCCGACGATGGTGCGATTGCGGTTCGCCCCAAGCGCTCCGATGCCTCTGTGGTTGCAGTACCGGCCGATGATGAAGTGGTTGACACCCGCTGCCGCAAGCAGCAGGTACGAACGGGCATCAAGCTCGCTTGTGCGGAAGAGCTGTGTCGAAGCGACCGCGCTCACGACGAGGAGCGGTACGCCGATGAGCACGCTGGTATAGACCCCCTGCAGCGCCGAGCCGCGGAGCATCCCGCGCCTTACGCTTGCCTGGTTCAGCGCAAAGCTCATCTCCGAGAGCAGGGCGTAGACGACTGCGATCATGTGCTGCCTCGCAGCGCGCGCCGCACGCTGTCTGCGCGCGCTACCGTGCCAGTACCGCCACGATGCTTGGAGACTTCGCGCACCCAATCCTACCCAACCAAGGACCCAGAGCCGCGCGTCCGCTAGAGCACCACCAGCAGCGAACCGGTGATGGAGATGAAGATGCCGACCAGCACGCGCGGCTCGAAGCTCTCAATGCGCCGGTTGAAGACGTACGATACGGGAAGCAGCAGCACGCTGCCCGCGCGCATCAGCGGCAGCACGACCGTCACCGGCGCGACGCTAAGCGCAAGGTAGCGGAACATCTGCGCCAGCACCACGCTTACCGCACTGACCATGAACCACCGGCTCGTCACTGCGTCGATGCGGTGCAGGTTTGCCCGAACCATGGGCAGCGCGAGGAGCGGCACCAGTACGACCGATGCCGCCGAGTAGGCGACCAACGAGCCCAATACGCCCAGCCCCGACCCGCCTAGCGCCGAGCGAACGAGCAAGGGGCTTATCCCGAACGATATGGCGTTGAGAAGCCCGAATGCGTAGCCCTCCACGAAGCGAGGGGGAGGAGCCTCCGGCTCTGCTCCCTGTACCGCGCCAGCTGCGGGTGCTTCAGCGGATGCTCCCGCCGCCGTGTGGACACTCTGTGGAGAGGTACGCGGCTGCGCCGCGGGCGACTGGCGACGGAACACGATAGCCGGCCCCGCCAGGATGAGGGCCATGCCGACCCACATCCACCGCGTCACCTCTTCGCCCAGCAACACGACTGCGAGCAGGATGGAGAAGGGCACATTGGCACCGACGATCGTGCGGTTGCGATTCGCACCGACCGCTCCAATAGCCCGGTGATTGCAGTAGCGACCGATGATGAAGTGGTTGACGCCTACGGCAACCAGCAACAGGTACGAGCGAGGCTCGAGGTCGCCCGCGCGAAAGAGCTGCGTCGAGACGGCCGCGCTGATGATGAGGACCGGTACGCCAATCCAAATGCTGATGTAGACGCCTTGCAACGCCGATCCGCGCAGCATTCCCCGCCGCACGCCCGCCTGGTTCATGGCGAAGGACATGCTGGAGAGCAAGACGTAGACGACTGCCAGCATACGCTGCCTCGTAGCGCGCTGTGTGCGCGCTGCTGCACCTCGTCAGCTTCGCCATTATCCGCAAAAGCGTTCCGCCTTCATACACTCTCATGTACCCTCTTGACATCGTCGTCAGCTAGACGAAGCCGCCGAGCCGATAGTGCACCAATGAAGCCATACGCGGTCCTGTTGATGGTCGTGACAGCCCTGATTGTGGCTGGCACAGGCTGCGGTGACGATTCGGGGGAGTCCTCCACGACCCCGCTGAAGATTGGTTTGCTGCTCAACTTCACCGGGTCCCCCGAAGCCTCTTCGGACCGACAGCGAGCGTTCGACCTTGCCATACAGCACGTCAACGAGGGCGGGGGAGTGCTTGGGATGCAGGTGGAGAGCGCCGTTGCCGATGCCACAGGCGATCCCTCCGCTGCGGTGGAAGCGGCGCGGCGGCTTGTGGAGGTAGAGGGGGTCCATGCGATCGTCGGCCCCAACGCCAGTTCGGCGGCACTGCCTATTTCGGAGGGCGTTTCCGGGCCGCTCCGCATCCCCACCATCAGCCCCTCGTCCACGTCACCCTACCTAACCGAGGCCGACGATGCCGGCTACTTTTTCCGTACGGCGCTCTCGGATGCCATCCAGGGCCCTGTCCTCGCCGGCCTGGCTGAAAGTCGCGGCTTCGACAGCGTTGGACTGATCTACCAGGACGACGCTTACGGCCGGGGGCTGGCGGACGCCTTCGAGGCGTCGTGGGACGGGACCTTGCGGCGCGTCTCCATTGATAGGACTCAAACCGACTACCTCTCGGAGCTGACCCAGACCGCCGAACGGGGCGCGCAGGCTCTCGTCGTCGTCACCTTCGAGGCTCAGGCAGCGGCCATGGTGGGCCAGGCCATCGATGAGGGGGTCTACGACCAATTCGTGTTTGCCGATGCGGCCAAGAGGCTTAGCCTTGTCAGGCAGCTCGGGGGCGATAGGTTAGGGGGCATGTATGGCACGGGGGGCGCATCCGCTCCCGGCAACGCCGCCACCGCCGATTGGGAGGCCGCCTTCATTGCCGAGTACGGTGAACTGCCGGTCCTCGCCTACGTCAAAGAGACCTACGATGCGACGCTCGCCCTCGCCCTTGCCGCCCAAGCGGCGGGTAGCCTCGACGGCGCCGCCGTACGCGACCAGCTGCACGAGATCGCAAGGCCGCCCGGGCAGACGGTCTTGGCCACCCCGGGAGGGGTCGCCGACGGCCTTGCGCTGCTTGCTGAACGGAAGCAGATCGACCTTGACGGCGCCGCCAACACGCTGGACTGGGACGAAAACGGAGACCTCCTCAGAGGCCACATAGGCATCTGGCGGTTCACCATGGACGAGCGCATAGAGGAGCAAGAGGTGGTGCTCGTCGAGAAGTAGCGACCGGTGATGCCCTAAGCATCCCTCGTGCAGCGATATGGTGAAGAAAACTACTGGGGCGCCAGTCCTCCGGGGTGCTAGCATGGAAGCAACCACTCACAAGAGGGCGCACCGCATGCAAGCCTCCACCAGTTTCCGCCGTTCTCGCCTGCTCTGGGCGACCACCCCTCTGCTAGTGCTGCTTGGGTTCTTGGCGCTTGCGAGTGCGTGCGGCTCAGATCCTACGCCGACTCCGACGCCTACGCCCACGCCCACACCGACAGCTACGCCGACCCCACTTCCTCCGACTCCCACCCCGCCCCCGGCGCCCTCCGTCCCCTTCGACCAGTTCGAGATCATGCCGACGACGACCGTGGGCGAACTGGTCGCCTACCTTTCCGAGGAGGAGGTTTCCTGCCTGCGCAGCACCATCGGGGAGGGAATCTTCAACTCCATCCAGGGCATCACCTTCTCGGCCCTTCCCCCTGGCACGGCAGACTTCCCGGTGGATTGCCTATCGCCTGAGAGCGTCATCAACATGCAGATCGCCTTCATGTCGGCTGAAGCGGGAGGGTTGAGCGTCGAGACGCGCGGCTGCATCAAGGCCATTGCCCTCGAGAACCCGGCCGTGTTCGGCATCGGCGAGCCCCCGGCCAACCCCGGGGCCGCGGTTGGGGCGGCAATACAGATGCAGCTCTGCCTGAACGATGAGGAAGCCGTCGCGCTCGGAGCCTCCTCCGGTGAAGAGCTCCCACCTCCGTCCGTCATGCGCTGCGTCGAGGAGCAGATCGGAGACATCGAAGACCTCATCGCCATCTTCTCTGGCGAAGAACCGGACCAAGAGGCGATGCTCGGTCTGATGGCTGCGGCCATAGAATGCGGTCTCGAGTTCCAGCCGCCCAACTAGGCATCTGGAGGCATCGACAACAAGGCAATGGGCCGCGCCGCCCCTGAGTCACAGGGGCGGCGCGGTTGCGTTGAGGGCCGGGTCCGGCAGCTACTCGCTACTCGACATACTCGTCCTCTGAGAAGCGTGTCCACGACGTGAACACGGGGAATGGCGAGGGTAGGACGCCATGGGGGTCATTCAGCTTGAACGATACCTTGGCGCTGTCGAACACGTCCCTAATGGATATGGAGACGCCCTCGGTCGCTATGCAGTTGTCGCACTGGGTGGGAATCGTCTGTCTTGATACGGGTTGTTCGAGGTAGAGCGCTATCTCGGAGCTGGTGCGCCGTTCAATGCGGTAGTTATCCGACGATATCTCCCACTCGCTAACGGCATAGCCGCCTTCGGCGTACTGGGCCCAGATGCCGATCGCTCCGAAGAAGTCGAGGATGACGCCCTTCCGAGGGCTGGCGTCGACAGAGGGCTCGAACTGCCGGAATGAACGACCATCCAATTCGGCCCTTATGCGCGCCGCCTCTTCCCCGATAACCGGTTGCGGAGGAGCCGGTGGGCCACAAGACGACACTGCGGTTAGTGCGAGCGCTAGGGCGAACGGCAACCGCAGTCGAGTCATACACAGACATCTCATTCCATGGTACCAGCGAGATAGAAGGTTGACGCTCGTGAACAGCCCTCCACTCGCGTTGAGATCGGCGGGCTAAAAACCCCTCCGTGATAGACTGAACTGTTGGATGGCATGGCATATTGCATCACATAGCAACCTTGCCCATTCCAACGACACAAGCAAGCGGGTGGAAGGCAGTGCGCACACTAACAGCAGCAATCTCGATCATCACCCTCGCTCTACTGGCCGTTGCCTGTGAGGGCGCAGCCGGACCGGCAGGAGAACGGGGGCCCTCAGGGCCTCAGGGCGCAGCCGGCGCTACCGGACCGGCGGGAGAACAGGGGCCTCCTGGCCCTGCAGGGCCTACCGGACCCGCGGGGCCTTCCGGCGCGTCAGGGGACAACGCCATGCTGGATCAGGCCGCCATGGCGGCCCTCATCCTGAGCGTCCTGGGGGAGGCGAGCGGCGCCGACAAGGCGCCGGCGGCCTCCATTCCTCCCAAGTGGGAGCCCGATAAGTACACCCAGTACTTCGTCAAGGAGGCCATCGGCAGGTATGACGCAGAGGGTCTCGAAGCCACCGTTGCCTACTACAACACCAACGAGAGCGTGGACGGCCAGTGGTACATGTTCATTCTGGATGAGAATGACATAATGCTGGCTCACGCAGCCGACCCTGCCCTGGTCGGCCGTCCTGCCTCGGATGCTGATGGACCCAACAGCTATCCCGCGGGAGAGGCGGTGGTCGCGGTTGCCGATGAGGATGGCGAGTGGTTTAGCTACAGCTTCACGAACCCGGTATCGGGAGCCGCTGAGACCAAGCATTCGTGGATGGTTGCACATGATGGCCTGACCTTCGGTTCAGGGTGGTACGAGCGCGGGCCGCGGAAGTCGGATGCTCCCGCATACACCCAAGACTTCGTGGGGAGGGCCATCAACTTGTATGACGCCATCGGCCGAGAGGGCACGGTGGAGTACTACAGCACGAAGGAGAGTGTCGACGGCCAGTGGTACGTCTTCATCGTCGATGAGGACGGCTACACGATTGCCCACCACAATCCGGCGATTATCGGCCGGGACCCCAGCCTCCGCTTCGATTCCACCGGCTACTTCTACGGTGATGACTTGCGGGCCGCCACCGAGTCGGGCAGTTGGGTCAGCTACACCTTCGACAACCCTGAGGCAGGCCAAGAAGGGATAAAGCACACGTGGGCAGTGCTTTATGACGGCCTGATCTTCGCGTCGGGGTGGTACGAATAGCCGCAGGCTGCTCCGCTGACGGACACCCCCTGGGAGGCGTCCGTTATGGATGGGGGGTCAGCGTCCGCCGTGTTCCAGTGCATTCCTGGCACCGAATGGGACGGACGGGCAGGGAATGGCCCCAGGGCTTGTATGGAACCGATTTCGTCGGAAGTGCCCCTTCACGCCCCGCCCCGCGTGATATGCGTGGCACGTGAATCGTGGGTCCGAGCCGGTTGCGGCCCTTGTTGGCCGCCGCGCCCAAGTGCTACGCTGCCGCCTGCAAGCTGGAGCGCTGTAAGCGGGCTTTCAGGTAGAGCTGCAGCAATAGAAGTTCATGCAGGAGGTGCTGATGGCTACCAGGCACGCAGGTCTCGCATTGATGGTCGGCATTGTTATGGCCCTGGTGGTCCCTCTGTTTTTCCCGGGATACACCCTCGTAAATCCGGTGGATCAGACCGACTTTCCCGCAGCCGTGGACGCCCTGGGCGACTCGCCAATCTTGGCGCAATGGGTGACCTTCCTTACGCTCATTTCGCTGCTGCTTATGTCCTTCGGTTTCGTGGGTCTCTACCCCCTAGGTAACCGACAAGCTGGGCTGGGTGGCAGGCTTCTTCAGTTCGGCATTATTGCCACCCTGATCGAATGGACCATTCTCATCATCACCACGGGGATGCGGCACTTCGTCATCCACCTGATGCAGCGAAGCAATGATGGTGGCGACGCTGCTCTGACAGCGGCAGACTTCGAGGCAGCAGCCCTGGCGGTGCACATCGACATGATGGCGATCACCTTGGCGTTCTTGGCGCTGGTCCCGCTGGCGACCATGATGGTCGGCATTGGACTATCCAGACGGTTTGCCTCGATGGGGGTCTTCAAGGTTGCGAGCTACGTCTTGGTGGCTGGCGGATTGGTGGCGCTGGTCAACTTCCTGTTCGCAATGAACGCCCCCGATGTGGGCCTCGAGTCGCTGCTGCTGGTTAACACCGTTACCCTCTACATTGAGGGGGTCTGCCTGTTCATTATTGGATACGGCATGTACAAGGGGCGGTCCGAGCTGGCCGCCGAGGAAGCGTAAGGCTCGTCTGGGCAGTGAGGGTGGCTGCGAACTGCCCAGCAAACGGGTAAACCGACGAGGTGCGCAGGCCACGGCAGCCTGCGCACCTCTATGTCAGTGGCTTGGCTGCGTTCCGCCTCGTGGCGGTGCGGCATTCCCGAAATGGATTCAGATTGATGCCGCGCAATTCGGGCTGGCCTAGCGGCGATACCCGGAATCCTTCTATGTGAGGCTGCACCAGCACGTAGTCGCGCCCATGGAAGAGAGGGATGACGCCTCTTCGTCTACCAGTTGCTGTTCCGCTTGTCAGCAGAGGGCGTGCCGATCTTCGGTGCGCTGCTCCAGGCGAGCCTGTTCCACTATGCGGTCGAACGCTTGGCTAATGTACCGGGCATCGCGAGCCTCGGAGTGGAACAACAGGTCCAGGAGGTTCTTCGGGTCGGGGTAGTTGGCCACCCACCCGGCCCCGTACAGGTCCGGGGCTCCCTCTCCTATCTGGCAAAAGTCTCCCGCCACCAACGCTAGTTCCACATCCGCCCCTGGGTCCTTCTCCAAGAGCCCTGCATGAATTGTACCGTGAGAGACCGTTCGCCGCCTTGGTCTGAGGCTGTGACGATGCTCTTTGGGAGGTTCCCCCGGCGTAACGGGGGTTAGACAAGGCTTCGCAGGCCCTCTCCGGGTCGCAGGGTATGCCCTTCAGGGCCTCGATGTAGCGCGGCATGCCGGGAGGCGGAAACTCCTTGGCGAGCGTTGCGTTCCCTCCCAGCACTTCCTCGATTAGCCCTTCGCGGTCCGGGGCCATGGCCCCTTGGACGCAGCCCATGTTTGGGTTAAGGGGTGCTGTCAGTGCGTATACTCTGTGAGCGATGTTGGGGAAAGCACGCATGACCTACGACCTCCGTACGCTTCGTGGGGACGTTTTTGGTGGCATCACGGCGGCGGTAGTGGGCTTGCCGGTGTCGCTAGCGTTTGGCGTGGCGTCGGGGCTCGGAGCGATCGCGGGGATGTATGGCGCGGTCGCGGTCGGCTTCTTCGCGGCGGTATTCGGCGGCACGAAGTCCCAAATATCGGGCCCAACCGGCCCGATGGCCGTCGCGATGGCGGTCATCGTGACCACCCATGCGGACACCCTTGCCGAGGCGTTCACTATCGTCATCATGGCGGGTCTGATTCAGATCCTGCTTGGCGTGCTGCGGATCGGGAGGTTCGTCGCGTATACGCCGTACTCGGTGATATCCGGGTTCATGTCCGGGATCGGCGTCATCATCATCCTCATCCAAACGCTGCCCTTCTTGGGGGCGGCCTCTGCGACGGGCGGGCCGTTGGGAGCGATCCGGGCGTGGCCGGATGCGCTGAGCGATTTGAACCTGAGCGCGGTTGCCATCGCCGCGACGACGCTCGTGGTCGGGGTAGCCTGGCCGGCCCGGTTCCGAAGGTACCTGCCCCCTACGCTGGCTGCGTTGATCGCCGGGTCGTTGCTGGGGATTCTCTGGCTGAGCAATACGCCGGTCATTGGCGAGGTGCCGAGCGGCCTTCCGGAGCTGCAGCGCCTCGACCTATCCCCCGGCTTCCTGGTGGGCGCGGTACAACCCGCTCTTATTCTGGCCCTATTGGGCTCCATAGACAGCCTGTTGACGTCGCTCGTGGCCGATTCGATGACGCGTACGCGCCACAATCCCAACCGGGAGCTGGTGGGGCAGGGCCTTGGCAACACCGTCGCCGGACTCATCGGCGGCCTGCCCGGCGCCGGTGCCACGATGGGCACGGTCGTGAACTTGCGCGCAGGTGGACGAACGCAGCTATCCGGCGTGCTGCGCGCTGCGATCCTGCTGGCGCTGGTGCTGGGGCTTGGCCGGTTCGTGGAGGAGATCTCCCACGCGGTGCTTGCAGGCATCCTGATGAAAGTGGGCTGGGACATCATCGATTGGCGTTTCATCACCCGCATCCATCGCGTCCAACGGGAACACCTGATGGTAATGGTGATTACGATGGGGCTGACGGTGTTCCTCGATCTGGTAACTGCGGTGGCGATAGGGCTGATCGCGGCGGGAATGGCCAGCGCGCGCCAGTGGGAGCGCCTTGAGCTGGACAGCGTGGTCTCCGTCCCGCTGCTGGACAAGGCGTTCCTCTACGGGGGTAATGCACCTGCGGGCGTGGACGACTACTCTGCGCGCGTGGGGCTGGTGTCGATGCGCGGGAGCTTCTCGGTTGCATCGTCCGGCAAGATTATCGGCGCGATAGGCGCCGATATCCGCGATCACGAGGTGGTGATCATGGACTTCTCGGACACGGTGCACATCGATGACAGCGCGGCACTCGTCATTGAGCAGCTGATAGACACGGCGTACGACCAGGACACCCAGTGCATCGTTATGGGGCTTGACGGTAGGCCGGCTGTAACGATGCGGGCGCTCAACGTGCTGCGCCGCGTTCCGGCAGGTCGATTCGTCAGTACGATCGAAGAGGCGCAAGAGGTCTCGATACGCTTGCTCGGAGAGCGGGACGAGAAGAGCGGTATTTCCTCCGCATCCGATGATGAGACGCAGCGGGACAATGGCTGATCGGGAGTAGCGCCCACAGGAGCGCACCGATGTGGACGGGGCTGCCCAGTGGCCGGGGACGATGGGGTTGCGTGGCGGGAAGGCAGCAGTGCCCGAAACAGACATCTCCGAGCTAGGGTGCTACATAGCTAAGCTATCCACGGAGTAGCCGGCAATTCGCAACGGTGAGTTCTCAATGCTCGGGGACGGTGGCCTGCTGCCTGACCGCCAAGGCTCTCCTCATGGGCAAACGAAAGGAGGCACTCGTCATGCAGTGCCTCCTTCCATTGCCGTAGCAGTGCCAGTGCTCGGAGCAATCCGAGCACCACTTCTGGGGCTATGCTAGGTCGAAGCGGTCCAGATTCATCACCTTGTTCCACGCGGCCACGAAGTCCCCGACGAACTGCTCCTGACCGTCGTCACACCCGTAGAGTTCTGCGAGCGCCCGCAGTTCGGAGTTGGACCCGAATACCAGGTCGGCCCTGGTGCCGGTCCACTTGACCTCGCCACTCTGACGGTCTCTCCCCTCGAACTCGTCCTGAGACGAAGAGGTGGCGCCCCACTCGGTGTTCATGTCGAGCAGGTTGACGAAGAAGTCATTCGTCAGCGCCCCAGGCCGGTCGGTGAGGACTCCGTGCGCGGACTGTCCTGTGTTCGCACCCAGGACGCGCAGGCCGCCGACCAGCGCCGTCATCTCCGGGGCGGTGAGCGTCAGCATGGAGGCCCGCTCGACCAGTAGCTCTTCCGGCTTCCCTTCCTGCCCTGCCTGAACGTAGTTGCGGAACCCGTCTGCCTTGGGCTCCAGCACTTCAAATGACTCCGCGTCGGTCCACTCCTGTGTCGCGTCCGTGCGGCCAGGCGCAAAGGGAACCTGCACCTCGTGACCGGCGTTCCGCGCAGCCTGTTCAACGCCTGCGCAGCCGGCCAGCACGATCAGGTCAGCAAGAGAGACGCTCTTTCCGCCACTCTGCGAACCGTTGAACTCCGACTGTATGCCTTCCAGCGTCTGTAGCACGCCACTCAGCGCCGCCGGGTCGTTCACCTCCCAGTCCTTCTGTGGCGCGAGGCGGATGCGCGCCCCGTTCGCTCCGCCGCGCTTGTCGGTGCCGCGGAACGATGCGGCCGATGCCCAGGCAGTCGAGACTAGCTGAGAAACGGACAGCCCTGAGGCGAGGACCTTCGCCTTGAGGTCGGCAACGTCTTGCTCTCCGACCAACTCGTGGTCGACGGCGGGAACGGGGTCCTGCCACAACAGCGCCTCTTCCGGGACGAGCGGCCCGACGTAGCGGCTGCGAGGCCCCATGTCGCGATGGATCAGCTTGAACCACGCCCTCGCGAACGCGTCTTCGAACGCCGCGGGGTTCTCGAGGAAGCGCTTCGAAATCTCCGTGTAAGCCGCATCCGTCCGCAGGGAGAGGTCCGTCGTGAGCATCATGGGAGCGTGCTTCTTCGAGGGGTCGTGCGCATCCGGCACGGTGGCCACAGAACCTGCATTGGTGGGGGTGTACTGCGATTTCCCGGCGGGGCTCTTCGTCAGCTCCCATTCGAGGCCGTGGAGGTTCTCGAAGAAGTTGTTGTCCCACTTCACGGGGTCGGTGGTCCAGGCGCCTTCCAAGCCACTGGTGATGGTGTCGCCGGCCTTGCCGCTGCCGTGGCTGTTCCTCCAGCCGAGCCCCTGATCGCTTATGCCGGCTCCCTCAGGCTCGGGCCCGACGTTGCTCTCGGGGGCAGCGCCATGCGCCTTGCCGAAGGTGTGCCCGCCCGCGATGAGCGCAACCGTCTCCTCGTCATTCATGGCCATACGCTTGAACGTCTGGCGGATGAAGTGCGACGCAGCGAGCGGGTCGGGGTTGCCGCCCGGCCCCTCCGGGTTCACGTAGATGAGGCCCATGTGGTCGGCCCCAAGGGGTCCCTGGAGGTCGCCATCGTCGTTGTGGCGCTCGTCACCGAGCCACGTCTCTTCGGAGCCCCAGTCCGTCTCGTCTGCCTCCCAGACATCCGGGCGCCCGAAGGCGAAGCCGAAGGTCTTGAAGCCCATCGACTCCAGAGCGCAGTTGCCGGCGAAAATGATCAGGTCGGCCCAGGAGAGGTTCCGGCCGTACTTCTGCTTGACCGGCCAGAGCAGGCGTCGCGCCTTGTCCAGGTTCCCGTTGTCGGGCCAACTGTTGAGGGGCGCAAAGCGCTGGTGGCCCGAGCCGCCACCGCCCCGGCCGTCGCTGATGCGGTAGGTGCCTGCGGCGTGCCAAGTCATGCGGATGAAGAGTGGCCCGTAGTGGCCGTAGTCGGCAGGCCACCATTCCTGTGAGGTCGTCATCACCTCCTCGATGTCCCTCTTGAGGGCATCGACGTCGATGGTCTTGACCGCCTCCGCGTAGTCGAAATCCTTGTCCATCGGATCAGACAGGGGAGAATTCTGGCGGAGAGCCGTAAGACTCAGCTGACCTGGCCACCAGTACTGGTTGGAAGTCATTTCTTCTCTCCTTTTGCCAATGCGTTGTGTATCGCGTGAGCCTTCTGGGACGGTGGCACACCTACCATACGGTAGTCCCTATCGTCAACCATCGAGGGCTTTCCCAAGCTAGGTCTGCCTCCGCAGCCGCCCGCCGGTGCACTCAACTCCAGGCCCCCTGTGCGGCTGGCTGCAAATGCTAGCAGGTTGGCGAGGTCTGGACAATCTAAACGAGCAGGGTAGGGGCGTTTGCAAACCGTAGCTGTCCACAACGACTGGCCGCGTCGTGAATTACGGTTGGCGAGCCTTTAAGGCGATAGACAGAGCCGTTTTCGAGATTTGGCTTCGGAGCCTGTAAGGGTCCGTGTTGCACGGTGGGCAACGCAAGGCCTGAGCCTCGCGTGCCGCCTTCACCGCCTCTATCCGCCCAGAGCGTTGAACAGCTTTCCCTATTCGAACGTCGACCCGTCCTCTCCCACCCACTTGAGGATGAGAGCATTGAGGGCGCCATCAGCCTTCATGGACGCCAGGGCCTCGTCGAGCTTGCCCTTCAGGCTGCTGCCCTTGCGGACACCAATGCCCAATCCCCGGTCCAGCGC
>DAOUJX010000059.1:0-27085 GCA_034422075.1 Dehalococcoidia bacterium
CTCCCACGCCGTCAAGATCCACCGCGGCTCCATTCGCCGCCTGTTCAGCCGCGGCCTCTTCCGCTACTCGGCCGCCTACCACGGGGCGATGAAGATTGCCAAGGAGACGGACAAGTACATCCACATCACATCGGCGGAATCGGAGCGCGCGCCACAGTCGGCCTACTACGAGGGACTCAAGGCCAAGTGGCCGCAGCACGTCTGGTGGCGGTTCATGAAGGGTGGCCGTGGACGCGGCGGAAAGAGCTTCGACCCAGACCGTCCCGGCTACACCGGCGTCTACGAGCTTCCGATGTGGGTCTCGCCGAGCGGTTCGGGTGACCGCTGCCACCTGCGCGCAGCCGTTCCAATCGATGAGCTCAGCAGCCGCATGTGGACGTTCACGCTGACACGCAAGTCTTTCTGGAGAGGCTGGCGGCGGCTCTGGTGGAAGATCCTGTACAACACGAGCCACCTCTACCAGTTGCCCCAGGGCACGAACGAGCTCGAGGACATGCCGGTGCAGGCCATCGGCGCCCTTGACCCCGACATGCCTCAGAAGGTCGGTGCGTCGGACGTTGCCATCATTGCGTGGCGACGCCGCATGCCGCTCAAGTCCCGAGACGCTCAGCGCCTGTGGGGCGCGCACCGGGATGAAGCGCTGGAGGCCGTCGCCGGCGCGGAACGGGAAGAGGCCCGTGACCCGCTGTGGCAAGAAGCGCCTGCCGGTTGACGCGCGCGCCGGCCAGGCCAAAACGCAATACGCGTCCGGGACGGGACGAGCTGCCGTAAGGAGCAAGCGTTGTCCGACTTCTTTCCGCTCATAGGTGCGCCGCGAAACAAGGAAGAGGCGCAGATGGTCTGGCCGCTGCGCCATTCCTACTGGTGGGCGCCCCGCCGGGCGCTCATGACCGTGGGCTTCGGCCTAGTCGTGATGGGCATCCTCGGCTTCTTCTTCGACTGGGAGACAACGGCGAACGTCGTCTACATCAACGCTGCCAAGTCAGTCGTCTTCATCGTTGCCGGGCTCGTCCTCCTACTGGTGGGCGAGGTGTGGTCGGCCGGCTGGAAGCGCAAGGTTGCAGCGTTCCTTGTCCTTGTCTCCCTCGGCCTCGGCATCCTGGGTCTCGTCGCCGGGGCAAGTGAGAGTCAGAACCTTGGCTTTACTCATGTGAACCGGCCATGGGAGGCTACGGTCTGGCTGGGCCTCGGCGCCTGGACCGCAATTGCCCTCTGGTGGCCGCGCCGCATGTTCGACTACGAATGGGCTACCGGCACGTCGTCGGGAATCCGCTCGACGGGGTAGCTAGGCCCCATACGTCGAGCACGGCTTCAATTGCATCCCGAACCCTCGCTGGCAACGCCTCGCGCATGGCTCTTTCCTGATTGATTGTGTCGCAATTCGTCGTACTGGCTTTCGGACAAGACGCTATCCCTAATGGGAGCGAGGGTAGCTGATCGCTAACCGCCCAAGCCGCCTGCATAGCGTTACGATGTTGCGCCACTCCCATGCCCACTCGCTTGACAGTATCCCTGCCCCACCGCATAATCGCCGTGCATCGACAGCGGTTGCTGGTCTTGCCTCGAGAACCCAATCTTGGTGGGGTTCGAAGCGGCAAATAGGCACCACGGCGACCCGTTTAGTCGGCTATCCGGAAGCCTATGCAGCCCAGGCAGCCGAGTCCGCTGAGCGGAAAGGAGGACGGCCATGGGCGTCATCTCCGGTCTAAAGAAGACGATTGGGGGCTACCCGGGCGGATGGAGGCAGTACGCGCGCGGGTACAGCGGGACCGCCACACCCCCCTTCGTTCAGCCAACCAGCCCTGACGACCGCCGCAGCCTCATTCCTTCGGAGGGTCTGCGCGAGTACTGGTATCCGGCGCTGCCTGCCAAGGACATCGGGCGCAAGAAGCCCGTTGCATTGCGCCTACTCAACGAGGAACTCGTCCTGTTCAAGGACAAGCACGGCGAGGTTCAGGCGCTGTGGGATTACTGCCCCCACCGCGGCGTCTACCTGTCCTTCGGCGACTGCTTCTTCGAGGGATACCTGTCCTGCCCCTACCACGGCGCGACGTTCGACGGCGACGGCGAGTGCGTCGAGTTCATCACGGAGGGGCCCGACTCCAAGATGGTGGGCCGCCTCAGGGCGCGCAAGTTCCCCACCATCACCCTGAAAGGAACTGTCTTCGTCTGGATGGGTGAGGGCGAACCGGTGCCGCCGGAGGAGGACATCCCGCCCGAGTTCTTCGAGGGCAAGGAGACGCAGGTCTGGACGACCTACCGCTACTGGCACTGCAACTGGATGATCGCGCTCGAGAACACGAGCGATGCCCATAACGCCTTTTGGGTACACAAGAACGCCCTCCGCGTCATGTTCTCCTCCCGGGGGGATATGGGAGGGAGGGCGCGCACGCCGCTCGGCTACCGCTCCAAGCTCATCGACGGGAAGGCCGTCCGCGTTGTCGGCAACGCCGACACCGCCAACTACTACGTCGACACCAAAACGGGCAAGATGCCCTATAAGCTCTACTATCCGCGCATCAACGGCCATTGGCCGCTGAGCAGTTGGAGGCTGACGTGGGTGTGGGCGTTCAAACTGTGGGACCGCATCACCGGCAATAGCAGGGGTGTCGTACAGCAGCGGCAAAGCGACCCGAACTTCTCCGAAGACTGGCAGGGTGGCAGCATGAGGTTGCCGGGGATGCAGCGCCTCATACCCCTCTACACGCGCTGGTGCGTCCCGGTCGACAAGGACATGACGCGGGCGGTCTACATCCGCTTCCGTCGCCACAACACGTGGGTGGGCCGCTTCATCGAGTCGCTGCGCTTCCGCTTCTTCATCAACTTCCTGAATCACTTCAACTTCTCCGACCAAGACTACGACGCCATGCGCACGACGCGCTGGCAGCACCCCGAATACCTATCCGCCACAGACGCGCACCTCGTGGCTGAGCGCCGGCTCATCGCCGAGTTCGGACGCGGCATTCGCAAAGACGCGGACGTCGCCGCCGTGACCACCGCTGAGGCCCAGGTCGTCGAAGGCCACGAAGAGCTGGGCGTCAAGTGGGACGACGACTACGGGCAGATACGAACGGACGGCAGCGGCGACGCCGAGCCTGCAGAAGCGCATCCGGCCGGCTAAGCCAGGGAGGGACCGAAGCATGGGCATGCTCAGCGGCCTAGGCAAGATTCGCGGCGGCTACCCGGGCGGCTGGCGCCAGTACGCACGCGGCTATCAGGGCAGCCAGACGCCGACGTTCGTACAGCCGGTGAACGCCGACGACCGGCGCAGCCAAATCCCGCAGCTCGGCTACCGCGAATACTGGTACCCCGCCCTGCCCGCCAAGGACATCGGGCGCAAGAAGCCCGTCGGCCTGAAGATGCTGGGCGAGGACCTGGTATTCTTCAAGGACAAGGACGGCGAGGTGCAGGCGCTCTGGGACTACTGCCCCCACCGCGGCGTCTACCTGTCCTTCGGCGATTGCTTCTTCGAGGGGTATCTGTCCTGCCCCTACCACGGCGCGACATTCGACGGCGACGGCGAGTGCGTCGAGTTCATCACCGAAGGCCCCGATTCCAAGATGGTGGGCCGCCTTAGGGCACGCAAGTTCCCCACCGTCACCGTCAAGGGCATGGTCTACGTCTGGATGGGGGACGGCGAGCCCGTCCCAGCGGAAGAGGACATTCCGCCCGAGATGTTCGAGGGCGAGCACATGCTCTTCCAGTACACCATTCGCTACTGGCACTGCAATTGGATGATTGCGCTGGAGAACCAGTCGGACGCCCACAACTGCTTCTGGGTGCATCGCAACTCCATCATCCAGTTGCGGAGCCGCACTGGCGGGCGCACGCGCACGCCCATGGGCTATCGCAGCATCACCGTCAACGACGTCGCGGTAGTTCCGGAACGGGGCGCCGAACAGTACTACGCCGACGAGAACGGCAAGGTGCCCTATCAGATGTACTATCCGCGCGTCGGAGGGAAGTGGCCCAAGCACCGCTACCGGTTGCTGTGGACGTGGTTCTTCGAGTTCTTCGACCGGCGCAACGCCAAGAGGCCGCGCTTCGATACGCCGGACGAGTGGCGCGGCATGCATCTCCCCGGCATGCACCGGCTCTACTTCGGGGGGCCCGGCGCCATGTACACGCGCTGGTGTGTGCCCGTGGAGAACGACCTTACACGCGTCGTCTACTTCAGGTCGATGCGCATCAAGACGAAACTCGGCCGGCTATGGGAGCGGGTGACTTACCGCCTCTACCGCAACTTCCTGTTCCACTACAACTTCTCGGACCAGGACTACGATGCGATGAGGACGACGCGCTACCAGCACCCCGAGTACCTATCGGCAACCGATTCGCACGTCGTGGGGCAACGGCGGCTCATGGTCGAGAACGCGCGTGGTTCGGAGAAGTACCGCCAAACCGACGTGCGTGATGTGACCACAGCCGAGCAGTTGGTAAGCGATTTCAACAGCGACCTCGCGGATGAAAGGCCAGAGATTGCTGAGATCAAGAGCGGCCGCGTGGCGGGTAGTTCGCCTATCGGACGCTAGCGCAGACCGGTATCGACACCTCGGAAAGTTACAAGGGAGGTAGCAAGCAGATGCGGACCAAATCAATCTTGATACTGGCGGCCTTGGCGCTCTTCGCCTTAGGGCTAGCGGCGTGCGGAGGAGAGGACCCGACGCCGACGCCCGCGCCAACGCCGACGAGCGCCCCCACAACGTCGGGCGGCGACACCACCGGCCCCGCGCCAACGCCGACGAGCGCCCCCGCAACGTCGGGTGGTGGCACCGGCGGCACCAGCGGTGGCGGCTCTACCGGCGGCGGCACGTCGCAGCAGCAGCCGGCATCGGACGCCGCCTTCCAGCGGCTGCTGGCTGAGGCTCGCGCGACGACGGACCGCGAGGTCATCGGTTGGTATGACGGCACCGACCCCGCGACCATCCGCGCGTGGGAGGAGGCGTTCGAGGCCGAATTCGGCATCGACATCACCGTCAGCAGCATCCCCGGCCACGGCGCGCGCGATGCACCCATCCAAGCGCTCCAGGCCTACAAGGCCGGCAAGGCAATCGCCGACGACCAGTCGGGTAACGCCGACATCCTGTTGGACATGCTGCACGAGGGTGCGCTGCGCCAGCCGGACTGGGAGGCCCTCTACGGAGTATCGCCGCTCATTCAGAACTACCGCGAGGCGCTCATCCTCGATAGCAACCTTGGCCCGATGAAAGACTGGTGCATGGTGAGCAGCTTCTACGTGTGGCCGCTCGCCTACAACACCAACAACGTCACGGCGGAGGAGCTCGACGGCATCACCTTCGACGACCTCGCCTACAACCCGGTCTGGAAGGACCGCGTGGTCACCGACGCGCGCTTCCTCGGTGTCTATGCCTTCCCAATGGCGCCGGGCTGGGATGACGACCGGCAGCTCGCATGGGTCAGGGCGCTCCGCGAAAACGGCGCGAAGGCCGTCTCCGGCGGGAGCACCGGTGTCGTTCAGGCACTGCTCGCAGGCGAGGGCGACATCGCCATCGCCAGCTCCTCAGTGGCGCTGCGTGAGCAGAAGAAGGGGGCGCCCGTCGACTGGTGGGCGCCCGCAGACGGATGGGTGCCGGGCGGCATCGGCCTGACCTGCTACCCGACGCTCACGACCACCAGCACGGCCCTAGCGGACCTCTGGAGCGCCTGGCAGGCAACGACCGGCGCACAGCTCCAAGCCGACCTGGCCGGCGGCTTCGTCACCGCCCCCGGCGTCGTGAACGAGTTCACCCAGAAGCTGTCCGACCTGGGCCTTGACCTGCCTCGCAACCTCGTCTACGCCTACAAGCCGGAAGACGTGGCCAACCTTGGCAGGTGGCGCCAGCAGGCAATCGACGCGTTCACCGAGTAGCGGCGCCGCGTCGAGTAGTAACAATCGAGGGGTGGGCGTGCTTCGACCCGCCGCCCACCCCTCCTTGGGAGTCAGGGCATGGCGTTAGGCACGCCAACACTACGCTGGGGGGGACGGATTCCCGTTCCTCGCCGGTTCGACCAGCGGACGCTGATTGCGTGGGCCGCGATGCTCACCGTCGCGTTCCTCGTCGTCATACCGCTCGTCGTCATGATTGCTGCGACCTTCCGCCCTGCCGGCGTATTTCCGTTGGACCCGCCGAGCGACGGCCTCACCTTTGCCAACTACACCGAGTTCTTCGCGGGTCAGACGGGCTTCATTGACGTATTCCGCAACACGGTCATCTACGCGGGCGGCACGATGGCGCTGGCAGTGCCGATGGCCTTCGGCATGGCGTTCCTGACGGAACGGACGGATGTGCCCTTCCGCTCCATCCTCTACACGCTGATGTTCGTTCCCTTCGTGACCCCGGTATTCGCAACGGCGCTGGGCTGGGTCTTGCTGGCGGGGCCGCGCGCCGGCGCCGTCAACGAGTACATCCGCCTCATCTTAGGCTCCGATGCGCGCAGCGGCCCCTTCAACGTCTACACGATGCAGGGGATGATCTTCGTCACCGCACTGGGCATCGTTCCTTCCATGTGGCTGCTACTCGTCAGCGTGCTGCGCAACATGGATCCAACGCTCGAAGAGGCAGCGTCGACTGCGGGCGTCAATCGCTGGGGCGTGCTGCGGCGCGTGACGATCCCACTGATGCTGCCAGGCATCCTCGCCGTCGTCATCTACTTCACTATCGCCATCATGGAGTCGTTCGAGATACCCCTCGCCCTGGGCATCACAGCCGGGGTGCAGGTACTCGCCACGAAGATCTACCTAATCATCACGTCGGTTGACGAGGGACGGTTCGCCTACGGTGCGGCGGCGGTATTCGGCCTAGTAGGCGCCATCATCGGCATCGGCGGCATCACCCTCTACCTGTGGCTAGTACGTCGCAGCAGCCGCTACACGGTCATCACCGGCAAGGGCTATCGGCCCCGCAAGATCAAGCTAGGGCACTGGAAGTATGTCGCCCTAGGGCTCGTGGGGCTGTACCTGGTTATCAAGGTCATCATGCCCTTCTCGATGATCCTGTACGCCAGCTTCTTGCGCTACTACGTGCCACCGCTGCCGGAGAACTTCGGCAGCCTGCCGTGGACGATGGAGAACTACCGCAACTTGTGGGACTACCGCTTCTTCGGGCAGATGCTCGTCAACACGGCCATCGTCGTCGTCGCGGCAGCCACCATCACGATGCTGCTGGTCACCGTCGTCAGCTGGGCGGCGGTCAGACTGCGAACGCCCGTAGCGCAGACGGCCAACGTCCTAACCTTCATGCCGCTCGCGATACCCGGCGTCATCATGACGCTGGCCTTCCTGTTGCTGTTCATCGGGACGCCGCTGTACGGGACGTTGGCGCTCATCGTCCTCGCGTTCACCGCCCGCTACCTCTCATACACGACCCGGCTGATGTACTCGGCGCAGCTGCAGATCCACAAGGAGCTCGAGGAAGCGAGCTTGGTCAGCGGATTGGGCAACGTGGGCACGCTTTTCTATATCAACCTGCGCCTGCTGATCCCTGCGTTCCTCAACGGATGGCTCTGGATTGTCACGCACGCGGCAAAGGACTTCACCACGCCCCTGCTGTTGGCTACGTCCGGCACTGTCCTCGTCGCCAACGTCATCTTCAGCCGCTTCGAGGGCGGGCGATTCACCGAGTCGGCGGCCGTCATGGTTGTCCTCGTCGTCCTCCTCATCGGCGTCGTCTGGGCGGGCAGACGCTGGATAGGCGGCGAGGTCAGGAGCTAAGGAAACTTCAATGAGCATGCTTTCCGTTGAAAACCTGGAGATGGAGTACCAGTCCGACCGCGGGCCGGTGCGCGCCGTCCGGGGCGTTAGTTTCGAAGTCGAGAAGGGCAACTTCTACACGCTGCTCGGCCCCTCCGGCTGCGGCAAGACTTCCACCTTGCGGTGCATCGCGGGATTGGAGACGCCGACGGCGGGGAAGATAACCATTGGCGAGGAGGTCGTCTACGAACGCGCTTCGCGCATCGTGGTTCCGTCGCACCGCCGCGCAGTCGGGATGGTGTTCCAATCCTACGCCATCTGGCCGCACCTGACGGTCTTCGACAATGTCGGCTTCCCGCTCGTCCACGGTAAGAACAAGGTGGCGCGTTCAGAAGTGCGCCCGATGGTCGAGCGCGCGCTCGACCTCGTCCAGCTCGGCCACCTGGCAGAACGACCCGCGCCGGCGCTTAGCGGCGGGCAGCAGCAACGCGTTGCCTTGGCCCGCGCCATTGTCTATGAGCCCGACCTGCTCCTCCTCGACGAGCCCCTCTCGAACCTCGACGCCAAACTCCGCGAGGAGATGCGCCAAGAGCTGAAGGACCTAGTCGCGCGCCTGGACATCACGACGCTCTACGTCACGCATGACCAGACGGAGGCGTTGGCCATGTCGAACCAGATCGCCGTCATGTACGATGGCATCATTGTGCAGGAGGGCAGTCCCGAGGATGTCTACCTGCGCCCCACGTCGGCATTCACGGCCAACTTCGTGGGCAAGACCAACCTGCTCAACGGCACCATCAACAGCGGCGGCGACGGCGTTGAGACAGACCACGGCGTCATCAACATCCCGCTGCCGGACTGGGCCAATGCGTCGACCAGTGTCGTCCTCGCGTTCCGGCCCGAGGCAGTCGAGGTGGAGCGCGCCAACGGACCGGTCTCCGCCAACACCATCCGGGGTGCCGTTGCCAGCACCAGCTTTATCGGCGAGACCTTGGAATACGTGGTCAAGGCATCGGAAGACGCGTTCAAGGTAAAGGGCGACCCGTTCGCTGCCTTCCAAGTTGGTGAGGAAGTTGACCTGAAGTTGCCCACCGACAGGGTTCTCGTCATGCCGGGCGATGAGGCGACTCGAGCCGAGCTTGCTGCAGCGGCGCAGCTCGCCGCAGCCGCCGAGTAGCAGCCCGTGCGCCCCAGTTAGTCCCACCAGCCCGCGCTACGTCTGGCATGCGGGCGCCAGGTATCACCGGCCCTATAGGCCACACGCGAGGAGGTGCGACATGGTGCAGGCGACAGTACTTGACCCCAAGGCAGCCGGAGCGCGGCGGCTCGAAGGCAAGGTTGCCATCATCACCGGCGGCGGCCAAGGCCATGGCCGGGCGACGGCCAGGCGGTTTGCGCAGGAGGGCGCGTCCCTCATGCTTGTCGACCGCCATGCCCCCGGTGCCGAACGCACGCGCGACGAACTGATCGCATTCGGCGCAGAGGCCGATATCTTCGTCAACGAACTCGGCCCGTGGGACGTGGCACAGTCGCTCATGGAGGCGACCAAGGAGCGCTTTGGCCGCATCGACGTCCTGGTCAACAACGTCGGCGGTGCGATGTATGGCGGCAAGCAAGGCTGGGAGTTCACACCGGAGGAGCTCGAGGACAACATCCGCAACAACCTCAACACGTGCCTCAGCTGCTGCTGGGCGGTCATGCCGCACATGATCGAGGGTGGAAGCGGCTCAATAATCAACTTTGGCTCGCACGCTGTGCGCGGCACCGCCCGCCTGGGCTATGCGGCGGCCAAGGGCGCCGTTATGGCCATAACCACAAGCCTCGCGTTGGAGGCTGCCCCCTATGGCATACGCATCAACTGCGTCGTGCCCCACCTTAGCGACCGCGACGAGGGTGATACGCTGGTGACGCGCATCCCCGGTCAGGCACCGCCTGACGGCTCCGCCCGGCGCGACGCCAGTGCGGGCCTCTCCTCGCCGCACTTGACGCCAATCCCGATGCAGCGCCCCGGCAAGCCGGAGGAGGTAGCCGCCGCTGTCGCCTTCCTAGCCTCCGACGATTCCTCCTTCACCACGGGCGAAATCATCGGTGTCGGAGGCGGCGCATTCTGCCGGATATAGACGCCCAACGCCTTCTCACCTCTCGCATCGTAAATTACGCACCCCCTCCCGAGGTGAGGGGGTGCAGCTCTCTGCGTCCTGAGAAGCGCGAGTGGTAGAATTCATGCGAGGTTTTCTGCCGCAGGAGAAGCTCTCGCTGCACGAACATGATCGCTGAAGAACGGACGATACCAGCACCGCTCGAGGCGCCGGCAAACGGTGTCCCCCTGTACCCTTTCCCCGAGGGCTGGTATTTCGTCACAAGCCGCAAGGCCATCCTGAAGGCCAAGCTCATCCAGAAGACCTGGATGGGCGAGAACATCATCGCTTGGTGTGACATCGAGGGCCGCGTCTGCGTCGCCGAGGCGCGTTGCCCCCACCTGGGTGCAGACCTTAGGCCCGAGGCCGGAGGTAGCGTGCGCAATGGCCGACTCGTGTGTCCCTTCCACGGCTTTTCCTATGACGCAAGTGGCCAGTGCGTGGCCACACCCTTTGCCGATCCCCCTCAAGGCGCCAGGTTGCGCGTCTTCGAGACCGAGGAGGTTTGCGGCCTGATCTTCGCCTGGTGGGGCATCGGTGGACGGCCGCCTCAATGGCAGTTGCACCCGGAACCGCCGGACGAAGAGGGCTGGAGCAACCACGCGATCAGGACCCTGCGCTTCCCCGGCCACCCACAGGAGACCACCGAGAACTCGGTGGATCTGGCTCACCTCCGCTACGTCCATGGCTACGGCGGCGTCGAGCGCACTGGACGAGTGCTGACGAACGGAGCGCATTGCACTAGCAGCTTTGACTTCAGGAGCCCCCGGAGAATTGGCCGGTTTGGAAGGGTCACCCTCGATATCTCCTCCACCACCTTTATCTCCGGACTCGGATACTCCTTCGTCGACATCCATGAGCGCTCCATCGGTATGCATCTGCGCATGTGGGTGCTGGCCACGCCGGTCGACGGCACGCTCATCGACATGACGCTGGCTTCGCAGGCGTACGCGATTCGAGGGCCCAAGCGGCGAATCGTCGGGTTGGGGTTCCTACCGCCGAGGCTGCGGGCACCCGTCATGAACAAGCTCGTTGCGCGATGGCAAGAGGGTGACGTCATGCAAGACGTTGTCATCTGGGGGCACAAGCACTTCCTGCCCAAGCCAGAGCTCTGCCGGTCCGACGGTGAGATCAGACTCTTCCGTAAGTACTGCGCCCAGTTCTATCCCGAACAGAGCGATTCGAAGGGGGCGGCTGCGCATTAGACCTTCGAGGGCTACGGGAAGGGGCCCCTATTAGGCCGCCTCTCAGCTCTGACCTGCCAGCCAGCCTCCCTCCGTCTCGGGATCGTCAGTGAGGAAGGCGCCCGGAGAAGCCTCCTCTTCACCGCCGTCTTCTATTCTCATCAGCAGAGCCGGAAGGATGGCAAGCAAGACCAAGAAGCCCGATATCGTGAAGAGCTCCTGGAACACGGTCACACCGGCTTCTATCAAAGGCGCCTGCGTCTCCTCAAAGGTCGCGCCAATCGTCACGTGGGCAGTCAGACTGTAGAAGCGCTCTATTCCCCAAGCGGACAAGGCCGCCAGCCCTAACGCCATTCCAACCATCCGCGATGCAGTGACCAATGAAGCCGCAGCGCCCCAATAGTGGCTAGGCGCAGCGCTCAAAGCGCTGATGCCTATGGGGGGAATGACCAGCCCAAACCCCAAGCCCGTCATGGCCAAGGGCACCGTTAGCCTCAGTTCCGCCACCTCAGTGTCCCAGCCGCTCATGAACAGCAGACCCGTCCCTATGAATGCTAGACCGGTAATGCATACCAATCTCACCCCAGCCCAACGAAGGATGTAGCCTCCGACAATTGCCCCCACTGGTATGGCGGCAGTAAGGCGCACTAAGTGCAAGGCGCTCTCCCAAGCCGGTTTCTCCATGACCGTGGCGGCCATCAGCGGCACACTGACCAGCGAGATGATCAGGGCCACTCCCACGAGGAGCTGGGTGGCGTTCGAGGACAGGAATGCCCTGGACGTGTACAAGAACGATGTCAACAAAGGCTGCTCCGCCCGCCTCTCCACGACGATCAGCAGGCCGACCAGAGATACCCCGATGACCAGCAAGAAGTACGGCACAAGCGACTCGCCCGAGAAGACGCTTCTCTGCGAAAGACCGATGGTCAGGACGGCGAGCGCTCCTCCCAGCGCCAGCGCTCCGAAGTAGTCCATCTTCGCCCCAGGATTGGCGCGATTCGCCAGAATGCCCATCAGTGCTATCAAGATGAAGCTCTGAGGTATGTCCAGCCAGAATATCCACCGCCAACCAAGCAATTCGATGATTCCGCCTCCATAGAGGGGGCCTAGCACAGAGCCAGCCTCGGCAGACGCGGTCACCAGTCCCAGGGCAACGCCCCTTTTTTCCGGCGATACGACTCCCACCGCCATAGCAAGCGCTATGGGAACCGTTGCGCCGCCGCCGAAGGCCTGGATGACGCGGGCGGGCACGATCCAATTGAAGTCGGGTGCAACAGCCACCAACGCCGACCCGATGGAGAACACCACCAGCGCTATCTGGAACATCCTGACGCGCCCGTAGACATCCGACAAGCGTCCTGCCAGCGGCATCGCAACGGTGTAGCTGACCAAGTATCCGGTTACAATCCAGGATGCTCTATCCAGGTCCGTAAGGGGAATCTCCAAGTCCACCATGACGGCCGGCAAGGCCGCAACCACCACAGTTTGGTCCAGGGCTGTAGAGAACACCCCCAAGCAAAGGATCCCCAAAATCACCGATTGGGACGAACCTAGTGCAGCGAGGCGGGACCTTGCAGCGTTCACGACCCTGCGGCTGCATCCGGAAGTTGGATGTCAATGGGAACGTCGATATCCGACAGGGTGATCAAACGGCTCGTTTCGGGCGCATCGTCGTCAAAGATTTGACCCTCTATTCTTAGTTGCCGGAGCTCATGTCCACCCGCATCAAACCACAGGGTCAACTTGATTGGATAACCCTCGCTTGCATCGGTGATAAGAGATGCAAGGTCTTCAGACATAGTGTCTCCTTGCACCACTAAAGTCTGCGCGCCCGCTACTGATTCCTGGCCTACGCTCTCTGCATTCTGGAGTCCAGTAACTATGTCGCTCAGAGTCACGCCCATCATCCCAAAGTTAAATGGCACATCGCTTGCGGGTAGAGGGGCCCACGGCGCGTCCTCGGAGAACTTGATCATTGCCGAATCCCCAACTGCCACTATTTTGATTTCCGCAAACCCGAAACTCGGAGTCACCAATTCCACCAAAATGCTTGTGCTATCGGGAGATTTGACTACTCCAGTAACGCCTTTCAATGTCATGCCAAAGAACTTGGAGCCCGTCTCGAATTCGTCGATCATCTCGAACTTTGCGCTCGCTAAAGCAGCCAATTTTGCACTTCCGTTAGATAACAAATCATCTACAGATAGTTCCGGCTCTGGTAGGGGGGTAGGCGTGGGCTCCTCTCCACATGCAGCTACCAAGAGCACAAAAGTCGTCAGCAAGACAGTGATTGGAGACCAGCGGCGCACTAGGGAAGTTACAATCAACTGCTTACCTCCCAGCCCTAGACGGTGCAAGACACTACCCACAACCCTGCGCCATGTCAATCAGCCCGGCCGTCAAGGGCGCGGCCCCTGGCATCGCTGCCGTCTACCGCCAAGCGTGGTGGGGAAGCCGGGACTCGAACCCGGATGCCTGTGCGGCACATGGTCCTAAGCCATGCGCGTCTGCCAATTCCGCCACTTCCCCTACCCTGTTGGCGCGCCGCCCTGGCCCAGCGCATCGAAATCGACTCTAAACCGCTTCGACGTAACTATGATACGCCCGCGGCGCAGCACTATGAGGCGGACGCTCCGCGCTCCTTGCGCCAGCTCGCGAGGTATCGCAAAGCGATAGGTATGCGGAGCACCCCACCGCACCCACGCCTCCACGTCTACTGGCAAGTAGTGCACACCGTCACCCGAGTCGCGATACGCGCGCAGCATCGGACGCCGCTCTACCGCATCTCCCGGCAAGGGCGACCCCTCGAACCGGAAAGCCTCGACACCCGTGTCCTCCACCAGCAGCACGGGCTTGACAATGTCCAAGAACACTGGCTCCCCCGGCTCCGCAAGCGACCCCTCGATAGTCGCGGAAAGCGCGAACATCACTGCATCCGGCGCTTCGGACGGCGCTGCCTCTAGGCAGTAGCCCTCGATAATTGCCGCCCGCCGGTTCATCGAGAACGCCGACCGCTCCAGGAATGCACGGCGCAGCCATCGCGCAAGACCCGAGAGTGCAGACGTGAGTGGCGATTCAGCGGCGGATGCGCGCTCACGCATCGCGGCTCTCCGACGGCTGCCCAACAGGCTGGCCCGACAAGTCGACGTGGCATTTAGGGCACTCGCTCTTGCCGCGCTCCACGCGCCTGCCGCAATTGGGGCACGGCGGGCGGCCCGGCCTCGCCAGCAGCAGGGTTAGCAGCACGGCGTGCGAAATCGGATTCCCAAAGGTCACCACAATGAAAGGGACGCCGCCCGCGAATCCCAGGACGCCCCACAGGAACCAGCTACGCCCCCGCAAATATGCCACGAACGGGGAGGCGGACGCCCCCAGAACAAAAAGGGCAAAGTAGGTTGCCGCCGCCGCCTCGTTTCCAAACGTCTCTACAAGAAAAACGCGGTACAAACGATCGAACAACACCATAACCATCGCGGCGAACCACAGCGGCATCCGCCCCGGGAACAGCGAAAACCCCATCGGCGCCCATTTTGACCAGTCGAGCCCTTCGCGTTGCTGCGCGCCTCCCGACTCCTGCTCGACGACCGGCGCCGTGCTGACTGCACGCGCGGTCATGCTGGTTACCGTTTCCGTGCGCTTCTCGCGCGCTTCTTGGAGCGCCGCGTCGTACGCCCGCCGCGAATCCCCGTCGGAGAGCGTGCGGTAAGCATCGTCGATCAGCACCAACTCGGCGGCAGCCCACTTGGAGTCCCTACGGCGAGCCTGCGTCTCGTATCGCCGTGCCAAGCGCCGGTACGCGCGCCGGATCTCCGCATCCGACGCCGAGCGCGGCACCTCCAGTACCTTGTAATAGTCGCGCGCCATCCCGCGAGCCTCCGTGATAGCGTACTACACGCTACTGCGCGTCTCTCCTCTCTCACCAAGAGACGATAAGGTGCGCAGCAGTTGCACCGTACCTCAGCGCTACCGATTGACACTCGCTCACTGCTTGTTATACTGCCAACGATTCTGCGGCAAGTCCGTGACGGTCTCCGGATGCATTCGGGGCAATGCCGGCGCTGGATGAACGCAGTACACGGAGGGCAGAGTTATGAAAAGCATCGTCAATCGTTTGGTGGTCATTGCCATGCTCATGCTGGCAATGACGCTCGTGCTAGCCGCGTGTGGCAGCGAAGACGAGCCCACGGCCACCCCAACAAGCGCACCAACGACAGGTGACGGGACATCGCCAGACCCCACGCCGACGCCCGGCGAGGCAATGGACGACGACCCGACCCCGACACCGGCAACCGGTGGTGGTGGGACAGGTCCAACGGGGCCGGCAGCAACGCCAACGCCAACCCTCACAGTTAATGAGATGATCCTGCAAGAGGGTGATAAGTACCTCACCTTCACTGAAGACTGGCAAATGACGCCGGCAGTGGAGGCGCTCATTCCATTGGCGCAGGCTGAGGGCGAAGTCCACTTCACCGCGTACGGCCAAGACCACGTCGACGCCGTATGCGCTGCGTTCACAGCACGCTTCGGCATTGACTGCGGCGGACGCGGCATCAGCGCCGGACAGATCGTCGGCGCGCTCAACACCGAGCGCGAGGCCGGCGAGGCGCCCACCGACGTCGTCTACATGTCCATGACCCAGATGGCGCAGTACATCGACAAGGGCTACGGCGCCGAAGTTGACTGGGCGTCGTTGGGTGCGGACGTACGCCGCGCATGGGAAGCTGACAACGTTGACGGCAACGCACTGGGCGTCGCCAACAACCAGTACACCAACTTCTACCGCACCGACATCTACGATGTTGGCGACCTGCCCAGGTCTGTGCATGACTGGTTGGACCCGCGGTACAAGGATGAGGCATGCGCGCCGTCCTTCCTCTTCCGAGCGGGTAACGGCTTCATGGCATTCCGCCACGACGCAGACGAAATGATCGACGTGCACAAGCGGATGATTGACGAGAACGGCCTGCTCGTCACCGGCAGCTGCAACGAGTTCATCCTCTCCGGTGAGAAGCCGCTGGTATACATGGGCTACGGCAACCCACCTGCGCTGCTGGACAGCGGCGTAATCGGGCAGTTCTGGAACACGGGGCAGGGCATCAATATGTTCAACACGGCCGTTGCCAGCAACGCACCGCACCCCAACGCTGCCCGCCTCCTAGCTGCGTGGCACTCCTCCAAGGAAGCCTCGCAGATCACTTGGGATGTCGTCGGTAGCGGTTGGGCCGCATACGGCCACGCATCGGCGGGTCTGCTTGCGGGCGGCGAATTCGCGGACGTCAAGATGGTGTTCGAGAGCGTGCCGGTTGCACGGCAGCGAGGTATCAACGCCAACTACTTCGGCGAGGGCGTCTTCGGCGCGCAGTAGCGCCAAGGTCGACGGCACTGATTTCATGGGGGCGGTCCACCAACGGGCCGCCCCCATGACGCCATAACGGAGGTAGTTAGATGGCCGCAGCAGCGGGCCAGGCAAGGCAGAGCATAGGCGTCAGGCTAGGCTACTTTGCCAGGGGCGAAATCGTCCTCTTCCTTATCGCCATAGTGGTAGGCGGCTGGCTCTTGTTGCCGGCCATCGGTGCGACCTTCGTCCAGGCATTCCGCGTTCCCACTGACGACCTCTTCATCGAATCGACCAGTTCGTGGGGCATCAGTAGTTTCACTGGCATCTACGCCATAAAAGGTGGGCTACAGTCAACGCTCATTGACACGGCCATCTACGTCGTCGGCGCTGTCGCCCTTGCATTCACGTTGGGCTTCGTCATCGCATGGCTGATCGAGCGGACGGACATGCCATTCCGCAACGTGCTGTTCGCCATCCTGCTCTTCCCGCTGATGATGCCGGCCATCGTAACGACGCTGGGCTGGATATTCCTACTAGGCAACCGTGTCGGCCTCGTTAACATCGTTGTGCGCACAGTGCTCAACTGGATTCCTTTCGTCGAGTTTGGCGCGGGGCCATTCAATCTGACGACAATGTACGGGATGATAGTCGTTCAGGCCTTTGGGCAAATCACCCTCTTCGTCATCCTCATAGGCGCCGCGCTGCGCAGCATGGATCCATCGTTGGAGGAGGCGAGCCGCGTCTCCGGCGCGCGCTTCTTCCAGACGCTCCGTAGCATCACCATCCCAATCCTCCGCCCCTCGGTCCTCGGCGCGATCATCCTCGCGGGCATATTCACCCTTGAATCGTTTGAGGTGCCTCTGATGCTGGCCACGGGCGCGAAGGCCGACATCCTTTCGACGCGCGTATGGGAATTGCTGGAAACCGGATCAGGCGAAGAGCCGGCCTATGGCTCCGTTGCCGCGATGGGCTTGCACTTCATGCTCATCACCTATCTGCTCTTCTATGCCTACAGCGTCTACACGAGGCGGGCGGAGCGGTTCGCGACGATGACGGGAAAGGGCTTCCGCGCCAAGCGCTATGAGTTGGGCGGCTGGCGCTGGCCCTCCTTCACCGGCCTGGGGCTGTTCCTTTGCTTCATTTCGCTAACGCCGTTGCTCATCCTGCTCTACACATCGTTCCTGCCGGCCTACCGGCCACCGAGTTGGGACGTTTTTCCCGAGGCGCTCAGCCTGAACGGCTACCGCGAGTTGTTCTTCGAGAGTACGCGCTTCTACCCGGCGATACGCAACACGCTAACCATCGCGCTGTTGTCGCCGACCATATCGGTGCTGGTGGCTCTCATCATCGCGTGGACGGTCGTCCGCGGCCGCATTGCGCCTAGAGTGCGCCTTGCTATGGACCTCTTCACGTCGTCGTCCCTCGCCATCCCCGCGGTGGTTGCAGCCTTCGCCTTCTTCATCTTCTACATCTCACTTAATCAGCGCCTAAACGAGACCTTCCTAGGGTGGATACCTCTCGCGCGTTCTCTGTTAGTGCTGGTCATCGTCTACGCCTATCGGATGGCGCTGGCGTACCGCTTCCAGCGCGCAGGCGTCGCGCAGATCGCTAAGGAACTGGAGGAAGTGTCGTCTACGAGCGGCGGCACAGCGTTCACCACACTGCGGCGCATCCTGCTGCCTCTCGTCGCACCCTATACGGTTGGTGCATGGATAATCCTGTTCCTGCTCGCATTCCGCGAGTTCACTCTGGCGCAGGTCATCACCTCTGGCTCCGACCCATGGGTCATCAGCACGCTGGTCTTCAGCCTGCGCGGGACGCAAGGCGACCAGTCGGCCGCGTTAAGCGTGCTGACTGTCGGCTTCCTGTTCCTAGTACTGGTCTTCATCCGCGTGGTAGGCCTTCGCCGCATCCGTTCCTTCTGACGGTACTGCCCACCTCTGCTGCCGCACGCTTCCTTTCATTTCTTGGCAGGAGAGGCCACGACTAAAGGCCTTTATTGCGGCAGGGCTTTCAGATCCCTCCTCTCGCAGGAATGGCGAAGGAGTTGTCTGAACGCTGCGGAGAGGATTCCTTAGCACCTCACGCACCGCCACGAGTCGTGTGGCAATGGCATACACCGCCTGGCTAAGGACACCTCCGCCGCGATGGACTACGAAATCCTATCCTCGTAGGCGCTCGCCAAGATAGCCCTGAATCCCGGTGCGTCCATCCTCGCGGAGTCTGGCGTCGCGGCGGCCTGCGACGCTCGGTTCTAGGCGGTGAGGGCTTCTTCCAACACACCTTCGCGGCCTCGCATGGTGGCGAGGTCACGCTCGTTCCGCCTCTGCCCGGCGACATTGTGTGTTCGCGCCTCGACGGCGAGACGGTCATGATTCGGTCTGGCTCCTACCTCGCCTCATCGCCTAGCCTCGAGGTCGACACGAAGTGGGGCAACCTGGATCGTTCTTCTCCAAGGAGGGCTTCTTCCTGATACGGGTATCGGCTCTGGTGACCTATTCGTAACCAGCTACCGCGAAATCCACCCAATTGCGCTCAACCTGGGCCAGGAGTACACCGTTGGCACCGGCCACATAGTAGCCCTTGACTCGACCATGGACTTCACGGGCGGCGTCTCAGCGGCGAGGGACTGGTGGCGACCTATCGCGGCACAGGGCGCCCATTCATCCAGACACGCAGCGGCGGCTCCCATCTCGCTTAGTTCATCCCGCAACTGCCGAAGAAGTAGGGAGTGTCTCCCACGGCTGCAGTGCACCAGTTTTCCCGGCGAGAGGCATTTCTCGGGTGGTCACTTGACTCTCAAGTGTTCATGAGAGTGAGTAGTCAGGTCGTTGAAATTGGAAACCTAAAGTCAGTTACAAGCATCCTTGGTGACCCCCGAGGGACTCGAACCCACAACCCGCTGATTAAGAGTCAGCTGCTCTACCATTGAGCTAGGGGGCCGCCGTGTACTCCTATCGTAGGTAACGGCGCGCCGCCCGTCAACGCAGCCAGGCGCGTTGACCCTCCCAATGGGCCGCCGTACACTGCCTGAACCCCCTCGATGCGACACCGCCTACCATCCCTAGAGACCGACGGCAACACCCCGAGCGAACGGCACGGGCGTCAGGGGACATTCTCCGCGCTGCGCTACCGAAACTTCCGCCTGTTGTGGACGAGCACGCTGTTCGTCAGCGGCGGCAACTGGGTGCAGCAAGTCACGCTTGGCTGGCTTGCGTTCGAGCTGAGCGGCTCCGCGCTGTCGGTGTCAATCGTGCTGGGACTGCGCGCGATCCCACTGCTGATGGCTCCTGTGGCAGGCGTGCTTGCCGACCGCTTCGATCGCCGCCGCGTCATGATACTTGACCAAGTGTTCCTGGCGACGCTCGCGCTCCTATTCGCCGCCGACATCCTGCTCGATCACGTCGCGCTTTGGCACTTGTATGTCTTCTCCTTTGTGTCGGGCGTGGGCTGGAGTATCAACAATCCTGTAAGACAAACGTTGGTAAGCAACTCCGTGCCGCGCGAGAGCCTGATGAATGCGGTGGCGCTCAACTCGATGGCGTTCAATACCACGCGCATATTCGGGCCTGTAGCCGGCGGCTTCCTCATCACCTTCTTCGGCCCCGGCTGGAATTTCATGATTCAGGCCCTCTTCTACGTCGGCGTCGTCGTGATGATTCTCCCCTACCGTGCTGAGTACGCGGAGGAGGACCAGCGCCACAGGGGCTCGCCCTTCTCCAGCTTCCGCGAGGGCATCGGGTATGTCTTCCACGACCGCACGACGTTGTCCGTCATCCTCGTGGCACTCATTCCGACTCTGACGATGATGTCGACGATGGTGACGCTGATGCCGGTGTTCGCAGTCGACGTCCTCGGCCAGGTGAAGGGAGAGGGCGACACGCTAGGACTGCTGCTGATGGGAATGGGCATCGGCGGCTTCCTGGGCACGCTGGCGATGGCGCGCTACAGCGACATCCGCGCGAAGGGGCGTCTCATCCTGCTGGCGCTGGCGACGGCGGGGATAGGCATTCTCGTGTTGTCGCAGGTCAACGCGCTCGCCGTTGCCATGCCGGTGCTCATCGTCATCAACGCCGCCCTGATGACCAACATGACCACCAATAACTCGATGCTGCAATTGCTGACGCCAGACAGGATGCGCGGGCGCGTCATGGGCGTCTACATGATGGACATCGGCATGATGCCGCTCGGCGGCCTCGTCGTCGGCACCATTGCCGACCTGACCAGCGTCCAAACCGCGATGATCACCGCCGCCTGCGTTGGGCTCACCGGCGTCTTCTTCGTCTCTCTGTTCAATCCCCGTTTCCGGCGCCTCCAGGTCTAAGCGCCCTCAGCACCTCTGCATCCCAGTGCGGCAGCACCGTGCGCGGGTCCAACAGCACGCGACCCTCGTCGATGCGGGCGAGGATGGCGGGCGAGCCCGCCCGCAGCCGCGACGCCAGCGCCTCCGCCCCATCCGGCGAGTCGAGCGCGACGAGGCGCGTCGGCAGCGTATCGCCGGGCAGGCTGCCACCGCCTACAGTCGATAGCCCGTCGATGACCTCCGCGCCATCTCCAGCGGCCTGCGCGATAGCGTCGGCGCGCTCGGCAATGTCCTCGAGGTTCGCGGTGATCATGCGCCACACAGGCACCTTTCGCTCCGCCTCGCCGCGCAGGTAGTGGAGCAGCGTCGCGTGGAGCGCGGCGAGCGTCATCTTGTCGGCCCGCAAGGCGCGGGCGAGCGGATGTTCCGCGAGTCGCTGAACGAGTGCGCGACGACCGACGACGATCCCGGCCTGCGGCCCGCCGAGCAGCTTGTCGCCCGACACGAACACGAGGCCGGCGCCGCCGGCGATGCTCTCTTGCGGCATCGGCTCATGTGCCAGGCCGTAGGGCGCCGTGTCAAGCAGCGCGCCGGAGCCGAGGTCGTGCAGCAGCGGCACGCCCTTGGCAACAGCGACGGCGGCAACCTCCGCCAGCTCGGGTTCGTGCGTAAAGCCCACCACTTGGAAGTTGCTGCGGTGCACCAGCAACAGCGCCGCCGTATCCGGCGATATCGCGCGCTCATAGTCGGCGGCATACGTGCGGTTGACCGTGCCGACCTCGGTAAGCAGCGCGCCGCTCTGCCGCAGAACATCCGGGATGCGGAAACCGCCGCCTATCTCCGCCGCCTCGCCGCGCGCGACGACGACCTCGCGGCCCTGCGCGACGGCCGCCAGCCCAAGAAGGATCGCCCCGGCATTGTTGTTGACGACGAGCGCCTCTTCAGCACCGGTCAACTCGCTGAGCAGTCGCGCCAGCGCGCGGTGCCGCGACGAGCGCTTGCCGGACTCCAAGTCCAGTTCCAAGTCGGAGTAGTCGCGCACAGCGACCTCCGTTGCGGCGATGGCCGCCTCCGACAGCGGTGCGCGCCCCAGGTTGGTGTGAAGAATGACGCCCGTGGCGTTGATGACCGGAGCGGGCCAGGGCGCCCACGTCCGCGCTCCGTACGAAACGACCATGCGCGCAATGTCGTCCGGCGCAGGTGCGTTTGCCCCGTTGGCTAGCGCGTCCCGCGCATCCGCCAGGCAGCGCCGCACCGCGTCGACGACGACCTCGCGCGCATACTCCTGCAGCAACGGAGCGAGCACATCCTCCGCGAGCACGCGGTCAACGCTGGGCAATGAACGGTATGGGTTAGCAGTCACCATTCCGTTATCGCACGGCAAGGGCCGCGGCGTAAAGCGGGGGCGCTTTCTGCTACCCTGCCACCCGCCACATTCACCTACGGAGGCCGTTTCATGCCGCGTATGCCCGAAATCGTCCAGCGCGATCAGGTCGACGAGGCCGGCGCGCCGCACTTCGACTCCATCATCGCAAGCCGCGGGCGCATTGGCGCGCCCTACCAGTACCTGCTGCACTCACCCGACCTTGCGGCGCGGGTCGCACATACCATCGGGTTCGCACGCTTCGAGGCCAACCTAGATAGGCGCGTGTCCGAGATCGCCATCTGCACCGTCGCTCGCGAGATGGACTGCCTGTACGAGTGGGCAGCGCATGAGGACGACGCGCGCGCTGCAGGCGTGGCCGAGCAGACGATTCAGGCCATCAAGACGGGTACGGCACCGCAGGGCATCGACGTCGGCGACGCTGCAATCGTGAGCTACGTGAAGGCGTTGCTCCGCCCGCCCCACCGCGCGAACGACGCGACGTTCAGCGCGCTGTACACCCTCCTCGGTGAACGGGACATGGCGGAACTGACGGCCGTCATCGGCGCATACACGATGCTCGCGTGCTGCCTGAACGCGTTCGACGTGCAAACCCCAGAGGGCCGCCCGGTGCTGCCCGTCTAGCCGACGGCGGCCTGCGCGCGCGCCAGTGCTGGGCCGATGACCTCTCCGAACGCGCGCCGCTCGTCCTCCGGCCACTGGAACGACAGGTTCGCATAGAGGTAGATGCGCTGGATACCCATCTCTGCCAGCTCAATGTAGCGCTGCGCGACGTAGTCGGGGTCGCCCAGGATAGCCATCGTGTCGCCCGCGGCGGCCTGCAGCTCCGGCGGGATGGCAGCGTCAGCTATCTCCTCGGCAGCCGCCCAATCGTAGGGATGGCTCGGCGACGGCGCAAGGCGCTGCATCGCCGCCCAGCCTTCCTCGATGCTCTCCATGATGGGCGCAAGGCTGTAGTCGATGCCTCGCTTGGCAAGCCACTCCTGGCCGTCAGGGCGCGCGAGGATGGGGAGCAGCCTTGGCGCATGCGTGCGGTGGGCGAGGCGGCGCGTCTCGCGCACCATCGTCCGCACCTCCAGCACCACCTCTATCTCTGAGACATCGCGCCCTGCCCTGGCCGCACCGTCGGCAAGCCACCCTCGTGCCTGCGCGATCGACTGACGGTTCGGAGGCACTGCGAGCAGCACACCGTCGCACAGCTCTCCCGCTATGCCGATGACCTTCGGCCCCCTACCCGCTAGGAAGACGGGAACATCGGGGCCGTCGCTGTGGTGGAGATGGACATGGGAGTCGCCCCAGATGCCCCACTCGCCAGCCATCGTGCGCTTGATTTCGGAGATCGCTTGCCGCGTCTCGCGCAACGTCAACGCCTCACGTCCGATGGTCGACGCCGCCGCGTCGCCTCGCCCGAGCCACAGTTCGAACCGGCCGGGGCCGAACTCCTGTACTGTCTTGGCCGCCGAGGCAATGACGGACGTATGGCGCGGCCCCGGGCAGGTGAGCGCGGGATGGATGACGAGCCGCTCCGTGTTCGCCAGCACGTGCGATGCAACGACGTAGGTGTCGCGGAAGTAGAGCTGCGAATCGTTGAAGCCGCAGGCGTGAAAGCCAGCCTCCTCGCACTTGCGGGCAAATTCGACCATCTCGCTCACGGGATGGCTTGGCGGCGTACGCAGGTCAACCTTCACACGCGCCCTCCTAGCGGAAGATGGGCGCATTGTAACCTCAAGCGCTGCGTTATCCTGCACCGCACACACTGCCAACCGGCGGAGGCCTTCATGCTCAACCGCGACGACATCATCGACGAACATCTCGATGAGCAGCTCATCATCGACGAACTGCTCCGGATGCTGCGGGAGCCGACGGAGGTGCCGCTCGGAGCGAACACCCTCATGGCACCCGACGACCCCAAACTCGTCCACTTCGTTCAGAAGGTCGTGCGGCCTGCTTTCGAGGAAATAGGCGCGTACGAGATCATAGAAGCTCCGCTCAACCAGTTTGTCGTCCGCATGGGTGAGGGCACATCGGACAAGGCGCTGCTCATCATGGCCTATACGCCGACGCAGCACGCCAACCTGATGGACAACCCTTTCGACGCGCGCATCGCGATGGGTACGCAGCACGGCTACGACGAGCCGTGCGCCTTTGGTCAGGGCGCAACACAGAACAAGTCGCACATCGCCGCTATGCTCGGTGTCATCAACTTGCTCCTCGACGCAGGCGTCGAGTTACCCGGCACACTCTACTTCGGCATCAACAACGAGGGGCGCTCCTCCCACGACTGCTCAGACGCCATTATTGAGGCGCTGCCCACGAAGCCCACGCTCTGTGTTGTCCTTCAGCGTACCGGATGGCGCTTGCAACTAGGCAACCGCGGACGCGTCGACGTGAGGGTCACCGTCAAGGGCGAGGCGTCCCACTCCAGCCGCCCTGACCTTGGGCGCAATGCCATCATGGGCGCGACCAAGGCCATCGACCGCATCGCCAAGATGACGTTCGACAAGACGCACCCACTCTTGGGCGCCGTCCACGCCGAGCCCTACCAGGTGGTCTACTCGCCGCTAGCGCCGCATACCCTGCCCGATACTGCCCTTATCACCGTCGACCGACGCCTGCTGCCTGGAGACGACATCAATGCCGTAGTGGACGAAGTGCGCCGGGCCATCGGCGACCTCAGCCCGTTCGAAGTGACGGTCGAGCGCGGCGTTCACATGCTCCCGGCGCTCGTCGAGGCGAACGACCCCGGTGTGCGCGCCGTCGCGGGGGCGCACAAGACCATCCACGGCACTGAGCCCGAGCCCTACTACCACCTAGGCGCATACGACGCCGGTGGCCCGCTCTCGCACGGCATCCCGACGGTGCAATACGGCCTAGCCGGGGCCACTAGCCTCCTCGGCGAGGACTTCGTCCCCATCTCAGGCGTCCTCGACGAAGCCCGCGTGCTGGCGACGCTCATCATGGACTACTTGGGGTAGGCGCCGCCCTACCCCGGCACATAGGGCGGCCTCTCCCCGTGTAGAGGTGCGGATCTAGCCGCTGAATATGGTCACGCCGAGCGGCTTGCAGCGGCCATCATTGACAGGGCCGTTGTCGTTAGGGCACGCGGAGATATCCGCCAAGATGTCCATCTCCGCGCGCATGTCGATGTGGTCGCCCGCGACCGTCTCCGGCACTTCGAACGTGAAGTTGCCGTTCGCGTCCATCTCAACGTTCATGAAGACGTTGAACACGTCGTTCGCGTCGTCGCCTGTCAGGCCGTAGGAGGCGAGCGCCTCGGTCAGATTCTGCTGGCAACTGCGGCCGGGGTTGCCGTGCCCAGATAGCTCGGCCAAGCGCGCGCTGGAGCGGCCTCCCATGTTGCCCCAATGGTTCTTCACCGTGTCCTCGACCACCGTCAACATGACGTTCTCGCGGGGCGGCTTCGAGTAGAAGTGCTGGAAGCTGTGGGCGTCGCCGGTGCCCAGGATGGCATTGATCCGCCCACGACTGGCCGATGTGAAACCACTCCTTGTAGTCATTCGCGTTGTAGAAGACGCAGTCGCCCACCTGCCGGTCTTCGACAAGGTAGCGCCGGAACACTTGCCCCTTCCTTACCTTGAACGCCATGCCGTGGTCTGCGGGAATGATGGTGTCGGGCACAGCCTTTCCGTACATCATCGCAGCGTACCTCCTCCGTGGTAGTAGCCAAACGCCGAGTCGTGAGGGAGTACACAGAGGCGATTCCTGCCCTCCTATTCATCACCGCGTTGTCGCATAATAGGTATGGCGCTCGCCTAGCCGAGGTGGCGGAACGGTAGACGCGGCGGACTTAAAATCCGCGGCCCTCCGGGGCGTGTGGGTTCGACTCCCTCCCTCGGCACCGCATAGCGGCCTGCGGCCTTCCCCCGTCTTTTCGGCACCCGCCAACTGCAGATACACACCTTGCGTAGCCTGAGGCCGTAGGCCTAGTGCCGCACTCGCTACTTTCGGGCGGCTAGGCCGGTTGGTAGACTGCCGCATGAATCCGTACAGCGGGAGGATTGACATGGCTGAAGCAGCAACGGTCCTCGACCCTCGAGCAGCAGGCGGCAAGCGCCTGCGAGGCAAGATGGCAATCGTCACGGGAGGCGGCCAGGGTCACGGCCGCGCGACGGCCAAGCGGTTCGCCGAGGAGGGCGCCAGCGTGATGATCGCAGACCGGCACGCCCCCGGTGCCGAGCGCGTCCGTGACCAGCTGCGCGACTTCGGTGCGGACGCCGAAGTCTGGGTAGGGGACGTCGGTTCCCCGGAAAGCGCCAAGGAGCTCATGGCCGCGACCAAGGAGCGGTTCGGGCGTATCGATATCCTGGTGAACAACGTCGGCGGCGCGTTCACGTTGCCCGGCAGTGGACGCCTAGGCTGGGAGAAGACGCCGGAAGATCTCATCGCCAACATCCAAAACAACCTCTTCACTTGCCTATGGTGCTGCTGGGCGGTTGCCCCCTACATGGCCGAACAAGGTTCCGGCTCAATCATCAACTTCGGTTCCCACGCCGTCCGCGGAACCGACCGGCTCGGCTACGCGACCGCGAAGGGTGGTATCGGCGCCCTGACGACGAGCCTGGCCCTGGAGCTTGCCCCCCACAACGTCCGCATCAACATAGTCGTCCCCCACCGGAGCAACCGAGAGGAAGGGGATACGCTCGTGACGCGGATTCTCGGCGAGGCGCCAACGGCCAGTGGCCGGCGGCACCAGTCGGTGGATGCACCCCAACTGGCCCCTATCCCCATGGGGCGCCCCGGTGAGCCCGAGGAGGTCGCTGCTGCCGTCGCCTTTCTGGCCTCGGACGACGCCTCATTCACGACCGCCGAGACCATTTGCGTTGGCGGCGGGGCATTCTGCCGACTCTAGCGCTTGCGCCGCCTGACTCGTGTAGTTGACCGACCGGCCACGCCTAGTAGTCCCTGGTCTGCCGCGTTATCCAGCGTCTGCCTGCGATGACCAGCACCAGATTAAACGCGATGAGGCAGACCATGAGGGCCGACGCCCGGGTGTAGCCGCCGCCCGTGAAGGCCCCGAATATCTTGTT
>DAOUJX010000060.1:0-169810 GCA_034422075.1 Dehalococcoidia bacterium
GTGCTCGCGAGCCAGGAGGCCGCGCCCGTGCTGGTCGACGTCGAGCACTACCGCCGCCGCCGCGAGGAGCAGATACGCCGCCTGGCCGACCGCGTCGCGGGCCGTGTCGCGAGTACAGGGCGACCCGTCGCACTCGACCCCATGACGCCTGCGGACAGGCGCATTCTCCACATGCACTTGGCCGACAGCACGAGCGTGCAGACGGAGAGCCACGGCGAGGGAGCAGAGCGGCACATCGTGGTGACGCCCATCGACGACCGGCCGCCGTCGCACCACTCGCAGAGACCGCGCAGCCGCAGGGCATAGCTCCGGAGCCGCATACCGATGGAGGAGCCGCAAGCAGCCTCAGGCGCCCGCTACGTCGTCCGCACTGAGCGGCTGGCACTGGCTGTCGCCGCACCCTTCATCGCGTTGCTCGCGACCTCCTTCATCGCGTGGGGCTGGTCGCGCCTCGACGCCTTGCCCGAGTGGGGAAACCTGACGCCGCCGGGCATCGTGATACTCATCGGTCTCGTCGCCGGTGGGATGTGGGCCTACCAGCGCCGCCTGCCCCTCGGGCTGTTGACGTGGGCGGCGGGAGCGCAAGGCGCAATCGTACTGCTGACGACGGGCTTCATCGCACGCGACCCTGACCCGTTGCAGGGGCTTGCCGCGCTGGGTGCGTATGCGCTCGTCTACGCGACGGCACTCGTGCTGGCAGCAAGCCTCATGCGCCACGGAGTCTCGCTGGGAATGGGGTCGGTCACGCTGTTCGTCTTGACGCAGACGATGCGCTTCCCGATCTTCGAGGCGGACGCAGAGCCTGTGCTCGCGAATGCCTCACTTTTCACCCTGGCGGCGGCCGTGCGCGCGACGGTGGAGCTGGTGCTGCTGGTGTGGCTCGGCGTGCGCTTCATCTCTTCGCCACCGGAAGAGCGTCGCCGCTGGGCGATTGCCTTAGCGGTGCTCGCCGCCGCGCATGGCGCCCTCGCCTCGTGGGAGGGTTTGGTGCTACTGAACGAGTTCTCAGCAGCGGCGATGGCTGCGCAAGCCGCGCGATGGCTCGGCCTCGTGGGGATCCAACTGGGCTTGGCGTTCGCCGTAGGCCGCCTCCGCCGCGCCTTCGCACACTTCGAGGTCAAGGAGGCGGACGATGCGCCGCGGGACCCCGCCGCGCCCGTTGCCGAGCCCCCTCGCCGCAAGCGCCCGGCAAGGCGCAGGCGAGGAAGGCGGTAGAAGGCGGGGTAGGAGAGCGAGCGCCGATAGCGTATACTCGCCCGTGGCAGGGAGGACGCTTCTTGGCCGGCACCCGCATGGCAGACGGCGACGTTGTCCACGAGGAGTGTGGTGTCGTCGGCGTGTACCTGCCGGGGGCGACGGACAATCAGGCGGCGCTTGCCGCCTTCTATGGCATCTTCGCGCTGCAGCACAGGGGCCACGAAAGCGCCGGCATCGCCGCCGGCGACGGTCGCACGCTGCGCAACTTCACCGGCATGGGCCTCGTCTCCAACGTCTTCCGCCAAGATGACCTCGAGCGGTTGCCGGGGCACGTAGCCGTCGGCCATACGCGCTACTCAACGACGGGCTCGAGCAGCCCCATGAACGCGCAGCCCATCATTTCCAAGGGCCCCGCCATCGAACTGGCCCTGGCGCACAATGGCAACGTCATCAACTCGGCGGCGTTGCGCGACCAACTGCGTAACAACCACGGCGTCACCTGCGCCACCGGCACCGACTCCGAAGCCATCGCCCACCTGCTCGCATGGGCACCCGGTGAGACTTGGCGCGAACGAGCTGACTACCTGATACGCCAACTCGAAGGAGCGTACTCGCTCGTAATCGCCACGCGCGACGCCCTTGTCGCTATTCGTGACCCCCTCGGCGTTCGGCCCTTGTGCCTCGGTCGCTATGGCAACGGATGGGTGGTCGCCTCTGAAAGCACCGCGCTTGACCATGTCGGCGCGCAGTTCGTCCGCGAGATCGCACCGGGGGAGACCGTTGTCATCGACGTGGAAGGGCTGACGAGCATTCCTTGCAGCACACCGCGAGAGTCGCCCGCGCACTGCGTCTTTGAGCACATCTACTTTGCGCGCCCGGACGCAATCCTGGAGGGACGGCTCGCCCATGTGGCGCGTGAGCGCATGGGCGCGGAACTTGCGCGCGCCTATCCCGTCGACGCCGATATCGTCATCCCTGTGCCGGACTCGGCCAACTCAGCCGCGATTGGATATGCACGCCAATCGGGGCTGCCGCTCGACTTCGGCCTCATCAAGAACCGCTACGTTGGGCGCACCTTCATCGAGCCCGACCAGCACTTCCGCGAGTTGGGCGTCCGCAACAAATTCAACCCTCTGCCTGAGGTGCTCTCCGGCAAGCGAATCGTCGTCGTGGACGACAGCATCGTGCGCGCGACGACCACACCGCACATCATTGCGCTCTTGCGCGCCGCTGGCGCCGCAGAGGTACATATGCGCGTCTGCGCGCCTCCCATCCGCCACCCCTGCTACTTCGGCGTCGATATGGCGCACAAGGGCGAGTTTGTCGCAGACGGGCGCACGGTGGCCGAGATATGCCAGCGCATCGGGGCTGACTCCCTCGCCTACCTCACCGTCGAGCAGCTGCACACGGCTGTTTCTGGCGACCTATCCGGCAAAGGCTACTGCGACGCCTGCTTCACCGGCGACTACCCCGTGCCCGTCCAATTGCAGCTCGGCAAACTCGACCTCGAAAAGCCCACCCTCGCCCAAGCCGACCGGACGTAGTGGCGCCACAGACCATCGTTGACATACGAAGAGCAATCGACGCGCTCGAGACAGAGGCGCGCGCTGTCGTTGACCGGCTCTACTCCATCGACGTCACCACCAGCCGCCTGCGCGTTCCGCAGACGATGACGCCGTGGGTGGAACAGCAATTCGGCGGTGTTGCGAACGTGGAGGAGCAGACGCTCGTACGCATCGACAACCGCGTAACGGGGGAGGGCGCGCTCTTCAACAGCCTGCGCGCACTGCGCCCTGTCCAAGCGCGCCCCGCCTCAGCCGACGATGAGATAGCGCGCAGTCTCGAGAATGACGCGCTTGCCGACCCGCCTGCATCGACGCCGGAGGACACCTTCGGACGCGTTGCGAACGAGCACGGCGTGACGGCGGCCAACGTCGCGCGCTACGACGCGCACCACAGCCTCATCGTCTTCGGCGAGCCTGATCCGCTCTCCTTCACACCGGATGCCGTCGCAGGGCACGTTGAGCTGGCGCTGCGCTGGTTTGATGCCGCGCAGGCAGCTGATCCCGACGCGCGCTACCCCTACCTGATGTGGAACTGCCTGTGGCGAGCCGGAGGATCGCTCGTTCACGGCCATGCCCAGCTTTCCCTCGCCCGCAACCGCCACTATGCCAAGGTGGAGCGCTTGCGCGCCGACGCCGACACCTACCTGCGGGCACACGGCGCAAACTACTTCCATGACCTCTGGCATGTTCACGACGCCCTCCGCTTGGGCATACGTGTCGATGAGGCGCAGGCCATCGCGGTGCTGACGCCACTCAAGGAGCGCGAGGTGTGGGTGCGCTTGCCGAAGTTCTCACCCGAGCACGGGCGCTCGCTCGCCAGGCTGCTGCGCGCGCTCATCGACGGCCTTGGTGTGCAGTCGTTCAACGTCGGTGTGCTGATGCCTCCGCTAGACGGGGTGGACGCCAGCTGGGACGGGTTTCCCGTCGTGGCCCGCATCATCGACAGGGGGCCGCTCAACAGCCGGACGAGTGACTTTGGCGGGATGGAGCTATTCGCGCAGAGTGTCGTGGCCGCCGACCCCTTCGAAGTGGCGCGCGCACTGCGCTCAGCGCTCGGCGGAGACGGCTGATGGCTACCCTCGACATCGTCATCCCGGTGCTGAACGAGGAGCATTCGCTGCCCGGGTGCATCGACACGCTGATCAACTTCCTCGACGCCGAGATGTCGCAGTACCAGTGGCGAATCGTCGTCGCCGACAACGGATCGACCGACGCCACGTTGGAGGTGGCGAAGGCTTACGCATCGCAGTCGGACAGGGTCGGCTACATTCACCTTGACCGGCGCGGGCGCGGGCGGGCGCTCAAGAGGGCGTGGTCGGAAAGCAACGCCGATGTGGTCTCCTACATGGATGTCGACCTTTCGACCGACCTGGCGGCGTTCCCGGCGCTCATCGGCGCAATCGCCGACGAAGGGTACGACGTAGCGACAGGCAGCCGGTTGATGCGCGGCTCACGGACGACGCGCTCGCTGAAGCGCGAGTCGATATCTCGCGCCTACAACCTACTGATAAAGGCGGTGCACTGGACGCACCTATCGGACGCGCAATGCGGCTTCAAAGCACTCGGACGCGCATCCGCCGATGCCGTGCTGCCGCTGATCGTCGACAACCACTGGTTCTTCGATACGGAGTTGCTGCTCATCGCGGAGAAGCGCGGCTTCCGCATCAAGGAGGTACCCGTCACCTGGCGCGAGGACCCCGACACACGCGTCAAGATAGCGAGCACCGCACTCGAAGACATCAGAGGCCTGCTGCGCCTGCGATTTGGTGGCATCCCACAGGTGAAAAGGCAGGGTTGAGCGCGCACCTTTGGTATGATGCGCTAGCGCAAGACGCCAATGATTCCGCAGAACACGCACTTCGAAGTCCGGCCCTCCCTCATCACCGGCGACACCGCCGACGTATACCTGCACCGCACCCAGCGCATCCTGCGCAGCGAGGGACTGAACCCCGTCGTCCTGATGGAGTTCTCGGCGGGCGGCGACGGGACACTGTGCGGCACGCAGGAGGTCAAGGCCGTCCTCAGTTCTGTCACTGCTGCGGGCAACCGCGAGGTGTGGGCGGTCGAGGAAGGATCTCGCATCGCGCGCGGCGAGGTTTGCCTGACCGTCCGAGCCCCCTACTCGTCGTTCGGCCTCTATGAGACGGCCATCACCGGCATCCTGGCCCACTCCACCGGATGGGCAAGCGCTGCCTACGAACTCGTCAAGGCGGCGAACGGCGTGCCCGTTGTCAACGTCGGCGCGCACAACGTCCACCCCACCGTCGCGCCCGTGATGGACTATGCAGCCGTCGTTGGGGGGTGCGCTGGCGGCTCAACCGCGCTCGGCGGCCGCCTCACCAACACGCAGCCCGTGAGTTCGGTCGGCGGCGCGCTGCTCCAAATCATCGGCGACCCCAACCGCGCGCTGCAGGCGTTCGACCGCTCCGTCCCACCCGACGCGAAGCGCATCGCCTACGTAGACCCACGCCGCGACATCGTCGAGCAGGTGGTCGCGGTCGCGCGGCTCATGCGCGACCGCCTCGACGCCGTCCGCCTGGCGCGCGTTCCGGGCGGCAAGCAGGTGCCAGCCGAGACGGTGCATGAGGTGCGCGAGCGGCTCGACAGCCTGGGATGCAAGCACACCATCGTCATCGTTTCGGGCTTTCTCTCGCCGGAGCGCATCGCGTCGCTATTGGACGAGGGCGCGCCGGTGGGCATGTTCCACGACGGGGGCTATATCGCAGCGGCGCAGCCGATGCCCTTCAGGCCCGCCATACGCTCCATCAGCGATAGGCCCGTGCAGCAGGAGACCGAGCCTGCGCCGCCCAATCCGCGCCTGCTGCGCTTACTCTAGCGGCTGCGCTCAATCGACCCGGTACGTCCCCCACTCGAAACCGCCGTCCGTGGCGATCGCCGCCGCAGCCGCAACGGGGTGTTCAAAATCTGCGAACGCACCTCCCTCGACAGCGTAGCGCGCTGCCTCGTGCGCCGAGGCTGCGTCGAACACTGACCTCTGTTCGGCGCGAACGTCGTTCGCCTCGTACGTCGCAAGGTAGTGCGCGGTGCCCGCTTGAAGTTGCACCGCTGTTACCGCGAGCGCATCGTCGCGGACGATACCGAGCCAGGCCGTATCGCCCGCCCGTGGCAAGACTGCGGCGATGCGCGGCGTGTTGAGCGCATCCTTTTCGTAGTCGAGCGTCTGCAATGCAAGGGCGAGCGCGTCGCGCGGCGCCATGCCGGACGCAATCTTCTCCGCGATGGGGTCGGTGTGGCTGCCGTTGGTCGCGACGCACCAATCGCCGGCGGGGCGCATCGCGGCGTAGGCGATGTAGGGACTACGGCGCACGTCCGCCTCGGTCCCCTCGCGCGGCACTATCGCGATCGCGCCGTTTGTCTCGACCGCCTCGCGGTTGGGAAAGGAGCGGCTAGAGACGCGGTAGAGCACGGCGTTGCGCCCCGCTCTCGTTCTCCCTGCTGCGACGATGCGTCCGACGTACACGACGTCACGCAATGGCCAGTGACGGCGCTACGTCGAATGCGGCGTCGCTCGCGCCATCCTCAGTCAAACGAAAGTAGCCTGCGGCGGCGATCATCGACCCGTTGTCGGTGCAGCGCTTGGGCGTGGGGATGAGAACGGGCGCATCGACGCGCTCCTTGCACGCCGCGCGCAGCGGCCCGTTGGCGGAGACTCCGCCGCCCAGTATCAGCCCCCGCGCGCCGGTCCGCTCCACCGCAAGCGCCGCCTTGGCCGACACCACATCAACCACTGCCTCTTGGAAGGCGCGCGCCATCGTCGCAACCACCTCCGCGTCGTCCGGTGGCTCCAAGTGTATCCCTGCGTCCTGTGCGCGATGGAGCAGCGCCGTCTTGAGGCCGGAGAAGCTGAAGTCGAGCGCACCGTTGAGCCACGCGCGGGGCAACGGCGCGGACGCGGGTGCATCGACCGCCGCCGCCTGTATCGCGGGGCCCCCTGGGAAGCCCAACCCCAGGATGCGCGCCGCCTTGTCGAACGCCTCCCCTGAGGCGTCGTCGAGCGTCTGGCCGAGCAGCGTGTAGTCGCCGTGGCCGCGCATCAGGTAGAGGTGGGTGTGCGCCCCCGACGCGATCAAGGCCACAAGCGGAAAGCCTGGCTCCTCGGCCGGGTCGTCGAAGTCGAGCCAGGCGGCGTAGATGTGCCCTTCGATGTGGTGCACGCCCGTGAGCGGCAGCCCGCGTGCCAGCGCGATGGCCTTGGCCGTGTTGACGCCGACCATCAGCGAGCCCGCAAGCCCCGGCCCGCGCGTCACCGCAACGGCGTCGATGCCGTCCAGCGTCGCATCCGCATCCGCCAGCGCTTGCTCGATGACGGGGATGATCTGGAGCAGGTGCTGGCGCGAGGCTACCTCGGGCACGATTCCGCCGTAGCGTGCGTGCACCTCGATCTGCGAGGCGACGACGTCGGAGAGGACGCGGCGCCCGTCTTCCACGACCGCCGCCGCCGTCTCATCGCACGACGTCTCGATGCCAAGGATGCGCATAGCAAGCTAATGGTAACACCGGGCCAATCGCCCTCACCGTCAAACCTTCGCGCGGGTCAGGCCGGGTCCCGGCCTAGCGGGAGTTCGGGGGCGTCCGCCCCTCGACAGCCCCTTCTTCCTTGTCATTTCCGGGAATGAAGAGAGGGTGCACAAAGGTGCGAGGGTGCCGTCGCACACCCCTTCCTTCCGCCCACTGCATGATGACGCCTCGTGCCCCTACGCTGTCACTGCGCGCCGCTGCGAGGCCAAACGCCCCTCTCCGTACCAAGTATGGATCAGGCGCCTGCTGCCGGCGAATTGGGACCATACGGGACACTTTCGAATGGTCTCCCTCATCGCCCAAGCGTAAATTGGCGTCGCTCACGCCCCAATGGCCGTGTTCCAAACACCTCGCTCGCCTCTGCCCCAGTAGCGGTTAGGAGTGGCGCGTTCCTCCGCCAGCGCACCCGTTAGCAATTGGTGCGTCAGATTCCTGCCTTCGCAGGAATGGCGAAGATGGCCGCGTGCTAATATCGCCGGACGGTATGGTGCGGCGCGACTTGGGCGCGAAGAGTGAACGATGTCCGATGACGTTGGTCTTGTTAGCTACATCCTCGTAGGCGTGTTCGTCGTGCTTTCCGCCTTCTTCTCCGGCTCGGAGGCGGCCCTGCTGTCGGTGCAGCGCGTGCGGATTCAGGCGATGTTGGAGCACCGAGCGCCCGGCGCCCGGCGCGTAGCACGCCTCATCGAGCGGCCCGAGCGGCTGCTGCCGCCGATCTTGCTCGGCAACAACCTGGTCAACACCGCCGCCGCCGCCATCGCAACCACCATCGCCATCGCGCTCATCGACGATGAGAACACCGCAGTGCTGGTTGCCACCGTTGCCGTCACCGCCATCCTGCTGATCTTCGGCGAGACGATTCCCAAGACGGTCGGCGCACGCGCGCCGGAGCGCGCTTCCATCATCGTCGCCATCCCTATCCAGGCAATCAGCTTCGTCCTGAAGCCCATCTCCGTCCTGCTCCAGTACGTCGGCACGCTCGTGGCGTCCGCCATCGGCGGTGAGCGCGCAGCCGTCACGGAGGCCGAAATCAAGGCGATGGTGAGCCTTGGCAGGCAGGAGGGCGAATTGGAGCATGGGGAAGCGGAGATGATCCACCGCGTGTTCGAGTTCGGCGACCGACGCGTGCGCGAGGTGATGACGCCGCGCCCTGAAATCGTCTGGGTCAACAACGACGCGACCGTCTCCGACTTCCTGCGTCTCTATGGCGAGCACTCCCACACGCGCTTCCCCGTGCGCGATACGTCCAACGGCGACGTGCTCGGCCTGCTGTCGGTCAAAGACGTCGTACGGAGTATGGCGGCAGGGGCCGCGCTCGACGACCGCGCCGTCGGCGAGTTGCGGCAAGTCCACTTCGTGCCCGAGACCAAGCAGGTGCGCGACCTGCTCGGCGAGATGCAAGAGGCGCGCTACCAGCTCGCGATGGTTGCCGACGAATTTGGCGACATTGCCGGCCTCGTCACGCTCAAGCGCCTCACCGAGGGCATCGTCGGCCCGACGACGGGAGATGACGAGCAGGCAGCCACGCAGGAAGTGATCGCCGTCATGGATGACACCTTCGAAATCGACGGCGGATTCGCCGTATCGGAGGCCAACGACCGGCTCGGCCTGCAACTGCCCGAGGGTAACTACGAGACCATCGCGGGACTAGTGCTGGACTTGCTCGGCAGAGTGCCCAGGGAGGGCGATCAGGCAATCGTCGACGGCCACGCCCTGCAAGTCGTCGAGATGCGGGGCGTGCGCATCGCACGCGTCACCGTACGCCGCCCGCCACCCACGTCTGCGGAGTAGCGCCGTGTCCCGCGACGACGCGCTGCGTCTCATCGTCGAGGCCGTCGGGTCCGCATTGCGCGCCTCCGGCAGCGGCTGGGAAGTAGGACGCCCGCTTGTCGTTGCCGTGTCGGGCGGAGCGGACTCGGCGGCCCTGCTCCTCGGCGCAGCCGCGCTGCCCGACGACACTCGCCCCCCGCTGATTGCCGCGCACTTTCAGCACGGCCTCCGCAAACGCGCGCAGGCGCCAGAACGGCGCAAGGTCGAGGCGCTGGCCGCGCAGGCAGACGCGGGGTTTGAGGCGGGCATAGGCGACACCCGCGCCCACGCCGAGGCGAGCGGGCTTTCGCTGGAGGCGGCGGCGCGCGAGCTGCGCTACCGCTTCCTTGCCGAGGTTGCCGCGCGCCACGACGCCTTTGGCGTGGGCGTCGCCCACACGCGCGACGACCAGGCGGAGACCGTGCTGCTGCGCCTTGCGCGGGGCGCAGGGCTGCGCGGCGCGAGCGCCATGGAGCAGATCTCAACGCGCCGCATCGAAGGACGATCCTTGCGCTTGCTGCGTCCGCTGCTCGACCTCTCGCGCACCGATACTGTGCGGGCCTGCGCCGCTGCCGGATACGCACCCATCGCCGACCCCACGAACCGCACAGTGGAGAACGCGCGCGGGCGGCTGCGGCTCGAAGTGCTGCCGGGGCTGAGCGCCATCAACCCTCGCGCCACCGCAGCGCTCGCTTCATTCGCGCAAAAGGCGGCCGAGGACGACGCGTTGCTTGAGCGCCTCTCTGCCGATGCCGTACGGGGCGCCGAGCGCCGCTCGCCGGGGCGCGTGTCGTGGGATACGGCGGTGCTCGCAGGCCTTGCGCCGCCGCTCTTTGCGCGCGTGCTGCAAGCGGCGTGGCGCTACCTTATTGCAGAAGGCGCGGCGCTGTCGGCGCGGCAGCTCGCGTCGGCGAAGGCGCTGCTTGCGGAGGGTGGCTCAATCGACCTTCGGCGAGGCGCACGGTTCGTCGTCGAGCAGCGCCGCTGCGCCATCGAGACGAACACACCCGAAGGCGAATCGCTACCGGCCGAGCCCGTGCTGCTCGCCGTCCCCGGCAGCGTGCGCGCCGGCCGCTGGGTGCTCGACTCGAGTATCGGACTCCGCGCCAGCGTTCCAGAGTCACGCTGGCAAGTGGCAGTCGACGGCGAACGGCTGACAGGGCCGTTGCTTGTGCGACGCCGCGCCGGCGGTGATCGGATGCAGCCCTCGGGCTTCGATACGCCAGTGCGGGTGCAGGACATCCTGGTGAACGCCAGGGCGCCGAGGCGGCTCCGCGATGCGCTGCCCGTCGTCGAATCGCGCGAGGGCATCGCGTGGCTGTGCGGTGTGCGCGTGGCCGAGTGGGCGCGCGTGCGTGCGTCGACCAAGCGCATCATCACGCTCACCGCGCGCCGTGTTGACTGGCCGAACTACGGCAGGCCGGAGCCCGGCAGCGCCGACGATTGGTAGGTGGAAAGGGTACCAGCGGGTGGTATCATGGCGCGCAATGGCCTCCACTATGCGGCGCGCTATAGAGGTGCAGGTCTTCCCCCGCTTTCGGGCGCAGGCGCAGCCTCGGTGGGTGCGCTCCGTCGCGGAGGCGGCGCTCGATACAGCCGACCCCGGCGGTAGTAGCGCGCTGTCGATCGTCATCGCCGACGACGAAACGGTGCGCGACCTCAACAACCGATTCCGAGGCGTCGACGAGGTGACGGACGTGCTAGCGTTCGGGGCGACGAGCGAGAACGCGCCAACACCGTCAGACGCCGCGTTTCCGCCTCTCCCCGGCGAGGAGTCGCTCGGCGAGGTGGTCGTCTCACAGCCGCAGGCGGCACGACAGGCGCCCGCCAACGGCGCCACCGTCGAACGGGAGACGGCACTGCTCATCGTTCACGGCGTCCTGCACCTGCTCGGCCACGAGCACGCAGAGCCGGAGGGAGCTGCTGCGATGCGGCGTCTCGAGGAGCAGGCGCTCGGCGCCATCTCCAGCCAGAGGACGGAGGCGCGCACATGACGACCTCCCAGGTGCTCTACCGCAAGTGGCGTCCGCCGCGCTTCAGCGACATCGTGGGGCAGGAGGCGGTGACGCAGACGCTGTGCCAGGCCATCAAGTCCGGCCGGATCGCGCACGCCTACCTCTTCTGCGGCCCGCGAGGCACGGGCAAGACCAGCACCGCACGCGTCGTCGCCAAGGCGCTCAACTGCACGGGGCGGGCCGAGGGAGAGTGCGACCCCGACGGCACGTGCGAGAACTGCCGCGCCGTCGATGAGGGGAACTTCGTCGATCTCATCGAGTTGGACGGCGCATCCAGCGGCGGAATCGACCAGATACGCGACCTGATCGACCGCACGCGCTTTGCGCCGACGCTCGGGCGCTACAAGGTCTACATCATCGACGAAACGCACCGCATGACGGGCAACGCCGCCGATGCCTTCCTCAAGACGCTGGAAGAGCCGCCGCCCAACACCGTCTTCATCCTTGCAACGACCGAACCGCACCGGCTGCCGACGACCATCGTCTCGCGCTGCCAGCGCTTCGACTTTCGCCGCATCTCCACAGCTGACGTGGCACAGCAGCTGGTCCAAATCTCCGAGAGCGAAGGCGTGGATGCCGAGGCAGAGGTGATGCACACGCTCGCTCGCGCCGCCGGAGGCAGCCTGCGCGACGCCACCAACATGCTCGATCAGCTCATCACCTCCTACGGCGTCCACCTAGGCGTCGAGCAGGTGCGGGAGATGCTGGGGCTGACGGGCGAGGAGCGGGCGATAGCGTTCGTGAAGCACCTGCTCGGCGGCAACACCAACCAAGCGCTCGAAGTGCTCAACATGGCCGCGGCCGAGGGACTGGACCTGCGCCCGCTGCACCGCATCAGCGTTGACTTGCTGCGCGCAGCGCTGCTGCTCAAGACGGGCGTGCGCGACGGCATCGAGCTGTCGAAGGAGGCGCATGCAGAGATCGGTGGCCTCGCCGCCCGCGTACCCCTTGAGCACATCATGCGCGCGCTACGGCTATTCGGCGCGGTCGACCTGCGGCGCGACCAGCCCTCGCCGCTGCCTCTCGAACTGGCGACGGTGGAGCTGAGCATCGAGCCGGCACCGCATACCGCACATACGCACGGAGCCGCTCCGTCATCCGAGCGTTCCACGCCGCCCTCAACCCGTGCCGCTGCGCCGCCGCAAGCGGCAACGGCGGGCGGCGGCTCGCCACTGCCGGTTGCCCCCACGAGCAGACCTACGCCTGCGCCCCCGCGTCCACAGGCACCCGATAACGGCGCGGCGTCAACGCCAAGCCCGGATGCGCCGCAGAGCACGGAACTTGCTGTGCAGTGGCCTCACATCCTCAAGTCGCTCAGCCGCGTGCCGCGCAAGCGTTACGACGTTGGCGCGCTGCTGCGATCGTCCCGCGACCACTACATCGACGGCTCCTCGTTGGTCATCCGCTTCCCCCATCAGTCGAACAGCGAGCGGCTACAAGAAGAGTTGGACGACCCGCAGTGCCGCCTGGCCGTCGAGAAGGTGTTGAGCGACGCACTCGGCGGCGAGTACACGTTGCGCGTCGAGACGCTGGCGCAGGGCGGCCAATCAGCGCAAGCCGAGCCGCAGCAGGGCGGGCACCTCGTGCGCGCCGCTATGAGCCTCGGAGGCCAGGTCGTCGAGGACGAGCCGGACGCCGAACAACCGTAGGGCAACAAACGATACACCGGTGACCAAGGAGGCGGGCGTATGAAGTGGAAGCCGCCGGGCGGCCAATCCAGCAAGAACCTGCTCAGGCAGGCACAGAAACTGCAAGAGGCGCTCGCCAAGGCCCAAGACGAGCTGGACGAGGCGACGGTCGAGGCGTCGGCGGGAGGGGGCGCGGTCAGGGCCGTCGCCACCGGCAAGCAGACGCTCAAGTCGATCGTCATCGATCCCGATGCGGTCGATCCCGCCGACGTAGAGATGCTGCAGGACCTCGTGCTGGCCGCCGCGAACGAGGCGCTGGAGAAGTCGCGGACGATGGCAAACGAGCGATTGGGCGCACTCACCGGCGGCCTGAATATCCCCGGCCTGACGTAGGGTGCAATGACGCAGGAGCATCCCTCGCTCGCAGCACCGGTTGCGCGCCTCATCGAGCAGTTTCACAAGTTGCCGGGCATCGGCCCCAAGTCGGCGCAGCGGCTCGCCTACTACCTCATCCGGATGCCACCAGAGGAGGCGCAGGCGCTTGCGCAGGCCATCGCGTCCGTCAAGGAGCGCACCACCTTCTGCTCGGAGTGCCAGAACATCACGGAGAGCGACCCATGCACGACGTGCGCCGACCCAGGGCGTGACCGAACGCGCATCTGCGTGGTGCAAGAGCCGCTGGACGTGCTTGCGATGGAGCGCACGGGCGCCTACCGCGGCCTCTACCACGTACTTCACGGCGTCCTAGACCCCATGTCGCACATTACGCCCGATGACCTGCGCATCCGCGAACTGCTGCCGCGCTTGACCAACGGCGAAGTGCAAGAGGTCATCCTCGCCACCAATCCGAACGTGGAGGGGGAGGCAACGTCCATGTACGTGCAGCAGCTCATCGCGCCCCTGGTGCCGGAGGTGAGCCGTCTAGCGCGCGGGCTGCCCGTCGGCGCAGACCTCGAATATGCCGACGACCTCACGCTGGCTCGCGCGTTCGAGGGCAGGCAGCGGATGGGGAGTCCCTAGCAGCCGCGCGGCGGGGCGGCTTACGCTACCTCTAGGGCGGTGGTAATGGCGCGTTGGAGAGCGGAGTCAGTGTGAAGGCGCTCGGAGACCTTGCGGACCGAGTAGAGCACGGTCGCACGGTCGCGGCCACCGAAGAGACGCCCTATCGCAGCCGGCGAGAGCTTGAGGCGGTCGGCCAGCAGGTACATCGCCACCTGGCGCGCCGTCGAACTGGCGCGGTCGCGGCGCGCCCCGGCCAATTCCGAGGGCATCAGCCCGTAGTGCTTCGAGACGGCATCGATGATGGCCTCGGGGGTAGAGGGCGGTGACGGACGCGTTTCGCGCTCCATCACGCTCTCGACCAGCGCCGCATCGAGCGGAGCGTTGGCGAGCTGCGCGTGGGCTGCTATGCGGTTGAACGCGCCTTCCAACTGGCGCACGTTGCGCACGGGGTGTTTGGCGAGGACGTCCAACACGTCGTCAGGGACATCAAGGCCGCGGCGGGCGGCGCACCGCGCAAGGATGCCGCGCCGCGTCTCCTCCGTCGGCTTGGTGATGTCCACCTGCAACCCCCACTCAAGGCGCGAGCGCAGCCGCTCATCAAACAGCGGCAGACGGGTGGGGTCCTGGTCCGCGGTGACGACGATCTGGCGTCCTCGCTCGTGCAGGACGTTGAAGATATGGAAGAAGGTCTCCTGCGTGCTCGACTTGCCACCGAGAAACTGGATGTCATCGACCAAGAGCAGGTCCGCCCCGCGGTAGCGCTGGTTGAATTCCGCCACGCGCCGCTCGCGTATTGCCGACGTGTAGTCGTTGGTGAACTCTTCACTGGTGACGCACAAGGGCGAGCGTCCGGCGGCCTGCGCACCGTGCATGATGGCGCGCAACAGGTGCGTCTTGCCCAGCCCCGACGTCCCGTAGATGACGAGCGGGTTGTATGAGCCCCGCGCGTTATCGGCGATGGCGCTTGCCGCTGCGAATGCGAGATGGTTGGACGGGCCGACAACAAATGAGTCGAAGGTGTAGCGCGCGTCGGGAAGCGGCGCAGCGGGTTCATCATCGTCTGGAGACGCGCCAGCGGCACCGGAAGAAGAGGGTGGACGGAAAGTGATCTCGTAGGGCGTGCGTGAGACGGCGACGACGGCGGCGCGGACTTGGCCGAGGAGCCGCTCACGCAGCCATTCGGCGGCCAAGGACGACGGCGTGCCGACGACGAGGGAGCCGTCCTCGATGGCGATGCCGGTGGTGCCCGACAGTAGCGTGTCGAACATGGGGCGCGGCACCTGGAGTTGGAGGCGGCCAAGCGCGGCCTCCCAGACCCGTGCAGCACGGCTGACTGTAGCGCTGGACATCGAGCGCGGCTCCGAGCAGGTTAGTGAACAGGCCGCAGGCGGACCGGTGGGCGCCTCCCCAAACCACCGAATACGGCCATGGCACGGAACGCTACCATGCCCCAAGCGTCGCGGCGCAAGAGGGAAATTGCGGGATTTCGGGAGGGGATTCCCCCCCCTCCGTACTCGGAGAGGAGCGCGGGGTCAGACAGGAGCCCTATCGCGCCTGGGCGGTCCTACGCGACTCCTTGTAGCGGCGGCCCCGGTCAGAAACAGTGCGCTCGGCGGCGAAGGCCATGACCGGGACGCCATACCCGCAGCTGGTGCTCGTGCGCTCGACGTGGACGGTCACCACCTGCCTCTCCGGCAGTGCGATGCTGGTGGCGGGCGACTCGCGCAAGAGCGGCGCAAGCGGCGATTCGCCGAGCGGGGCGACGTCGGCGCGCCCGTACAGGCGCACGATGCCCGCGTCCGAGCGCTCAAACGCGCACGCCATCACCGTAATGGGCCCGCCGGCGAGCGAGTGCCGCGCAGTCTCGTTGCCGCTGCCCACGTAGTCGAGGTAGGCGACACGATGCTCGTCGAGCACGTGGAGCGGCACGCCACCCTTGGGCGATAGGTTGATGGGCCCGGCACCTTCTGGCCCCTCAGCGAGGCCGGGATCTGCGGTAGCGACGAAGAAGACGCGCGCCTCCTTGATCAGCGCCTCCTGCTCCGGCGTTATGCGGTCGTAGAAGCTACCCATGGCGCGCCGCAGGCTACCCTGCCGCCGAAGCCTCCTTCTCAGCAGCGTCCTCCGCCACTGGGGTGGAGGCAGGGGCGGCGCGGAGGGCGTCGTCGTCGGGCTCGACGTAGAGGGGGAGTTCCTCCATTCGCGCGCGCGGGGGCGGTGTGTTGTCGCTCACCTTCCACCCCTCCCCGCGTGCGTACTCGTTGCACATCTGTATCCACAGCCGCGGAAAGAGGTCGGGGCGAAAGAGCGGGGTGGGCCTATGCTGGCCCATGCGTTTCTCGAAGTCGGTGGCGTCGCGCACCATCGACTTGTCCTGGTCGTTGAAACGACCCTTGCGCATCGGCCCGCCCCATATGTTGTACCAGAGCGTTATCCATAGCCGCTCCACTATGTTCTTGGGGAAGTGCGCGCTCACCTGCATGTAGAGGTAGTGGTCGGCGTCGATGGCGATATACCACTCGTAATAGACCGCGCCATTCTTGGGGAAGTGGCGTACCCGCAGGTAGCCTGGCAGGGCGATCCCGATGTACTTGATGCCGTGGACGGAGGTAGAGGTACCCTTCCGCCCACGCCTGTTCGGTGGGGTGCTGAGACGCCAGGGGCGCCTGGGCGGCCAATGGCCGAGGCCAGGAAATTCCGTGTCCCAACTCAAGTCGCGCGAGGTCTCCAGCAGGTACATCCGCTCGTCGACGGGGCACTTCTCCTGGAGCTCGGTCGTGTGCGTGCGATTACCCTGCGCAAGGCGGTGCAAGAGGAGCGCGATAGCGTCGCGGTGGAGCATGAAAAAGTGGGCGCCAGCGGAGCCCTCGGCATGGTGGCGCCAATTGCCGTAAACCTGGCGATAGCGCACCTTCACCTTGGCATCGGGGCGCAGCAGCAGTGCGGGGATGTCCTCCTCCAGCGGCACCGGAGCACCACGGCCCATCCAGACATAGACCAAACCGTTGCGCTGCTCCGTCGGGAAGACGCGCAGGCGCACCTTGCCGACAGCGGGCGAGTTCTCATCGGTCAGCACGGCAACGCACGAGCCGTTCTTGAGATCGAACGTCCAGCCGTGGAAACGGCATGAGAGGGTGTCGGTGCCCGGGAACTCGTCCTTGCCGAGCGACATGCGCGCGCCGCGATGCGGGCACTCGTCCTGCACGGCGAAGACCTTCTTGCCGCGCCTAACGAAGGCGATGGGCTCGCCCAGCAAAATCATGCGCTTGGGCAGTCTGCCAATGACATGCTCGGGGACAGCGGGGTACCAGTAGTTCTTGAAGCCCAGGACAGCCTTGGCGTAAGGGGTTTGGCTGGTGTCTGTGGCCGCCGACGCAGTGTTCTCCTTGCTCTCGAAGACGGTCGTCATCGCATCCTCCCCGTGATGCTCGTTGGTGCGTGGCGTCACAATAGTAGCGCCGCCGCGCATCGTCAAGCGCCGGAGGCGCGCCCTACGTCCTGTACCGCGCCGGCGCCGGGGGCCTGCGCGCGAGCAGGAAGAACAGGGTGCCCATACCCGTCAGCGTCCCCAACGTCAGGAAGGCGATGGTGTAGGCGCCGGTTGCGTCGAAGACGGCACCGGCAATCAGCGGGCCGCTCAGTGTGCCCAGCTGCACCACCAGCGACGATGTGCCCATCACTTTGGCAAAGTTGCGGCGCCCGTAGTAGTCGGCGCGAATCGCCGTCATCAGCGGGCCGCGCGCACCCCAGGCAACCGCATGCAGCACCACCGCCAGGAAGATCATCGGCGTTGCCTGGCTCAGTGCCAGCAGCACCATTCCCGAAGCGTGGCCCAGCATGCACGCCGCCGCGATCCCGCGCTTTGAGTAGCGGTCGCCCAGGAATCCCCCGCTCAGCTGTCCGATGGTGCTCACCAAGGTCATCACCGGCACCATCGCGCCCGCCGCCACTAGCGACCAGCCGATGTCCGTGAGGTGCGGGATGAGGTGAACCTGCATGCTGGAAACGACCAGGAGCGCGAAGCCATGGCCCAACGAAATCAGCCAGAACGACGGGTCGCGCATCGCCTCGCGCAGCGTGAAGTCGATGTCGCTGAACTCAACCCTTGACGCGTGCGACCCGAGCGCTGGCTTGTTCTGCTCGCTCGGGTCGCGGCCGTCGGGCAGTTGTCCGCGGTCCTCGGGTCGGTGAACGAACAGGCGCGATATCGGCACGCCGACACAGATGAGAACGATGCCGGCGACGATGAAGGTCCAGCGCCAGCCGGCAGAATCGAGCAGCCAGGCGATGCCGAGCGCGATGACGCCGCCGAAGCCGAGACCGGTCTGCGCGATACCCATCGCTTGGGCGCGCTTGCGGATGAACCAGTTGGCCACCGACGTGTTCAGGGTCAGGAAGCCGCCAAGGCTCCCGCCGATCGCGACGATGAGGAAGGCGATGTAGAAGTGGACGATGTTCTGCATTGCCGCCATCATCAGGAAGCCAACGCCGGTGAGCAGCGAACCTATCCAGATGATGCGCATCGGCCCGTAGCGGTCGACCCAGTAGCCCTGCAGTGGCCCAAGCAGTCCGCTCTCGATGCGTGAGAGGGAGAACGCGCCCGCTATTGCCGTGCGCGACCAGCCGAAATGTATCTCGAGCCTATCGACGTACGCGCCAAATGAGAGAAAGACGAAGGAGGACTGGATGCTCATCTGCACCCACGTCCCCATGACGATCCACCAGCCGTGAAAGATGCGTTGCCGCACCGGCCTGGAGGAGGGGGAATGGCTCATAGGGAAAGCCCATGCTACCACGCGGCAGTTAGGGCGGACTCCATGACCCACACGCCTGATGGGCTCTGCCGCGCTGTCGTAGGATTGCGGCATGACAGCTTCGCCCTCCCCTCGAATCGCCGTGCTGGGCGCGGTAAACATGGACCTCGTCGTCTCGCTGGCGCGGCTGCCGGAGAGCGGTGAGACGCTGCTCGGCGATACGTTCGTCACCACGCCGGGCGGCAAGGGCGCCAACCAGGCCGTTGCCGCCGCCCGCATGGGCGCGCACGCGGCGTTCGCGGGACGCGTCGGCAGCGACCCCTACGGGCCCGAGCTGCGAACCGCGCTTCGCACCGAAGGCATCGACACCGCCTTGCTCTTCACCGACCGTGGCGCTGCATCAGGCGTCGCTCTCATCACCGTGGCCACGGGCGGTGCAAACACCATCATCGCCGTGCCCGGTGCCAACGAGCGATGCGATGCGTCTGACGTCGAGCGCCTTCGGCCCGCCCTAGCCGAGTCGGACATGTTGTTGCTGCAACTCGAGCTGCCGACGGCGACGAGCCTCGCCGCTGCACGCGTCGCGCGCGAGATGGGGGTGCCGGTGCTGCTTGACCCCGCGCCCGTACGTCCGCTCCCGCCGGAGGCGTACACGCTCGCCGACGTGATGACGCCCAACGAGACGGAGGCGTCCAGCCTGCTCGGTACCGAGGTGCACGACTCCGACTCAGGCGTCGCGGCAGCAGCGGCGCTGGTCGAGCGCGGCGTGCCAACGGCCATCGTCACGCTCGGAGAGCAGGGCGCGGCGTATGCGACGCTAGGCGGCGATTGCGTCCACCTCCCAGCGCACGCAATCGAGGCGGTGGACAGCGTAGCATCGGGCGACGCGTTTGCGGGTGCGCTCGCCGTTGCCCTCGCGGAAGGCCGTCCGCTGGATGAGGCGATGCGCTGGGGCATGGCCGCCGGCGCCCTCTGCGCCACCGTCCCCGGCGCTCAGGCCGCGATGCCGCGCAGGGATGCGGTGCTGCAACTCGTGGAAGGCTAGGAACCGTGCGTACCTTGTACCGCGCACAAAGGCTGCGGTAGGCTGCGCCGAGAGCACCGTGACGAACGCCGCGCCCCAAACCCTTGCGCCAGGCATCGTTGCGCTCGACGGCGAGCGTTTCGAGGTGGCACTGGACGCACACAAGGGTTTGCTCGATCGCCCTGCGGGACCCGGCGGGCTCACGCTCACCACGCACCGCGCAATTCGCCCCAGTTCGAGCGGGCAGCGCACCATCGTCATGGCGCTTTCCCTCCACGACGTCGGTAGCGCCGAACTGATCGAGCGCTCCGACCTCGCCAAAGGTCTGGCGCAGGCCGGGGCGCTTTTCGCCGCTGCCGCAGTGCTCGGCGGCCTTTCGTGGCTGGTGTTCGAGGCGGCGCTCTTTACCGTGCCCCTCGCGGGCATCCCCATCTTCATGGCAATCTTCATCCTCTCCGAGCACCTGCTGGGGGGGTCGAAGAGCGAGCTGCTGCTTTACACGGCGGGTGCGGTCCTGCGTCAACCATTGTTGAGCGGCACGGCGCGGCGCGACGCCCCCGCCATGCTCCACCGGCTGTTCTCCCTGAAGCACGGCATCGAGCCGGAAGAGCCGCCCGCGGCGACGCCTGTGGCCGTCCTGCGCGATACGCCGGTTGCGACGGCGCCCTTCGGCTGGACGCCCGTCCCACCGCTAGAGCGCACGCTGCCGGCCTAGCATCCGTCCCCGCAGCACAGCTGAGGGCAGGAGCGCGGCGAGCAGCAGCCCCAGCGATATTCGGAAGAAGTCCTGGAAGAGCGCGATGCTAGCGTGGGAGATCTCCGACTGGTAGACGTCGAGCCGCGCCTCGTAGTCCGATGCACTGAGGTCGGTCGAGGGCAGCGGCAGGTGCAGGCCGGCCGTCGCCTCCTCGAATTCACCGACTCCCCACGCTGCCAGCGTCGCCATGCCGAACGTCATCCCCACCATGCGCGCCGCCATCACCAGCGAGGCCGACGTCGCCTGGTACTCCGCCGTCGCCGCGTCCATCGCCGTCACGAAGACGGGCGCTATCACCAGCCCGAAGCCTAGGCCCGCCGTCGCCAGGTGCAGCGTCATGACGGGGTCGGCGATATCGGCCGTCCACCCGCTCATCAAGAAGACGCCGGCGGCGGCGACCATCAACCCCACAATCGTGACCGGCCGCTCGCCGATGCGGGAGGCGAGATAGCCGCCGGCGAGCGCCCCTATCGGCATCGCGCCCGTCATCCGCATCAGCTGCAGGCCGCCCTCAAGCGGAGTACGGCCCAGCGCCGTGTTCGCCATCAGCGGCACGGTCACCATTGCCATGATGAGCGACGCGCCGACCAAGAACTTCACCAGCAGAGCGGCCAGCGCCTGTCGCGAGCGGAAGAACGACGGCGGCAGCATGGGCTGCATGGCGCGCCGCTCCACCAGCACGAGCGCACCTGCAATCAGCGCCCCCACGCCCAAGAGCGCGAACGGCAGCGGTGAAGAAGCGTCGAACACCGACTCCTGCGCCGTCGCGTAGACCAGCAGCGTCAAACCGGCGACGAGCAGTGCGCCCCCAGCGTAGTCCATGCGCGCGCCGGACACCCGCGCAGACGAAAAGCCGCGCAGCGCCCAGATGAGTAGGACCGCCTGCGGCACGTCGAGCCAGAAGACCCAGCGCCAGCCGAGCAACTCTGTTATCACGCCGCCGTAGAGTGGGCCGAGCACCATGCCCGCCTCCGCGCACGCGCCGATAACGCCGACGGCGATGGCCCGTCGCGTGCCCGGGAACGCCTGGACGGCCATCGCCATGCCCACGGGGATGGTCGCGCCGCCGCCGAGCGCCTGCACGACGCGCGCCCCAATCAGCCACGACAGGTCCGGCGCGAGCGCAGCCGCCAGCGAGCCTGCGCCAAAGATGAGCAGCGATATGCGGAAGAGCCGCGCGTGACCGTGGATGTCCGCCAGCCGCGCCGTGAGCGGTATGGCCGCCGTAAAGCCCAGCAGATATGCCGTAATGATCCACGCGGCGCGGTCCAGCTCGGTCGGAGCAACTTTCAGGCCGACCATCACCTCCGGCAGTACCGTGACGACGACCGTCTGGTCGAGCGCCGCCGTCAGCACCGCCCCGCTGACGATGGCCAGCGGCGTCCACGCGCGCAGCGTGTCGCGTAGGGTGGGTGTAGCGCTCGGGACGCCGCCCATCGGTTGCTACTCCAACGGTTGCGCTTGGTCGAACGCCGTAAAGGTCAGGATGCGCACGACCGGCGAGGGATCGTTGGTCAGCACGCTCCCCTCGATGCGCACGCGGCGCACGAGGCTATCGCTGCCCACCCAGACCTCGATGCGGGGCGTCAACGCCGCATCCGCGCCCCGGATGAGCGGCTGTATCGCCTCGCCCCCGACGCTACCTGCGATGCCGCGGGAGGCGACGCCGTCGAGCGCGTGTGTATCGGTATATGCCGGCTCCTGAAGCGCGAGCAGGATGCCGCCAAGCGTGTCTCCCAGGTCGTGCAGGTTGAAGGGCAACTCGCTCGCCGCTACGGGCAATAGTACGCCGGAGAGCGGGTCGGTCATCGCCGCGTCGTCGCCATCGACGCGGATCTCCATTTCGATGAAGGCGTTGATCGCGCTGACCCTCGCCTCCACCTGCACCGAAGCACGGTCGGGGAGATGGACGCTGCCTTCCGCTTGCTGCAGCTCGATGCCTGCAAAGAGCGGCGTATGCCCCTCCTCGTGCGTTAGCGTGAACTCGACGGAGGTGAGCTCGCTCATACGCGCCGCCGCGTCGGCAAGACGCTCCGACGGCGGCTGCTCCGCTGATTCTGTGGCGCTATCCTCTCCGCACGCCGCCGCAACGGCCGCGAGCACCAGAAGCAGCGGGGCGGCGGTGAGCGCCTGGACCATTCGCATCGCGCGGCAACCCTACCAACGCTCCCCCCGCACCACAAGGCGGCTAGGCGGCGTTGGACGTGCGGGTCCTATGCCAGGACCGTGCGGTAGGCGCGAAGCAGACCCTGCATCCGGCACGCACCTCGGCGGCGCCCCACTCGCAGTCGGTTGCGCACAGCGACGCTACAGGGAGTGCGGAGGCGAAGTGCGCCGCCGCGCCCCTATGGGCAGAGGGCCAGTGGGTCGCTCAGCAGGCGCTCTACGTGCGCCTGCTCGGGCGCTAGCGGCCTTCGCAGAGAAAAGCTCTCTTGATCCAAGAATCCCGCTGCTGTTGCAAGACGCCGGGGGGGGGGGGGAATTGCCCTCAGGTGCGCTGTCTATGGGCGGCGGAGTCGGCCGTCGAGTTCAGGCTTATGGGCTAGTACGTGAAGAAGTAGACATACCATGTGGCGACCTCAGGGCCGTCACCACCCTCACCCGATTCGCACCCATGTCTCGTGGCCGCTCGATTCTCGGCCCCTTGCGCCGCCGTCTTGGTGGAGTGCAGGCTTATGACCTGCCAGTCCTGCAACGTTGGGTGCTGGCTCTCCCAGTACCTCCTCCGCGCTTCCATGTCCGTAGTGATTCCAACTCGACATGCCATTTGGCGTACCCCCTTACGGGTTGCGGGCCGCCCGCATTGCGGGCCCGCCTTGGATGGGCTTAGTGCAGGCTACTACCTTGGCAGTCGTTCCAACAAGGAATGGCCATTAGCGGGTGGGTAAAGGGGCTTGCACAAACCCATTCGGGTTCCGGCTTTCGCGGGAATGACGAAGGAACACGCCCGGGTGACCAAGAGGCAGGCCATGCGGGGTGCTGCACGATTGCGTTCACGGGCGCGGCGAGGATGCGGCGGCAGCGCTCTGGGGCGCCGGAGAGCGCTAGTCGAGGCTGAGCCCCTCGGCGCCCTTGGCAAGGCGGTCGGCGTGCGTGCGTTCCGCGCGCGCCAGCGTCTCGAACCACACCGCCAGCTCGTCGAAGCCCTCGTCGCGCGCTGTCTTGGCAAAGCCGGGGTACAACTCCGTGTACTCGTACGTCTCGCCCTCGATGGCCGACTTGAGGTTGGCCTCGGTGGTGCCGATCGGCCCGCCCGTGACCGGATCACCGGTCTCCCTCAGGAAGTCAAGGTGCCCAAAGGCGTGGTCCGTATCGGCCTCAGAGAGGTCGCGGAAGAGGGCGCCGATCTCCGGGTGGCCCTCGATGTCCGCGCGGCGCGCGAAGTAGAGGTATCGGCGGTTGGCCTCCGCCTCGCGCGCAAAGGCGCTCTTCAGGTTCTCGAAGCTCTGCGTCCCTTCTAGGCTTGCCATCTCTCTGCCCTCTTTGGTCGCGATTGCGGAACATCCCCTACGCTGCCGCGACCGGCGCCGCGGCGCTCCGCGTCGGCGATGGGGTCATTGCGGGGAATCGTACCGCGTGAAGATAGGCGCAGCCGCGAATGGTGTCAATCGCGCGTGTATCGGCGCGCTTTGGGGCGCGCTAGAGTGCGGCGCGCAGCGCTTCCGCCAGCTCCGTTGCCGTCACGTAGCCCTCGAAACGGGCGGCAATACGGGCGTCGCGGCCTAGGAGGTACACCCACGACTCGTTCGTCCAGTGGGGGATGCCGGTGAAGCCCCAGCGCTCCACCAGCGGCGAGTAGACGGCGCGCGTAAGGTCGCCCTGGATGTCGGCGGGATTGTCGTAAACCTCGACGTGGATGAAGTTGGCCTGCTCTCCGAACTCCTCGCGCACCTCCGACACGGTGTCGACCTGCGGGCCGCACGTCGGACTCGTGCAAAGGGCGGGCGTCGCGAAGACGATGAGCGACGGCTTGTCCGATATCACCGCATCGCCGATGGTCGTTGTGTAGAGTTGCGGGTCCGGCGTCGGGTCGCTGGTGAGCTCGGCGATGTCCTCGACGTCCTCCAACGTGCGGTTGTTGGCGAAGGGCGGGAGCGCGCCGACGTCGACGACGCTACTCTCTTCCGCGACCTCGACAACAGCGCGCGCAGGCGCCACGGCATCGTCCGCCGCAACGATATCGAGTTGCCAGCGCCCCGGCTGATCGAAGGCTATGTCGCCCGAGTAGGCCCCGCGCACGCCGAAGGGCCACCCGTGGAACGTCGTCTCGGCGGTGACCGTCTTGCCGTCGCCGTCGAGGTGGGTCGCCGTGACCGTCGCGCTGGGGGCGCGCACGATGTCCTGGCCGGTCACCAGCAAGAACGAAATGCGCTGCGATCCCTCGCGCAGGACGGTGGTGGCGAAGAGCGCCTCGGCGTCGGCGATTTGGGGCGGCGGCGTTGACGTTGGGGTGGGCGGCGGCGCGGCGCACGCTCCCAGTAGCGCGGCAAGCGCGAGGAGCAGGGCAGCGGCGGTGGCGCAGCGGCCGCTCATGCTACGGCCCGTCGGGGTAGGCGCCGAAGGTGAAGGCGAACAGCGCGAACTGGTCGGAGTTGCTGGAGAGCTTGAGCACGTGGTTGCTGAACTCCGGCAGTTCGACGATGGCATACATGCGCGGCTCGTTGACGACGAAGTAGGAGCGATCGTCTTCGACGACGAGGTCGCCGCCCGCCTCCTCCTCAGTAAGCGGCCTGCCGTCAATCTCCACCTGCACCTCGTAGGAGCCGACCTCGGCAGGGTCGAACACCGCGTTCACGCTCGTAGCGAGAAAGCGCAGGATCATGTAGTCCTCGAAGTCGCTGGTCGTGCGTGCGTGGCGGATGGACTCCAGCCCGTTCTCCCACGGGCCGTGGAGGTAGAGGAACTGGTTGATGTGGACGCCGGGGTCTTCGTAGTCGCGGACCACTTCGGCTTCGTCGTAATAGTCTTCGTGTGCGATGTAGATGCCACTGCTAGAGGCGTTGCGTAGGAAGCCCCCGTAGATTTCGCGCGTTATGCGCGCTACCGGGTCAGTCGATTGGTACGCTCGCGGGTCGAACCGTGGCGCCTCCGTATCGTTTACGGGGATGGCGGAGAGATCGCGTCCAATCTCCTCCAACAATCCCCGTATCTGCTCCTCCGTCTCCTGGTATGCGCCCTCGCCGATGTGGGAGTAACGGACCACGCCCTGAGCGTCGATCAGGTACTTGGCTGGCCACGCGCGGTTGGAGTAGGCGCGCCACGTACGGAAGTCGTTGTCCTGCGCGATGGGGTAGGTCAGCTCGAATTCCTGCGCACTGCGGACCACGTTCTCGGTCACCTTCTCGAACTCGAACTCCGGCGTATGCACGCCGATGATGACCAGCCCCTCGTCTGCGTACTTGGCGTGCCAGTCCTTGAGGTAAGGCAGGGTACGGATGCAGTTCACGCAGGTGTATGTCCAGAAGTCGATGAGCACCACCTGCCCGCGCAGTTCCTCCATGGTGAGCGGTTCGCTGTTTATCCAGTTGACGATGCCGGTGAACTCCGGCGCGATGTTGTCGACCGCACCGCCTACCTCGCGCTCGGACATGGTCAGAGTCGGAGTGGGGGTGGGGCCCGGAGTGGGCGTCGGGGTGGGCGTAGGAGTGGGGTCACTTCCGCATGCAGCGGCAAGCAGCAGCCCAAGGATGAGCAACGCAGCGATGGCGGGCAGCCCCTTCGTGATGCGCCGTTGCTCCCCCAATTACGGCTCTCTCCTCCCCTGCCCGCCGGGCGGCGCAGCTACATAGATATAGTACCATTTCCTACGCATGGCTTCCAATCTGTTGACTATCGAGGACCTAGCGGACGCGGAGGTCGGCGGCATCGTGGAGACGGCGCTGGCCTACCGGTCGGCGGCACTTGCCGACAAGCCGCTCGCAGGCCGCAGCGTCGCGCTGCTGTTCGAGAAGCCGTCGCTACGAACGCGCGTATCGTTCGACATCGGCGTGTACGAATTGGGCGGCCACGCGGTCTACGTCGGGCGCGACGAGGTAATGCTAAACGTGCGCGAGCCGGCGGAGGACGTGGCGCGCGTCCTCGAACGGTGGTGCGCCCTTATCGTCGCCCGCGTCGACAGCCACACCACGCTTCACCAGCTCGCCGACCCTGAGCGCGTGCCGGTCATCAACGCGCTCTCCGACGTCGAGCACCCCTGCCAGGCGCTGGCCGACGTGACGACCATCCACCAGCACTTCGGACGGTTGGAGGGCGTGGTGGTGGCCTATGTGGGCGACGCGAACAACGTGGCGAATAGCCTTGGCCTCGCGTGCGCCGCCGCAGGCGCGGCATTCCGCATCGCGTCGCCCGAGGGCTACGGCCTCAGCGACGAGTACGAGGCGCTCATCAGCTCCCGCTACGGCGGCAAGGGCTCCGTGGAGTGCTTTACAGATCCGCGTGAGGCGGTGTGCGGCGCGGACGTCGTCTACACCGACGTGTGGACGAGCATGGGGCAGGAGGGGGAGGCGGACGAGCGCCGCCGCGTGTTCGAGGGCTTCCAGGTGAACGAGGCGTTGCTCGCCATTGCAGGCCCGCGCGCGATCTTCATGCACGACATGCCTGCGCACTATGGTGAAGAGGTGCCGGAGGGGATGCTGCTCCATCCGCAGTCGGTCGCCTTTGACCAGGCCGAGAACCGCCTGCACGCCCAGAAGGCGGTCATGCGCCACCTCTCCGCGGGCAACCTGTAGGAGCACACTCCATGGCCACCGCCGCGCGCACGCGCACCAGGCTCACCACGCCGCTTGTCGCCATCGTCGGGCGGCCCAACGTGGGCAAGTCCAGCCTCTTCAACGCGATGGTGGGCCGGCGCGAGGCGATAACGTCCGACATCGCCGGCACGACGCGCGACCGCGTCACGGACGCCGTCGAGTACAGAGAGCGGCGGCTGCTGCTCGTCGACACCGGTGGCCTCGTGCCGGAGCCGGACGAGGAGATGGAGGCGCAGGTCGCTTCGCAGGTGGGAGCAGCACTTGCGGAGGCGGACGCCGTCGTCTTCGTCGTCGACGTAGTCGCAGGCGCCACACATGCTGACCGCGCCATAGCCCAGCGCCTACGCGAGACGTCCATCCCCGTCATCCTCGCTGCCAACAAGGTGGACGGGCAGCGCCAAGAAGCGTTCGCCCTCGAGATGCACGAGTTGGCGATGGGCCCGCCCATCCTGGTAAGCGCCATTCACCGCACCGGCATCGACGACCTGTTCGAGCGCGTCGTAGACACGCTGCCGCCGTCGAGCGATGAAGCGCAGACCGGGCGGCTGCCGCGCTTCGCCATCGTCGGGCGCCCCAACGTAGGCAAGTCGTCCATTGCGAACGCCATCCTGGGAGAAGAGCGCGCCATTGTCAGCGCCGTGCCTGGGACGACGCGCGACGCCGTCGACGGCGAGCTGAGGTTCGAGGGGCGCGAGGCGGTCATCGTCGATACCGCCGGCCTGCGCAAGCGCGGGGCCGTGGCGCCTGGCATCGAGCGCTACAGCGTCCTGCGTGCCATCCGCGCCATCGACGACTGCGACGTCGCCATTCTCGTGCTCGATGCGACAGAGCCCGCCACGGCGCAGGACCTGCACATCGCCGGCCAGGTCATGGAGGCGTTCAAGGGCGTCGTCGTTGCCGTCAACAAGGCCGATTTGCTCGAGGGCGAGGGAGAGGAGGTCGACCCGCGCAGCGCCCGCCGCACCGTGCTCTCGCGCCTCCATTTCATGGAGTACGCGCCTGTGGTCGTCACCTCGGCCACGCAGGGACGAGGCATCGACCATTTGCTGCGGACGGCGTTCGCGGTGTATGAGGAGAGGATGGCGTGGACGCCCCCGTCGCGGCTGATGCGCGTGGTGATGGATGCCGTCGGGCGTCATCTGCCGCCAAAGCAGGGACGACGCGCGCTCAAGATCTACCGCGTCAAGCAGGAGGCCGTCGGCCCGCCCACCTTCGTCTTCTACTGCAACAACCCCTCGCTGATGCACTTCTCCTACGAGCGCTACCTGGAGAACGCGCTGCGCGATGCGTTCGGGTTCGAGGGCAACCACCTGCGCCTGGAATTCCGGGGCAAGGGCAAGCTGCACGTCATCGGCGGCCACCGGACGGGGCGCGACGCCGCGCGCAATCCGCCGCCGCAAAAAAGGGGATGACGTGGACTACTGGTGGCTGATACCCATCGCGTACGGCGCGGGGAGCGCGCAATGGGGGCTCGTGGTGGTCCGCCTCCTGCGCGGCGTCGATGTCCGCGACTACGGCAGCGGCAAGACGGGCGTGACCAACGTGCTGCGCGCGGCCGGCTGGCCCGCCGCTGCCGGAGTGCTCATCGCCGACGCGGGCAAGGGCGTACTGCCCGTCGTCGCCGCGCGCCTCCTCTCCGACGACCCGTGGTTGCACGCCAGCGTGGCGTTCGGGGTGATAGTCGGCCACATCCTGCCGCTCTTCTCCGGCTTTCGCGGCGGCCGGGGGATTGCGACAGGCGTGGGGACGGCGTCGGCGCTCGACCCGTGGATGGCGCTGGTGGGTTTGGGCGTCTTCCTGCCCGTCGTCGGCATCTCGCGCTACGTCTCGCTCGGCTCCGTGCTATCGGTCGCCGCCGTGGTCATCGCCTTCGCCGTGACGATAGCCACCGGAGTCCACCCCACACCCTACCTCTGGTATGCCATAGGGGGCGGCGTCACGATCATCTGGATGCACCGCGAGAACATCCAGCGCATCGTGCAGGGGACGGAGCGTAAGCTGGGACAGCGAGTGATGTAAAAGGGGGCCGCTAGGGCTTCCTATACACCGCCGTTACCCAGTCACCGTCCGTGTGGGTCTCTTCAAGGCGCAGGTGGGCGCGGGCGAACGCCGCCTCCACCTCTTCCCGGCGTGAGGCGAGAATGCCGGAGCCGATGAGGACGCCGCTCGGCCGCAGAGCGTCGCGCAACGGTTCGGCGAGCGCGACAAGCACCGCACCGCTAATGTTTGCCACCACGACATCAGCCGCCCCAGCGGCGGCGCGCTCGTGTGGAAGCGTCCCCAGGTGGACTCGCACGACCGTGCCGACGGCGTTGGCACGGACGTTGCGGCGCGCAGCGCGCACGGCGACGGCGTCGAGCTCAAGGGCAACGACGGTCCCCGCACCGAGCCGGGCAGCGGCAATCGACAGTATCCCCGACCCGGCGCCAATGTCAGCGACGTGCGCGCCCTGCGCCACCCTCTGCTCCATGCACTCCAACACGCGCCGCGTCGTCGGGTGATGGCCCGTGCCGAACGCAAGGCCGGGGTCGATTTCGACGGTGAGGTCTCCGCCGTGCTGCTCGTGCCTTGCCCACGGAGGGGTAACGACGATGCGCCGCCCAACCCGCAGCGGCATGAAGTGCGCCTTCCATGCCTCTTCCCACTCTTCTTGGCGTACCTCGCGCTCTTGGAGCGGCTCCGTGCCTGCCAGTTGGGAGACGAGGTTGACACCGATGTGGAGCAGCTCTCGGCTGCGCCGGTAGCGCGGCGATTGGGGCAGGTAGGTGCGCAGTGTCGCCTCTTCGGGCGTCGGGCGAGGTTCGCCTTCGTCAGGGCTGTAGGAGGCGGCCTCCTCAATTACCGCGCCTCCCTTGCCATGGCGCTGGAAGAGGGCGGCGATAGGCTCGACGTACTCGAAGGGAACAGTGACGAAGAGCTCGAGCCAGGGCTGCTTGCGGCGCGCGCCCTGGGATAAGCCGGCGCTAGCCGTCGTGCGCGCCGTTCTTCTTGAAGGAGGCCTGGAGCTGCTCAATGAGTCGGCGCTGCTCCTTGCTGAGCTTGGTAGGGGTCTGAACGCGAACGGTCACGACCTGTTCGCCGCGCTTCTGCGACCGGATGTTCGGCACGCCCAGCCCCCTCAGCCGGAATTCGTGCCCGTGCTGCGTCCCCGCCGGCACCCTTAGCCGGTGCGTTCCTCCGAGCGTCGGCACCTCGACTTCGTCCCCCAAAGCCGCCTGCGGGAAGGTTAGGTCAAGCTGGTAGTGGATTTCTGTGCCGTAGCGTCCGAACACCTTGTGCCGCTGCACACCCACCTCGACGAGCAGGTCCCCGTCGGGTCCCCCATTCTCGCCGACGTCGCCTTGTCCGGGGAGCTTGAGAACGGTGCCGTCGTCGACGCCGGCGGGCACGTCGACCTGCAGCGTGCGAGTGGCGCGGATGCTTCCGGCGCCCCTGCAGTTCGAGCAGGGCAAGGTGACGACGTCGCCGAGGCCGTGGCAGACGGAGCAGGCGCCCTCGGTGACGTACTGACCGAAGAAGGCGCGCTGAGCGCGGCGCACCCGTCCCGTACCGTTGCAGGCGGTGCAGCGCGCGGGCGGATGGCCGGGCTCGCTGCGCGATCCGCCGCAATGGCTGCAGCGGTCGATGCGCGTGACCTGCACCTCCTTGGTCGTGCCGAACACGGCCTCTTCGAAGGTGATGGTGGCGTGCGCCTCCAGCGTGCGGCCCCTGCGCTGGCGCGTCGCCTGCGACGCTGCGCCGCCTCCGAAGAAGGCGTCGAAGATGTCGCCGAATCCGCCGAAGACATCGCCAAAGCCGTCGAAGCCGCCAGCCCCGGAGCCCGTGCCGGCGTGGCCGAAGCGGTCGTACTGGCGGCGCCGCTCTGGGTCGCTGAGCACCTGGTAGGCCTCGTTAACCTCGCGGAAGTGCTCAGCAGCATCGGGCGACTTGTTGCGGTCGGGGTGAAACTCGAGCGCCTTGCGCCGAAACGCCTTGCGTACTTCCTCTTCGCTGGCGTCGCGCACTACGCCGAGCACCTTGTAGTAGTCGAGTTTGGTGGTCATCGATTGCTCAACCTGCGAGCACGGGTCCTACGCCCCTGTCTCGTCTAGCGCCAGCGCCAACTCGCCCATGACGTCGGCCAGGAGGCGGACGGACGCAATGGCGGTGGCGTAGTCCATCCGCGTCGGGCCAATGACGGCGACGGCGCCCGACTCGCTGCCCGTTCCGCCGTAGCGTGAGAGCACAAGGCTGTATGGGTGAAGGTGCTTGTTGGCGTTCTCGGAGCCGATGATGACCCGCACCTCGCCCGGGCGGAGTTGCTCCGCTACTAGGTCGCGCAGGGTCGCCTCGTCCTCCAGCACGGCGACTGCCTCACGCGCGTGGCTGCCCTCGACGAACTCCGGCTGGCTGAGCATGTGGCGCAGGCCGGCGACGAAAGGGTGCTCGGCCGCGGCCGAGGCATGCACGCGCATCACGCGGCTTGCCTCGTCCACCGCCGCATCGGCGAAGTCGTTGGCGCCCCGCTGCGATGCCCACACCGTCTGCACATCATCGGTTGCTGCGCCTCGTAGGCTATCGGTCAACAGGCTGGAGAGCTGCGCCAGTTCCTCCGGTGTGACGTCGTCGGGAGCCTGGATGGTGTGCTGCAGCACGTGGCCTTCGTGCAGCACCAACACGAGCAGAACGTGGCTGCCGTAGAGGTGGACGAGGTGAAGTTGCCTGATTCGCGCATCGCGCAGGCCGGGCGGCGCGGCGACGGCGACATTGTGCAGCGCCCCGGAGAGCACGGTGGCCGCCGTGCGTGCGGCGCCCTCGAAGTCGGCGGCGTCGAGGTGCGCCATTTCATCGCGTACGCGCCGCTCGAACGCAGGCGAGGGCTGCGCCGCCTCGGTCGAGCGCTCGACGTAGAATCGGTAGCCGCGGTCGGCAGGTACACCGCCGGCGGAGGTGTGGGGGCGGACGATGAAGCCACGCTCCTCCAACTCCGCCATGTCGTTGCGGATGGTGGCGGGGCTGACCTTAAGCGAGTGGCGTTTGACGATCTGCTGCGATGCGACGGGCGCAGCGGTGCGTATGTAGTCGTGGACAAGCAACCGTAGAATCGCCTGTCGGCGCTGATTCAGGGTGATGGCGTCCGTTGCCATGAGCGCGCTGCCGTCTTCGTAGCGTAGTTTTCTGACTTTATCGCGGTGTGCGCATGAGGGTCAACAGAGCGAATCGGCCTGCGCCGACACCCTAACTGGCTTTGCACAGAAACCCCCGCCCGCGCGCGAGTTTTTGTGCATGCCGCTTGGGATTTTATGCAGATGCGGTTTGCCGAGGGATGAGCAGGTCCATCATGCCCAGCTCGTAGGATGCGTGAATCAGCACGCTGATGTTGTGGCAGAGGAACTTGAGCAGGACTTCGTTGACCTGGGCGACGGGCGTCCGTGACCGGACGGATGCCCCGTACTTGTTCTTGACCATGCTGAAGGTGCTCTCGACGTTGGAGCGCTTGTGGTAGTGCGCACTGAACTCTTCGCTGTTGAACTTGACGTAGTGATAGTACCGCTCCCACTGGCTGTCCCGTGGCAGGTCTGGTGACACAGGGCGGGACTTGGCTTTCAGCGGGATGTACGCCCTCGCGCCGACTGCCTCGACCGCACGCACGTTCGCCCTGCTCAGGTAGGCTTTGTCGGCGGAGACCTCTTCGATGTTGAAATGCCGCGCCGTCGCCTCCACGAAGGGCGCCAGGTAGCGGGTATCGTTGGTCGGGGTTGCTGTCGCCTCTGCCTGGGTGATGATGTTCGTCTTCACACCGCAGATCGCGTGAGCCTTGACCCATAGGATGTTGCGGATTGGTCTCCCCCACTTGTGGTCAAAGTAGCGGCCGTAGACCGACGTGCCGAACCCCGTGGAGTCAATGGCGAAATCGTGCTCTACCGCAGCCAGGGGGATGGCGCTCTGCTCGATGAGCTGCTTCAGTACGGGAGTCAGCGCTGGGTCTTCCATGTACTTCCACAGCGACGCCACCGAGGGGGCCTTGGCAATGAGGCCGTCCGTGTTGGCGCTCCGAATGCCCGTCATGGCCCGCCTGGTCGAGAATCCCCCGTAGACCTTGAGGCTTGCCGCAAATACCACATCGGACAACGGCAGGCGGGGCCGCCCCGTTCCGCTGGCTGGAGGCTGCTCGATGGTGCTGCAAAGGTCGCGGAGCAGGGTCGCAAAGTGCTCTTGCTCGTGCTCCTGCGCTGCGTTGTAGAGCGCCCAGGGCTGGCCATAGGTGGTGCCGGTTGGGAGCGTTTCCAGGTCGGCTCCCAGCCCCAACTGTCCGTCCCGTCGTTTGACGACCATTTGGACAGCGTAGATGTGCTTGCAGAGGCCCGGCCGTTCCTCAAAGTCTGGGCAACTGCAATAGGGCTCGGCGCGGTCGACGAGGACATAGTAGGTGCCTTTGCCGGACTGGCTGGGCACCTTGTAGCCCCTTCCGGACTCCCTGATGGGCGCGAGCGCTGCTATGGCCATTCCGCGCTGCTTGCGGCCCGCGTCTCCGTCGTCGGGTGCTCCGGGGCCCAAAGCAGTGATGAGGTTGGGGTCAAAGTCGAGTCGCTGATTCTTCATCTGTTCACCTATGGCGAGCACCACAATCTAGGCACACAGTACTATACATTGTATGGTATTGTCAATTTCTAGCCGGAATCTGTTGCGTTGACAGTCCTATACACTGTCTCTTACTGTCCTGTCATGAACGACGTGCAGCGGAAGATTGCGGCTCTACAAGAGCGGGGTTGGACCTTGGCCGCCATCGCCGATGAGCTTGGCGTGACGCCTAATGCCGTCGAGAAGTGGAAGGCCGGCGTCCGCAACGCTACCAACCTCAAGTCCATTCTGGAGCACTTGGAGCGGCTGCAGCACCGGCAACGTATCCCGAAGCAGCGCCGATACCAACTGGGGCGTTCACACAGAGCCGTGAGGAGTCGTTGATGGCTAAAGGCAAGAGCTTCAATTGGGATCGGCCCAAGCGCTGGGAGCGCAAGGTAGTGGAGGCCTAGCGTTATGGGCGCTAAAGAACGCCGTGCTTCTCGCGCGCGCGTGACGAGTCCGCGCCTGCGGCCCCCCCCCGAGTCCATACCTAGGGGGACATGCCCTCGTCTGCGCGGACAACCTCGACATACTCAAGGGACTGCCCCCCGAGTGCGTTGACCTCATCTACTTAGACCCCCCCTTTCAGAGCAATCAGTTCTATGTTGCCGCCTTCGGCGACAAGGGGATGGTGGCGCGGCAGTTGCGCGACATATGGCGCTGGACTGCAGGGACGCAGACAGCGTTCGACAGCCTGCCACACGGCCAGTTGCTTGACACTCTACAGGGTATTCGCTTGCAAGTAGGGGAGAAGTCGCCAATGGCCGCGTATGCGGTGTTCATGGGGCGGCGGCTTGCTGAGATGAGAAGGGTGCTCAAGCCGACGGGGAGCATCTATCTACATTGCGACTGGCACGCGAACGCCTACCTACGGCTGCTCATGGATGCAGTGTTTGGGGCAGGCAACTTCAGGAATGAGATCGCGTGGTGCTATGACACGGCTGGGCGGACGCAACGCTACTGGAACCGCAAGCACGATTCCATTTTCTTCTACTCAAAGATGCAAGGGTGGACGTTCAACCCATTACGCATCCCTCGGCGCAACCTAACGGAAGGTTGGGAATCGTGGTATTCGCTTACTGATGAGGATGGGCGCCGGTATCAAATAGACGGCAAGGGGTACAAGTACTACGCAGATGAAGGGCGCTTGGCAAATGACTGGTGGGATGATCTTCCCGCCCTGCACGCCCATAGGGATGAAGAACGAATAGGCTACCCCACACAGAAGCCGGTTGCCCTGCTGGAGCGCATCATCAAGGCCAGCAGCAACGCAGGTGACCTAGTGCTCGACCCATTTTGTGGGTGCGGTTCTGCGGCGGATGCAGCATACGCCAATGGCAGGCGCTACCTCGGTATCGACATCAGCGGGATCGCGGTACGTGTTATGCAGCAGCGAATGGAGTCGCGCGGCGATTCCCCATCGGTCTATGGGCTGACGTGGGATGAGATGGAATGGGAGGAGTTCGAGTATCGAGCACTCGCGCAGCGCGACGACGTGGAGGACGGTATACCAGGCTGGGCATGGGCAGAGGACAGGGTAGCAGCGCTGCTAAACGCGGTGCCGAACGAACGCAAGGTGGGCGACGGCGGCGTGGACGCGCGCTACTACGGCGCGATGGACATCGAACAACAGCAGGGAATCGTGATTCCCATACAGGTGAAGATGCACCGCACGGCCTCGGTTGGGCGCCCCGACATGGATCGGCTGTTGGGCACGCAGACTGCGATGCAGAACCGAGGCGTGCACGCGCCGATGTCCCTCATGGTGAGTCTCTACCCGCCGCCGGAGTCCCTGCGTGTGTTTGCGATGGAGCAGGGGCGGGTGGCGCTGACGACACACGAAGGTGGGCATGAGGAATACCCGCGTATGCAGGTATTGAGCGTGGAGGAGATGTTGAGGCACGGAGAACGTCCGAAGTTGCCACCAGTGGACCCTCGCTCACTCGTCGGCGATACACAAACCCGAACCTCATTGGTCTAGATGCGCCGACGGCGTAAGAGCATCCTCACCTTGGCCACAGACAATTGAAGTCTTCCACCGGCTCGCATCGACGTTTTGTCCCTCTCGACATCGGACAAAAGGGTGGACGCTCGACATCTGATTGACGCCCCACAAACCGTGATGAGACCATCCATGGCGAGGATACGTTTCCATCATTGTTTGTTATTGTTAGTCAGTTAGTGTAAAATCCATCACATGACCGATCGGGCGCACGAGAGAGGCAGAGCCATATGAGCAAGAGGCGCAGGGCGAGCAAGAGCAGCCGGGAAAAGTTGATTAACCGGGAAATCCAGCTAGGTGAGGTGTTTACGCCGGCGGCGCCCATTGACCAACTGAGCCTTTTCGCTGGGCGTATTTCACAGAGGCGCTCGGTCGTCGACGCGATCTTTCAGCGCGGCCGCCACGCAATATTGTTTGGGGAGCGTGGTGTTGGCAAGACTTCGCTCGCCAGCGTCTTGCGCGAGTACCTTGAGAGCCTCGGACAGATCATCGTTGCTCCTCGTGTGAACTGCGACGACGGCGATGACTACTCAACGATCTGGTTCAAGGCTTTCGGTGACCTGCAGGTCATTGAGAGCCGTCGAGGTATGGGCTTTACACCGGAGGTGCAGGCGATCGTTCGCTCAGCGAGCGACTCAATCGGAAACCTAGAATCTGTCACCCCTCACTACGTACGGCAGTTACTAGAACAGCTCGGCGAGCAAACGATTCTAATTGTGATTGTCGACGAATTCGACCGTGTGGCCAGCCGGGTAGGGACGCAATTCGCTGACACCATCAAGATGCTCTCCGATCAGTCAGTGCCCGTGACACTGGTGCTCGTCGGGGTCGGCGAGACAGTCAGCTCGCTCATCAGCGAGCACGCTTCGATTGAGCGCGCACTCGCTCAGGTGCGCCTACCCCGTATGTCTACATCCGAACTGCAAGAAATCGTCGACGGCGGGCTCTCAGAAGTCGGGATGTCCGCCGAGACAGTCGCACGGGACCGGATCGCTGCACTGTCGCAGGGGCTCCCGCACTACACTCACCTCATAGCGCTTTATGCGGCTCGTGATGCGAACGATGCCGGATTGGACGTGGTAGGGGTCGAGAACGTCGCCGCAGGAATCCGCGAGGCGGTAGAGAACGCTCAGGAAACGATTACAACGACGCACCATCGGGCCGTGATGAGCACTCGGTCTGACTCACTCTACCGCCACGTTGCGCTCGCCTGCGCGCTTACTGAGACCGATGAGCGGGGCTACTTCACAGCAGGCGCGGTGCGGGAGCCGATGGCGGCAATTATGGGCAAGCCGTACGCGATTCCCGCGTTCGCAAAACACATGAACGAATTCTGCGGTGACCTGCGCGGCCCTATCCTTGAGAAGTTCGGAACGCAGCGGAACTACCGGTTCAGATTCCATAACCCCCTGCACCCACCCTACATAATCATGAGCGGAATCGCCCAGGGGCTGATCGCTGAGGACACGGCAGTTAGCATCCAGAACGGCGCGAGTGGCTAGGGAAATCCCGCGGTTATCGCGCGCGCGAGTCTTGAGGCACCTAGGGGGAGTCCCAATTTTCAGAACCGCACGCTCTTCCACGGTGACAACCTAGCCATTCTGCGTGGGATGAACTCCGCGTGGGAAGACCCGGGCACCGCATCGGGCGATTATTGGCAGGCCCTAGGGCTCACCAATTTGTTGGCGAACCAGTTCCCCGATGAGCGACATGAGTGGGATGAGGTCGCCGCGATCCGCCCACTCTAATGCTTGCACGTAACGCGAATGGTGCGCACCTTCGAGTAACTCAGGCAAGAGTGGGCGGCCTGGTAGCAATCCCCCGACCTTAAGGCAGAGAGTAAGGTAGCACACAGCCCGTGCAGTGCGCCCATTGCCGTTCACGAAGGGGTGGACAGAGTTGATGCGCCACAGCGCGTAAGCCGCCAACCGCAACTCCGACCAATCCGCCCAAGCATCATTCACTTGGCGGACGAATTGGCTCATCAGGTCAGGTACGCATGTGTGGTCGGGCGGGCGATAGCGTACCACCCCCTGATCATCCATCACCGTAACGTTCGTTGTGCGGTATTGGCCTGCCGTCGAGTGGAGCAAGACGACAGCCTGATAGTTTATTGCCTTGATACGCCAGTCGCTCAACTGGGGCGACTGCGTTTGCAGAGCAACCTTGATGAGGGTCTGAAGGAAGTGGTAGTAGCGCTCAGAGTTTTCAGCTTCGACGGCTCGATAGAGTGGGTTCTCTTCGCCGCCCTTGAGCTGGGCGAGGTTCAAGACACTTACTCTGTGATCGGCCCGTAGCGGTCATCGAGCATCTGCATGACCTCCTCGCGAGACATCGTGCTCCTTCTGCCACTGAAGCCCATGACTGCGGAGACGAGTTGCTCCCGCTTCTCTTTCGGAGTCATCAGAGGGTAGCGTTTCGTGGCCTCTGCTAGCAGATCACTGGTTTCTTTGAACCACGCTTCGTCCTTCCCGAATTTTGCTGCCATCGCTACTCTCCTTTGCAGTTACGGTAAGGGCATCAGCGGCTGACGGCGAGGCGCCTGAGATGTACTTGCCCTTCATCGTCATCTATATCGAAGTAGAGGCGGAGGGGCAGTTGCGCCCCCCTGATGTGTATCACATGAAACCGAGTCCCAGGGACCATCGGGGCCAAGTGGGGAGTAAGAGCAAGGTCGCGGTAGTACCCTGCGAGAATCTCATCCCAACGCATGAAGGAGCCGACAATGCTCTCAACTTGGGCTTGGAACTGTGCCGACTCGACCATTGTGTAGGAGGGCCTACCGTCCAAGACCGAGTTCTTCAGTGAGCGCTAGGCTATGCTCAATGTCTTCCTCGTCAATATACTCCAATGAAAGCCATGCGGACGAATAGGGGATGTCCTCCATTGGCTTTGCGGCCAGCCAGCCCCATTCTAGATGAGACAGCTCCGACGCCTCTCTTGCCGTCATGTGCCAAAGCTCTCCAATGACCTCATCGAGGATTTCCACTTCCTCTGGACGTAGGATGCCTTCCGTCGGTTCGTCCAAGGCGACGATGCGGTGTTGGACGCCAGTAAAATAAGGGCGAGGCTCAATGCGGATGGCCTCCTTGCGTATCAGCCTTCGCCTTGCCTCAAGCATTTGCTTCGGCGCAGGGCCTTGATCTAACCGATAGTACGTCGCTCCGGTGATAGGCTCACCCAGCCTCCGGTATGCCTCAAAGTCGGCGAAGTAGAGGATCTTATTGAGCTTGACGGCTCCGAAGCGCTCATCCCCCTCGCTGTGCTTGGCGATATAGATGATGGCCTCATCGAATTTGCGTTCGTCGAATGTTTCTATGTAGGGGCGGCCCACTTCCGCCATGACGCCTCCTGACTAGTTTGAGCCTCGACTAATCCTAGCCTCCTTGAGGCTGACAGGCCCATATAATACAAATATACACAATTGTCAACACCACCCTCAACCTCTTAGTGTCACGAGATCTTATCCTGCGGCGGGCTGACTGCCCTCCAGCCCCATCGCTAGACTGGATGGGGTTCTTGTGCAAAGCCAAGGCACCCCAGGAGTCTCGGTTGGTTGAGGAATGCCTCGCGGTGCTCCTCGTAGATCTGCTCTTTGTCCATGCCCTCGTATACAGAGCCTGAATCCATGTGGCGCGACCTTCTCCCTAGTCCTCGCCCTCGTCCTTGTCGTTGTCTTGTGCTTGCCGTTCCCTGTACAGCATGTCTAGGGGCAGCGACCGCCAAGGGCAGTCGGGCTCGACACAGAGCGTGTCCGCCCTAGCGGTCTCGATCCCGCACGTGCATATGCCCATGGGGCCTCCCAGGGAAGATCCCGGCCGTCATGGCCAAGAACCGCCGACCACTTGCGGCCTGTAGTAAAATACGCTCACGCGGCATACAGCAAAACAGGGGCATTAGGCGTGCCCCTGGATGCTCAGCGTAGGCTGGAATGCACTAACGTCGTAAAGCGCATTCTACTTCCTGCTCAAAGGATGTCAAGCCCGCGCGGAGACAACTCGCGCGGGCTTTTGCTTGGCCCTCGCGGAGAAAGGAAGTGCGCCTATGCCTACCCGAAAAATAGGCATCCGCCGGACAGTGCGCGTGGGAACACGCGTAACGGTCAAACGGAAGGTAACCGTTAGAACCACCCGGCGACGATAGCCCAAGGACAGGCACCCTGATCTTTGGTCAGGGTGCCCATCCTACACACCTCACACCACTAGGTAGGAGGAAAGGCGTGGCTAGGAATGTCGTCAGGTCAGGGCTGCACCACAGAAAAAGCAGGAGGAGCCTGGTGTCCCAAGATGAGGTGCTGATATGTGTCGAATGTAGAGTCGAAGCCCAAGTTGAAGGTGTCGACGGTCAGATTGACCGAATAACCTGTCCATCGTGTGCCGTGTCGGTCGAAGGCGATAGCGGTCTCGAGATGGCACTCAAACAATTGAGCCATGACACTATCCGTGAATTCCAGGAGCGCCTCAAGCGCACATTTGGAAAAGGCGGCCCGGTCAGCTATAGCCCCGGCCGCCTCAATAACCCTAGAAGCCCATTCATCGTCGGTATACCTGACTCGTAGGGGCTAGTCTTCTCTGGGAACGGGGTTGATGTGCAAAGAGCCGAGTTTTTGTGCAGGAGGCGGTTTCTGTGCAAAGCCCACCCTAACTACAACATGTTGTGGATTCGTTTCGTACAGACCCCAATTTGTGCTAACGAGGCTTCCATTGCCACACTTGACGTTTTTTTGCGCAGAGTGTTAGCGTGGCTCAATACACCTTGATGCGGAGGGGGCGCCGTGATTTCACCGGCTCGTATCCAGGTCACTGAACTGCGCAGGACATACGGGTTCGAGGAGGTGGCGATAGTCCCGGGCGACGTTACGACCAACCCCGAGCTCTCGATCACTATCCTCGAAATCGGCCCCTTCCAATTCACCACGCCCGTCATCGCCTCGGCGATGGACGCCATCGTCGATGCCAACTTTGCCGGCCTAATGGCCAAGGCGGGCGGCCTTGGCGTCATGAACCTCGAAGGCGTCTACTCCCGCTACGAGGACCCCGCCGAGGCGCTTGAGGCCATCACCTCCGCCCCCCGCGAGAGCGTGACGGAGGTGATGCAGAGCGTGTACTCGCAGCCGTTGCGCGATGACCTCGTTGCGCAGCGTGTCGCCGACATCAAGGCGACGGGCGCGGTTGCCGCCGTCTCCGTCACTCCGCAGAGCGCCAAGCGGCTGGCTCAGGTCGCGGTCGAGGCAGGCGCCGACATCATCGTCGTCCAATCCACCGTCACCACGGCGCGGCACATCTCCAACTCCTACCACGGGCTGCGCTTCTCCGAACTTATCCCGCTCATCAGAGTTCCGGTCGTTGTCGGCAACTGCGTAACCTACAGCGCGGCGCTCGAACTGATGGAGCAGGGCATCGACGGGTTGTTGGTCGGCGTTGGACCGGGCGCGGCCTGCACGACGCGCGACGTTACGGGCGTCGGCGTACCGCAGGTGAGCGCAACGCTCGACTGCGCGGCAGCGCGAGACGAGTACTTCGCGCGATCCGGCAAGCACGTTGCGGTTATCACCGACGGCGGGATTCGCACGGGCGGCGACCTATGCAAGGCCATCGCAGCGGGCGCCGACGGCGTCATGATTGGCACACCGTTCGCGCAGACGCTGGAGGCGCCGGGCCGCGGCTTCAACTGGGGCATGGCGAGCCCGCATCCGGCGCTGCCGCGCGGCACGCGCATCAACGTCGGCGTGGAGGCATCTCTCGAGCAGGTTCTCTTCGGGCCGAGCCACCGCACCGACGGGACGCACAACCTGATGGGCGCACTCAAGGTCTGCATGTCGATGGTCGGCGCGCAGACTATAGAGGAGTTCCACGAGCGCGCCGAGCTAGTGGTAGCGCCCACCATCGCAACGGAGGGCAAGGTCTTCCAGCGCGCGGGGCGGATCTAAGCGGCTATACCCCATAGGCGCCCCCGCCCTCTCCCAGCGGAAAGGGTTTTCGCGCGGGGATTACAGACTTGCGTCTGGATGGCCCTCATCCCTGCTTTCGCAGGAACGACGAATCCCCCTCATCCCAACTCTCTCCCGGTACGAGAGGTCGGGGAGAGAGGCCGTAAGGACTTCCGCACCGGCGATGTTGCACCGAAGCGCGGTGTGCGGCGCGGCCGAGCGCAGGATGCCCTTGCGGTACAGGAGCTCCACGTCGTGTGCGAACGCCGTCGGAGCGAGCACTACCGAGGTGAAGGACCGCCCGTCCTCGACGCCGCTCCATATGCTGCGGCCCACCGATATACACGCATAGTCGCGCGCTGACTGCTCCTGCTCCGAGTGGTCGATTGCGATGGTTGAGGTGTTCATGGCCCTCCGTGCGCCTGCATGCCGGGTCGGCGGACATACAAGGAGCCCCGGCTGCCGTCCCACTTCGGGACCTTGCCGGGGCTCCAATAACCGCGCTACGCCGGTCGGGGGGTAGCGGCGTCGCTGCGTGTGGCCATGCTAGGTCGCTCGCGCCCCGTCGCACAACGGCCAGATGTCACAAATGGGACGTACGCCGCGCGGCTAGTATGTTATCGCCGCCGTGAGTGGGTGCTCGCCGAGGCGGGAGCGGCCTTGAAGGGCGCCCAACTCGATGAGAACGGCGATGCCGGCTATTTGGGCGCCGGTCTGGCACACGAGGTCGATGGTCGCCGCCAGCGTGCCCCCGGTGGCCAGGACGTCGTCGACGAGGAGCGCACGGTGGCTGGCAAGCAGGCCATCACGGTGCATTTCGATGGTCTCCTCGCCGTACTCAAGGACGTACTCGACCCTGTAGGTCTCGTGGGGTAGTTTGCCCGCCTTGCGCACGGGGACGAATCCCGCTCCCAGCGCTAGGGCAAGCGGGACGCCCAGCAGGTAGCCGCGCGCCTCGATGCCGACCACCCTGTCGATACCGGCATTGCGGTAGGGCGCAGCCAAGTCATCGATGGCGCGCTGCAACGCCTCAGCGTCACCCAATAGCGGAGTTATGTCACGGAACAGGACGCCCGGCTGCGGGAAGTCGGGGATGCCGCGTACGAGGTCAGCGTAGTCGGGGTTGGGCATGGCCGACTCCTGAGGCGGAAGGATGCGCGGCACGCACGGCGGACGCCCTCTGGGTAGAGAGCCGCCCGCCGCGCGCGTTGCCGAATCGTCGTCTAGCCGAGGATGAAGTCGATGAGCACCTGGTCGTGCTCTTCGGGCTTCTCCCACTGAGGCCAGTGGGCGGCGTCGAGCATGTTGTAGTACTTGACGCCGCGAATCTTGCTGGCCGCATACTCGCCGAAGGCCGGACCCTGGCCCGGGTTCTTGTCCGTCCAGAAGACCAGCCCGTCCGGCTTGAAATTCTGCAGGTCCTCTTCCTCGTAGGCGAACGCCCGCGTCCAGTCGCGAACGGCACCATCTACGCGGTAGACGCGCTTGATCGACTCGTAAACGTCAGGGAATGAGTAGAGGCGCAACCGGATGTTGACCATCTCGTCGGTCATACGCGAAGGCTCGGCCACGAGCCACTCCATGCGCGCCCGCACCGTCTCGAAAGTAGGGGTGAGGATGGAGGCGCGGGAGAGTTCGGCCAGCGTGTCGCCGCCGCCGGGGTTCTGAGGGAAGTCGGTCTTCTTCCAGTTGATGCCGCCGACGCCGGTGTTCATGACCAGCTTGCCGGCGCGCTCGGGGAACCTCATGCCGAACTCGAACGTAATCGCGCCGCCCATCGATTCGCCCTCAACGTGGGCATACGGGTAGCCGAGCGCGTCGATGAGGTCGACCAGCGCCTCGGCCTGGCGTTGCGTGCGGTTCTCGTCGTCATAGGGCAGGTGCGTCGAGAAGCCGTGGTACAGCGCGTCAATGGCGTAGACGTGGAAGCCGTTGGCGGCGAGGTTGTGTAGGTTGCGAGCGTAGGTCTCGGCGTGGCCGCCGATTCCGTGGATAAGGATGAGGGGCTCGCCGGAATCGCCGCACTCGATGACGCGATGCCGGTACTGCTTGCCCTGGACGATGCGCGTCTGGGTGCCAAGCAACTCGGCTGATACGGGCGGCCACTCGTCCAAGGGGCGCGCCACCACTTCCTTCGATAGCTGAAGTACGTTAGAGGTCGTGGTCATTAGCCACCTCCGCAGGTCGGGTAATGCCGCACTTATACCACCTGCGGGGCACACTGGCTAGGGCGGCGTCTACTCCAGGAAGTCGCGCAGCTTGCGGGAGCGCGTGGGGTGGCGGAGCTTGCGGAGGGCCTTCGCTTCGATCTGGCGGATGCGCTCGCGCGTGACGCCGAAGTCGCGCCCAACCTCCTCCAGCGTTCGGCTGCGTCCGTCCTCCAAACCGAAGCGCAAGCGCAGCACTCGCCGCTCGCGCTCGCTTAGCGTCGCCAGCACGTCGCTGACCTGCTCGCGGAGCAACTGGAACGTCGCCGCGTCCGAGGGGGCGGGTGTGCTGCGGTCCTCGATAAAATCACCCAGGTGCGAGTCCTCCTCCTCGCCGATAGGCGTTTCGAGAGAGACGGGCTCCTGGGAGACCTTGAGGATTTCGCGGACGCGCTCGGGTGGCACCTCCATGCCCTCGGCGATCTCCTGCGTCGTGGGCTCGCGGCCGTACTCTTGGACGAGGCGGCGGCTTACGCGCATGAGCTTGTTGATGGTCTCGACCATGTGGACGGGGATGCGGATGGTGCGCGCCTGGTCGGCGATGGCGCGGGTGATTGCCTGACGGATCCACCACGTCGCGTAGGTCGAGAACTTGTAGCCTTTGCGGTAGTCGAACTTCTCGACCGCGCGAATGAGGCCGATGTTGCCCTCCTGAATGAGGTCGAGGAGCGACATGCCCCGCCCGATGTACTTCTTGGCAACGCTAACGACGAGGCGCAGGTTGGCTTCGGCCAGATGCTTCTGGGAGCGCTCGCCGTCGCGCAGCACGGCGCCGTAGTAGCCCCGGAACACCAGCTCGTTGGAGTCGAGCAAGATGGCCAGGTCGGCGTCCTCGAGCGCGTCAGAGAGGTCCTTGAGCTTGAGGCCCTCGCCCAGTGCCTCGACCGCCTCGTCGGGGATGGTCCTAGTGTCGAGGGAGAGGCGCACGACATCGGGCATGAGCTGAACAGACTCTTCGCGCTTGAACCGCTTGTTCAGCACCTCGAGCATCTCGAGGCTGATTTCGCCGTCGATAGCGCTGCGCAGCCGCTCGTCGTGGACGAGAGCGCCGAGCGTGACGGGGCGCTTCATGCCCAGATACTTGGCGATAGCGTCGATCAGCGGGATGTGGTCGGGGATGCGGGCTAGCAGGCCCCGCACCGTGTCGGCCGAACGTGGCTCGCGGCGTGTTTGCTCCTCTAGCTCTTGACGCAGCTTGCCGACGTGCTTGTAGGCAGCGATCTCCTTGGCTAGGCGGCGCTCATCGGCGGCGGTCAGCAGCGTGACGCGTCCAATCTCGCGCAGATACATCCGCACGGGGTCATCGATGAGCTCCGATCCCTCGTTCAGGTCCTCGGCAGGCTCCTCCTTGCTCTTGTCCTTCTGAACCGCCTCGGCCTCGGCGGCGGCGTGCTGGCCTTCCTCCGTCTGAGGAGAGGCTTCTACCACGGCGACTGCCTGTGCGATGCCCGTGATTTCGTCGACGGTGGGGGTGCCGGCACCAGCCTTGTTCACGGGCATCTCACCGGGTTCACGAGTTGCGGTGGTCTGCTGCTTTCGGGTTGCCACAGTGCCGTCCTTTCGCTCTGGGGCGCGCTATGGCGTCGCGGCGCCCGATGTGAAGAGGGCGCGCAACCGCTCGTTCGTTTCGATGACCTGCCTGTGCAGTGCCTCAGCCACTTCGGGGGAGGCGGGGTCATCGGCGAGCATTGCGCGCTCTTGCGCTTTCAATTCCCGCAAGTGCCGCTCCTCCAATCGGCGCAAGCACGCCTCGAAGTCGGCAGTACGCTGCTTGAAATCCATCGGAGGGAGCGGGTGCTCCATCAGCCGGTCGAGGTGCTGCGCCAAGTCATCGTCCAGTCGCTGACGGATATCGTCGATTATACCACCCTCGTGCAGGGCGCTCAACAGCGCGCGGCTCTCCGGCCGCCGCAAGCGGTCGACCTCGACCTGCGCGGAGCGCTCCATGATATCGGGGTGCTGGAGCAGCAGCGCGAGCGTCTGCTCATCGAGCGGGTCGCCGTCGAGGCGGTGGAAGACCGCTTCAACCTCTGCCTGCTCGTCAGTCGCAGCGGCGGGCACGGACCGAGCGCGGCGCGGAGGTGCGCTGGAGCGTCCGATGCGTGCGCTCAGCACCGCGGGCTCGACGTCCAGCAGGCGCGCTAGGCGCTGGAGGTAGCGGTCCTGCTCCGTCCATTCGACACCGTAGAGGATGGGGCGCAGCGCCTCGGCGGCCGCAGCCTTCCCCGCAGGTGTCGATACGTCCATCTGGTCCGGTGCCGCATCGAGCAGGAAGTCGCCAAGAGGCACGGCGCCGTCGACTGCCTGCCTCCATAGCGTCGGGTCGGAACGTATCAGCTCGTCCGGGTCCTTGCCGCTTGGGATCGAAGCGACGCGGAAGGCGTCGAAGGGCGACGCGCTCCGGCGCGAAGATGCTCGCTGCAGGGATGCATCGGCGGAGCGCTGGGCCAATTCCAGCAGGCTGCGGAACATCGCTCCCTGCCCGGCGGGGTCGGCGTCGAGTGCAAGCACGACGACATCGGCGCGGCGCGTCAGCAACGCGATTTGGGCCGGCGTGAGCGCCGTGCCCATTGAGGCAACGACGTTGGTGAAGTCGTGCTGGTGCGCGGCGATGACATCCATATAGCCCTCGACGACCACCGCACGGCGCTCACGGGCGATGGCCGCTGCTGCGCGGTCGTAGGCATAGAGCATCCGCCCCTTGTCGAAGACGGCGGTTTGGGGCGTGTTGAGGTACTTGGGCTGCGCATCGTCCATCGCGCGTCCTGCAAAACCCGCCACCTCGCCCGCGTCGTTTCGCAGGGGGTAGATGAGGCGGCCGCGGAACATGTCGCGCGCGCCGTCGTCATACGGGGTGGCCAGTCCGGCGCTCAGCAGCAAGTCACGTGCAAAGCCCAGGCTCTCGATATGCTTGAGCAGCGCGTCGCCGGTGGTAGGCGAGTAGCCAAGGCCGAAGGTGACGATCGCCTCGTCGCTGACCCCCCGCGCGCGCAGGTATTCTCGGGCAAGCGCGCCCCGGTCTGCGTCGAGAGATTGGCGGAAGAAGCGCTGCGCCGCGTCATTCAGCTCGAACAGCGGGTTGCGCGGCGCATCGGCTGCGGGACGGCGCTCGGGCAGAGCCACTCCCGCCTGATGGGCGAGCGAACGCATGGCCTGGGAGAAGTCGGTGTTGTCGGCGCGCATGATGAAGGAGAAGACGTCGCCTCCCGTCGCGCACGCGCCAAAGCAGCGCCACGTCTGCCGGTCGGGGAAGACCACGAAGGAGGGCGTGTTCTCCTGGTGGAAAGGGCAGCGCGCCTTCCACGTTCGGCCCGACTGGCGCAGCTCGGGGACGTACTTGCCTACAACGTCGACGATGTCGAGGCGCGCTTTGATGTCGTCCGCTACGGTCATCGCTTCCTCGGGATAGGTGCCAGTGCTTCGTGTCCGTACAAGGCTATGCGCAGCGAGGACGCAAGTAGCAAGTGGCAGCATCGCTCTTGGGAGGATGCGTCAGCAGAGTGGCGCCGTAGGAAGTCCACCGGAGCGCGCCTCTCACGACGAGCTGCCTGCCGCGGAAGCTCAGGTGCGCGGCTCATCGGCCACGTTGTAGCAGGATTGCGCGCTGTGCTAGTGTGGTATGCGTGCCGGGGTGTGGCGCAGCTCGGAAGCGCGCCTGCATGGGGTGCAGGAGGTCGTTGGTTCAAATCCAATCACCCCGACCAACCGACAGCTTGGGGGCCTGCTCAATGCACGAGTGGGCCCCCGCTGTTTGCGCCGATGCGGTCTGGCGGAAGGTTGAAAGCGTCGCGCGGGCTCCCTACGCAGCGGCCGCCGCCGGCTGACGCAGCCGCGCAAGCGCGCGGTGGATGGTCCGCGTGCTCACATCGAAGCGGTGGGCGACCTCGAAGATGGTCAACCCCTGCGTGTAGGCCTCGCAAATCTGCTCGTCGCGGCCCCGCTTCCGGTACTTCTGATACCACGCGGGGTTGTCGAACTTGCACTGCGGTAGTGGACAGTCCAAGCATGAGGGCGACGCCTCGCAGCCCGTGTCTCTGTAGTGCTGATGCTCCGGCAGCCCATCAATTGCCGGTTCGTGCCTTCGTCTGCTGGTCGTGCCATAAGTGCGCATCTCTGTCTCCTCTTCTAGGTCCTTGCGGCTCTGCTATCCATCGAGCAATCGGCAGTCCTGAGCGTCCTCCATCTTTCTGCCTTTCAGAAAGGGCTGGGGCGCGGTCACGAGGCAAGCGGGGCAAGGTGGCGGGCGGCCCACGGCTGTACGGCGGGGTGCGCCCCGGAACCGTCTTGTGCTAGAGCGCCGGCGAGCAGCAAGCCCTTCAAGAAGCCCGCGCTCTGGCCAGGCAAGTGGATGCGGGGCGCGTCGGCACCGCTCCAATCGACGCGGGCCTCCCGCATCTCGTGGGCAAGCGCACGGCGTTCGACGGAACCGTCGGTGGCGTAGACGCTCAGCGCACCCGTGCCAAGTGCGGCGACGAGCGCGCTAAGTTGCGCTCCGTCGAGCGCACGGAGCATGGCAACGCGCCCATGCCCTATCGCTTGATCCAACAAGTGTGTGAATTCGGCGGCGCCTGGGCCGTCGTCGACCGAGACACCTACCTGCTCGCAGTGCCACGTGCCGCGCAGCACCTTGGCAACATCCCACGCAAGTCGCACGGAGTCCCGCGCCTCCAGCCAGCGGTGCTCGACGACCTTCGTCGTGCCGCGCGGGTAGACCGCAGCGATGGTCACGACGGCGGTTGCCGCACTGTTGAGCATGACGGGCATTGCCGTGTCGCGCGGTGCGGCGTGCAGGTGTGAAACGACGACGGAGGCGGCGTAGCGGGCGCCGGGGGATGCCGCGTGCTGGCGGTGATGCGCCCCCGTTGCCACCTCGCGCTGGCGCTCCGACAACAGGGGTGCAAGTGCGTGAACGGCGCGCAATTCGTAGGCGCGGACGAAGTCTGGATGGTCGGCGCTCAGGCGAGCCCGTGCGGCTTCGATGGTATCGGCGTAGTGAGGCAGCTCCGCCGTCGCGCGCGTCGAATCGACGCGGAAGTGGCGCGGAGTGCCGCCGGCCTCCGCCGTACGGTTGCGTTCGGCGGCCCGCTCGAACCACGAGCGGCCGTTGCGCGGACGCCCGTAGAGGACGAGCGTCGCTCCAGACGCCTGCGCCTTGGGAAGGATGACGCTGTCGAACACGTGGTCGTCAAGCGTCTCGGCGTCGGTCACCTCGATGAGGCTGAGGGCGCCGGTGAGAGAGGCGAGCTCGTTGGGAGCCACGAAGCGCTGCTCGGCGCGGCCCAATCGGACAGTCCGGCCGCGTGGGGCCCACCTGTCGGTGGACGCGCCCTCTCCGATGCGCTCGACGAGGCGGCGTGCATGGCTGGGGTCGTGCTGCGGCATCACCTTGGCCAGGCGGATGCCAGCGTGGATGCTGAGTGTAAGGAGCAGCAGCTCCAGTTGCGCCGACAGCTCGCGCAGGCCGGCTCCCTTGGCCAACTCGACAGTGAAGGTCTCGCCACGCTCCTTGAGGACGCTGCCGAGGATGGCTCTGGCGATGTGCGTCTGGTAGCTCGTAAGTCTGTGCATTGTGCTTTCCGGAACTTAAGTTCTATCGCTTGGCGCACAATTTAGGATATCTGTTCTATGCTTGTCAAGCGACCTTGCGGCGGGAACCGTCGAATTTGCCAGGCATGACGAATCGCGCCGCCGCACCGTATACTGTGGACGGGAGGAGCGGTATGAGCACGAACGGCAGAGAGACGGGCACCTTTCAGGTCAAGTCGGGGCTCGCGCAAATGCTGAAGGGCGGTGTCATCATGGACGTGGTGACGCCAGAACACGCGCGCATCGCAGAGGACGCGGGCGCCTGCGCAGTCATGGCGCTCGAGCGCGTGCCTGCCGACATTCGTGCGCAGGGCGGTGTCGCTCGCATGTCCGACCCCACGCTCATCGACGCCATCATCGGCGCGGTTAGCATCCCTGTCATGGCCAAGTGCCGCATCGGCCATTTCGTCGAGGCGCAGGTGCTCCAATCGCTGGGCGTCGACTTTATCGACGAGTCGGAAGTGCTCACACCCGCCGACGAGGACTACCACATCTGGAAGCATGACTTCACCGTGCCCTTCGTGTGCGGCTGCCGCGACTTGGGCGAGGCGCTGCGGCGCGTTGGCGAGGGCGCCGCAATGATTCGCACCAAGGGCGAAGCCGGCACGGGCGACGTGGTCGAGGCTGTCCGCCACATGCGCACCGTTCAGAGCCAAATCAAACTGGTCTTCGGCATGCCCGACGACCAGCTGACGACGTTCGCCAAGGAGATTGGCGCGTCGCTGGACCTTGTCCGTGCGGTCAAAGAGCAGGGGTGCATGCCCGTGGTCAACTTTGCCGCTGGCGGCGTGGCGACACCCGCCGACGCCGCGCTCATGATGCAACTAGGCGCTGACGGCGTCTTCGTCGGCTCCGGCATCTTCAAGTCGGGCGATCCGTCGGCGCGCGCCAAGGCGGTCGTGAAGGCGGTGACGCACTACGGCGACCCTGGGGTCATCGCCGAGGCATCGCGCGGGCTGGGAGAGGCGATGGTGGGCATCAGCGCGCGCTCCATCGAGTCCAAGGAGTTGCTGGCGACGCGAGGCTGGTAGCAGGTGACGCGAGCGCGCACGGTCGGCATACTGGCGCTGCAGGGCGATTTCGCCGAACACGCGGCTATGCTCCGTTCGCTCGACGCCGCCCATCGCGAGGTGCGCCTGCCCGCCCACTTGGCAGGCATCGACGCGCTCATCATTCCCGGCGGCGAGAGCACGACGATGGCAAAGCTCATGGACGCCTATGCGCTCCGCGAGCCCCTGAGGGCCTTCGCGCACTCCGGGAAGCCCATCTGGGGCACCTGCGCCGGCATGGTACTGCTCGCTAACCGCCTTATCGAGGCGGCCCCCGAGCCGCTGGGGCTGCTGGACGTCACCGTCCACCGCAACGCGTTTGGGCGGCAGGTCGACTCGTTCGAGGCCGACCTCCATGTAGCGGGGATGGGCGATCCGTTCCACGCCATCTTCATCCGAGCTCCGACTGTCACCGCGGTCGGCGACGGCGTCCACACGCTCGCATCGCTAGACGACGGAGTCGTGGTAGCCGTACGCCGCGACAACCTGCTCGCGACGGCGTTCCACCCCGAGTTGACGCCCGACCCGCGCTTTCACCAACTCTTCTTGTCGATGATGGAAGCAGCCGCATGAGCGTGCGAGGGCTGCGCCTGCTGGACGCGCCACGTCAAGCATTGCCGGGGCGGCTGCCAAGCCGCGACCTCGCACGCACACTTGACTACCTCGCGCACGGCCCCGATCCGATATCGTCTGGCAGCATCGCGCGCTGGAGCATGGCGCCGGTGGCACGGCGGACCGTCGTCCTCACGCACGGCGCAGCCATCGACGCTGTCGCCGTCCTGCGGCCGCGCTCAGGCGTCCGCTCATGGGAGGTAGCGCACCTGTACGCCAACGACCGCGGCCTAGCGTCGGCTTCCGAACTGATGGACGCCTGTGCAGCCAGAGTCGCAGTGGCGGGAGGGGAGCGCCTGTTCTTGCGCACCGACGCCGATGGCGCGTTGGCGCGCGTTGCGCATGCCGCCGGCTTCGTGCCACTCTATGCGGAGGACATCTACCGCACGACGCACCCCCTAGCGCGCGGGCTGGGCGGGACGCTGCTGCGCCCCACCGCCAAGGGCGACGCGCACGGCCTCTTCCGCCTCTACAATGCCGTCGTCCCCACGCCGGTGCGCGCGGCGGAAGGGATGACGTTCGAGCAATGGCGCGACTCTGTGTCCACGCCCATTGGCAGGGCGCGAGCGTACGTGCGCGACGGCCTCGAGGCACTCAGCGCATGGCTGCGGCTCGCACACAGCGGCGAGACGCTCGTCGTTGAGGCGCTGCTTGGCACGGCAGACATAGCCGCCTCGGGCGCACTCATTGCAGACGCGGGACGCTTGGCATGGGGCCACGCGCAAGCGGCGTGGCTCGTGCCCTCGTATCAACCGCATCTCGGCTCGGCGCTCCGCAACTACGGCGCCGCGCCACGTGAGCGATTCGCCGTTTCCGCGCGCTCGACCGCCAAGACGGCCGCCGAGCCTGCGCTGGCGATGGCCAAGGCATAGCGCAGAAAGGAGGACCATAGGTGACAGCGCGGCAGGATTCCTCAGACGAGGACAGCGTGGCCGATTTCGAGCGTGAGCTAGCGATGCTGCTCGATTGCCTCCCTCAGCGCCTTGCCGACGCGGTCGCACGCGAGCAAGGCGACGACGACTTGCTCGAGGTAGTCCTCGACCTGGGTCGCCTGCCGGAGGCGCGCTTTGCTGGACGAGCGGTCGCGCTGGCCGATGATGAGGTGACGGAGGCCGACCTAGAGCACGTGACGGTGCTCGTGGGGGAGTTTGGCGGCGACAACCGCGCCGGGCTTGAGCGCACGCTCCACCGCATCTCAGCCATCCGCAACCGCAGCGGCGCCGTTGTCGGCCTCACCTGCCGCGTCGGGCGCGCCGTCCATGGCTCCGCCGGAGCCATCGAGGACATCATCCTCTCCGGCAAGAGCGTGCTGCTCGTCGGGCGTCCCGGAGTTGGCAAGACGACGATGTTGCGCGAGACGGCGAGGGTCCTCGCCGACAAGCGCGTCATCATCGTCGATACGTCTAACGAGATTGCGGGTGACGGCGACATCCCGCATCCCGCCATCGGGCGTGCCCGCCGCCTGCAGGTGGCCATGCCGTCGCGCCAGCACGCCGTGATGATCGAGGCGGTGGAAAACCACATGCCTGAGGTCATCATCATCGACGAGATGGGGACGGAGGCGGAGGCACTAGCAGCGCGAACCATCGCCGAACGGGGGGTGCAACTCATCGCCACAGCGCACGGCAACACCCTCGAGAACCTGCTCGCCAACCCCACGCTCTCCGACCTCGTCGGCGGCGTCCACACCGTCACGCTGAGCGACGAGGAAGCGCGGCGGCGGCGCACGCAAAAGACGGTGTTGGAGCGCCGCGCCCCGCCTACGTTCGACGCGCTGGCCGAGATTCAGAGCTGGGCGCGCGTTGCCGTCCACCACGACGTCGCCCAGACCGTCGACCGCGTGCTGCGGGGGCAGACGGCGATGCCAGAGATACGCACACTCATGCCCGACGGGGCCATCGAACGCAGCCACGCCGCTGCTCCGAAGAACGCGCCACCTGCTTCCGCTATGCAGGTGCGTGAGCCGAACGGCGACACACCGGGGCAGGCGAGTCGCACGCTGCGCGTCTTCCCCTTTGGCGTCAGCACCGATCGCCTAGCATCGGAGGGGCGCATGTCCGGCTTGAGCGTCGTGACCGTGGATGCGCCGGATAGTGCGGACGTGGTCGTCACCACGAAGGCGCACTACCGGCGGCGGCCCCGGCCCATTCTCGCTGCCGAAGGGTTGGGCAAGCCCGTCTACGTGCTACGGCGCAACACCCTCGACCAGATTCGCTACTTCCTGCGCAGCCTCGCCGACCTGGACACGACCACCGACGATGCGACGGTCGCCGAGGCAGTTTCGGAAGCAGAGGCAGGCATTGAGCGCATCTCAAGGGGTGAGCACTCGGTCGAACTCGCCCCGCAAAGCGCGTTCGTGCGGCGCATTCAGCATCGTGTGGCGGAACGCGCGCGGCGGCGCTCCGTCAGCGTCGGGCGCGAGCCGGAGCGTCGCGTTACCATCCTGGAAAGCTGAGCGGCCCCCTGTTCATCTCCTTTGAAGGCGGCGACGGCGTTGGCAAGAGCACTCAAGTCGAGTTGCTCGCCGCCCGGCTGCGCGCCCAGGGGCGCCGCATCGTCGTCGTCCACGAGCCGGGCGGCACGGAGCTGGGCGAATATCTGCGCGCCTGGCTGAAGGACGGGGCTCGCCCGCTGACGCCAGAGGCGGAGTTGCTGCTCTTTGCGGCTGCGCGCACAGAGGTGGTGCGCCGCGTCATCGCCCCCGCGCTAGCCGACGGCACCACCGTCATCGCCGACCGCTACGCCGATTCGACCCGCGTCTACCAAGGTAGCGGACGCGGTATCGCCACCCGCCACGTCAAAGCTGCGCTCCGCATCGCCACGGGCGGTCTCGAGCCCTCGCTTACCATCCTGCTTGATCTCGACCCTCGTGAGGCGCAAGCCCGCGCCGCTACCCGCGATGCATCGATCGTGCGCCGTAGATTCGAGGATGCGGGGCTGGGTTTCCATCGCCGCATCCGGCGCGCCTTTCTGCGCCTCGCTGCCGCCGACCCTGTACGCTGGCGCGTCGTCTCTGCCGAGCTCCCCGAGTCAGAGGTGGCGGAGGCCGTGTGGAACGCTGTGCGGGAGCGGCTCACGCCCTAGCGCCCAGCGGGGATTTGGCCGGCATGCCGGCACGCCTCGGGTACGCAGTCGGCGTTGCGCGGGCCTTCTCTACCAGCACGAGGTGGCGGGCGCGGAGACCAGGGACGAGAGCACGCTCTACGCTAAGTAGGCGGCCGCCCAGCCGCTCCAGCGCAACCCCAGCGTCCTGCGACGCCCGTGCGTCTGCGCCGCGGTAGGCAATGGCCAGCCCGCCCACTCGCACGAACGGCAGCGTCAACTCCAGCACCGTAGGCAGTGGACCGAGGGCGCGCGCCGTCGCAACGTCGAACCGTTCGCGGTAGGCATCGCGGTGCGCCACGGCCTCTGCACGCTCAGCCAGCACATCGGCGCCCGCCAGCGCGAGTGCGCCCAACGCCTCGACTAGGAACGCGGCCTTCTTGGCCGTAGCCTCGACAAGCGTGAGCGTCCAGGCGGGACACGCGATCTTCAGCGCCAGCCCCGGCAGCCCGGCGCCTGAGCCCACGTCAATGATGCGCGAGGCATCCGGCACCCGCCGCTCGATGGCGGGCAGTGCGGCGAGCGAGTCGAGCACGTGTGAGCGCCAGAAATCGTCCAAGGCGGCACGCGAGGTCAGGTTGAGGCGCGCGTTCCATTCGGTAAGTTGGTCATGAAACGCCGCAAACTCCCCTACCTGCGCATTGCTCAACTGCACCCCCATACGGGCGGCATCGGAGGCGAATGAGGAAGGAGGCGTGCTCACAAGCGCGCATCCTAGCAATGGCAGCCACCCGTTGGTATCATCTCGACGGCCGTCGCACCGGAAGAAGTATCGCCGCGACGCGGAGGGGTTATGGCGAACACACGCGCATTCCTGCTTATCGAAACGCAGGTTGGCAAGACCAAGGATGTTGTTGCCGGCCTCTCTGGCATAGACGAAGTCGTCTCGGTTGACGTCGTAACCGGCCCGTACGATGTCATCGCCACGATCGAGGCGCCCGACCTCAGCTCCATAGGCGATGTCGTCACCAGCCGCGTCCACGGCATCGGCGGCATTGGGCGCACGGTCACCTGCCTCGCCGTCGGCGACGGCGCGTAGCACTGTGCCGGAGGACGACTGCATCTTCTGCAAGATCGCCGCTGGCCACGTGCCCTCCCAGAAGGTCTACGAGGACGGCGAGGTGGTCGCCTTTCCCGATATCCATCCCTTAGCGCCCGTCCATCTGCTCGTCATCCCACGGCGGCATGTCGGCGCGCTTGCCGACGCCGATGGCGATTCGCGCGCCCTTGCGGGACGCTGCTTTGCTGCGGCGGTCGAGGTTGCATACGCCGCTGGTCTTGCCGAGGGCGGCTACCGCCTCGTTGCCAACCAGGGCGCCAATGCAGGACAAGAGGTAGCACACCTCCACATTCACGTCCTCGGCGGTCGGTCACTCGGCAGTCTCGGCTAGTCATGGCGCTCAGCAGCGGCCTGCCCGCTCCCCTTCAATCCCGTCTTGCCGCACTTCCCGCCGGGCTGCGCGACCATATCGAACGCGTGCGCTCAATCGCCCGCTCACTCGCCGCAACGCACGGCGCCGATGCGGTAGTTGCCGACCTGACGGCAGCCGCCCACGACGTTGCGCGCCACCTGCCGGGCGCGCACCTGGTCGAGGAGGCAGAGCGGTTGGGGCTGGCTGTGAGCGACTTGGAGCGCCGGCACCCCGTCCTGCTTCACGGTCCCGTCGGCGCAGCATGGCTGCGCAACGACGGCGCTATCGATGACCCCGAGGTGTTGGAGGGCGTCCACTGGCACACCACCGGCCATCCCGCTCTTGCACCGGTAGGCCGGGTCGTCTTCCTCGCAGACAAACTCGACCCCGCGAAGGCGCAAGCCTACCCCTATCAGGAAGAGGTACGCGAGCGCGCATTCGCCAGTCTTGAAGAAGGCATGCTCGCCTTCCTCGAGGGAGCGCTGCGCCAACACCTAGAGGACGGGGGCGTCGTCCACCCCGCCGCCAACGACACGCGCAACGCCCTGCTACTGGGCATGGCGTGCTAGGCGCGGTAGCCGATAGCCGCTACTCCTTGTGCGCCCCCCAGCGGTTCCAGTGCGCCACTTCTGACACCGGACGCCGCGTCGTCGAGCCATAGCGCTCCTTGTCCGGGTAGCCCACCGGCAGCGTCGCCATCAAGTCGACGTTGTCGGGCACGCCGAGCAACTCTCGTATCTCATCTTCGTGGCTGAGGCCGAGCATCGTGAGCACGGAGCCGATGCCGAGACCGCGTGCGGCAAGCAGCATGTTCTGCACCGCCGGGTAGATGGACGACCCTGCCATAGGGCTGGTCGGCTTGGGCGAACCCTCCGGGCGGACGTTGCACGGGAAGATGATGGCCGGCACCTTTTCGAACGTCTCAACGAGCGGCTTGAGGCGCGGGAAGGGCATCTCATCGCCCGGCTGCATACGCGCCAGCGCCTGCTCGTACATGTGACCGAACTGCTCCTTGGCCAACTCGGCGATGCGGCCGATCAAGGCGGGGTCGGTAACGACGATGAACGACCACATCTGGCGGTTGCCGCCACTGGGCGCCTTGGTGCCCGCCTCGACGATGCGGCGCAGCACGTCGTCCGGCACCGGATCCGGTTTTAGCGAGCGAATCGCCCGCTGGGAGTAGAGCGCCTCAAAAAGCCCTATCTCTTGCTCAGCCACGTAAAGCCTCCTAGGGAATACCAGCCTCTGCGCACAGTTTAGCGCGCGGGGCGAAAAGGGGTTAGGGCACCATCGCACGCACCAGCTCCGCCACATCGTCCGGAGCGGCGGTTTGGGTGGCACCGTCAAGACGGTGGCGCAGCTCGACGACGCCATCGCGCAGGTTGCGCGGGCTGACGACTAAGCGCACGGGCAGGCCGATGAGATCGGCGTCGTTGAACTTGACTCCTGGCGACTCCTCGCGGTCATCGTAGAGCACGTCGAGACCGGCATCGCGCAATCGGGCGTACAAGTGCTCGGCGGCCTCGCGCACCTGCGGCTGTTCGACGTTCAGCGCGACGAGGTGCGCGTCGTAAGGCGCGATGGGCGCTGGGAAGACGATGCCGCGCTCATCGTGGTTCTGCTCAATTGCGGCGGCAAGGACGCGCGAGACGCCAATGCCGTAGCAGCCCATGACGACGGGCTGAAGCGCACCCCGCTCGTCGGTGAAATCGGCGCCGAGCGCCTCAGAGTAGAAGGTGCCGAGCTTGAAGACATGGCCGACCTCGATGCCGCGCACGGCCTTGAGCGTGCCGCCGCCTGGCGCGCCGTGCCCCTCTTGCGCCGTCGCGATGTCAACGACCTCGTCCACGCTGAAGTCGCGCGGGTAGTTGGCGTTGCGATAGTGCTTGCCCTTGACATTGGCGCCGACTGCAAAGTTTGCCCCTTGGAGCACCGACCTATCGCCGAGCGTGCGCACGCCGCTCAGGCCTATGGGCGAGCAGTAGCCTGCAAGCAGCCCCGCCTCGCGCGATTCCTCCTCCGTCGCCAAGCGCAACTCGTTGGCGCGCAAATGGTTCTTGAGCTTGACCTCATTCACCTCCAGGTCGCCGCGGATGGTCACGAGGAGCGTGGTATCGTCAGCACGGTAGAACACGGCCTTGAGCGTCTGTGCCTGCGAGATGTGCAGGAATTCTGCGAGTGCGGCGATGGTCTGCACACCCGGCGTGTCGACCACTTCGAGCACCAGCGGCTCGCCCTCCGGCGCCTTGGGCGGTACGGACACCGCGCGCTCCACGTTGGCCGCATAGCCCGTTTCCTCGCATACCAGCACGACGTCCTCGCCGTTTTCGGCAGGCATGATGAACTCGTGGGAGTCCTTGCCGCCGATGGCGCCGCTGTCGGCCTCGACCGCAATCGTCGGCAGCCCGCAGCGGCGGAAGATGTTGCGGTAGGCCTCGGCAACACGGTCGTAGGAGGCGTCCAGACCCTCGGTGTCGGCGTCGAAGGAGTAGGCGTCCTTCATGTCGAACTCGCGCCCCCGCAGCAAACCCGCGCGGGGGCGCGGCTCGTCGCGGAACTTCGTCTGTATCTGGTAGATGAGCAACGGGAGGTCGCGGTAGGAGGAGGCGTTGACCTTGACGATGCTGCTCACCACCTCTTCGTGCGTCGGAGCGAGGACGAGGGGCCGCTCGCGCCTGTCGTAGAGGCGAAAGAGGATGGGGCCAACGGATGCGTCGCGCCCTGTCGCTTGCCAGAGTTCGAGGGGTTGGAGCGCCGGCATGCGCACCTCTTGGCCGCCCGCGGCGTCCATCTCCTCGCGGATGATGCGCTCTATCTTGTGGAGCGAGCGAAGGGCGAGGGGAAGGTACGAGTACACACCGGTGGCGACCTGCTGCATCATGCCCGCGCGCAGCATCAGGCGATGGCTGATGGTCTCTGCCTCGCCCGGCTCCTCGCGCAGCGTCTTGGAGAGCAGCCGCGATACGCGCATTGGCTAGTGCATCGGTGAGAACTCGGCGGGAATCAGCACCTTGTTCTCCTGGCGCAGCATCCATCCAGTGGTCGAGGGCTGCGGAGGCCAGTGCTCCTCCTTCGCCGCCGAATCCGCCCGCAAGCGGGTACGCTCGTCCAGGCTGTCGTAGGGCCACATGTGGTAGAGCTTGTTGAGATTGGAGGCGTTGGTCCACAGACCGGCGAGCGGCGAGTACTTCTCGCGCGCTTCCGCTGCCTTCTCCCACCGCTTGACCACCTCGCCGATGGTGCCGGGCATGTAGGTGTAGGTGCGCAACTCGTAGTAGTTGCCGAGCTTCTGCGGCCCTGTCCATTCGCGCATCCACGGGGTCGACGCGAGCAGCTCCGACTCCATGGAGAGGATCATGTCGCCCCCCCCGGGAGGCCACTTGCCCGACGTGTCGGCGGCGAGCGCCTTGCGCGTGCTTTCGATGTGGGCAAGGCTGTCGTAGGGCCAAATGTGGATGACCTGGTTCAGGATGCCAACCTCGGTGTGCCAGAAGCCGCCGAGGCGCGAGTACTGCTCGCGCACCGCGAGCGCCTCGCCGAAGAACTTCTCGTACTCAGGCACGGAGCCCGGCTTGAGCGTATAGGTGCGCAGGTCGTAGATCATGGCGCGCTCCAGCGGAAGGGTCGGGGCGTAGGCTAGTGCGCGGACGCGCATGCGTCAAACGTACGAGCCCTAGCCGCCGTCCGCGCTGAGCGAGAGAAGAACCTCCGTATGCACCTCGTCGGCGAGGCTGACGACGATGCGGGCGCTGGGGACGGGCAAGCTAAGTTGTGCCCACGTCCACGTCGTGCGGCCCACCACGAATACCACCTTGCCGTCGTCCCGCGCCTCAACGTCGAAGGTCAGCGGCGTCTCTATGCCCTTGATCGTTAGCGTGCCCTCCACCTGCGCCGTCACCTCTTCGCCCTCCCCAAAGCCTGCGGGCAACGGTGTCAAGTCGCCGAAGCTTATCGTCGCGTAGCGATCGCTGGGGAACATGACGGAGCGAATGTAGCGGTCGCGATTCGTCTGGTCGCTCGTCATGCTGTGCAGGTCGATGGTGATCTCCGAGGCGGCCCCATCGAGCCGCACCTCGCCGCTGAGGCCCTCCGTACGGATGACAGCGTCGAATGGCAGCGGCACCGTCGTCAACTCTTCACGAACGGTGAAGGTGGCCTCCGAGCCATCGCCGACATTGAAAACAACACCCTCGACCTGCCCCATTGTGCGGGGCGCAGGGGGCGCGGCGGTAGGCGTATCGGCGGGCACGAGGCGCGTGGGGGTCGGGGTGGGCGCGGGGGCGGTTGGCGTCGGCGTGGGGTCGCCGCCACATGCCGCCACGGCCAGCAATATGGCTGAGACGACGGCAGCGCTGAACAGGCACGCGATCCTCGGCAGTGGTCGCATCGATTCGCTCCCTTACGCCTGTCCCGCGAGCGTAACGCTCGAGCGGGGAGGCAGTTCCAATCGTCCGCTCTCGGTGTCGCCGTGCCGTGCCAAGCCTGTTCCGACAGCAACTGCGACGAGCAGCGCCGCGAGCACCACCAGCCTGCGCTCGGCGACGGCGGCGCCCGACACGTAGGGCGTCAGCAGCGCCAGCGAGCCAAATGCGAGCGCGGCGATGGGAACGGTAAACGAAATCATACGCTCCAACTGGCCCTCCAGGGCAACTGCAATGAGCACCCAGACGATGAAGCCGAGCAGATGGCCGCCGGCAAACCAGCGCAGCGAGTGGGGGCGCGCCCAAGCCCACTGCCTCCACGCGCCGCTGGCGACGGAAAGCGCAAGCACTCCTGCAACGACACTGGCAGTGTTGAAGAGCGCGTCTGAGGGCGAGCGCAAGGGGAGCGACAGCAAGGCCGCCGCCACCGCCACAAGCCCGCCTACCAAGAGAGACGCATTCATCCGCGCGCTACCCCATGTTGACAGGCCAGTGCAGCGGAGGACGGAGGGATGGCTACTGCGCCTTGTCCAGGCGCTTCATGAGCCGCGACTTGCGGCGTGCCGCGTTGTTGCGGTGGACGATGCCCTTGCTCGCAGCGCGGTCAAGAGCGGAAGACGCTGCCTGCACGACGGTGGATGCGGCCTCGTTGCCGGCCTCGATCGCGGCCAGCGCCTTCTTGACCGCCGTGCGCGTGCCGGAGCGGAACTTTCGATTGACGAGGCGCTTGCGCTCTTGCACACGCGCCGCCTTTCTTGCGGGCACTGCTGATTTCTCCTTGCCGAATGTGCAACGCCCATTATAGGGCATATGGAAGGGCCCCCGCGCCAACCCCCTCCAAGAGCGGAGGCTGCACTCTTGCCTAGCGGCCGTTGCGCTTGGCGTTGGTGCGGGGAGGGGGGCGGTGGGCGACGCGCTGGACGGCCGTTACGCTCTTCACCGCCTCGATGCGCGAGAAGATGCGGCTCAGCTGTTCGATGCTGGAGACGTGCAGGCTGAAGGCAATCGTGACCGTGCCGTCGTCGCCCACGGTGGTCTGCGAACCGCTAATGTTCACACCCTCGCCTGCGACAGTGCCGGTGATGTCGTGCAAGAGCCCGACGCGGTCGAGCGCCGTTACCTCGATGCGGGTGGGGTGGGACGCAGGCGATGCGCCCCACGAGACGGGGATGAGGCGGTCGTCGTCGACACCGGCGCGCAGATTGGGGCAGTCTTGGCGGTGCACGGTGACGCCGCGATTGCGCGTGATGAAGCCGGCTATCTCGTCGCCGGGCAGCGGGTTGCAGCATGCGCCCATGCGCGAGAGCAAGCCGCCCAGACCAAGGACGGACACGCCCGCCGAGGGCTGTTCGGGGGAGGAAGGCAGCGTAGTGGCGGCGCGCTTGTCTTCCTGGCTTGCCGACAGGCGCGCCGCTATCTGCGCGATGGAGACGACGCCGCTGCCGATGGAGACGTGCAGCTCCTCGACGCTGTCAAGGCCGAATAGCTTGGCGACCTCCTCCTCACCTGCAGGGACGTTGAGGCGGCGCAGTTCCTTCTTGAGCAGTTCGCGTCCGCGCTCGGCGTTTTCGCCTCGGCGCTGCTTGCGGTACCAAGAGCGAATAGCCTGGCGCGCGGTCGCGGTGTGGACGAAGCCGAGGTGGGTGTTTAGCCAATCGAGGCTGGGGCCGCGGGCGGCCTTGCTGGTGAGTATCTCGATGGTATCGCCGCTGTGCAGCGGCGTGTCGAGCGAAACGAGTTTGCCGTTGACCTTCGCACCGATGCAGCGATGGCCCAGCTCCGTGTGGATGCGGTAGGCAAAGTCGATGGGCGTCGAGCCCGCCGGTAACTCCTTGATCTCGTTCTTGGGGGTGTAGACAAATACCTGGTCCTTGAAGATATCGGTGCGGACGGACTCCAGGAACTCCTCCGTGCCGGGCAGGTCTTGCTGCCACTCGAGGAGCTGGCGCAGCCACGTCATGCGCTCCTCGAAGCGCCCATCGGTGGAGCTGCCCTCCTTGTAGCGCCAGTGGGACGCCACGCCGTATTCGGCAAGCTGGTGCATCTTGTGGGTGCGCACTTGCACCTCGATAGGCACACCGCCAATGGCGCGCACGCTCGTGTGGAGCGACTGGTAGAGATTCTCCTTCGGATTGGCGATGTAATCGTCGAACTCGCCCGGCACGGGACGCCAGAGCGCATGGACGACGCCGAGCGCGGCGTAGCAGTCGGCGACGGTAGGAACGAGGATGCGGACAGCAAAGAGGTCATAGATATCGCCGAACTCCTTGCCCTGCGCTCTGTATGCCTGCGCCTTGCGATGGACGCTGTAGATGTGCTTGGGGCGTCCGGTGACCTCTGCATCCAGGTTTGCGCTGGCCAGCTCGCGCTTGAGGATGTCGGTCAGCTGGCGCACATAGTCCTCGCGCTCGCCGCGCCTCGCGGCAAGCAGCTTCGATATCGCGCGGTACTGGTTGGGCTGAATGTAGCGGAAGGCGAAGTCTTCGAGCTGCCACTTGATTTCGCCCATGCCGAGGCGGTGCGCAAGCGGCGCGTAGATGTCGAGTGTTTCCTGCGCAATCGCGACGCGGCGGTCGGCGTCGAGCGCGTGGAGCGTCTCCATATTGTGCAAGCGGTCGGCAAGCTTGATGAGGACCACGCGGATGTCCTCCGCCATCGACACGAGCATCTTTCGCAGGCTCTCGGCCTGGTGATGGTCGGCGACGAGCCGCGCATCAGCACCATCGGCAAGCAGATCAAGGCGCTGCAGCTTGGTCACGCCGTCAACGAGCGTTGCGACGCCGTCGCCGAACTCGCGGCGTATCTCGTCGAGTGAGATACCGCAGTCCTCGACCACATCGTGGAGCAGGGCGGCGGCAAGGGTGGTGGCATCGAGCGACAGGCCGGCGAGGTAGGAGGCCACGGCGACGGGATGCTCGATGTAGGGACCGCCGGAGCGCCGGAGTTGGCCATCGTGCATGCGGTCGGCGTACTCGAGGGCGCGCGCGACGAGGTCCGCCTTGTCGTCCGGCAGGTACTCGCGTACTCGTTCTAGCAGCGGCTGCATAGCTATCGGGCCGACCTTTGACGCCCATTATAATCTGAGTGGCGGCGGCCTGGTGAATGCGAGCAAGGCCGCGCCACTGCCTCCATGTACCGAGCACCTCGCGGCACCTACGACATCCTCCCCGAGCGCCAGCCCTACTGGCGATTCGTCGAACGCGCCTTTGCGGAGCGCGCCCGCGTATTCGGCTACCAGCGCATCGACACCCCACTGTTCGAGGACGTAGACGTCTTTCTGCGCGCTGTAGGGGAGGAGACGGACATCGCGGCCAAGGAGATGTACGTATTTGCCGACAAGGGTGGCCAGTCGCTCGCGCTGCGCCCGGAGGGGACGGCGGCGGTATGCCGCGCCTTCGTGGAGCATGGGTTGCATAACCAAGCGTTGCCAGTCCGCCTCTACTACCACGCGCCGATGTTCCGATACGACCGACCGCAGGCGGGACGCTACCGCCAGTTGCACCAGTTTGGCGCAGAAGCCATCGGCGATTCCGATCCCACCGTCGACCTCGAGATCATCCAGCTGGCGATGTCGTCCATCGAGGCGCTAGGGCTGGGCGGAATGACGCTGGTGCTGAACAGCATCGGCGACGCTGCCGACCGCGCGCCGTACTTGGAGGCGCTGCGTGAACACTTTGGCCCATCAGTCGATAGGCTGAGCGCGGACGACAGGCGCCGTTTCGACACCAACCCGCTGCGCATGCTCGACTCCAAGGACGCGCGCATTCAGCCGCTCTTGGAAGATGCGCCGCGCAGCGCCGACTACCTGGGCGACGACGCGCAGGCGCACTGGGACGCGCTGCGAGCGTTGTTGGCCGTTGCCGGCGTCGACTACCGCACTGACCCGCGATTGGTGCGCGGGCTCGACTACTACACGCGCACCGTGTTCGAGGTACATCCCGCGGTGGAGGGAGCGCAGAGCGCGGTGTGCGCAGGGGGACGCTACGACGGCCTCATCGAGCAACTGGGTGGTCCCCCGACGCCGGGCATCGGGTTCGCCGCGGGCATCGATCGGCTGATACTGAACATGGAGCGCGAAGGCGTCGACCCCGGTGCGGCACCGCCACCAACAGTTGTCGTCCACGTAGGCGCGCGCGCAAAGGCGGAGGCTGTGCGCCTTGCCGCCGAGCTGCGCGCAGCGGGCGTCGCCACCGTCGTTGCGCCGGTGCGCAGCATGCGCGCGCAGTTGCGCTATGCGTCGGCCTTAGGTGCGGTGCACGCTGCCATCATTGGCGAGCACGAACTGGAAGCGGGAATCGTGACGGTGCGCGATCTAGCGCACGCCTCGCAAGTGGAGGTCGCGCGCGACGACGTCGCGGGTGCTATCGCGCGAGGGTTGTCCAGCTAGCGCGGGAAGGTCAGGTCGTAGGAGATCTGCTTGAAGCCCGTCGTGAAGGTCTGGGTTTGCGCGGACTTCACCCTGTTGCCCCAGAACTCGATGGACGCGTTGTTGTAGGTGCTGGTGGCGGAAACCAGCAGGTGGTATCTGCCGTTCGCCCCTATATCCGCCCTGACCCAGATGTCCGGCTGACCAGGCTTGCTGATCCGTGCATAGACGGGGAACTGCCCCGCTTGCGCGATGCCGCTGCCTACCCGCACTGTCCCCGAGAAAATCGTGGGCAGCGGCGGCGGCGCCGCATCGTTACCGAGGGCAGGTGGCGGCCCAAGGTTGACGAGGCCGCCCAACAACTGCGGTAGCACCAGCGTCTGCAGCGAGTCGATGCCGACGCCGAACGACTCCCCGGTGCTCCCGATGCCGATTTCCTCCATGAACCTATCGCTCATGCGAACGCCTAGGAGCTGGCCGTTCCGGCTGAAGATGGAGCCTCCTTCAACCCCTGCAGGAATGGGCACTGGTATCTGGAAGTAGTTGATGCCCGTGTTGAGGTCGGATTCGCCGCCGAGTACGTTCGCCTGGCGCTGGTCGAGCGCCGAACCCTCGGTCGCCGGGTAGCCGAACACGAGGACGTCGTCTCCTATGCCGGGCGTGGTCGACCCGAACCGGTCTGAGAGGTTGAACCCGGCTCCGCCGCTAATGACCTCCAGTAGTGCCAGGTCCCACGTGTCATTACGCCCAATAGTCCACGCCTGGCCGGACTGCCCACTGTCGGTCTCGTAGTCGACGAGGGGCGATTGGCCCATGTTGCTCGAGGTGGTGAGGATGTAGCCGCGCGAGTCGATGAGCACGCCGGACCAGCGTCTCTCGCCAAGCGACAGGCGGACGGCTGACATAGTGGCGTACATCTGGGCATCTCTGACGGTGGGCGTCGGCGTAGCAGTCGGTGTGGCCGTTGGCGTTGGCGTTGGCGGTATCGGCGTCGCTGTGGGAGTTGCGGTGGGGGTCGGCGAGGGAGTCGGTGTCGCCGTGGGCGTAGGAGACGGCGTTGGAGGCGCCGGCGTCGGGGTGGGCTGCGGGGGGGCGCCGCCGCGGCAAGCGGCAAGGGTTATCAACAACGCTGTAAGTGCGGCAAGGAGGATTCGAGACTTCATGCGTTAGCAATAAGCGCCACCAGTGGCACTGCACCCTAAACCCAGCATAGGGCGCAGCCGTAGCACTATCAATACAACGCGCGTGCAATCTTGCACGATACGCCGGCCCGCGCACGCTCCACAATTTCTCGATATCTGGCATGCATGTATGAGCTAGCCCTACCGGCGCGGTCGGGGGGCGCTCTGATACCATCGATGGGCTGATCCTAGGAGCCTGACGATGGCACGAATCGATGGCCGCGCGCCGAACGACATGCGCCCTGTATCCATTCATCCCTCATACCTCGAATTCGCCGAAGGCTCCGTCCTCATCGAGGTGGGCAAGACGCGGGTGGTGTGCGCCGTCAGCATCGAAGAGCGCGTCCCGCAGTTCCTGCGCGGCTCCGGCAAGGGGTGGGTAACGGCGGAGTACGGCATGCTGCCTCGCTCCACCCTCACCCGCACCAGCCGCGAACGTTCCTCCGGCGGCGGCAGAACACACGAAATCCAGCGCCTCATTGGGCGATCCCTGCGTTCCGTCGCGCAACTGGACAAGCTGGGGGAGCGCACCTTTACAGTGGACTGCGACGTGTTGCAGGCCGACGGCGGAACGCGGACAGCTGCGATCACGGGAGCGTACGTCGCGCTGCACCAGGCCATGCTCGGGCTGGTGCGCCAGCGCGTGCTGCATCACGTCCCCCTCAGCGCCTCCATCGCGGCGACAAGCGTCGGCATGGTTGGCAGCGAGCTTCTGCTCGACCTGTGCTACGAGGAGGACTCGGACGCGACCGTCGACTTCAACGTCGTTATGTCCGCCAAGGGAGAATTCGTGGAGGTGCAGGGAACAGGCGAGGAACAGCCCTTCTCGCGCGCACAGATGGAGCAGATGCTGGCGCTGGCGGAGGGCGGATTGGCGCACCTCTTCGAGAAGCAGCGGGAGGCCTTGAACCAGCTCTAGCGCCAGCGCCCAGCCCTACCGGAAAGATGCACAGGACGACGCCTTGATACGCCGACCGACAGCCTCCACGCTTGCCGCAGCCGCGCTCGTGCTCGTCGCACTCGTCGCGAGCGCGTGCATCTCGACACAGCCCACGGTGGTGGAGCAGGGTGCAACGCCTTCGCCCGAAACGCCGCTGCACCCGGACGGGGGTACGCTCCCCTTGCCGTCCACGGAGGTCATCGCCGGGTTGCACAACATCCCCGCCGTCGCCGAGCGCGTGTCACCGAGCGTCGTCCTAGTACGCGCATTCGTCGAACGAACCGACGCAGACGGGGAGACGGCGGAAGGGTTCTCCTCCGGTTCCGGCGTGGTCTTCGACTCGGAAGGCCATGTGATGACCAATAACCACGTCGTCGAGGGCGCCACCACCGTCGACATCGTCTTCCCGTCGGGACAGGAGGTGGACGTGGAGGTCGTTGGCGCAGATCCCTCGACCGATATCGCCGTGCTGGAGTTCGACCCGAGGGTTGTGGAGGACCTTGCCGTGACACCGCTGGTGCTGTCGACGGACGTGCGCATCGGCGATTGGGTGATCGCAATCGGCAACCCGCTCGGCTTCGAGGGCACGCTGACCGTGGGGGTCATTAGCGCGAAGGACCGCTCACTCCAGGTGAGCCCGAGGGTGGTGCTGCACGACCTCTTGCAGACGGACGCGGTCATCAACCCAGGCAACTCGGGCGGGCCGCTGCTCAACCTCGAGGGCGAGGTCATCGGCATCAACACGGCCATCATTCGCGGACAGCTGGCGAGCGGCCAAGAGGCTGAGGGCATCGGCTTTGCCGTCGCGACGACGACCGCCATCCCCGTGGCCGCGCAACTGATACAGAATGGGCGCGTTATCTGGCCGCGCATCGGCGTGAGCATCGACGACGTGACGCCCGTGACCGCCGCAGAAGAGGACTTGTCGGTCGACAAGGGGTTGCTGGTGCGCGGCCTCGCCCCAGGCGGCCCGGCTGAGACGGCGGGCATCGAGGTGGGCGACGTCATCATCGCCATCGACGGTCATCCTGTGGAGAAGTTCAGCGACCTTCGGCGACTGATGCTGTTCCACTACAAGGTCGGCGACTCGGTACTCATCACCGTCGTCCGCGGCGCCGTCACCCTAGACTACGGCCTCACCTTGGACGAGTTGGTGCTGTAGGGACGGTGCGCCTGCCCCTACCCCATTGCCCGCGCATGCGCTAGCCTCTGCGTAGACCCGAGGAGGTTACGGATGCTTAGTGCGGCGGAACTGGACTACGTCAGGAACACCTCACTCTACCGGCTAGCGGTTGCGACGCCGAACGGCGCGCCGCATTGCGTGCCGATGCGGACGCGGCTGGACGGTGAGCGCATCATCGTCGGCGGCTTCAACTTCGACATCTCATACAAGAAGAGCGTTATCGACCGCAACCCACGCGTGGCCTGCGTGTGGGACACGGAGGAGGGGATCGGCGACGAAAGCGGCCCCGGCAACATAAGGGGCGTCGAGGTGCGCGGCACGCTGATCCCAACCGGCACCATCGTCGACGGCAGCGGCGCCTACTACCTCGAACCCTCCAAGGTGTTCTCGTGGGGTGTCGAGGAGCCAGCCTCCGAGTCGTTCGCCAAGAAGATGACTTTCGACGTCGACCACCTCACGCGGCGCGGCTCCTAGGGGGCGTTCATCGACACGAGTCGCCCCGGCCGCAGCAACACGACCGCGCGGCCCTCGTCGCGCATTACGCGGTCGTACTCGTCCCAATTGGGGTGCTCCTTGCCGGCGGCGGAGCGGTAGACCTCGCGCAGTTCGATGCGCAACTCCTCGGCGTCGGTGTTGTCGGCGCTGCGCACCTCTGCGTCGCCGTCGAGTACCGCGTACCCGCGCCATCCGGGCCGCACCAGCATGAGCGCGAAACGCGTGTCGCGGTCGAGGTTGCGCGCCTTGGCTCGACTGGTAGTGGTGGTAAAGGCTAGCCCGCCGTCGTACTTGCCAACGGTGACCAGGCTCTGCTGCGGGCGTCCGTCGCGCCGGAACGTCGTGGCGACGGCGATGTTGTTTTCGGCCAGTATCCCGTCCAACTCCTCAAGGGCCATGCTCTCCTCCTGCGTGTCGTAGGGCGAGGGTAGGCGAGCGCCCCTATTGCGTCAACGCAGCCCCGCTTCTAGCCGGCCCTCCACTGGAGCGGTGCAGTCGGCCCGGTTTGACACTCCTCGCGGGGCGGTGGGAATATCGGCGAGCAATGCAGAATGGACAGGAACAGCCGCAGCTTGCGGCGGGAGTCGTCAGGGTCGACGTGCGCGATTCCGCGGGACGTTGGGCGGACGCCGTACGCGCCGCAGGCGACGACGAACGCTGCCGCGTTGTGGTGCTCGAGGGCGGCCTCCCGGAGAACGCAGGGGATGGCGCGCAGCGCGGCGCAGTGGCGGCGGCTGCAGCGATCACCAAGCCCGTCATTGCAGCTGTCGCCGGCCCGTGCCACGACTGGGGGCTAGAGCTTGCCCTTGCGTGCGACTTGCGGCTCGCGGATGAGCGCGCAACGTTCGCCATGCGCCAACCGCACCACGGCACGCTTCCCACGAACGGTGGCACGCAGCGCCTCCCGCGCATCGTCGGGCGCGCTAACGCCCTGAGGCTAGTGCTGACCGGTGAAGTCGTCGATGCGCTTGCGGCCCAGGCCATGGGCCTCGTCCATAGGGTCGCGCCTCACGGCACCCTTGACGCGCTTGTCGACGAGGTCGCGGCTGCGATTGCCGCTGCTGCGCCGCTGGCCGTTGCCTACGCCAAGGATGCCGTCGGCATGGCGCGCGACTTGCCGCTCGCTCAAGGCCTCGCGGCGGAGCACGACCTGGGCGTCCTCCTCCAATCGACGCGCGATCGCGCCGAAGGACTGGCCGCGTGGCGCGAGCACCGTCCGCCGCTATTCGAGGGACGATGAGCGCGTTCAGCACCATTAGTTTCGAGGTACAGGGCGGCGCCGCGGTGCTCACGCTAGACCGCTCCCATGTCGTCAATGCGTTCGATACTGCGATGCGCGACGATCTCTATGAGGCTCTCTGTGCGGCGCGCGACGACCCAGACATCGGCGGGCTGCTGCTGCGCGGCGCGGGCGACAAGGGCTTTTGCGCCGGCGCCGACCTGTCGGAGTTCGGTACTGCGCCGTCCCAAGCCGTCGCGCGGCAGGTGCGGCGCGAGCGCGATGTTTGGGGGCTGCTCGCCACGCTCGATAAACCCGTCGTCGCTGCGCTTCACGGCTACTGTCTCGGGTCCGGGCTGGAACTGGCGTGCCTGTGCGATATCCGCGTCGCGTCCGATGACCTCATCGTGGGCATGCCAGAGGCGTCGCTCGGTCTGCTTCCAGCAGCCGGTGGCACGCAGATGCTCCCACGCCTCGTCGGCGAGGCACGCGCGCTGGAGTTGCTGCTGACAGGTCGGCGCGTGACGGCGGACGGGGCGGTGGCGATGGGCCTCGTATCGCGCGTCGTACGCCGCGAGCGCCTGGACGACGAGGGGATGGCGACGTTACGCCGCGTGCTGGACGCTCCGTGGCACGCCATGCAGCTGGCGAAGCGCGCGATCATCCAGGGGGGTGAACTGCCGCTTGCGGAGGCGCTTGCGCTGGAGGCGCGACTCGCCGAGGTCGCGCGTGCATAGCCACGACATCCTGGCGTTGGCCGCCGCCATCGTGCCCGAGCGCCCGGCGACGCTCTATGACGGCAGCGTACAGACGTACGCCGAGTTGGCCGGCCGCGCCAACCGCCTCGCCAACGCGATGGCGCAACTGGGCGTCGAGAGCGGCGACCGCATCGCCGTCATCGACGTCAACACGCCGGAGCACCTGGAGGTCTACTTCGCCGCCGCGCGGCTGGACGCGCTCTACGTGCCGCTCAACTTCCGCGGGCGGGGCGAGGAACTGGCCTCTCCACTGCGCACCGCCGCGCCCCGGGTGCTATTCGCCGCCGCGCGCTACGCCGAGGCGCTGGACGGCATCCAGGCGCCGCTTGAGGACACGGTACGGGTGGCGTTCGGCGAATCGCCTGCGCCCGGATGGTCAGCCTATGGAGCGCTGCTCGATACGGCAAGCGACGACGAGGTTCGCTTCCCCGCCGGCGAGCCGGACGAGACGGCGGCGCTGCTCTTCACGGCCGGAACGACAGGGCAGCCCAAGGCGGTGCCGCTCACCCACAACTCCTTCACCTCCTTCATGCTCTCCAGCGTCGAGCCGCCCGACCCCGACGCAGAGGAGCGGATGCTGCTGACACTGCCGCTGTACCACGTTGCAGGATTACAGAGCGCACTTGCCGGCGTGTACGGCGGGCGGACCATCGTCGTGCAGCGCCAATTCGAGCCGCGCGAGTGGCTGGCGCTGGTACAGAACGAACGCGTCCAGCGCGCGCTTGTCGTCCCCACCATGCTCAAGCAACTCATCGACCACCCCGGGTTCGGCGACTACGACCTCTCCAGCCTCGAGGTGCTGACGTACGGAGGCGCATCGATGCCGCCGGTAGTGCTGGAGCGCGCTATTGCGGCGCTGCCGCACGTGCACTTCATCAATGCGTTCGGACAGACGGAGACGGGCTCCACGATTGCGATGGTGCCGCCAGAGGACCACGTGCTAGAGGGTGCCCCGGAGGTCGTCGCGCTGCGGCGCAAGCACCTTACGTCCATCGGCCGCCCGCTGCCCGACGTCGAGGTGCGCGTCGTAGACGAACAGGGGCGCGAGTTGCCGGTCGGTGAAACGGGCGAGTTGGCCGCGCGCGGCCCACGCCTCATGCGCGGCTACTGGCAGGCAGACGCCGAAGCGCTTTCAGGCGGCTGGCTGCGCCTCGGCGACCTGGGCTACATCGACGAAGACGGCTACATCTACCTACAGGGGCGCGCCAAGGACTTCATCAAGCGCGGAGGCGAGATGGTCTCGCCAGAGGAGGTGGAGAACGTCCTCTACTTGCACATCGGTGTCGATGAGTGCGCCGTCGTTGGCGTGCCCGACGAGACGTGGGGCGAGCGCGTCGTCGCCGTCGTCGTCGCCAAGCCGGACGCCGCGCCGACGGAGGACGCGCTGCTCGATTTGGCAACCGAACGGCTGGCGCGCTTCAAGCGTCCCGAGCAGGTGGTGTTCGTCGACGCGCTCCCGCGCAACGACCTCGGCAAGGTGCTCAAGCGCGAGTTACGCGAGCAACTGTCGGCGGGATAGCGGTACGTCAGGCAGCGAGCGGCTCGGGCTCGGCGGCAACCTCTTGCCTTGACGGCGCGAACTGGGGGCGCGCGCCCGAATCGTCCCAGTCCATGCCGCCGCGCGCCCACTCGTACGCCCACCCAGCCGTCATGACGAAGATGAAGACGGCAACGGCGCCGAACGCCGCCCAGCCGAGCGCGTTGACGCGCGTCGCCCACGGGAACAGGAACACGACCTCGACGTCGAAGAGCACGAAGAGCAGGGCATAGCGGTAGTAGCGAACGTTAAAGCGCTCCCACCGCGCCTCGCCGATCGTCTCCATGCCGCACTCGTACGGCGCGTACTTGATGGGATTAGGGCGGAACGGGCGGATGCGGAAACGGCTCGCCAGAAACGACAGCCCCAGCACCGTAGCCGGCACGGCCACCGCGACCACTGTCAGAATGAGCAGGAAGCCGTACTGCCGAAAGTAATCGCCCACAACGCGTCAATGCTAGGCAGCAGCGAGCGCGCGCGTCAAGCAGCCCCGCGCCGTCTTGGGCTTGGCCGCTCGAGCCGTTAGACTCCGCGCGATGCCCGACCCGCTGAACGGACGTATCGACTTCTGGAACATCGGCTACCCGCTGGGTGCCGTTGTCTACCTGACGGGCGTCATCGCGCTGGGAGCAATCCTGTGGGGGCTGTGGCACCGGTCGCGCTACTGGCGGCTTGGCAGCGGCAACCCCGACTTTGGCGGCTGGCACGTCCGCTCGCGCGCGTTTGTTCGCTGGCTCTTCGTCGACGCCTTCGGCCACCGTCGCTTCGTCCGGAGCGAGCGGGTGCCGGGGCTCATGCACGCGCTGATTTTCTGGGGCATCCTGCTGCTCTTCGTCGCGACGACGCTGAGCGCAATCGAATTCAACGCCGAGTACTACCTCGACTGGGTGTTACCGACCGTCCGCTGGTCGCTCCAACTCGAACTGGTGTGGGACCTGGCGGGGCTCGCGCTGATGAGCGGGCTCGCCATCGCCGCGTACCGGCGCTACGTCCAGCGCCCTGCGCGGCTGAACACGCTGCTCGACAACGGCGTGCTGCTCGCGCTGCTCTTTGCGATGGCCGTCAGCGGCTTTCTCCTCCAAGCGCTGCGAATGGCGGCGACGGAGATGGAGCCGGCGAGCGTGCTCTACAACCCAAGCGCCGCGCCGTGGTCGCCCATCTCATACGTGGCCGCGCTCGCGATTCGCGGTACCGGCGCCGGCGTATGGGGCATGGAGGCGGCTCACTATGCGCTGTGGTGGGCGCATGCCGCCCTGATGTCGGCCACGTTCGTCTATGCGGCGTGGCGCTTCAATCTGCTCATGCACGTCTTCGTCGCGCCGCTTGGCATCTTCATGCGCGCGAGCGTCACCCGCCCCAAGGGCGCGCTGCGCCCGATGGGCGACTTGATGGCGCGCGAGCGTTTCGGCGCGGGCGCACTCGGCGACCTGACCTTCAAGCAACTGGTCGACCTCGACGCCTGCACCAACTGCGGGCGCTGCCAGGACCAGTGCCCAGCGTGGGCGAGCGGCAAGCCGCTGTCGCCGCGCCAGCTCATCCAAGACGCCAAGGCGCACATGGCGGCGCAGTCGCCGTCGCTGCTCCGTGGCCACGACGCCGGCACGCACCTCGTCCATGACGCCGTCACCGACGAGGCGCTGTGGGCGTGTACGTCGTGCCGTGCCTGCGTCCAAGCGTGCCCCGCGGGCATCGAGCACATCGACACCATCGTAGACATGCGCCGCTTCTTGACGATGGAGGAGGCGTCGACGCCCAATACCGCGATGGAGGCGCTCCTGTCGATGGAACAGCGCGGCCATCCGTGGCGCGGCACGCAGGCGACGCGCACCGATTGGATGGCGGATGCGGGCGCCGTTAGCATGGCCGACGACCCCGACCATGAGGTGCTGCTGTGGGTGGGCTGCACCGCCGCGCTCGACGAGCGCGCGCAGCGCGTCGTCAAGGCGATGGCTTCCGTCCTCAAAGTCGCCGGAGTCAAGTACCGCGTCCTTGGTAACGAGGAGGCCTGTACGGGCGACCCCGCACGGCGGCTGGGCAATGAGTACCTGTACGAGACGTTGGCGCGCCGCAACATCGAGACCCTCCAGCGCTACGGCGTGCAGAAGGTGCTCACCCTTTGCCCCCACTGCTTCAACACCATGCGCAACGAATACCCCCAGTTCGGCGGCGATTTCGACGTGCAGCACTACACGCAGTACGTCGCGCAGTTGGTAGCGGACGGGCGCATCAAGCCCCTTGCCCCCATCGAGCGCAGCGTGGCCTACCACGACTCGTGCTACCTTGGCCGTCACAACGACGTGTACGAGCCGCCGCGCGCGATAGCACGCGCCATTCCCGGCCTTCAACTGGTTGAGATGGGGGAGGGGCGGTGCCGCGAGCGCGGCTTCTGCTGCGGCGCCGGCGGCGGGCGCATGTGGATGGAAGAGGAGGGGCAGCGCGTCAACCACATTCGCACCGACCACTTTCTCGAAACGCAGGCCGACACCGTGGGCGTCTCGTGTCCCTTCTGCCTGCAGATGATGGAGGAGGGTATCAGCGCGAAGGGTGCCTCCGAGGCGAAGTCGGCCAAGGACCTGCTGGAACTGCTGGCCGAGAGCCTGGAGGAGAAGGGCTAGCGCCAGATCCGCATAGCGCGGGCTGGGCGGCTGCGCTAGGCTTGCTCCATGGCCAACGCCAACCCCACGGCCAAGTTGCGCGCGCTCCGCAATATCATTGCGCTTGAGCAGGCGAACGACTTCCAGGATCGCGCCGTCAGCGGCGGCCTCGACCGCTTCCTCGCAACGCTCAGCCACGACGCCCTGCACCCCGCCGTCCGCTCGCTTGCCGAGCGCGGGATGCTACACGTCGACTACGGTGCGCTGGACGCCGAGCGGCGCCGGCGTTGGGCGGAAGAGGTGGAACGGCTACTGTCGGCCTTTGCGCCGACGCCAAGCACGCCGAAGCGCGCGCCGGCGCGACGCCCCCCTGCGCCCAAACGCCAACCCGCGCCACCGTCTATCGACCTCGATTCGCCCGTTGTCGCGCTGCGCTCGGTGAACGCAACGCAGGCACAGCGGATGGCGGCGATAGGCGTGAAGACGGTACGCGACCTCGTCTGGCTCTTTCCCAATCGCCACCTCGACTACTCGCAGCGCTGCACCATCGCGGAGATGACGCCGGGCGTCGAGCAGACCATTGTCGTCGAACTGTGGGACGCCCACGAACTAAGGCTCGGCTGGAAGGGCAAACTGCGCGCAACCGAAGCCGTGGTCGGCGACGACACCGGCAATCTGCACGTGATCTGGTTCGGCCAATGGTGGGTCGCCAATTCCCTCAAGAGCGCCTTAGCCCGGGCTCAGCGCGAGGCTAAGGGGAAGGCGCATCTCGTCCTCAGCGGCAAGATGACCGTCTTCAACGGCAGGCCGCAAATGGAGTCGCCTGAATGGGAGGTGATGGAGGACCCCGACACCGCTTCCGCAATCCACACGGGACGCCTCGTGCCCGTCTACCCCGGCGCCAAGGAGATCAGCACGCGAGCGATCCGGCGAATGGCGCGCGAGGCGCTCGACGCCATTTTCGGCTCGGAGGACGCCCGCCGCCCCAACCCCATCGACGAGCCCCTGCCAGACGACGTTCGAGGCCGCCACGGCCTCATGCCCATCGACCAAGCGCTCCTCCAGTCGCACTACCCCGACAGCTGGGCCACCAAGGAAGAGGCGCGGCATCGGCTCGCGTTCGATGAGCTGCTGGTCTACATCATGTCGGGCGCAGCGCGGCGGCAGGTCCAAGGCAAGCCCAAGGGCGCAGTGCCCTTTCCGAGCCACCGCGAGGTCGTCGAATCCTTCCTGCGCTCACTGCCATTCGAGTTGACCGGCGACCAGAAGCAGGCGCTCGAAGAGGCGATGGCGGACATGGGGCGATCGGAGCACGCCATGAGCCGCCTGCTCCAAGGTGACGTCGGCTCGGGCAAGACGGTGGTCGCGCTCGCGCTGCTGCTGCTAACCGTTGCCGGAGGCTACCAGGGCGCAATCATGGCGCCGACGGAGGTGCTGGCCGAGCAGCACTACCTGAGCGTGCAGCGCCTCTTAGGCGGGCTTACGCAACCGGCGCGCGAGTCGAACTGGTTCACCGTCTACGTCGACCCGCACCCGCAGCCCGTCAGCATCGGCCTGCTCACCGGATCCACGCGCACAAAGGCGCGGCGCGGACTCTACGAGCGCGTTCGGAACGGCACGCTCGACATCCTCATCGGCACGCATGCGCTGATACAGGAAGAGGTGGAAGTGCCGCGCCTGGCGCTGGCGGTAGTGGACGAGCAACACCGCTTCGGCGTAGCCCAGCGCGCCGCCCTGCGCTCCAAGGGCGCGTCGCCCGACGTCGAGCCGCACCAGCTCGTCATGTCGGCCACGCCCATCCCGCGCACGCTCTCCCTCACGCTCTACGGTGACCTCGAGATGTCGACCATCCGCGAGATGCCCGCCGGACGCCGCCCCATCCAGACGCGCTTCGTTCCGCCGGAGCGGCGCGATGACGCAGAGCGCTTCTTGGTGACTCAGGCGCAGCACGGGCGCCAATCGTTCGTCGTCTGCCCCCTCATCGAAGAGTCGGAGGCGGTGCAGTCGCGCGCGGCGACGGAAGAGTACGAGCGCCTGCGCCAAGGGCCGCTGCGCTCACTTCGCGTGGGGCTGCTGCACGGGCGTATGCCCGTTGCCGAGAAGCAGTCGGTCATGGAGCAGTTTCGCGCGCACCAGCTCGACGTGCTGGTGGCGACCTCCGTCATCGAGGTGGGCATCGACGTGCCCAACGCCACGGTGATGCTCATCGAGGGCGCCGAGCGGTTCGGCCTCGCCCAGCTCCACCAGCTGCGCGGGCGCGTCGGGCGCGGTGCGCAGCAGTCCTTCTGCCTCCTTGCGCCGGAGTCGCTGAGCGACGACGCGCAACAGCGGCTTGAGGTCATCGTGCAGTCGAACGACGGCTTCGAGATAGCAGACGCAGACCTGCGGCAACGGGGCCCAGGCGACTTCTTCGGCACGCGCCAATCGGGGCTGCCGACCCTGCGGATGGCACGCCTCGACGACGGCGGCCTTCTACCCGGCGTCCGCGACGAGGCACGTGCCATTCTCGCCCGCGACCCCGAACTAGCCGACCACCCCCACCTCGCTGCCAGCGTTCGGCGCTACACCTCGCAGATAACCGATGAGCTAGGCTAGCGGCCGGCGGCCCGGGGTAGAATGGGTTCCTGGGTGCTTGCAGAACGATGGCTGACCAATTCACCCCCATCGCAAAGGTGGGCGATCTCGAGGACGGGCAGAGGCGGCTGGTGCGGCGCGGGTTTGAGCACATCTTTCTCGCCCGCGTCGAGGGGTGCTTCTACGCACTGGAGGAATTCTGCTCTCACGCAGGCGGCACGCTGAGCACCGGGACGCTCGACGGCTACGAGGTCGTGTGCCCGCTCCACGGTGCGCGGTTCGATGTGCGCACCGGCAAGCAGAGCGTCGGGCCGGCGCTCGCCGACCAGCCCACCTACCCAGTGCGCGTCGACGGTGACGACGTGCTGGCCGGACCCATGAGCGATGCATCGGGGCTGGGCGCGGCCTTTAGCGAGTAGGGATGCAGGCGCCCCGCTACCACGAGACGCAGCGCTTCGCAGCACACTGGCCCTACCTGCTTGTGGTGCTCGCGGTCGTCCTCGGGGCCGGCTTCTACACGTGGGGCATCATGCGCCAGCTCATTGCGGGCGTGCCGTTCGGCTCCAACCCCGCGCCCGATGGATTGCTCATCGTCATCGCCCTCATCATGTATCCCGTCGCCGCCTACTTCGTCGCCCAGTTTTTGTATGGCTACGTGGCGTTGGAGGTCCGCGGCGATGCCATCGCCTGGCGCTTTGCGCCCATCCACCGCACGTGGCGCAGCGTGGCCTTTGACGACCTCGTCGCTTGGCACGTGCTGCGCTTCAACCCGCTACGCTACGGCGGATGGGGCCTGCGCCGCGACTTCATCAGCGACGGGTGGTGCTACACCGTTTGGGGCAGGCAGGGTCTGCTGCTTAGGACCAAGGATGGGCGGGAGCGCCTCATCGGTACGCGCCGCACACGCGAACTGGCCGCCGCGATGACTGCCGCCGCCGGGCCGGAGCCGGCCTAGCGTGGCGGCGCTCCTTGCCAACGTCCGCGCCGTCCTGTTCGACCTCGACGACACCCTGCTCGACACCTACTCGGCGCGCACGCGCGCCATCGCCAGCGCCTTCGCCGACGCCGGCATCACGGAGCCGAGGGCAGATGCGTTCATGGAGCGGTACAACGGCTTCGGCTTCGACAGCGTACTGCTGGAGGTTGAGCGAGCGCATGGTGGAGGCCTCGGCCTGATGGAGGCGTACCGCCGCGCCTACGCGCTCCGGGAGGCATCACAGGTGCGCGCGTTTGATGGCATCGCCGAATTGCTGGCGTTGCTTGCCGGAGCGGATCGGCAGCTCGGCGTCGTCACCTCGAAGGCGGGCTACCGCGACTTCGAGGGTGCGCGATTGGGCGCGACCTACGAATTGGAGGTAAGCGGCCTATTGCGCTACTTCGACGTCGTGGTCAGCGCGGACGACGTGACGCGCCTCAAGCCGGACGCCGAGCCGGTGGAACGCGCGCTGAAGAGCCTGGCCTGCGCACCCGCCGATGCCGTCATGGTGGGCGATTCAACGTCCGACTTCGGCGCAGGGCGCTCGGCGGGCGCGTGGGTATGCTACGCGCGCTGGGGCGGCCGTTCGCCAGGCCCCGAGTTTGAGGGCGCCGAGCCCCACTACGCGGTCGACACCCCCGCGCAACTTGCCGCGCTGCTCGGGGCGGGGGGCCGTTGACGGGCGGCGCGGGGCGCGGGGACAATCGGCGCACGGAGGTGGGTATGCGCGAAGTCGTCATTATCGCGGGCGCTCGGACGCCCATCGGCAAGTTCGGTGGCGCATTCGTAGAGATGGAGGCATCCGAGCTAGGCGCCGTTGCCATCCGCGCCGCCGTCGAACGCGCCGGGCTGACGCCGGAGGCCGTCGAGCAGGTCATCATGGGCCACGTCATCCAGGCGGGCGATTCTGGCTACATGGCGCGCAAGGCGGCGCTCGGCGCGGGCCTGCCGGAGACGACGCCTGCGATGACCGTCAACCGCGCCTGTTCGTCAGGCCTCGAGGCCATCAACCTCGCCGCGAACGCCATCATGGTCGGAGATGCTGACGTCATCGTCGCTGGCGGTGCGGAGTCGATGAGCCGCGTGCCGCACCTCCTGCCCAACGCGCGCTTCACAGGCCTCCGCTACGGCGACGCGACGCTCATCGATGCGCTGACGCTCGGCCTGTCGTGCCCCATCTACGACTATCACATGGGCGTGACGGCGGAGAACGTTGCGGAGCGCTACGAGGTGAGCCGTGAGACGCAGGACCGGCTCGCGCTCGAGAGCCACCGCCGCGCCGTCGCCGCGCAGGAGGCGGGGTACTTCGAAGCGCAGATAGCCCCTGTCGAGGTAACGCCTGCGCGCGGCCCGGCGCACGTGGTTGGGCGCGACGAGCATCCCCGCGCCGACACGAGCATGGAGAGGCTTGCGGCGCTCGCGCCCGCCTTTCGCCCCGGTGGCACGGTGACAGCGGGGAACGCCGCCGGCATGAACGACGCCGCAGCCGCCGTCGTCGTCACGTCCGCCGATTGGGCGCAGGCGCACGGCCTCAAGCCGCGCATGCGGTGGGTCGGACGCGCCGTCGCGGGCGTTGACCCCGCCTACATGGGCACGGGGCCCGTGCCGGCGACGCGGCGCCTGCTGGAACGCACCGATGCCTCGCTGGCCGACATCGACCTCATCGAACTGAACGAGGCGTTTGCCGCGCAGGCAGCCTACGTCATTCGCGAATTGGACTTGGATGAGGCCAAGACCAACGTCAACGGCAGCGGCATTTCGCTCGGCCACCCTCTCGGTGCGACCGGCGCAATCATGGCCGTCAAACTGATGGACGAATTGGAACGGACGGACGGGCAGCTCGGCCTCGCGACGCTGTGTGTCGGAGGCGGACAGGGCGTCGCCACCCTCTTCGAGCGCGCGAGCTAACGATGGCGGCTGATCGCCGTATCGTCGTCATCGCCAACCGTCCCCCGCAGTGGCTCGGCTCACCGCAGCTGGAACGGCTACGCGGCCTCGGCGACCTGGCGTTTTACGACGACGTACCAGGCGACTTGGGGGAGCAGATCGAGCGTGCCATGGGTGCGGAGGTCGTCATCACCCCCGTTATCGTGCGTTGGACGGACGACGCCTTCGCCGCGCTACCCGACCTGCGGCTGATATGCCTCGTGGCCATCGGTACCGACTCGATCGACTTGGCCGCGGCAAGACGGCGTGGCGTACTTGTGGCCAACGTGCCGGGGCGCACCGCGGGGGTTGTCGCCGAGCATGCGCTCGCGCTGGTGCTGTCCGTCGCCCGGCGCACTGCCGAGGAGACGGCCGCCATCCGCCAAGGCGAATGGCGTCAAGGGCGCAACGTCTTCCTGCGCGGCAAGACGCTCGGCGTCGTCGGCACCGGCCATTCGGGCACGCAGATGGCACGGCTCGGGCGAGCCGTCGGGATGGACGTCATCGCATGGACGTTCAACCCCTCGCTAGAGCGTGCGCGGGAGCTCGGCGTGCGCTTCGTGGAGCTGGACGAACTGCTGGCTGAGGCGGACGTCGTCAGCCTGCACGTCCGCCTCAGCGATGCGACGCGCCACCTCATCGGCGAGCGCGAGCTGGGGCTGATGAAGCGCGATGCCATCCTCGTCAACGTCGCGCGAGGTGGCGTCGTCGACACGGACGCGCTCGTGCGCACGCTGGAGGCGGGGCGGTTGATGGGCGCGGGCCTCGACGTATTCGAGCAAGAGCCGCTGCCGTTGGGGCACCCGCTGCTTCGCTTCGAGAACGTCGTTGCCACTCCGCACGCCGCCGACAACACGCCCGAGGGCATGGAGTTCCTCAACGAGGGCACCGTGGACAACGTCGGCGCCTACCTCTCCGGTGCACCCACGAACCTGGTGTAGTTGCCGCAGGGGAAGGGGTCGACTGAGGGGTATCCTATGCGCATGGCAGCGGGGCATGGCGTTGCGTAGGGGCGGGCCGTCGACCCAGGTCACCGGGTTCGCGAGCGCGCTGATGCTCGCAGTGCTTACGCTAGGCGCATGCTCCGCGCCTGCGACCGACTCCACACCCTCACCGGATATCGAAGCGACCGTTCGCGCGGTCGTCGACGAGGCGCTGCGCAATCAGCCGACGCCTCCACCAGCTGCGCCTCTTCCGAACATCGAAGCCACGGTGCAGGCGCTCGTCGATGAAGCGCTGCGCAACCAGCCGATACCTACCCCTACGCCCACTGCCACGCCGACGCCGCGGCCAACACCAACGCCAACGCCGACTCCCTCACCGACGCCGACCCCAAGGCCGACAGCCGCAGCATCGCCAACCCCCACTCCGCCGGTCGACATCCCGACGACGGCGGCGAGGGTGCGGCCAAGCGTCGTCAAAGTCACCGTCTCTTCGCGCCGGGGGTCCGGCGTCATCGTGGAGGTAGGGCCCGGCGACGGGGCCTTCGTCGTGGTCAGCGAGCACGTCATCCTTGACAGCGACGACGTGACCATCCGAGTCGGTGATGACACCGACTACGAAGGGTTGGTACTGGGCCGCAGCGTTGCTAAGGACCTGGGCCTGGTGTGGATATGCTGCTCCAAGGATTTCGTCGCCGTACCGCTCGCCGACATCGCCGCCCTGCAGTCCGGTGCCTCCCTGTTCGCGATGGGCTACCCGTTGGGGGTCAGCCAGGCGACCATTACGCGCGGCGTCGTCTCGCGCACCTTCTACGACGAAGCGGACGGCGTGACCTACGTTCAGACCGATGCGCCCATCAACCCGGGGAACAGCGGCGGCCCGCTCTTCAACCTTGCAGGCGAAGTTGTCGGCGTCAACACTGCCGTCATTAGACGCTCGCGGTCGGGCATATCGGTAGAGGGCGTTGGCTTCGCCATATCGGCGGAGACGGTCGCGGAGGTGCTGCCGCAGCTGAGGGCCGGCAGGGCCCGCTCTGGCGCGGTCGGCCCGGTGCGCGGTGCGTTGTCGCATGCCGCGGATACGGTCAGCAGCCTTCCTTTGGGCTTCTGGGGCGCCGATGTGGGTATGGCGGCAACGTTCAGGAACCCGCACCTCCCGTCGGAGGGCGGCTGGGACTACGGTTTCCGGTTCCGCGCCCTTGGAACCGAAGGCGCGCATGTCGTCGGCGTCACTTCGGCCGGCCGCTGGTTCCACTACCTCGAGGAAGCCGGGGGAAGCCGCCGTCTGCTGGCCGAGGGAGCGGCGCCCGGGATCCGCCTCGGCACCGGCCTCGGAGGTGCGCTAGCCGCGAACAGGCTGTTCCTCGTCGCATCACGGCACCAGGGATGGCTGTTTGTCGATGAGGTGCTGATTGCCGAGCTCGACCTCAGCGAAGGCTCTCCAACCGGCAGCGTCAGCGCTCTCGTCGGATACCTACCGGAGAATCGCTCGGAGGGCAGCTCAACGTCGGTGCATGAATTCAGGGCCGCGCCTCCCAATACCCCCACCGCAGGGTCCGAGATCATCAATAGCGGCGGTGCGGCGTTCGGCGGCCGTGCAAGGGACCTCGTCGCCCGTGTCACGCTCATAACCCCCGACACCAGCGGCCCGTGGGACTATGGCTTTGAGCTAGGCACGACGCAGCGCTTCGTTGTTGGCAGCGACGGCACCTGGCTCCACCTCGCCAGGGAGAGCACGTTCCCTTGGCAGGTGGTCACTTCCGGGCGCGTGGAGTTCGACCGATCTGCAGGAACCACCAACCACCTGCTCTTGGCGGTCGTCGGCAATTCGGCCCAGGTCTACCTGAACGGGAAGGCCGTCGCGCGCGTCGACCTCGGCACGGGGGCTGGCACCCGCACCGTGTTCGTACGTAGCGGGATGCTCCCGGAGACCGCGGCGGCGGACTACAGGATCCGCTACCGCGACTTCCAGGTCTGGCCGCTCGGGTAGCGGCGCGCGCCACCCAAGCGCCTCCTCGCAAGACCAGGAGTAAGGCTACCCCAGGAAGCGGCGCAGCTGTGCAGCCTCTTCGATGTAGTGCGGCACATTGACGGTGGCGGACTGCCTAAGGCCCGCCCATATCGCCGTCGTCAGGCCCTCGTGGACGCGGTCGCGCTCTTCCGCATAGCCGGACGCGATCTTGACGTACGGCTCGCCTAGGAGCTCGCGAATGCGCGACTCGTTGGCGTAGCGCAGCGCCGCAGCTAGGTCGTCGTCAAACGAGGGGTATACCTCGCGCACGAACGCCATGTCTTCGGCATCAAGCGCGGCGAGACCGAGAAGCTCCGGGGGCACACCGATGGAGTAGAGCGATGCGGCGAACCCGATGGCGCGCGGCAGCGTCACGTCATCGCCGTTGCCGCCGAGCGAGCGCCCGTAGCCGAACAGGCCCACGTGCAGCTTGCGCTCTCGCCGCTTGGGTATCTGCGTGGACGCCTCCATGATGATGGGCGTCAACGCGCGCACCTGCGCCTGGTAGGCCGCGGACGTCTTGGCGATGATGGCCTGCGCACGCTCCTCATCGATCGGCTGCGCCTGGGTGCGCTCGCGCGCCATGATCCGGCTAATGGCCGCCGCCACTTGCTCCGACGGATGGTCGAACTTGAAGGCCGACTGGATGGTGAAGGTGTGCGCGCTGGGGTACTCGCGGAATGCGCGCTCGACGTTCAGCGGGCTCAGGTGCCCCCGGAACGGCACCGCACCCGCCCCAATGATGGGGTAGAGCGGGATGCCCACCTCATCCTCCAGCCTGTCCAGCCGCGCCAGCCCTATCTTGAGCATCAGCTCGGCGGCCACCACGCCGAAGTTCAGCGCGGGGTCGCTGCGCGCTAGGAAGACGCGCTGGTACGGGACGTCCGTCGTCTTCAAGAAGTCGCGCACGATCACGTCGCACGTCGTCATATGGTCAAGGTCCTCGATGAGCGGGATGACGCGGACGCGCTTGGGGAAGAACTCGCCCACCCAGTCTTGCACCGTCGTGCTGCCGCGCAAGGGCTGGCGCTCCTGGCCGACGATGAAGGTCCGGTAGTAGGCGTCCACGAGCGCCAGCTCCTCCGCCGACGTCGTGAAGGGCAGGATGATCTCCTGGATGGGTGCGTCGATGTCATCGCCGTAGAACTCGTGCGCAACGTCCCACGCCTTGGGAACGCTCTGCAGCGCCTCCACCATCGACTTGCGCATCTCCAGTTCGATGCGCGGATTGGGCACGCGCAGCGTCAGGATGCAGTCCGTCCCCAAGCGGCGCTGGCGCTGGAAGAAGTTGGGGTGGCCGGTGAGGAGCTTCTGGACGACCTGGTTGTCGGCCTCCTTACCCTCCGAGTCCCACATCTGCTCGTCGCAGCCGAGGCTGAAGACCTCGACCGCCTCCATGATCTCGCCCTCGCCCTTCAGGACGCCACCGGACGAGTAGGAAGCGACAAAGGCGTTGTCGGGGTGCTGCGTGCTCATGCACTTGGGGATGAGGGTAGTCATGGTGTCCTACTTGGCGCCGCGTCAATAATAGCGCGTGTTCGAATTGTGCGCTACGCAGGATTGCTGTTTTTCTGGCAATGCAGAATTCAACTATTCTTGACAACAAGAAATCCGGCATATAGCCTTGCCACCGCATATCGGTGTGCCTATGCCAGACCCGCGGCAGCCAATGATACTCACAGTCGCCAACCAGAAGGGCGGCGTTGCCAAGACGACCACCTCCGTCAACCTCGCCGCCTGCTTTGCCGAGCAGGGCAAGCGCACCCTCCTTGTCGACATGGACCCGCAAGGCGGCGACGCCGTCTGCCTCGGCATGGACACGACTGTCCTCGAACGCTCCATCTACGACGCGCTCGTCAAGCCCGGCGTTACGGTGGGCGACGTGCTGGTCAGTACCAACTTCGGCTTCGACCTCGCCCCCGCCAACATCGACCTGGCCGGCGCGGAGATCGAACTGAAGCAGGCGCTCGCCGCCGAGACGGTACTCCAGCGCCGCCTTAGGCCGCTGCACGAACAGTACGACGTCATCGTCATCGACACGCCCCCTTCCCTTGGCATCCTCACCGTCAACAGCCTGACCGCCGCCACCGAGATACTCATTCCCATCGCCTGCGAATACATGGCGCTGCGGGGGCTGCGGATGCTGCTCGACACGGTCGAGAGCGTCAAAGAGGTGACCAACCCCAACCTGCACATCCTCGGCATCCTCGCCACGCGCTACGACGCGAGGACGGTAAATGGGCGCGAGGTCTACCAGTACCTAGGTGAGTTTGCGGAACGCGAGGGGCTTCGGCTCTTCCCCTATGTCATCCGCCAGTCCGTGCGCTTCATCGAGGCGCCCGGCTACCAGACGCCGCTCGTGCTGTGGCGTCAGAACGTCGACGGCGCCAAGCAGTACCGAAACGTCGCTAGGGAGATCATCAATGGCTACTAAGGGCAAGCGGCCAAGTTTTGCATTCCCCGAACTCGAGAGCCGCGGTCGCCGCACCATCCTGCGCTCCGCTGAGGAGGTGCAGGCCGAATTGGAGGCGCTCGACCGCACTGCCGTAGAGGTCGATGCCGCTCCAAAGCGCGTCAAGGTTACCTACCGCTTCCTGCCCGAGGCGGTCGAGGCGGTCGAGGACATCCGCCGCCTCTTGCGGCGCAACCACGGCGTCCGCAAGGTCAACCGCGAAGACATCGCCCAGGCTGCCGTCCTCGAAGCGCTACGGCAGTTGGAGGAGTACGGCGCGGGCTGCTTCCTCGTTGACCAGTTCGGCGGCACCGAGGCCGACGACTCCTAAGACGTGCGCGGCGCGACGAACCCCGCCTTCCTGCGCCACTTGGGCGCGACCTTCACCCACAACTCCACGTACACCGGCCGTGCGAGCCGCTCCTCAATGGCCGCCCGTGCCTCTACGCCCACTGTGCGCAGTGCCTGCCCGCCGCTCCCAATCAGCATCCGTTTCTGCGACTGCGCGTCAACGTAGATGACCGCGCGGACCAGGTCGCGCTCGTCCGCGCCGCGACGCACGTACTCCTCCACGTCCACCGCGACGTAGTAGGGAATCTCGTCGCGGTAGTGCTCAAAGACGCGCTCGCGGATGGCCTCGGCGATGAAGAATTCCTCCGGCCTGTCCGTCAGTGTCTCCGGCGCAAAGAGCGGCTCCTGCTCCGGCAGCGCGGCGGCCAGCTCGTCAGCCAAGGTGCCAACACCGTCGCCAGTGAGCGCGCTTAGCGGCACGATCTGCCGGAACGGGTGCGCTTCGGTGTAGGCCGCCATGATGGGCAGCAGCCGCGCCTTGGCCGTGGTGTCGACCTTGTTGAGCGCGAGCAGCGCCGGCGCGCGAGACTCGCGCAGCTGTTCCATGAACTGCCGCTCGACGTCGCCCGGCATGCGCGGCTCCGCGACGAGCACGGCAAGGTCAGCCTCGGCGAAGGCGGATGCCACCTGCCGCGCCATCGCCGCATCCAGCTCGTCTCGACCCTTGCGTAGGAAGCCCGGTGTGTCGAGCAGCGCGGCCTGAAAGCCCTCGCCGTGCAGCACGCCGAGCAGCTTGTGGCGCGTCGTGTGCGGCTTGGCGCTGACGATGGACAGCTTGTGTCCCACAAGCGCGTTCAGCAGCGACGACTTGCCCACGTTGGCGCGTCCGACGATGGCCACAAACCCGCTGCGAAAGGTCATGGGGCAATTATGGGGGATGAGACGCTGGAGCGGGCGATGGGATTCGAACCCACGACAGCCTGCTTGGGAAGCAGGTACGCTACCACTGCGTCACGCCCGCACCGCCGCCATTGTAGCCGCCGCTCTCCGACCCTGCCAGCCCGCGCGGTCGCCTGCGCGCCCATGCGGTAGACTAGTACGCACGCTATGTCGGACGTCACGCTGTACGACACGACCCTGCGCGATGGGTCGCAGATGGAGGGGATTAGCCTCTCCGTCGAGGACAAGCTGCGCATCGCGGGGCGGCTCGACCAGCTCGGCATCCACTACATCGAGGGCGGTTGGCCGGGCGCCAATCCCAAGGACGACGAGTTCTTCCGCCGTGCCGGCGCCCTCAACCTTGCCCACGCATCCCTCGTCGCGTTCGGGGCGACGCGACGCGCCAACTCGAAGCCGGAAGCCGACGCGAACCTACGCGCCCTGCTCGCGTCCGGCGCGCCTGTCCTCACCATCGTCGGCAAGGCATCGGAGATGCAGGTCACCCGCGTCCTCGAAACCTCGCTCGAAGAGAACCTAGCGATGATCCGCGAGTCGATCGAGCACCTGCGCGCGGAAGGGCGAGAGGTGATATTCGACGCGGAGCACTTCTTCGACGGATACGCCGAGAACCCCGAGTACGCGCTCGCATGCCTGCGCGCAGCCGCCGAGGCCGGTGCCGAGTACGTCATCCTGTGCGACACCAACGGCGGTACGCTTCCCGTCGACGTCTTCGCTGCCACGCAGCACGTGGTGAGCGAGGTCGCAACGAGCATCGGCATTCACTGCCACAACGACGCCGAGGTTGCGGTGGCCAACTCTATCGCCGCAGTCCAGGCGGGCGCGACGCAGGTGCAGGGCACCATCAACGGCTACGGCGAGCGCTGCGGCAACGCCAACCTCGTCAGTGTCATCGGCAACCTCAAGCTGAAGCTGGGCATCGACTGCGTGACGGACGAGCAGCTGGGGCACCTGACGGAGACGGCGCGCTTCGTGAGCGAAGTAGCGAACATGCCGCGCAATCGCTATCAGGCATACGTCGGCGACAGCGCGTTCAGCCACAAGGGTGGGCTCCATGCCGCCGCGATGGCCAAGATGGATCAGGCCTATCAGCACATCGACCCCGAGCGGGTCGGCAACTCCGGCCACATCGTCGTCTCCGAGCTTTCGGGGCGCGGCAACATCGCGGTCAAGCTGCAGGAGGAGGGCTTGGAGGCGAGGGTGCCAAAGGAGCGCCTTCCCGACCTGCTGGAGGCAGTCAAGCGGCGCGAGGCCCAGGGCTTCCAGTACGAGGGCGCCGAGGCGTCGTTCCGGTTGTTGGTGCAGCGTACGCTCGACGATTACGCGCCGCCGTTCGACCTTGTCGACTTCATGGTCGTGATGGAGAAGCGCCGTCGCGGCGGCTCGCACGAAGGCGACGAAGAGTCGCTGTCGGAGGCCATGGTGAAGGTACGGGTTGGCGAGCGGCTTGCGCACACTGTGGCGGAGGGCAACGGCCCCGTAAACGCCCTCGACCAGGCGCTGCGCCTCGCCCTGCTCCAGTCCTACCCGGAGCTGGAGGCGGTGACGCTGACCGACTACAAGGTGCGCGTCGTAGAGCAGGGACAGGGCGGCACGGGCGCGGTCGTCCGCGTCCTCGTCGAGTCGACCGACGGCGAGCGCACGTGGAGCACGGTAGGCGCCTCCGGCAACATCATCGAGGCGTCGTGGCAAGCCCTGACCGACTCGATGGAGTACGCGCTGCTACCGCGCTAGGCGCGCGGGGCATTCTCAGCCCTCACCCCGGCCCTCTCCACCTCGTGGGAGAGGGGACCTACCTAATCCCGCAGCGCGTCGGCTAGGTATTCGGCCACGTGACGGGGGCGCTTGGAGGTGAAATGGCCGATCTGCTGGCGGCAGGAGATGCCGGAGACGGCTACGCGCCAGTCGCGCTTGTCGTCGGACTCGAGCGCGGGGAAGAGCTTGAACGCGCCCATCTGCTGCGATAGGTCGTAGTGCTCCTTCTCGAAGCCGAACGTGCCGGCCATCCCGCAGCAAGGCGAGTCGATAAGCTCCGCGGTGTAGCCGGGGACGGCATTCAGCGCAGACAGGGTCGGCGCGGCGCCGACGACAGCCTTTTGGTGGCAGTGGCCGTGGACCTGGATCGACGCCGATGCGCCGTCGGCGAATAAGGGCACGCCGTCGGCGTCCGCCGCCTCGTGACGCTGCACCAGTTCGTCGAGCATCACCGCCTGGGATGCGACGACGGCGGCGGCCTCACTGCGCAGCAGGTCGGGGTACTCCTCTCGCAGAATGAGCAGGCACGAAGGCTCGGTACCGACGATCGGGACGCCCCGGTGCGCGTACGGCGCAAGCGCGGCGACGTTGGTCTCTGCCCAGCCCTTGGCCTTGGCGAGCAGCCCCTTGGAGATTGCGGGGCGTCCACAGCAACGACGCTGGCTTACGAGAGTGACCGAGTAGCCGAGCGCCTCCAGCACGCGCACCGCCGCCTGGCCGACCTCCGGGTGCATGTACTCGGTGAAGGTGTCGTTGAAGTAGACGGCCTCGCCGCGCGGCGCGTCCGCTCGAGTGCGGTGTCGCGCGAACCACGCGGAGAAGCGGCGTCGCGCGAAGCGGGGCAGCGGGCGCCGCCGCGAGACGCCGAGCATCCGCTCCACTAGCGCCCGCACGGGCGGCAGCGACGACAGCGCATTGGTAAGTGGCGCGAGCGCCTGCCCCGCGCGGCTGAGGCGAGCGATGTCGGCGAATGCGCGCACGCGCAGCGGGACGCGGCGCGTCTCCCAGCGCTTCGCCAGCACCTCCGCCTTGAGCTTGGCCATATCGACGTTGGAGGGACACTCCGCCTTGCACGCCTTGCACTCGACGCACAGGTCGAGCGCGGAATGGAGGCGGTCTCCCGTGAGGTCTTCAGCGGGAAGGCGTCCGGCCAAGACTGCGCGGAGCAGGTTTGCGCGGCCACGGGTCGAGTGCTCCTCCTCGCGCGTGACCATGAAGGAGGGGCACATGCCGCCGTCGGTGCGCCGACACGCGCCCTGGCCGTTGCACAACTCGACGTGAGCGGCGAATCCCCCGTCCGTCGAGAAGTCCATGTAGGTGTCGACCTCCATGTTGCGCGTCTCGGGACTGAGGCGCAGGTACTCGCGGATGCCGGGCGTCTCGATGATCTTGCCCGGGTTCATGATCCCATCGGGGTCGAACGCCTGCTTCAGCTCCCTAAAAGCGCCGTAGAGCTCAGGCCCGTACATCTTCTCCATGAACGCGCCGCGCACGATGCCGTCGCCATGCTCGCCGGAGAGAGAGCCCCCGAACTCGAGCACGAGGTCGGCCACCTCCGTAGCGATGCTCTCCAGCTTGTCGAGCCCCTCCTCCGTCTTGACGTTGACGATGGGGCGGATGTGCAGACAGCCGGTGGAGGCGTGGCCGTAGTAGGCGGCCTCCGTGCCGTGGCGCCGGACGATCTCGTCGAAGCGCGCGACGTACTGGGGCAAGAGCTCGGGAGAGACGGCGGTGTCCTCGACGTAGGGCAGCGGCTTGGCGTCTCCCTTGATGGCCATTGCAAGTCCGAGCCCCGCCTCGCGGAGCCCCCACATGTGCCGCTGCTGCGCGGGGTCGGAGGAGGTGACGATGGCGTAGCCGAGGCCGCGCCGTGTCAAGTCCTGCTTGACGCGCGCGAGCTTGGCGTCGATCTCCGCCAGCGTGTCGCCGTAGAACTCGATGAAGATGAGGTTCTGCGGCTCGCCCTCGACCCAGTCGAGGAGGTGGCGGAAGCCGGGGTTGATGCGGCAGTTGCGGATGATGAGCTCGCCTATCTGCTCCACGGCCGACGGCTCGTGCTCGAGTATCGCAACCGTCGCCTCCATCGCCTCGACGAGACCGTGGAAGTGGACGACGGCGGTGCCTCGCAGCTTGGGCACGGGCACGAGGCTCACCATGGCCTCGGTGACGACGGCGAGCGTCCCTTCCGATGCGCCGACCATGCGCGTGAGGTTCATGGGCGCATCATTGACGAAGTCGTCGAGGTTGTAGCCGCTGACGCGCCGGAGGATCTTGGGGAAGCGCCGCTCCACGTCGTCACGGTGCTCGTAGGCGATGCGTCGCACCTCGCGGTAGACGCGGCCCTCAAGCGTGTCCTGCGACATCCGCCGCTCCAGCTCCGTGCCGCCTGCAGGGTCGAATCGCGCGCGGCTGCCGTCGGAGAGGACGACCCTGACCTCGCGGATGTGGTCGAGCGTCTTGCCGTAGATGACGGAGTGCGCGCCGCACGAGTTGTTGCCGATACCACCGCCGACGGTGGCGCGTGCGCTGGTGACGGGGTCGGGCGCGTACATCAGGCCGTAGCGGCGCACGGCGGCGCTCAGGTGGTTGTTGACAATGCCCGGCTGCACGCGCGCCCAGCGCTCCTCCGGCTGCACCTCGAGCACCTGTCGCATGTACTTGGAGAAGTCAAGAACGAGCGCGTGGTTGGCAGTCTGGCCCGCGAGGCCGGTGCCGCCGCCGCGCGGAAGGACGGGAACGCCGTACTCGCGGGCGACCCGCACCGCCGCCTCGACGTCGTCCGCCGTCTGCGGCACGACGACGCCGACGGGCTCCATCTGGTACATGGAGGCGTCGGTGGCGTAGAGCGCACGGTTGTAGCGGTCGACGCGGACGTCGCCGGCGACCTGGGGGCGCAGGCGCTCGGCGATCTCTTGCACATCTCGCTCCGGCAGCGTTGCCGCCTTGCGCGCACTCTCATACAACAACGGCACCGGCGCTTACCTCCCTAGACGCGTGAGGGGGATTGTAGCGGATGGGGAGGGAGAGGCCCCACCCCCGACGATCTAACCCCTTGCGGCGATCCACATACGCGGGCTTAGCGCTACTCTATAGCCATGTCTGACCAGTGCTCCCTCCTTCCCGATGCACCCGACGGCACGCAGCAAGCGCCAGTGGCGGGCCTGCACTACCGGCCTTCCTTTCTCTCACCTGATGAGGAGGCTGCGTACATCAGACGCATCGACGCGAGCGAGGATGCGTGGCTCACCGACCTCAGCCGCCGCGTGCAACACTACGGCTGGCGGTACCACTATGCCCAGCGCACCATCACTGCCGACTTGCGTATCGGCCCTTTGCCCGACTGGCTGCAGATGCTCGCTCAGCGCCTCTACGAGGAGACCGGCCTCTTCGAGCGTCCCCCCGAGCAGGTCATCGTCAACGAGTACGAGCCAGGCCAGGGCATCGCTTTGCATACCGACCACCCGGGTTTTGGTCCAGCCGTCGCGACGATCTCGCTCGGCGACGAGTGGGAGATGGGCTTCTCGCGCCGTATCGGCAAGGACGAGGTGAAGGCGCGAAAGATGCTGGCGCGCGGTTCGGCCCTCATCCTGACGGGTGAGGCGCGGCGGCACTGGCGGCACGGCATCGCCAAGCGCGCCACGGAGGGTGGCCGCCGCGGGCGCAAGCGCAGGCGGCGCCTGTCCCTCACCTTTCGCACGGTCATCCAACCGCTCTCCTAACGCATTGCCGTGATGCTACCCTGTAGCGGTGTTTGAGACGCTGACCGATAAGCTCACGTCCGTCTTCACGCGCCTTGGCAATAAGGGGCGGCTGGGCGAGGCGGACGTCGATGAGGCGCTGCGCGAGGTTCGGCTCGCGCTCCTTGAGGCCGACGTCAACTTCCGCGTCGCGCGCGAGGTCATCGAGCGCATCCGCGCCCAAGCCACCGGCGAGGCGCTGCTGCGCGGCATCTCGCCCGGCCAGCAAGTCGTCAAGATCGTCCATGAGGCGCTCGTGGAGTTGCTCGGCGGCGAGAACCGCGACCTCGCGCCCATGTCGTCATCCAAGCCCAACGTCCTGATGCTCATCGGCCTGCAGGGGTCGGGGAAGACGACGACTGCGGCCAAACTCGCGCTGAACCTGCGCCGCCGCCAGCAGCGCGCGCTGCTCGTTGCAGCCGACCTGCGCCGCCCCGCCGCAATCGACCAGCTGGAAACGCTGGGCAAGCAGTTGGACGTGCCGGTCTACCGCGAGAACGCCGCGCCCGACCAGGCGACGCGCGTCGCCGCCAACGGTCTGAAGCAAGCCGAGCGCATGGGCATGGCGTGGGCCATCGTCGACACCGGCGGGCGTCTCCATGCGGACGACGACCTGATGGCAGAGCTGGAGGAGATGAAGCGCCGCCTCGACCCTGCCGAGGTGCTGCTGGTCGTCGACGCGATGACGGGGCAGGACGCCGTGAACGCTGCGGAGGAGTTTCACGGGCGTATAGGGCTGACGGGCCTCATCCTCTCGAAGCTCGACGGCGATGCACGCGGGGGCGCTGCGCTCACGGTGGCGCACGTCACGGGCGTGCCCGTCAAGTTCGCTGGCACCGGCGAGAAGGCAGACGCGCTCGAGGCGTTCCACCCCGAGCGGATGGCATCGCGCATCCTGGGTATGGGCGACGTGGTAACCCTGGTCGAGCGCGTGCAGGAGCAGGTGAGCGCGGAGCAGGCGATGGAGCTGGAGCGCAAGGTGCGCCGCGCCCAATTCGACCTGGACGATTTCCTTCAGCAGCTGCGGCAGATACAGAACATGGGCTCGCTCGCGTCGCTGATGCAGATGGTGCCCGGATTCCGCGCGCTATCCTCGCGGATGTCGCCGGACGCCCTGGACGACGGGCGGCTCAAGCGTCTTGAGGCCATCATCTCGTCTATGACGCTTTGGGAGCGCCGCCACCCCGACCAGTTGACGGGGAGCCGGCGCCGACGGGTTGCAGCCGGCTCCGGCACGACCCCTGCAGACGTCAATCAGCTGCTGGGACAGTTCAAGCAGATGCAAAAAGTGATGAAGCGCCTATCGTCCGGCAAGGTGCGCAGCCTCAGCGGGCTGGGCCTGGCGGGGGTGTAGCGAGAGCTAGGGGTAGCCTGCGGCACCGGGCGAAGCTAATGGCGAGTCCCGCCCTCAAGGGTTAAGCTGCAAAGGACTGGACTGTCAGCGGGGCTGGTTCACCGAAAAGCAAGGGCGACATTGTGGCCTCCGATAAGTCACCGCCCGAGGCTTGCCACACCGATGGCACTTCTTCTCTCGATAGTCCTGATTGGCATACTGGGCCCATTGCGGGTAGCAATTAAGGCATAGAGGCCGCTCAGGGTTCAGTTCGATTACTCCACCACAGCGAATACAGTGACCGGTGCCATTTGCGAGGGTATTGGCGGCGACAGCGGCTACTTCCTGGGTTAGTTTCCGAACTCCTTGCACAAGCTGATCTCGAGCCTTGGGCTTGGCTAGTACCCTGCCCCTGCCCAAGAGCCTAGTCTTCACGTAGTCCCGAACATGTTTCTGTTCGGGGATATCCAAATCAAAGGCGACCTCGTAGGAGTTCTTGGTGGAAAACTCGGTAAGGTTCATCGACCCCACCAACACACGGAACTCATTCAGGTAGGCCTTGGCGTGCAGGCCCTCCACAGCGACGACTTCGAAATCGTTATTCCGTAACCATCGTACTGCTTTGCCTCCTGTAATCTCGTTTTCATCCCGTGTTATGACGCTGACAACGACTCCACGCTTAACGGCGTCTCGGAGTTCGTCCTGAAGGTGGCGCCACAAGTCCAGGTAAGGGGAGACTAGGGTGACTTGTTTTCGGGCATCGCGAACCAACTCGACAATCTGGTTGGCGATTTCTCCGTCTTGATGGAATCGGGGCATTTGGCGAAAACCATATCGTCGCCCTAGCGTGTTGACAACGACAAGCATCCGGCCACGCTCGGGCGCCCTGCCCCAATGAGAGCACGGTGCGCAGCCTCAGCGGGCTGGGCCTGCCGGGGGTGTAGCGAGCGCAGCGCTACGTGGGCGGATGCCAAGAGTAGGGGCGGGCCGTAGCGGCCCGCCCCACACTTTCGTCAAGAGATGCCGGCTCCTACCCGGCGGGGACGGTTTCGTCCTCGCGCTCAGAGGCAGGAGTGGACTTGGCTGCGCCATTCGACACGGCGCCGTTGGACTTCCCGCCCTGCAGCTTCCTGAAAAGTTCGGTGAGGGAGACCATCGACATCGGCACCTCGTCCGCAGGCACGTTGTCGGGGTTGCGGAACCTGAAGGGCGCCTCGCGGCCGCCGAAGTGGCGCGTCACCACGAGCCGGCGCCACTGCACGACCTCGGAGTCGGTGACGGACAGCGCCTCGGGCGCGCTGTAGCTCTGGTTGAGCATGACGCTGTTGTCCTGCATCGAGAAGTTCTGCTCGATGATCCAGCGGTGGTAGGTGTAGTAGAGGAAGGTCTGCCACCAGCGCTGGATGCGGTTCTTGGGGTAGGTGCAGTGGTAGTAGAAGAGGCGCGTCTTGTTCTCCGCCACCGCCACGCACATGCGCGTGTAGAGGTCGTAGGCGAACTCGGTGCGGAACATGCCGGGCAGGTGGTGTCCGCCGCACCAGCGGGCGGTGCGCGGCGAGGGAACGTTGGCCTGCGCGCCCCTGACGTTCCACTTGAGCGCCCATGTCCAGAAGCGGCGCTTGCGGCTCTTGGGCCACTTAAAGCCCAGGCCGGGGTAGGTGTCTTGGATGGTGTTCTTATCGCCCCGCGCCATCATCCGAGAGGCCGTCACCTCGCCGCCGAAGCCGTTACCGACGAAGACGGGCGATTCGCCCTGGGCTCCGCGCGGCATGTACTCGCCCCGCAGCACGACCAGCGCGTTGCGGTGCAGGTAGTTGACGTGCGAGTCCATCGAGTTCTCCAGCGCAACCTCCCAGTTGCAGTCCCAGTAGGTGACACCGAAGGTGAGGAGCGCGTCCTTGTCGAAGAACTCCTCCGGCACGTCGTCCTCAATGGGGGCGGGCGCCTCGTTGCCGACCCAGACGAACACCATTCCCTTAAGGGTCTGCGTCGGGTACTTGGTGGCTGCTGTGCCCGGCTTGCCGCAAATGGCGGCGTCGGGACCCTCCGACAGTACAGCGACGTTGACGCCGTCGCCGTCAAACGTCCAGCCGTGGTAGGGGCAGGACACGTAGCCGGGCCAGTGGACGTCTCCCTCCGACAGCCGCGCACCGCGGTGCGGGCAGATGTCAGTTAGCGCGACGACCTCTCCCGCCTTGTCTCGGAAGACGACCAGATCGTCGCCGAGGAGCGAGATGCGGATGGCACGGCGCTTGGGGACGCGCTTGTCTTGGACGAGGGGGTACCAGTAGTTGCGCAGGCCCATCTTGGGGATGAGGTGCCGGATGTCTCCGCTGAGCGACGGCACCTTGCCGTTGGAGTCCTGCTCGGTGTCAGGTGTGGAGTTTACGACCATAATGGCCTCCCGTACGAATGCTCTTCGTAAGTAACGGAGCATAGGGAAGCAGGAAGCGCGTGTCAAACCGCTGGTGCTACACTGATGATGTAGTCGAGGGAGGATGATGAGCACGACAGACACGCGTAGCGCACTCGCCACACTAGACCCGCAGCTCGCCGACGCCATCGACCGAGAGGTCGAGCGGCAGCGGCGCAACATCGTCCTCATTGCCTCCGAAAACTACGTCAGCCGCGCCATTCTCGAGGCGCAGGGCTCCGCGCTGACCAACAAGTACGCCGAGGGCTATCCGGGCCGCCGCTACTACGGTGGCTGCGAGTACGTGGATGTAGCGGAGCAACTGGCTATCGACCGCGCGTGCGATCTCTTCGGCGCGGAGCATGCGAACGTTCAACCGCACGCCGGGGCCCCGGCCAACATGGCCGCCTACGCCGCCCTGCTGGAGCCGGGCGACACCGTTATGGGCCTCCAGCTCGACCAGGGCGGCCACCTCACCCACGGCAGCCCCGTCAACTTCTCCAGCAAGATCTACCGCTTCGTCTCCTACGCGCTCGACCCCGAGACGGAGCAGCTGGACTACGACGTCATCGTGCGCGCAGCGCGAGAGCACCGTCCCAAGGTCATCGTCGCGGGCTATACCGCCTACTCGCGCACAATCGACTTCGCTCGGTTCGGCCAGATAGCCGAGGACGTAGGCGCGGTGTTAATGGTGGACATGGCGCACATAGCTGGACTCATCGCGGGGGGCGCACACCCCTCGCCCGTGCCGTACGCCGGCGTCGTCACATCGACCACGCACAAGACGCTGCGCGGGCCGCGCGGAGCGCTCATCCTGAGCCAAGAGGCGTATCGCCGCAACATCGACAGGGCCGTCTTCCCCTATGGACAGGGGGGGCCGCTGATGCACACCATTGCCGCCAAGGCCGTCTGTTTCGCCGAAGCGAGCACGCCGTCCTTCTCCGACTACGCCCATCAGGTGGTGCGCAACGCCAAGGCGATGGCGGAGGAGCTGGAGGCGGGAGGCTTGCGCATCGTCTCAGGCGGGACGGACAACCACCTGATGCTGGTCGACCTGCGCCCGCTGGAGACGACGGGCCAGGAGGCCGAGGAGGCGTTGGGGCGCGTGAACATCACGGTGAACAAGAACGCCATCCCCAACGACCCGCAGCCGCCGCGCGTCACCAGTGGCCTGCGCCTAGGCTCGCCCGCCATAACGAGCCGGGGCTTCGGCATGGAGGAATCGAAGCGGGTAGCGGCGCTGATCGTGCGAGCGCTCAACTATCGCGGCGATGAGCGCGTGGAAGCGGAGGTGCGCGACGCAGTCGCCGAACTGACTTCGCAGCACCCCGTCCCGGGCCTCGACTACTAGGGGCGCGCCCCGTCTCCTACGTCTGGAAGAACTCGAGGCAGACCCGGTCGAATTCCTCGCGGTACTCGACCTGCGCCCAGTGGCCACACTTGGAGATGACGTAGAGGCGAGCGTTCTGGAAGCGCTTGAGCATCAGCAGGCCCACCTCCAGCGCACCGCCCTTGTCCTCCTGCCCCCAGACAAGAAGCGTGGGAGCGGCATTCTGCTCGAGGAAGGGGTAGTAGTCGATGCGGTGCTGCTTGGCGCGGCGCGCAGCTTGCTCCAATGCCACAGGGTCTGTGGCGGCGTCGAACCGCTCCTGGATGACGTCAGGGGTGAGTAGGCTGGAGTCGTAGACGAGGCTCTTTGCCAGGCGCTCCATCTTCTCGATGGTCGGGCCCTCTCCCTGGTAGAACTTGACGATGTTGTCCAGCGCCTCCTGAGGCGTGGGCTGGAAGAAGACGACGTTCGTGGGCTGAGAGCCGATCATGACCAGATGCTTGATGCGGTGGGGGTAGTGGACGGCAAGGCCGAGGCCGGCTTGCCCGCCCATGGAGTTGCCAATGATGTCGGCGCTCTCGATGCCGAGCGCCTCCATGAAGTCGTTGATAACCTTGCCAATCCAGCCGATCCATTCGTGCTCGAGGGCTTCGTCCGGGTACTCGGAGCGCCCCCAGCCAGGCATGTCGAACATGATCATGCGGTTGTTGAGGGCGAGGTCCTGGATGTTGCCCTTGAAGTTGCTCCACGCGGTTGCGCCGGGGCCGCCGCCGTGAATGCAGATGATGGGATCGCCGGTGCCTACCTCGTTGTAGTGGATGCGGATGCCGCCGGCGACAACCTCCTTGCTGGTTGATTCGTCCGTGACTGCCTGAAGCTCCTGAACGGTAGCCATTTGGTCGCCTCCTCCGATAGAGCGTTGCGTCGCGCAGGATAGGCGCGGGTGCGCACGTGGTCAATCGGGGGTAAGTGCCCCGCCGGATTTTGCGGCGCGCGTCGGATTTGCGGTAACCTAGAAGCAGCGGCGCGATGAGCGTCCCTGCGTGGAACGATGGAAAACAACCGGCGTATCGGCAACACCTTCATCTACCTCATCATCGGCGTGGCAGTCATCGCCATCCTGTTCACGCTGTTCACCTCCGGCGACAACGCGCAAGAGGTCAGCCTCACGCAGGTGCTGAGCATGGCCAAGAACCGCCAGATTGACCGCATCACGGTCGACGGCGACCGCCTCCTCATCACGCAGGCCAACGCGCCCAATCAGCCGCTCGTCGCCACCAAGGAGCCCGGCACCAGCGTCTTTGCGCTGTTAGAGGCAGAGGGCATAAAGCCGGCCGAGTTGGGCATCCAGGTCGACGTAAAGAAGTCGAGCGGTCTCGGCAACTTCTTCGGCATCCTCATCCAGTTCCTGCCGCTCATCTTCTTCGGCGCCATCTTGCTGTTCATGATGCGTCAGGCGCAGGGGACGAACAATCAGGCGATGGGCTTCGGGCGCAGCCGCGCGCGGTTGCTCACCGCCAACCGGCCTACCGTCAACTTCGCTGACGTGGCTGGCGTCGAGGAGTCGAAGGCGGAGCTAGAGGAGATTGTCGAGTTCCTGAAGTTCCCCGAGCGCTTCCTGGCCCTGGGCGCGCACATCCCCAAGGGCGTGCTGATGGTCGGCCCGCCCGGCACGGGCAAGACGCTGCTCAGCCGCGCCGTCGCGGGGGAGGCAGGCGTGCCCTTCTTCTCCATCTCCGGCTCCGAGTTCGTCGAGATGTTCGTGGGCGTGGGCGCATCGAGGGTGCGCGACCTGTTCGACCAAGCCAAGCGCAACGCCCCAGCCATCGTGTTCGTCGACGAGATCGACGCCGTGGGACGGCACCGGGGCGCGGGGCTCGGCGGCGGCCACGACGAGCGCGAGCAGACGCTCAACCAGATCCTCGTCGAGATGGACGGCTTCGACACGGGGACGAACGTCATCGTCATCGCGGCAACCAACCGCCCCGATATCCTCGACCCCGCTTTGCTGCGCCCCGGCCGCTTCGACCGGCGCGTGGTGCTCGACCTGCCCGACATTCACGGCAGGGTCGCGATTCTGAACGTCCACGCGAAGGGCAAGCCCCTTGGCGCGGACTTCGACGTAGAGGCGATTGCGCGCGCAACGCCCGGATTCAGCGGCGCCGATCTCGAGAACCTGGTGAACGAGGCGGCGATACTGGCAGCGCGACGCTCCAAGAAGGCCATCGAATACGATGAGTTCGCCGAGGCGGTCGACCGCGTCATCATGGGCCCCGAGCGGCGCTCGCGCGTCATCTCGCACAAGGAGAAGGAGATCGTCGCCTACCACGAGGGCGGCCACGCGCTCGTCGGCCACGTACTTCCATACGCCGACCCCGTGCAGAAGATCACCATCGTCTCGCGCGGCATGGCGGCGGGCTACACGCGCTCCGTGCCGGAAGAGGACCGCATCTTCCTTTCGCGCGCGCAGTTCATGGACCGCATGGCGATGGCCCTGGGCGGACGCGTGGCTGAGGAGTTGGCGTTCGGCGAGGTGACCACCGGTGCAGGCAACGACCAGGAGCAGGTGACGCAGATGGCGCGCGCAATGGTCACGCGCTACGGCATGAGCAGCAAGCTCGGCCCGCGCACCTTCGGCAAGAAGGAGGAGCTGGTCTTCCTAGGCCGAGAGATTTCGGAGCAGCGCGACTACTCCGAGCGCGTGGCGCAAGAGATCGACGACGAAGTACAGGGGATAATCCTGCAGGCGTACACTCACGCGAGACAGGTGCTCTCAGACCACTACGCCAAGCTTGTGCAGATCGCGCGCTACCTGATGAAGAACGAGACGGTGGAGGGCGATTCGCTGCGTGAGCTGTTCAACTCGGAGGCGCCTCCCGTCGAGGGCGCGCCCGTGGCCGCCGGCTAACGGAGCCTACGAGCCGCCTGCGCCACCGTTGGCCGACTCACCCTCGTCCCCCTCGTCGAGCGGGAGTTCGCGGTAATAGATGCCCCACTTCTGCATCATGGCGGCGATCCGCGGGTCGTCTAGCGACGTGACCTCGCGCAGGAAGCCGGCGAGCGCATGCGCGTGCAGCTGTTCCGGCGCCGCGACCCAGGAGCCTTCGCTGGGGACGGCATAGAGCAGGCCCGCCTGGTTCTGCGAACGAATCTCGACGCGCGTCCCTCCCGAATCGTGCGTCACCGTGATGCCGTAGGCCATCGCCCACCTCCGTCAAGCGTGCACACGCATTATACGTGGGCCGAGCGCGCGGTCGCCGGTGCATCGCAGCCGTGCGTTGCGCCTTTGGTAGACTACGTGCGCTTCCCCATGACAGCCAGCGACGGAGCCCCCACGTTGAACCTACCCCGGAGCTACGCCGAGGCGATCATCCAGCACGCGCGCGAGGATTACCCGAACGAGTGCTGCGGCATCCTCGCCTATGACGGCGACGAGGCCGTGAGGCACTACCGCATCACTAACGTCGAGCAGAGCCCCTACCGCTACAGCATGGACGGCAAGGAGCTGTTTGGCGTGTACCGAGAGATCGAGGACAACGGGTGGGAGTTGAAGGTCATCTACCACTCCCATACACACTCCGCCGCCTATCCCTCGGCGACGGACGTGAGGCTGGCCACGTGGCCAGACGCCTACTACATGCTGGTCTCGCTGATGGACCAGGATGCTCCCGACATCCGCAACTTCAGCATCGTCGACGGCGAGATCGAGGAAGTAGCGCTGACGATCAAGGACTAGCGGCGCTTAGGCTGCGCCATAGAGGGCGAGCTGGCGGCGCTCCAGGCGCTCCTTTCCAACGTGATTGCGTATGGCCTCGAAGAGGTCGATGTCCCACTCGCCCAGGAAGGTGATGGCGGTGCCGGGACGACCCATGCGCGCCGTTCGTCCGATGCGGTGGATGTACTCCTCCACCGACTCGGGGATGTCGTAGTTGACCACGTTCTCCACCGTCGGCACGTCGATGCCACGCGAGGTGAGGTTGGTGGAGACGAGCAGCTTGGCCTCGCCGCGGCGGAAGCGCTCCATGACCGCGTTGCGCTCGCTCTGGCGCATGCCGCCGTGGATGCCCTCGACCGAGTGCCCCTTGCGGCGCACGATGCGAACCGCGCGGTCGACATCCCCTTGCGTCCGGCAAAAGACGAGCGTCTGCTCGCCCGGGTGCTCGCGCAGCACTTCATCCAGCGCCTCAGGCTTGTCGCGGCCCGCGACCTCGTAGTAGACCTGCTCGACCTCCTCGACGGGCCGCGACTCCTCGCCTACCTGGTACCACTGCGGCTCCCGCAGGTAGGAGTAGATGAGGCGGCGTATCTGCGTGGGTACCGTTGCGGTAAAGAGCGCGGTCTGCCGCGAGCGCGGCGTCGCACGCAGGATGCGTCGGATGTCGGGGAAGAAGCCTATGTCCAGCATCTGGTCGGCCTCGTCCAGCACGGCGATGCGCACCTTGTCGAGGCGCAGCGTGCCGCGCTCGAGGTGGTCGATGATGCGCCCCGGGGTGCCGACGACGATCTGCGCGCCCCCGGCCAGTTGCTCTATCTGGCGCTTGATGGGCGCGCCGCCGAAGACCGTTGCGATGCCGAGCGCGCGGTGCTTGGCGATGCGCCCCAACTCACTACTCACCTGCTGCGCCAGCTCACGCGTCGGCACGAGGACGACGGCCTGGACGTGCGGCTCCCGATCATCCGTCACCTCGGCGATGGGGATGCCGAATCCCGCCGTCTTGCCGGTGCCCGTCTGCGCCTGACCGACAATGTCTGTGCCCGAAAGCATCGGCTCGATGACGATGTCCTGTATGGGGGTGGGCTGCACGTAGCCGATGTCGCGAAGCGCTCGCGCAAGCGGCGGCGATACGGCGATGGCGCCAAAGCGCTCAGTGCGCGGCTGCGGCCCCGTGATCGATGGCGTAGCGCGACGGTGGGCGGGGCGTTGCGGCACGGCCTGCTGCGCGTGAGGTTTGCTGCGCCCACGTCCTCCGCGCCGACGGCGACGGCGCGACGGGTCATCCGCCGTCGCTACTGGCGTTTCGTCGGTAGGTCGCTGGGCTTGAGGAGCGTCCGGCTCGCGCCGGTCTTCAGGCTTGGCGAGGATCTTGCGTACGATGCTTCCGAGCATCAAGGACTATTGTAGCACGGGCGCCAACAGCCCATCCTGCCCCAGAATGCGGAACGCGCCTGCGCGGGTTATCCTGCGCGCGGAGTGGACGGCTGAGGATGAGCATGAGGCCAATTACAGAGGTCGCCACAAGCCTAGGGCTTGACCCTGCAGCCCTTATCCCGCAGGGGCACTTCAAGGCAAAGGTACCGTTGGAGGCCATCCGCGAGAATGGCAGGCGGGGCAAGATGGTGGTCGTGACGGGCATCACGCCGACGCCCGCCGGCGAGGGCAAGACGACGACGACCGTCGGGCTGGCGCAGGCAATGGGGCGGATGGGGCTGAACGTGGCGGCGACGCTGCGCGAGCCTTCGATGGGGCCCATCTTCGGCATCAAGGGCGGCGGCACTGGCGGCGGTCTCTCGCTGGTGGAGCCGCAGGATGAGGTAAACGTCCACTTCACGGGCGACGCCCACGCCGTCGGCTCGGCGCACAATCTGCTAAGCGCGCTGACCGACAACGCAGCGCAGCGGGGGCAGGTGTCGGGCTTCCGGCCGGAGGGCATCACTTGGCGGCGGGTCATGGACGTCGAGGACCGCGCCCTACGGAACATCGTCGCTGGGCTCGGCGGGAGCGCGAACGCGCCGCTGCGCGAGACGGGCTTTGACATCGTGACCGCGTCGGAGATCATGGCCGTGCTGGCGCTGTCCCGCGACCTCAACGATCTGCGCGAGCGCCTGAGCCGCATCGTCGTGGGCTACCGGGGCGACGACTCGCCGGTCACTGCCGAGGAGGTGAATGCAGTCGGCTCGCTCATGGCACTGCTCCGATACGCCATTCTCCCGAACCTGGTGCAGACGACGGAGGGCCAGCCGGTCATCGTGCATGCGGGACCGTTCGGGAACATCGCGCACGGGTGCAGTTCCGTGGTCGGCGACCTGCTGGCGCTTGGCTACGCCGACTACGTGCTCTCCGAGGCTGGGTTCGGCGCAGACCTAGGGTTCGAGAAGTTCATGCACATTAAGGCGCGCTCCAACGGGCTGGAGCCGTGCGCGGCCGTGCTGGTGGCGACGGTGCGCGCAGTGAAGTACCACGGAGGAGTCGCCGTTCGTGAGCTTGAGGCGCCCGACAAGGACGCCGTACGGCGGGGCATGGAGAACCTGACGCACCTCATCGGCGTGGTGCGAGCGATGGGGCTGCCGGTGGTGGTAGCGGTCAACCACTTCCCCACCGACACGCAAGACGAGACGGAACTCGTGATGCGAGGATGCGAGGACGCAGGGGCCTTCGCCGCCGTCGAGAGCCGCGTCTTCTCCGAAGGCGGCGCAGGCGGCATGGAACTGGCCGAGGTGTTGGTGCAGGCGACGGAAGGCCCGCACCCGGAAATCTCCTACTTCTACCCGGAGGACGCCTCCATCCAGGACAAGGTGCTGTCACTCGCTCGCAAGGTCTACAACGCCAACGACGTCAACTGGAGCGCGGCATCGCTGCGGCAGTTGAGGAGGTTCGAGGCGAGCGGGTGGGGCACCCTGCCGGTGTGCATGGCCAAGACGCACGCTTCCATCTCGCACCAGTCCTCGTTGAGGGGAAAGCCGTCGGGCTACACGTTTGAGATCAACGATGTGCGCGCATCGGTGGGGGCCGGCTTCATCTACCCCATCGCGGGCAGCATCGTCACGATGCCCGGCCTGCCATCGTCGCCCCGCACGCTGGACGTAGACGCGGCGGGGAACATACTAGACTTGTAGGGCCGCCGCAGGCGGAGCGCGACGGCCTCAGGGGACGGAGAAGGAGCGACATGCACGTAACGAAGCATCAGCCGGGGATGTTCAGCTGGGCGGACATGCCGGTGTTGGACATCGACTCGGCCCAGACCTTCTACACCAAGTTGCTAGGCCTGGAGGCCAACGCCACGCCCATCGGGCCAGGCATGACCTACGTCGCGCTGACCAAGGGAGGCCGGAGCTGCTGCGCTCTCTACAACATGGGAGAGAAGGATATGCAGGAGCGCGGCGGCCCGTGGTGGGTGAGCTACTTCACCGTGGAGGATGCGGACGCTACGGCGGAGCGGGTGAAGGAGTTGGGCGGCGCCGTTCTGTACGAGCCCTTCGACGTGTTCGAGGAGGGGCGGATGGGGATCGTTCAGGACTCCACGGGCGCGGTGTTCGCGATATGGCAGCCCAATCGGGGCATCGGCGCAGAGGTGTTCGGGGAGCCCGGTGCGCTGGCGTGGGCCGAGCTCTACACCAACGATGTGCAGGCGGCAGCCACGTTCTACAACGGCCTTTTCGGGTGGAACGCCAACCAAGTCACGATGCCGAACGGCGAGGAGTACACGTTTTTCGACCTCGACGGGCAGCCCGCAACGGGGATGATGGCAATCCGCGAGGAGTGGGGGGCGGTGCCTCCCAACTGGTCGATCTACCTCGCAGTGGAGGACCTAGACGATGCGCTGCGGCTGGTGGAGGAGTCGGGAGGCAGGGTCATCAACCCGCCCGTGGAAGTGGAAACCGTAGGGCGGTTCTCCTTCATCCAAGACCCTACCGGCGCGCACCTGTCGCTGATGCAGCTAGAGCAGGAGGGGTAGGCCTGGTTCGCCCTTCGAGCGCCTTCGGGCGAACGGAGCCGTCGTTGCGGTTCACTCCGCCTCGGGGCGCTACCCAAACAACCTGGGCTGGTATTGCCCGTTGCTGGTTGCGTTGTGTCGCGGATTCCTTCCGCGGGCCGCTCGATAGGAGCGCAGTTTGGCAGATTCGACCCTCTCTGCAACCCGCCGCTCCAACGGCCTAGTTTCGACGACAAGCCTGTCCCCTCGCGACATCTTGCCGCTTTGGCGATGTTCCGCCGCTCGATAACGCGGATTGTTCGTGCCGCCAATGTACTTGACGTTGCCGCCTCGGTCGCGGATCGAGTACTGGACGGCCTTGTTCGACTTGACTTGGCCCCGGGGCTTAGGTGCGGACTTGCTGCCTCTACCCCTGTACCCGCCGCGCCGAGACCCGCCGTAACCTCTGTGCGCCATACGCCACACCCTCCTACGATCTAGCGTCTGGCCTATCCCGCTGCGGGGGCGGCGGCTTCCTCGGTCTCGGCGGAGACGGCGTCTACTTCTTCGAGGAGGGCGGTCATCATGTCCGCCTCTTCGACGACGCGGACCTTGCGGCCCTTGCGGAAGATGACGGCGCGGCCTGCGCCCGCAGCGATGCCGACGTCGGCGTCCTTCGCCTCACCGGGGCCGTTGACCTCGCAGCCCATGACGGCGACCTTGATCGAGGAGGTGCGCGACTTGAGCAGCTCATCGACGTCATTGGCGAGCTTGCGGATGTCGACGTCGGCGCGTCCGCAGGAGGGGCAGGCGACCATCTGCACGCCCTTCTTGCGCAGGTCGAGCGACTTCAGGATCTCCCAGCCGACCACCACCTCTTCCTTCGACTCGTCGGAGAGGGAGACGCGGATGGTGTCGCCGATGCCCTCGTAGAGCAGGACGCCGAGGCCGATGGCGCTGCGAATGGAGCCCCCCTTGGCCGTTCCCGCCTCGGTGATGCCGAGGTGGAAGGGGTACGGCACCATCTTCGCCAGCTTGCGGTAGGCCTCTACCGTCGTGTCGATGTCGTAGGCCTTGAGCGAGATCTTGATGAGGTCGAAGTCCAGTTCCTCCAGTAGGCCGATCTCCCAAAGCGCCGTGGCGACCATGTGGTCGACGACGGAGACCGTCTCGCCCTCTCCGGATGCATCGGAGCCCTTCGTCAGAAGGTTGACGCCGTCCCGGTGGCGGTGCTGTCCGCGCGTCTTGCCGATTGCGCCGACCGGCGGGAGAGAGCCAAAGTTGACGCCGATGCGAATGGGCACCTGGCGCGCCTTGGCCTCCGTGACGACCGTCTTCACCTTTTCGGCGTCACGGATGTTGCCGGGGTTGAGGCGCAGGCAGTCTACGCCCTGGTTGAGTGCCTCGAGGGCGAGCTGGTAGTGGAAGTGGATGTCGGCGACGAGCGGGATGTGGATGCGCTCCTTGATTGCGCCGAGGGCCTGCGCCGCCTCCATATCGGGCACGGCGCTGCGGATGATCTCGCATCCCGCCTCTTCCAGTTCGAGGATCTGCGCGACCGTGGCATCGACGTCGCGCGTGTCGGTCTTGGTCATGGACTGGACGGCGATGGGTGCATCTCCGCCTACTTGGACTCCGCCAACAAAAACGGGCTTGGTGACTCGGCGGCCCATATCGCTTCCTTCCTCGCCTTAGCGATGCCTCGCGGCCCTAGCCTCCGAGGAGGCTGCCGCCGCTGAGGAGGCGACGTATGTCGTTGACGCTAATCATCACGGCGACGGCCATCAGCATTGCAAACCCGAGCATGTGCAACAGGCGCTCGCGCTCGGGCGCAAGGCGCTTTCCGCCACGTGCCAATTCTAACAAGACCAGCGCCATGCGGCCACCGTCCAGCGCGGGCAGCGGCAGCAGGTTGAAGATGGCGAGGTTGATGCTCAAGAGGGCCGTCCACGTAATGAGGGGGCCGAGCCCCGCATCGGCCACCTCGCCCGTTATCTGGGCAATACCGACAGGGCCGGCCACTTCGAGGCGGCTCGCGCCGGCGAGTATGCGCGAGATTTCGTTGCGGAAGGCGAACATGATGTCACCCAATTCGCGGAAGGCGTTGGGAAACGCAACCCAGAGCGGCTGGCTGCGGCTTTCCGTCGGCCGCTCGAGCAGCGCCGCGCCGGATAGGGCACGCGCATCGGCAAGCGGAAGCGCAACGATCGCACCGTCTCGCAGGATAACTGCCTGCGCTCCGACGCCGGGCACATCGGACAATGCAGCGGCAAGTGCCTCCTCAGCGCCTGCTTCGGTGAGCACCTGGTGCAGTCGCTGGGTAAGCACGCTCTCCGAGCGCAGTAGGAGCAGGCTATCGCCCTCGCGCAATCCTGCGCGTGCAGCCGCAGAGCCGGGCGCAACATCCGCGACGCTCACGCGCGCGTTGACGATGCGGATGCCCGTCGCGCCCTGTCCGGGCGGCGGGGCAATGCGCGGCTGGAGCGTGACGCTGAACCGCTCACTGCCGCGCTCCACCTCCCACGTAGAATCGGCGCCTAGACGCAGATGGATGGCCTCTTGGAGCACGGACGATCGGTCTATCTCGCGCCCGTCGGCGACGCGGATGATATCGCCCGCGCGAACGCCAGCAACATGGGCGGGCGCGTCCTCGACGACCTCCGTTATCACGACATCAGAGGTCGTGACTTGGTGTGGGAGAGCGAGGACGGCCGTGAGCAGCACTATCGGCAGCAGCGCGTTGACGCCTGCGCCCGCGCCGAGGATCGCAAGCCGCGAATAGGGGCCCTTTCTTGAGAAGGCGCGCGGGTCCTTGGGCGTCGTCGCCTCGTCCTCGCCAAGCATCCGCACGAAACCGCCGAGGGGCAGCAGGTTGAGGCTGTAGACGGTGCCTCCGCGCTCGATGCCGAACACGCGCGGCGGCAGTCCGACACCGAACTCCAATACCTGCACGCCCCGTAGCCGCGCGACGACGTAGTGGCCCAGCTCGTGGGCGACGACGAGGAAGGCGAGAATGACGGCAAAGAGCAACAGCGCGGTCATGGGCGGCTAGCGCGATGCGGCCAGCGCGACTTCGCGCGCTGTGCGTCGCGCCCACTCGTCGGCGTCGAGTATCGACTCCAGCGTCGCGTCGCCGCTCCCCTCAAAGGCCGACAGCGTCTCGGCGACGACGCGGTGGATGCCGGTGAAGGGGATGCGCCCGTCAAGGAAGAGACGCACAGCCTCCTCGTCGGCGGCGCTGAGGACGGCGGGGTACGTGCCGCCCTGCTTACCCGCCTCCAGCGCCGTCACAAAGCAGGGGTAGCGCGCTCGGTCGAGCGGCTCGAAGGTCAGCGACGGGTAGGCGAGCGGGTCGTAGACCGGCAGCGCGTCGCTGGGCAGCCGCTCCGGGTAGGCCATGGCGTACTGAATAGGCAGCCGCATGTCGGGCGGCCCCATCTGCGCTTTCACCGACCGGTCGGCGAACTCGACCATCGAGTGGACGACGCTCTGCGCGTGGACGACGACCTCGATTTGCTCAAACGGCACGTCGAAGAGCCAACGGCTCTCGATGACCTCGAATCCCTTGTTCATAAGCGTGGACGAGTCGATGGTTATCTTCTTGCCCATCACCCAGGTAGGGTGCTTGAGGGCCTGCTCCGGCGTGACGGCGTCGAGTTCTCCGAGGGGTCGCGTGCGGAAGGGGCCGCCGGACGCGGTGATGATGAGGCGCTTGACCGGGAGCGCTTCGCCCCGGATGCACTGCCAAATCGCCGACGGCTCGCTATCGACGGGCAGGATGGGGCCGCCGTGCGCCGCAGCGGTCGCCATGACCAGCTCGCCGGCCATGATGATCACTTCCTTGTTGGAGAGCGCAACCTCCTTGCCCGCGCGTAGAGCGGCAAGCGTTGGCCCTAGTCCCACGCGCCCCGTCGTAGCCATCATCACCAGGTCGACATCGGACGCGGTGACCATCGACTCGAGGTCGGCCCATTCGGATGAGGGTGGCGCAGGGAAGCCTAAGGGGCCGGAGGCGCAGTTGTAGGTGCGCGGGGCGAACTCGGCGATTTGGCGCGACAGCAACTCGGTGTTACCGCCCGCCGCAAGCCCGACCACTTCAAAATGCTCCGGCAGCGCGCGCACGACATCGAGCGTCTGCGTGCCGATCGAGCCGGTCGAGCCCAGGACGACGATGCGCTTCATGACGGCCAATCCTGCGCCACATAGTACACGAGGGGGAAGACGGGGAGCAGGCTGTCAAGGCGGTCGAGCAGGCCGCCATGGCCGGGGAAGAGCGCGCCGGAATCCTTCGCCCCCGCCATGCGCTTCAACTTCGACTCAGCCAAGTCGCCCGCCTGCGCCAGGACGGGCAGGGCGAGCGCTAGCCCGATGGCTGGGCCAAGCGCGAACGGCATTTCCAACAGCGCGATGAGGCCGAGCACGGCGCCCCCGCCGGCGAGCAGCCCACCGACCGCGCCCTCCCAAGTCTTGCCGGGGCTGACGGACGGCGCCATCTTGGAGCGGCCGATCGCCCTGCCGACGGCGTAGGCCGCCGTATCTGTCGCAAAAGTGCCGAGGAAGGCGATGAGCACCCAATCCAGCCCAAACGGCTCGCCGCGCAGCAGCGCGAGCGCAAACAGCGCCAGCGTGACGTAGGCCGTCGCACCCAGCATCGCGAGGCCTGTCAGCGCAGAGTTGGATGCACGGCGCGCATTGCGTACGAGCGTCGTCGCCTCATACACGGCGACGACCGCCGCGATGGCCGCGGCGACGGCGACCCAGCGATTGCCCGCCCATACGACGAGGAGCAGCAACGGTAGCGCAACGAGCGCGGTGAGTACGCGAACGGTGAGGCGTTGGGTAGGCGGTGGGCCGCTACGCCCCGCCATTACCCGCTCGCCGGGATCCTGCCGAATCGCCGCTGGCGGGTCGCGTAGTGCTCCAGCGCCAGGGCGACCTGCGCGGCGTCGAAGTCGGGCCACAGCACCGGCGTGAAGTAGAGCTCGGTGTAGGCCGTCTGCCACAGTAAGAAGTTGCTGAGCCGCTGCTCGCCGCCGGTGCGAATGAGCAAGTCGGGCTCCGGCACTCCAGGCAGGTAGAGGCGTTGCGCAATGTCCGCTTCCGTGATGTCCTCGGGCGCGAGGCCGTCGGCGACGACACCGCGCACAGCTTCCACTATCTCGCGCCGTCCTCCGTAATCGAAACCAACGCAAAGGGTCAGCCCATCGTTGTCGGCAGTCAGCGCGATGGCGCGTTCGATGGCCTGCGCGAGGTCGTGCGGCAGCCGCTCGCGCGAGCCGAGATGGAGGATGCGCACGTTTCGCCGATGTAGCGCCGCCGCTTCGTCGTCGATGACCTCATCTAGGATCTGCAGCAGCCCCGACACCTCTTCCTCTGGACGCCCCCAATTCTCCGTTGAGAAGGCGTAGAGGGTGGCATAGGCAACTCCGCTCTCGGCGAGCGATTGGAGCGCGGGGCGGATGTTCTCCGTGCCGGTGCGGTGACCGTCGAGACGGGGGAGGCCGCGCTGCTCCGCCCAGCGCCCGTTGCCGTCCATGATGATTGCAACATGGCGCGGTACGGGGGCGGCATCGGACGAGGGGGCACTCCCATTGTGGTCCGCAGACGCCATCAGACCTCCATCAGTTCCTGCTCCTTGTGCGAGCTAACCTTATCGGCGTTCTGAATGGCCGCGTCCGTCGTCCTTTGCAGGCGGTCCTGGCCGCGGCGCAACTCGTCCTCCGATATCTCCTTGTCCCTCTCCGACTTGCGCAAGAACTCGAGCACATCGCGGCGGACGTTGCGTATGGCGACGTGCGTCTCCTCCAGCGTGCGGCGCAAGCGCTTGACCATCTCCTGCCGGCGCTCCTGCGTCATAGCGGGGATTGGCAGGCGGATGACCTGTCCGTCGTTGCCGGGTGTGAGGCCGAGGTCCGACTCCATGATGGCGCGCTCAATGGCCCGAATCTGGGTCCGGTCCCATGGCTGTATCTGTATTAGGCGCGCGTCCGGCGTCGAGATGGTCGCCATCTGATTGAGCAGTGTCGGCGCGCCGTAGTAGTCGACGCTGATGCGGTCGACCAGCGCGGTGTTGGCCCGGCCCGTACGGATGGACGCTATCTCGTCCTCGAAGTGCGCCACGGAGCGCGCCATACGCCGTTCCGCATCGGCTATCGCTTCGTCAATGAGCGTCTGATCGGTCATCCCTTTCCCTCTACTGCCTAGACGGCGAGGGCCTGTGCGGCAATGAGCGTCCCCAGCGGTTCGCCCCGCAGCACCCTTGCCATCGCCTGCTCTTGGAAGATATCGAAGACGCGAATGGGCAGACCGTTCTCCATGCAAAGCGATGTCGCCGTGCTGTCCATCACCCCGAGGCCGCGGTTGAGCAACTCAAGATAGTCGAGGTAGCTCAGCTTCTTCGCGGCCGGGTTGCGGCGCGGGTCATCGTCGTAGACGCCGTCCACGTTGTGCTTGGCCATCAGCAGCAGGTCCGCGCCTATCTCGACTGCGCGCAGCGCCGCTGTGGTATCCGTCGTCATATAGGGGTTGCCGGTGCCGGCCGCGAATATGACGACGCGCCCCTTCTCTAGGTGTCGCATCGCGCGGCGGCGGATGTACGGCTCGGCGACCGACTTGATGTCGATGGCCGACTGCGTGCGCGTATCGACGCCTGCGCGCTCCAGCGCGTCCTGCAAGGCGATGGCGTTGATGACGGTGGCGAGCATCCCCGCGTAGTCGGCGGTGGAGCGGTCCATGCCCTTCTGCTCCGCCTCGGTGCCTCGCCAGATGTTGCCCCCGCCGACGACCAGTGCGAGCTGAACACCGGTGTCGACCGCCTCGGCGACCTGCCTGGAAATGTATTGGAGGACCGACCAGTTGACGCCGTCGGCGCCTTGGCCTCGCAACGACTCGCCGCTCAGTTTGAGCACCGCCCGGCGTACCTGCCCGGTCGCCATTGCGCACCCCCTAACCGTCGTTCCTGCGCCAGCCCCCCGCCGACATTCCCGCGGCCTGTCGGCGGGAACTACTCACCAAGCCCGAAGCGCGCAAAGCGGGCAACGCGGACGTTCTCGCCCACCTTTGCCCGTACCTCAATGACCAGATCGTTCACCGTCTTCGATGGGTCGCGGATGAACGCCTGGCGCAGCAGACAGACCTCCTCCGGCTCGCGGGCCTCCCCCTCAGGCATATCGTCCTCGTCCAAGTAGGCGGGGGACATCGCCGCGACCTGCATGGCGAGGTTGTGCGCCAGGTCCTTGAACTCCTGCGTGCGCGCAACGAAATCGGTCTCGCAGTTGAGCTCGACGAGCGCGCCAAGGCGGCTCCCTGCGTGGATGTAGGACTCGATAACACCCTCGGATGCGATGCGGTCCGACTTGGCGGCTGCTTTGGCAAGCCCGCGCTCGCGCAGGGCGCTCTCGGCTGCGTCCATGTCGCCGTCCGCCGCCTCGAGGGCGCGCTTTGCATCCATGATGCCGGCGCCCGTCTTTTCGCGCAGCGTCTTGATGGCCTCGGTCGTGACCACCGCGTCGGCCCGCCGCCTACTCACTCGCCGCCGCGACTACTTCGCCCGCCTCGAATGCCTCGATGTTCTCCAGCGGCTCCGGCTCGCGGTCGTCCTCGCCCGCGCTGTAGCCTGCGCGAGTGTTCAGCCACTCGCCGTGGCCCTCCAGCGCCGAGTTGGCAATTTGCTGCGCGATCAGCCGGATGGAGCGAATGGCGTCGTCGTTCCCGGGAATCGCCCAGTCGGCCACGTTGGGGTCGCAGTCGGTGTCGACAAGGGCGACGATGGGGATGCCGGCGCGGTGCGCCTCCGCCGCCGCGATGTCCTCGCGGCCGACATCGACGACGAAGAGGGCGCCGGGCAACTCGGTCATTTCCTTGAATCCACCGAAGTAGCGGTTCATCTTGTGGACGCGGTTGTTGAGGCGCAGCGCTTCCTTCTTGGGCAGGTGCAGCCACTCGCCGCGCGCCTGCTGTTCCTCCAAGCGCACGAGGTAGTCGATGCGCGACTGGATGGTCGTGAAGTTGGTGATGGTGCCGCCGAGCCAGCGCTGGTTGACGAAGAACTGGCCGGAACGCACCGCCTCTTCGCGGACGGCATCCTGGGCCTGCTTCTTAGTGCCGACCATGAGCAGCTTCTTGCCGCCCGCCGTGACCTGGCGTGCGAAGTCGCACGCCTGCTGAAGCAAGTCCATGGTCTGCTGGAGGTCGATGATATGGATGCCGTTGCGCTCAGCGAAGATATAGGGGCGCATCTTTGGGTGCCATCGGTGCGTCTGGTGGCCGAAATGCACCCCGGCCTCCAGCAAGGCCTTCATACTCAACGGCTCGAACTGCCCGGACTCGTCCGCGCCGCCGACCTCCGCCTCCGAGGCGGTCGTTGCCTCTTGTACCATTCGCTACTCTTCGCTTCCTGGGGCGGCACGCCGAATCCCCACAGGCGTGCGCCTTGCGCCAAATCCCGAAGAGAATAGCATAGGCGGCGGTGCGTGTACAGCGGAGGGTGGCCACCTTGCGGGCGGCGCTCTACCCGCTCCGGCCCTTGGCGGGGCTACGAACGCATGTCCAAGGGCAACTGGAGCAGATTCGCGCGGCGGCCCGTCGAGGACTCTCCATGCGGCGTGAACGCGCTCATCGAGATGACCCGATCATCATCGCTTAGCTCGGTCATCACCCTAACTCCCTCAGCGGCGCGTCCCTGGATAGGCCATTCGGCGATGCGCGTACGGAGGACCGCCGCCTTGGCGGAGCCGGCGATGACCTCCTCATTGCCGTAGTCGGCCACAACTGCGGCGGCTACCTGGCCAGTCTTGTCGTTGACGGTGTGGGCAATCACGCCCATGGCATCGCGATCGGTGACGGGGAACTTGCTTGCTTCGGTGCGCTTGCCGTAGCCCCTGCGCGTGAGGAGCAGCAGCCGGTCCTTCGGTCGGGCAACGTCCATGCCGACGACCTCGTCTCCGACCTCGAGGCGGACGCCGCGCACGCCGCCCGCACCGCGCGTAACGCGCGGGCGCACAGCGCTGAGGGCGAAGCGCACCGCCTTGCCCTCGCGCGTAACGATGATAGTGCTCATGTCGTCGTCAGCGAGGCGCGCAAGCAACACCTCATCGTCATCGCGAAGGCTCATCGCCGCGAGCCCGTTTGCGCGGATGTTGACGAACTTGCCAAGGGGCATCCGCTTCACGCTCCCTTTGCGCGTGGCCATAATGATGGACTTGTTCGCATAGGGGTCTCGAATAGGGGTCATGGCGGTCACCCGCTCGGTCGGCATGATGGAGATGGTGCCTGCCGCAGCGCCGCCGGGATTCCACCACGAGCCATCCGCCGACAGGGACACGACTCGCTGGCGGTAGACGCGGCCCTTGTTGGTGAAGCAGTAGAGCCAGTCCTGCGTGTCGGCAACGACGAGCTGCCGCACGTTGCCGCCCTCGCGCGTCAGCTGACCCTGCACGCCCTTGCCGCCGCGACGTTGGGGACGGAAGGCCTCGAGGGGCTGCGCCTTGAGGTAGCCCGCATCGCTCAACGAAATGAGCAGGCTGGCATAGGGAGCAGCGGCCTGCCGTTTAGAGCCGTCGTCAGCTGTCTTGCGCGCTGCCATCGGAGAACCTCGCAGGGTGTGCATGTTGCACCATTACGCTGCGGAAGTCATGCCCCACCATTGGATCCCCTACGCCTCCACCCAGGCGCGCACGTCCGCTAGCACGACATCAAGCGAGGCGGCGCTGAGGCGTCCCGTGTTGACGTTGCGCGGACTCGGGTGGTACGCGGCAAAGAGCGCCGGTAGGCCCGGGCCAAGGTCGTAGCGGGCGCCGTGGCGAAAATCGTGGCGGTGGCGGGCTCCCGTGCGCTCGCTCATCGCGCGTAGGTAGCCGTCGAATGCCACGCGTCCGAACGCTACCACCGCCCGCGCATCTGGCAGCAGGCCCAGCTCTTCAACGAGGTAGGGGCGGCACGTGCGCTGTTCCGCAGGCGTCGAGCGGTCTTGCGGCGGCACGCAGCGCACCACCGTCGTGAGGTACGCATCGATGAGCATCAATCTGTCGGTGCGGTGACGCGACGTGGGCTGCGATGCGAATCCCGCGCGGTGCAGCGCCGCCGCAAGAAAGTCGGACGACTTATCACCGGTGAAGAGCCGCCCTGTACGGTTAGCCCCGTGCGCGGCGGGAGCAAGTCCGACGAGTAGGACGCGGCCCTGCGGGTCTCCGTGGCTTGGGACGGGCGCGCCCCAGTAGTCGTCATCGCGGTAGGCAGCGCGCTTCTGCTGCGCAACGAACTCGCGGTGCGCGACAAGGCGCGGACAAGCGCGGCATGCAACGATGCGCTGCATCAGCTGCCCAAGCGCCCCATCCAGCGGCCCCTCGTACAATTGCGATGTGGCGGCGGTGTTCATTGGATGCATGATGCAACAAATGGGCGCGGTATAGTGACCGGGTATGCGGATGCGGCGCTTTGGGGCTGGCCGGTGGCTTCTGCTTGGTGCAATGGGGCTGGCGGTGCTCGGCCTGGCAGCCGGTTGCGGCGGTGACCCTCCTCCATCGCCGCCGCCCCACGGCCTGCCGCCGCTTGCGCTGCCCGACGACGAGGCCCCTCACGACTTTCGGACGGAATGGTGGTATTTCAATCTCCATGCGGGCGAGGAGGGCGGATCGCGGCGCTTCGCGCTCCACTACGTCCTCTTCCAGGTGAGGGAGCAGGTTTCGGGGCGGACGCTCTATGTCGCGCAAGCCGGGCTGACGGAGGCCACCGGCGGCACACACCAGAAGGCGGAACGCTTCCGGACGACGGAGCAGCCGATCCCGGGGCGCGAGAACGGCTTCGACTTCACCATTGGAGATTGGCAATTTGCGGGCGAAGGCGGCGAGTCGTTCACCTTGCGCGGCGGCGTCGAGGGCTCACGCTTCGACCTCGATCTCACCGGCGGCGGCGTGCTGCTGCATGACGATGACGGCCTCGTCGATTTCAAGGAGGCGGGCGTCACGTACTACTTCTCGCGACCACGCCTCGGCGTGCGAGGGGTTGTCACGCTGCCGAGCGGCCCTGTCGACGTGAGCGGCCTTGCCTGGTACGACAAACAGTGGGGGGACTTCCAGCCCGTCGCCGTCTCGTGGGACTGGGCGAGCATACAGCTCGACGACGGGCGCAACCTGATGCTGACGCGCCTGTTCGACGGGTCAGGCGCATCGATCGACGTCTATGGCACGCTCCAGCAGCGCGGCGGGCAGGTCGCGCGCCTTTCCGAGGACGACTTTTCATTCGAGCCTGCTCCCGACTCGGCGTGGACCAGCCCCCATACCGGCGCCTCGTACGATGCGCGGTGGCGTGTGCGCGTTCCATCGGAGGACCTCGACGCCGAGCTTGTCCCCATCGCCGACGCGCTGGCATCGCAGGCCGAGTTCCGCTCCAACGCCTTGGGCGTCGTCTATTGGGAGGCGGGCGTCGACGTGCTCACATCCGACGGAGCACGCATCGGGCAGGGGTTCGTCGAGCTGGCAGGGCGGACGGGGTTGGTGGTGCGCTAGCTGCGCGCCAGCCCCTCGGCGATGTCTGCGACGACGCGAGGGCCCTCATAGACGAGCGCGGTGTACAGTTGCACCGTGTCGGCGCCTGCGTCGAGCGCGGCGCGCGCATCGTCGGCGCTCGCTATGCCCCCGCACGCGTTCAGCGCGAGGTCGGGGCCCAGCGCTTGGCGAACCTCCGGTAGCGCCGCAAGCAGCGATGCGAAGAGCGGACGCCCGCTCAGCCCGCCTGTGCCCATGGCTAGATCCACATCCGGCTCGGGACGGGTGTTGGCGTAGGTCAGGCCGTCCGCGCCGGCCTCACGGCAGACGCGTACGAGTGCCAGCACGCCGTCGCGGGTCGCGTCGGACTCGAACGGTGGCAATTTGACGAACAGCGGCTTGGTGCGTCGCGCGTTGAGGATACCAAGCAACCGTCGCAACGCCTCCGGCTCCTGATACTCGCGAACGCCTGCCGTATTGGGGGAACTCACGTTGAGCTCGAATCCATCCACCACGTCCTGCAGCCGGTCGATGCACGCCGCGGTGTCGTCGTCGCCCAGGGCCGCGATGCTTGCCAGCACGGGCGCGCCCGGCCCGGCTCGCGTCAGCCGCTGCCGCGCCTTTTCGACGCCGTCGTTCGGGAAGCCCATCGCGTTGAGCAGCGCGCCCTCTCGGGTGCGGCGCAGCAGGCGCGGGCGCGGATTGCCCTTGCGCGGCGCGCGCGTCACCGTCCCCACGGTCACATACCCGAAGCCCCAGTCGCGCAGGGACGCGACGTAGCGGCAGTTCTTGTCAAGACCGGCGGCAAGGCCGACGCGGTTGCGCAACGGGATATCCGCAATGCTGGCAGGCTGCGCGAACCGCTTCATGTCGAGGGCGAATGCATGCGCGCGCCACAGCGGCCGCACCGCGAAGGCGGCGTCGGCCCATTGCAGCGCACGCTCCGGCTGCAAACCAAAGAGGAGCGGCCTCACGACCGCTCGATAGACAGGGATGCGGGTAACGCGCCTGAGTGCGCGGCGCATTACGCGTCGACCGACAATACGCGGTAGCGGCGCTCGCCTGCGGGCGTCTGTATCGTTGCCTCATCGCCCTTGCGCAGACCGACTATTGCTTTGCCGACGGGCGAGTCGGCAGACAGCTTACCGCCGAGGGGGTCGGACTCTGCGGCGCTCACAAGGGTGTATTCGAGGCGCTTGCCGCTGATGGTGTCCTCCAGGCCGACCTTGACACCAACTCGGATGCCCCCTGCCCTCTCCTCGCCATTCGGCGCGACGACAACTGCTAGGCGCAGCGTCTCTTCTAGGCTGCGAATGCGCGCCTCCGTCTGCCCTTGATGTTCGCGGGCGGCGTCGAGCGGCGAGTTTTCCGAGACGTCGCCGTTGGCGCGCGCGCTGCGTATGGCTTGGACGATTGAGCCGCGCTTGCCCTTCAGCGCCTCCAGCTCGGAGACAAGAGCGTCCCGGCCTTCTTGCGTTAGCTCGATGGCTTCGCGGTCGGTCGGCGGCGCGTCCAGCTTGGCGGTAGCAGCGGCGCGCGCTGCAGCCCGCGGTATCTTCACGTGCGGCGCGAGCGAGTGGGTCAACTTGTACTGCTTCTTCAGGAAGGCGAGAAAGTCCTTGACCGGGGACAGCCGCGCATGGACATCGCCGCCCGCGCTCACTACCTCCTGCGCGTAGTCGGCAACCTGGGGTGGGAGGATGCCCTCGACGTTTCTATCCCTTCCGATGGCGCTGGCGAAGCGGTTGATTTCCTCTGCAGCGCGTCCCTCGACCTGCCTCTTCGTCGATGTCAGGTATCGCGTGAGCGCGTTGGACAGCGTAACGCTCAAACCTGCGGCCCCTCCCTCATACAGCCGATTCTAGGCAAGGCATGACGGCGCGTCAACGAAGGGACGGGAGCTTCGTCCTAGCCCCCTCCCTTATCCCGCCAGATCCTCGGCGAGGCGGACGAGGGTGCGGACGGGAACGCCGGTGGCACCCTTGACGAGGTGGCCTTTGTCCTTCTCCGTCATGTTGGTGCCGGCGATGTCGAGGTGGCACCAGTCGGCGCCGTCGGCGAACTCCGCGATGAAGAGCGCCGCCGTGATGCTCCCCGCCGTCCGTCCGCCGGTGTTCTTCATGTCCGCCCAACTCGAGCGGATCAGCTCCTTGTACTCGTCATGAAGCGGCAGCTGCCACATCTTCTCGCCCACCGCCCCCGACGCCGACAGCACCGCATCCACCAGCGATTGCGACGTGCCCATCACGCCCGTCGTCACGTTGCCAAGGGCGACAACCATTGCGCCGGTGAGCGTGGCGACGTCGACGACGCGCTTGGCGCCCTTTTCGGCGATGACGTAGGAAATGGCGTCGGCCAGAATCAGCCGCCCCTCAGCATCGGTGTTGTCCACCTCGATTGACTTGCCGTTCATCGCGACGACGATGTCACCCGGGCGCTGCGCGGTCCCGCTGGGCATGTTCTCGACGGCCGGCACGATGCCGAAAACGTTGATGCGCGGCTTCAGCCGCGCGATGGCCTGCATCGCGCCGATTATGGACGCGCCGCCCGACATGTCGCCCTTCATCGCGCCCATCCCCTGAGCCTGCTTGAGCGATATGCCGCCCGTGTCGAACGTGACGCCCTTGCCGACGATGGCGATGTTGTTGCCGGGGTGCTCGGGATCGCCGCGGTACTCCATGACGATGAGCTTCGGCTCATTGGCGCTGCCCTGAGCGACGCCGAGCAGCGCGCCCATCCCGCGCGACTCCATCTCTTCGCGGCCCAGCACGTCGACGCCAAGCCCTACCGTGGCGCACGTCTCCTCCGCGATGGCGGCCATGCGCGAAGGGCTCATGACGTTGGCCGGCTCGTTCACCATGTCGCGGCAGAGGTTGACCGCCTCCGCCAGCATCGCACCGTGTGCGACGCCGTCCTGGAGCGCCTCCAACTTGGCGCTGTCCTGCTCCACGATGGTCAACGCCTCCAGCTGCTTGCCGTCGTCGTCGCCGTTGCTCCTCGACTTGTACTGGGCGAATTCGTAGAGGCCGAGGTGCGTGCCCTCGGCAACTGCCGCCCCCGACTCCCAGGGCGAGAGGCCGCCAATGCCGGCGCCGTGGGCGAGCGTGGCTGCGCTCTTCACCCCGATGCGCCGCAGGTAACGCGCAAGGCCGCCGGAGACGGAGCGTGCGGCAAGCGCGTCGAACCGCTCGCGCTTGCCAAGCCCTGCGACGACTACGCGTTTGGCTGGCAATCGTCCGTTGGTGTGGATGCGCGCGAACTGCCCCTCCTTCCCCGTGATCTCGCCATCGGCGATGAGCGCGCGCACCGCACCGTCTAGCGCTGCGTCGACCGCGCCCGTGCCGCCGTCCGGCTCCGTCACGCCCTCGAACAGGTTGACGACGATGGCATCTGCGTGCGCCTCGGTAATGTCTCCGCTAGTCACCTCGATAGTGGTCATGGCTCGCGCTCCTTAGTCCCGGTGTACGAGGCGGAGTGTCGCACAAGCGGCCTACCGCCGCTACGGGGTGTCCAAGGGGTGCAGGGCGCAACCAACGAGGCCCGGGCCGGTGTGGGCGCCTATGACGGGGGTGAAGTCGCTTACGAAGAGCTCCGCAGGGGAGAGGTCGCGCTCCAAGCGTTCGGCCATCGCCGCGGCGTCCGCGGGCGCGTTGGCGTGAGCGACAGCGATGCGCGCATCGCGCCCCTCCAGTCGTTCGCCGACCAGCGCCGCAACGCGTTCCGTGGCACGCGCCTTGCTGCGCGGACGTTCGATGGCGCCGATGCGGCCGGCGCGCAGCTCCAGCACAGGCTTGAAGTTGAGCAGGTTGCCAATCCACCAGCCTGCGCGGGGCAGCCGCCCACCCCTCCACAGGTAATAGAGCGTGTCGAAGTAGCCGACGAACCACGTGTCCTCGATGCGGCGGCGCACGACCCCCATCACGTCGTCGAGCGATGCTCCGTTCGCGGCGGCACGCGCCGCTTCGAGCGCGACCAGCCCCTCCGCAGTGCCTGCCATCCGGCTATCGACGACGCTAACCACGGCTTTCGGCATCTCGTGCTTCGCCGCTTCCTGCGCGACCAGCGCGGTCCGGTGCGCCGCGCTCAACTCGCTTGACAACGTCAAACAGACAATCGTCTCGGCGTGCGCTGCCGCTTCACGGTAGGCTTCCAAGAAGGCTCCTGCCCGTGGAGAGGAGGTGGTCGGTAGGGGCTCGCCTTGCGCCTGGAGCGCGTAGAAATCCCCCGGCGTGATGTCGCGCCCGTCGTAGTAGACGTCCTGCCCGTGGTGTATCTCGAACGGGACGATGTAGAGCGGGAGGCCGTCGACTAGCGTGGCTGGAAGCGACGTCGTGGAATCGGCGACGATGGCGATGGGGCCGCCAGGCATCGGCTAGGAGGTCGCGTCTCGGCGCCTCAACCGCAGGCTCGCCCGATCCACAGGGTCGAGCAGTACGGGGCTCACTAAGAGCACCGCGGTCAGCACAATCGCACCGACCACCGTCGCAAGATCCGCCGCCGCGTGGTACTTCAGCGTAGCGACTGCAGCAAGCGGCGGGACGAGGGCGAGGATGAGGACTAGCCTCCATGAGCGCCGCCCAATACGCATGAAGAGCGCGGTGAAGCCTGCGAGCGCCAGAAACACCATCGCCGTCACCGTGTCCATCTCCAGTGCGCGCACGCGGTCGGGGATCAGGACGCCTCCCTGCCAGTGGAGCATGAAGAGCCAGGCGGACAAGAACGGCAACGGCAGGCTCGCCAGCGATATCGCCAGCCAGTCGTACGAGAGCGTGCGCCGGGCAATCGTCAGGATGATGATCGTTGCGACGGGGATCCACATCGCCACGGCGACGTACATTGCCAGCGACAGCGGTGGCGTCCCGCCGCTGACGAACGCCCATGCCCCATAGCCGACCACCACGGCAGCAACCACCCACGTCATCGCTGGCAGAACGAGCGCATAGCCCAACCATGGGGCCGTCCAGTTCGGCAACCCGCGCCTCCAGGCTGCGGTCGCCGTCGCAACGGCTATGGAGACGGCAACCGCCACCCAGAACAGCTCCACCCACAGGTGGAAGCGGAACATGGCGGCGATGCCGATGTGCGGGAGGACGGCGAATAGCGTGTCGCGCCCTTGCGTCGTCGCGTGAACCGAGTAGTAGGCTTGTGCGATTTCGCGCGGGTCACCGAAGTCAGCTAGCGCCTGGTGCTCGGCGGCCTCAGCGGGAACCCCCTCGTGGGCAAGCTCGCGCGTGCGCTCTTCGAGGTGGCCGTATGCCTCGTACAGCACGTCGGAGCGCGTCCGGGGGTTGACGTGCAGTGACCCCCACAGCGCTGCGAAATACCTGAAGGTCGCGTCGCCCATGGCCCCTCTACGAGCCCGGCTCCATAACCAGGCTCACCGCCTTCGAGAACGACTGCCACTCCCGGTGCCTTGCCTCAAGCGCACGCTTACCAGCCGCCGTAATGGCGTAGTAGCGCCGCTGCTGCCCCGTCGCGGAGTCTGCCCAGCTGCCGACGACGAGCTTCGCCTTCTCCAGCCGGTGAAGAGCCGGGTACAGGGTGCCCTCCTTGAAGCGGAAGTAGCCCTCTGAGCGCCGCTCCATCTCCCTGACGATCTGGTAGCCGTACATTGCCTCGCCGTCCAGCAAGGCAAGCAGGAGCGCCTCCGTACTCCCCTTCAGCAACTCGTTCTGGTACACGCGTTCTCCTCGCCCGAACCCCAGCGTCTGTCGCGACAATTGTGCGTCGCCGCAGGCCTGCACGTCAACCTCCACGGCTACCACCTTCGTGTCCACGCACAATGACGGGAGGGTCCGGCAAACTCCCAACGACAATTCCCACGCGTCCTTAGCAGATGAACATGCAGCCCGTGCAGACCGAGCCCTCCTTTTCAACACCCTCTTTCCCCGTCCGTGCGCTACCCTACTCTTACTACTCCTTCACTCAAGCAGAGGATGCTAGATATCAAAGAAATAGAAGTGCGAGGCGGGGAGGGTGGCCGCGGCACCGTCTCGTTCCTGCGTGAGAAGTTCCGCCCGAAGGGGGGACCGGATGGCGGTGATGGCGGCGGTGGGGGTGATGTGACTGTTGTCGCTCGGGCCTCGCGCAGGACGCTGGGCCACCTTGCTCGAACGGGGAGGGTCGGCGCTGCACCGGGCGGTGATGGCGGCAAGCGCCAGCGAAAGGGTAGGCGCGGGGCCTCCGCCACCATTGAGGCCCCTGTCGGCACCGTCGTGTGGGAAGTGGTCGAAGGCGAACGGCGTCGCGTGGCCGATCTGACTTGGGATGGAGCAGCGGTGTGCGTCGCCCACGGCGGTGGGGCGGGGCGGGGGAATGTCCGCTTCGCGACGCCGTCGAACCAGGAGCCGCGCTTGGCGGAGATGGGGGAACCTGGCGAAGGGCGCCGTATCCTGCTGGAAGTGAAGCTGTTGGCCGATGTCGCAATCGTCGGAGCTCCGAATGCGGGGAAGTCGACGCTTCTGGCGGCCGTCTCACGGGCGAAACCGCGCGTCGCCGAATTCCCCTTCACGACGCTGGAACCCGTGCTGGGCGTTGTCGAGCGGCATGGGCGCGCGCTGGTGCTGATGGACGTGCCTGGCCTCATTGAGGGTGCTCACGCGGGGCGGGGCCTAGGCTTGGAGTTCCTTCGACACGTCGAGCGAGCGCGTGCGGTCATTCACCTGATCGGCGGGCTCGCGCCGGACCTGGCGGCGGAGTTTGCGGGTGTGCGCGCGGAGGTAGAGGCGTACGGCGGCGGGCTCGGCGCGAAGCCGTACGTAGCGGTGGTCAACAGGGCTGATATACCCGAGGTGCGCGGCGCGGTCGATGCGCAGTGCGCGCACCTCGCGGAGGCCGCCGGCCACGCCCCGATGCTGATCTCTGCGGCAACGGGCGAGGGCTTGGAGAGCCTTCTAGAGAGACTGTTCCTGCTCGTGCCAGAGATGCGCCAACCGGAGCGCCCACCCCTGGAACCGCCATTGCCTGCGCCGCGCCCGCCTCGTGTTGCTCCGCGCGTCTCGCGCAATGAGGATGGGGAGTACGTACTGGACTACTGGCCAATAGAGCGCATCGTCGCGGCCGTCGGCATGGACGACTGGCAGACCCGGATGCAACTGCATGATGAGATGGCGCGCGCAGGCGTCCTCTCCGCGCTGGAGGCCGCAGGAGTGGAAATGGGCGACACCGTCCGCATCGGCGCATCGGAACTGGAGTGGGGGTAGAGTAGCTCCTGTAGCGCCAGTCCCACACTTGGCCAGCGAAAGAGCCCTGTCGTATACGATGGGCAGCGGAGGTGGCGAGGCGTCGATGCGCAGGGGGCTCTTGGGCGGCACGTTCGACCCCATCCATAACGGTCACCTCGCGCTGGCGAGCGCCGCGCTCGCCCAGTTGCGGTTGGACGGCGTGTGGCTGCTGCCGACCGGCGTGCCGTGGATGAAGCGCGACGCCCCTCGCTCGCCGAATGCCGACCGCTTGCGCATGGTGGAGCTGGCCATCGACGGCATCGACCGGCTCCACGTCCTCACCGCAGAGCTGGAGCGCCCGGGCGACACCTACACCGTCGATACGCTTGAGGGACTGCGCGCAGGAAAGATGGCCGGTGACGACCTCTACTTCGTCGTTGGCGCAGATGCGCTGGCCTCGATGCACCGCTGGAAGGAGCCTTCGAGGCTCCTGGAGATGGCGCGGCTAGCCGTGGCTGCGCGGGGAAGTGGGGTGCCGCCGCTCGAGCAACTGGAGGCCGTCGCCCCCGGCGCCCGCGGGCGCGTCATCGAATTGCGAATGGAGCCTGTCGACGTGAGTGCGACCGACCTGCGCCGCCGGGTCCGCGCAGGCGAGCCTATCCGCGGGGACGTGCCTGACGCGGTGGCCGACTACATTGACGAACAGGGGCTGTACACTGCGCCCCAGTGGGCGAACGAGAGCGGGGAGGCACAATGACGCAATCGACGACACGGAGCGAGCTGGCAGGCCGGATCCTCGATGTTGCATTGGCGCAGGGGGCGCTGATGTTCGGCGATTTCGCCCTCGCGTCCGGCGGGCGCTCTACCTACTACTTCGACGGGCGGTTGCTGACGCTCTCGGCTGAGGGTGCGGACCTGGTCGGGCGCGCACTGCTACCGCTGGTGCGCGGATCTGGCGCGGTGGCTGTCGGCGGCCCGACGCTCGGCGCGGATCCCATGGCGACGGCGGTGTCCATGCTGAGCTTGCGCGATGGCGACCAGCCTTTGCCGGCCTTCATAGTCCGCAAGGGCGAGAAGGACCATGGCACGGCGAAGCTCATCGAGGGGCCGCTGCCAGAGGGCGCGGCCGTCGCCGTTCTCGACGATGCCTGCTCGACTGGCGGCAGCCTTATCCACGCGGTGAATGCGGTGGAGGCGGCGGGCTGCCGCGTGACGCTGGTTGCCTGCATCCTAGACCGCCATCAGGGCGGCGGCGACTACTTCCTCGAACGTGGCTACCGCTTTGCGTCGCTGCTGGAGGCGGATACCCAGGGCCATATCCGCGTGAGCGAAGCACCAGGCCCGCGATGACGGGTGCGCGGCGGACGGAGGCATCGCCGGAGGCGGTGCGCCGCGCGACGGGGCGGACGCCCGACGAGTGGTTTGCACTGCTCGATGCCGTCGGCGCCGAGCGGTTGGCGCACCGCGACATCGCGCGCTGGCTAGGGTCGGAGCACGACGTTTCGGCGTGGTGGTGCCAGCAGATCACGGTCGAGTACGAGCGAGCGCGCGGCTTCCAGGTTAGCGTGAGCAAGACGCTGAATGCTCCGCTGGCGTCGCTCTACGCCGCGGTCGCCGACGCCGGGCTGCGCGGTAGGTGGCTGCCCGGCGCCCCGCTTACGCTCCGCCGCGATACGCCGCAAAAGTCGACCCGGCTGGCGTGGGCAGAGGAGGGCGGCGCGTCCAACGTGGAATTTGGCTACTACGCAAGCGGGCCGGGACGCAGCCGCATCACCATCCAGCACTCGCGCCTAACGAGCGCAGACGAGGTGGAGAAGCACCGCGCGTACTGGAAGGCGGCGCTGGAACGGCTCGCAGAGGTCATTTCTTCGTACAACATCTAGCATTCGTACTAAAAGGCACCCAAAAATCAGGTGCATTTACGCCGGTAGGCGTGTATGGTACAGGCGTAGCGGCAGCGGGCGGCGCAACCCCGTAGGCAAACCCGCGCCCAGGAGCGAATAGCATGGCGATGGCCACATCGCAGCAGACCGAGTACACCGCCTCCGACATCCAGGTCCTCGAGGGGCTAGAGGCCGTCCGCAAGCGGCCCGGCATGTACATCGGCTCAACCGACCACCGGGGCCTTCACCACCTGGTCTACGAGATCGTCGACAACGCCATCGACGAGGCAATGGCGGGGCACTGCGACGCCGTCGTCGTCGAGCTACTGAGCGGCGACCTGATTCGCATTAGCGACAACGGGCGCGGCATCCCGATCGACAAGCACGAGGGCACCGGCAAGTCGGGTCTTGAGACCATCATGACCACCCTGCATGCCGGCGGCAAGTTCGGCGGCGGAGCGTACAAGGTGTCCGGGGGGCTGCACGGCGTCGGCGCTTCCGTCGTCAACGCGCTCGCTGAGTGGATGCGGGTCGAGGTGCACCGCGATGGGCGCACCCACTCGCAGGAGTACCACCGTGGCGAGCCCGACGCCGATGTCGTTGACGAGGGGGCGCTGCCGGAGGGCGAGGAGGAGAGGACCGGCACCACGGTCACCTTCCTGCCCGATACCGAGATTTTCTCCGTCGTCGCGCCGGAGCGCGAGACGCTTCTCCAGCGCTTCCGCGAGATGGCCTTTTTGAACAAGGGAGTGTCCATATCGCTCCGGAGCGAGGAGCACCCGGAGGAGGACAAGACGTTCTACTTCGAAGGGGGCATCGCCTCCTTCGTACGCCACCTCAACCACAACCGCGAGGTGCTTCAGCCCGACCCGTTGTACGTGGAGAAGGACATCGAAGGCACCCGCGTCGAGGTTGCGCTCCAGTACAACGGCGGCTTCTACGAGTCCACCCTCGCCTTCGCCAACTGCATCAACACGGTTGACGGCGGGACGCACCTCGTGGGCTTCCGCGCAGCGCTCACGCGCGCCATCAACTCCTATGCGCGCAAGAGCAAGCTGGTCCGCGACGATGCACCCAACCTCTCCGGCGACGACGTGCGTGAGGGCCTGACGGCGATTGTGAGCGTACGGCTCGAAAACCCGCAATTCGAGGGTCAGACCAAGGGCAAGCTGGGCAACGCAGAGACCAAGGGCCACGTCGAGCAGGTCGTCGCGCAGGCCCTCGAGTTCTACCTGGAGGAGCACCCTCGCGAGGCGCAGCGTATCGTGGAGAAGTGCACAACGGCGCAGCGAGCGCGTGAGGCGGCGCGCAAGGCGCGCGACCTCGTCATCCGCAAGAACGCAATGGGCGGCGGCTCGCTCCCGGGCAAGCTCGCCGACTGCTCCGAACGCAACCCCGAGTTCTCTGAGCTGTTCGTCGTCGAGGGTGAGTCGGCCGGCGGTTCGGCCAAGATGGGGCGCGATAGGCGGACGCAGGCGATTCTTCCGCTGCGGGGCAAGATCCTCAACGTGGAGAAGGCGCGCCCTGACCAGATGCTCGGCCACGACTCCATCCGCACGCTCATCACGGCGATAGGCGCAGGGCTGGGCGAGGACTTCAACCTGGAAAAGCTGCGCTACCACAAGGTCATCATCATGACGGATGCGGATGTGGATGGTGCGCACATCATGACGCTGCTGCTCACCTTCTTCTTCCGCAACATGCGCCCGCTCATCGACCACGGCCACCTCTACATCGCCCAGCCGCCGCTCTACCGCACGGCCAAGGGGCGCCGCGTGCGCTACCAGTTCGACGAGGCGGCCAAGGATGCGTGGCTTGCGAAGCAGCTCTACAGCAACATCGGCGTCGCCTCCACCGATGGCAAGGTCTCCGGGGGCGGAGCCGACCTGCAGGCGCTCATTCAGAACCTGCGCGGCTTCCAGTCGTTCGCCTCGCAATTGGAGATCCTCGGCGTGGGGCCCACACTTGTGGGCGACATCATGCGGGGCGCCGAGGGCCGCCGCTATCGGCTCCAATTCGAGGGGGTTGTCTCGTTGCAGAAACTCCAGGCGTGGCTGGAGTCGCGGGGCTACACCTGCGAGGCGCGCGTCAACGAAAAGAAGGGCATCTACGAGCTGACGATCGAGGGCCACGGCAAGATCGACGTGCGCCGCCTGTTCGAGGCTCCGGCGGCTGCGCGCGCCCGCAGCGCCTTCTCGCCCGTCGCGAGCTGGGTGAACGGCCACACCTTCGCCATCACGCGCCGCGACAACCGCGTCGCTGAGGGGCTGGCGTGGAACGAACTGGCCGGGGCGTTGGAGCGCCAAGCCGAGCGTCAAGGCGTCTCCATCCAGCGCTACAAGGGACTCGGCGAGATGAACGCCGAGCAGCTGTGGGAGACGACGATGAACCCGGAGATGCGTACGCTTCTACAGGTCAGCGTCGACGACGCGGCGCTGGCGGACGAGACGTTCAACATGCTGATGGGCGACGTCGTCGCGCCCCGCCGCGACTTCATCACGTCCCACTCCCGCCAAGTCAAGAACCTCGACGTCTAGCGGCCGCGCTCCTACCGCTCCGTTTCTACCCACCACGGCGCGCCGTCTGTACGCAGGGTGACGTCGCCTGACTGGGCGGTGGTGACGAGGCTGATCCGGTAGAGGGCTCGCTGAAGGGGCGTCACGTCGCGCGAGCATATGGCGCGCGCGTAGGGCGACGCAAACGGCCGGTGCGTTCCGCTACACCAGCGGCGCTACCGCTTCCGCAAGGTACGTCAGCTTCGCGATGTCCGGTTCGGGCAGGCCGAGCATCGGAGTCTGACAGCCCGCCTCTCGAAACGCGCGTATCACTCCTGCAATTTCGTCCGCGGCGCCGGCTGCGAGCGTCTGGCGCATCCCCATCTCCTCACCGTAGTACGCGACGGTATGGCGGCGTACCTGTGCCTCCGCCTCTGCGCGGTCTCCGCCGGGGTTGACGTAGAGCAACTTGCCGGAGGTCAGCACGCTCGGATCGCGCCCGGAGGCGGCGCACGATTCCTGCACGAGCGACCACGCGGCGCGGTACTCCGATACCGTACCCGCGCCGCCCTGAACCCAGCCGTCGCCGAGCATGCCTGCGCGACGCAGCGCAGCATCCGCCCGTGCGCCGAATGGGACGGCAATCGGGTGCGCCGGGCGGGGCCGCAAGCTGACGCCGCGCAGCGTGAAGTGCCGGCCCTCGAAGGTGACCTGCTCCTCGCTCCACAGGCGGCGCATGACCTCCAACCCCTCGACGAACCGGCTCACGCGGTGACGCGCGTCGACGCCAAGCGCCGCGTACTCGTAGTCGCGGCCGCCCAGCCCTACGCCGAGTGTCAGCCGCCCCTCCGAGAGCGTGTCGAGCGTTGCGGCCAACTGCGCTGTCTCGATGGGGTTGCGCACGCCGGTAATAGCCACTGCGGTGCCTAGCCCTACGCGCTTGGTGACGGACGCCGCCACCGCAAGCGTCACGAGCGGGTGCGGCATCGCGACCGACGGATGGAACACCCTGTCCGGCACCCATATCGAGCCGAAGCCCAGCTCTTCGGCCACGCGAAAGAACGCACCCAATTCCCCAGCAGAGTACGTCCGCCCGCTCCAGAGGACGGGGGCAAGGACGCCGAAGTCGGCGGGCGATGCCATGCGGGGATTGTAACGGGGCGGGAGGGGCGACGGCGGGCGAGGCCTTCCGTCGCGCAGCGACACCTGGGGGTTTGTGGGGTGTAGGCGCCCTGATATACTGCGGTCGAGGCCGCCCTGGGGCGGCAGGGAGTGCAGAGTTGCGGCGATACGAGTTGATGCTGGTGCTCCACCCTGAGGTGGACGAAGAGCGGCGGCAAGCCGTCATGGAGCGCGTACGGCGCGCCGTCTCCGAGGGCGGAGGCGAGATTACGGCCGAGGATGCTTGGGGGCGGCGCAGGCTGGCTTTCAAGATGGCCGGTCACGCGGAGGCGTACTACCACATCGTTCACCTACGCACCGACGGACAGGCAACGTCGGCGCTGGAGAATGCGCTCAACCTGGCCGAGGACGTGCTGCGGCACCTGCTCGTGCGCCAGGAGGATGTGCCCCACGCAGAAGAGGCATCGTCCGACGATGAAGCCGCGCTGCCAGCCGAGGACGCCGCTGGGGATGCGCCTGAACCCGTCGAGGTGGTTCCGTAAGCAACACGCATGGATAGCCGAAACGGAAGAGAGGTACGCTGATATGAATGGACTGAACAAGATCATGGTAATCGGCAACGTAGGGACCGACCCGGAGATGCGCTACACGCCCAACGGACACCCGGTCACCTCGTTCAGAATTGCGACGAGCCGGACGTACAACACGCAAGACGGCGAGCGCAGGCAAGAGACGGAGTGGTTCACCGTCGTCACGTGGAATAATCTTGCCGAGCAGGTGAACCAGTACTTGAGCAAGGGACGTCGGGCCTATGCGGAAGGGCGATTGCACTCTCATTCCTACCAGGGCTCCGACGGGCAGACGCGGTGGCGCAACGAGATTGTGGCCGACCGCGTCCTGTTCCTCGATCGACCCGGGGATGGCCAGTCCGACGGCGGGTACGGCAGCGCAGCCGACCTCGAGCCCGCCGGCGTTGGCACCGGCACGTCCCCAGACGACCTGCCCTTCTAGGGCGGCTTAGGGCCGCTCCCCTGCAGGCAAATCCCATAACCGCCTTGCAGGGCCCAGGGCTAAGGGAGAGAGAACGACTATGACCACTCGCTCCGGCGGCGCGCGCCGCCGTGACGGACGCCGCTTTTTCCCGCGGCGCAAGGTCTGCTCCTTCTGCGTCGACAAGATAGAGGCCATCGACTACAAGGACGCGCAGCGCCTTCGCCGCTACATCTCCGACTGGGCCAAGATCGAATCGCGCCGCAAGACGGGCACGTGCGCTCCGCACCAGCGGATGCTCTCGACCGCCATCAAGCGTGCGCGCTACGTTGGACTCTTGCCGTATACGGGCAGCCACAGCCATATGGACCTGACGCTGCGCGACGGCCCGCGGGCCGACCGCTTCCGCCGCGACCGCGAGCGCCGTGCTGAACGCGATGCCGAACGCGAGCGTGACCGCTCGCCTGAACGGGCGGAGGCGGCCCAGACGGCAGGCGAGGTCGATGAGGCCGCTCCCGCCGATGAGGCCGTGGAGACAGCTGCGGAGCCGGTAGAGGCCGCCGACGCTGAAGAAGCCCCTGGCGACGAGGCCGCTGCTACAGAAGACGCGCCCAGCGACAAGGCGGCGACGTAAGGGCGTTTACCCCTCGGCCCCTCTTTCTCTGAGAGCGGGGATTGAAGAGAAGAAGAGACAGGCATGCGACAGCGCAGGCGAGCACAGCGCGGCCATTTCGACGCGCCGCGCTCCGTTGCTACCATCGACCGGCGCTCTACCGAGCGGCGAAACCAGCGCGTCGTCCTCGGTCTCGGCCTTGCCGCCGTTGCGATTGCGCTTATCGTTGTGGCCGCGGGCTTCTACATCTCGCGCGTCCGCACGCCGAGCCACGTCGTCGCGCAGGTCGGCCAGACGGAGATCGAGCTGCGCGAACTGATTCCCTTCGCGCGCATCGTGGTCGGCACGACCGCCGCCACGGGCAGTAGCGTCGCTATATCGCCCGACAACATATTCGACCTTGCCGTGGGCAACGAGGTGCTGCGCCAGATGGGGATGAGTGGCCTCAATGTGGAGGTGACGGAAGAGGAAGTCGACCTCGAATTGGCCGCGCAGTTCGACCCCGAGAGCACGGACGGGACGCTGTCGGAGGCGGCCCAGGAGGCGTACGACGGAGTGCTGGAGGCGTTCCGCGTGAGCGATGAGGAGTACCGGGCCTATGTCGCCGGTGAGATGCTGCGCCGAGAGGTATCGGAGTTCTTCCAGAGCATCACGCCGCGCGAGGCGGAGGCGATGCTGATCGACTGGATCGTGGCGCGTGACTCCGGCGCCGCGCAGGCGGCGTTCGAGCGCATCCAAGCGGGCACGGCGTTTGCCGACGTAGCCGCCGAGGCGAACATCGAAAGGGTGCTGGCCGACGAGAGCGGGCGCGTGGGGTGGGTGCCGCGCGGCGCATTCCCCGAATTCGAGGAGACCGTGTTCGGCGCGATGCCCGGCGACCTGCTCGGCCCGATTGACGGCACCTCGTTTGGCAGCGTCATCATCCAGGTGGTCGACGGGCCGATGGAGGCGACGATAGACGAGGACGTTCACACGGTTGTGGCGGCCAACGACGCCGATTCGTGGTTCCGTGAGCAGTACCTGGCCATCGTCGAAGATGTGGACTTCGGGCAGGCGCAGCGTGAGTGGCTATTGGATAACATCGGTGGGTAATCGTGGATGAGCCAATTCGCGTGGGTTTGATGGGGCTTGGCACCGTCGGGCTGGGTGTCGCGCAGGCGCTCGCCGAAAAGGGCGATGAGATCGCCTCGCGCGTCGGGCGTCCAGTCGTCCTTCAACGCGCCCTCGTGCGCGACCTCTCCAAGGCGCGCGACGGCGCGGAAGGCGTTTCGCTCACCGCCTCTCCCGACGATGTGACGGGCGAGGACATCGACGTAGTGGTGGAGGTGATCGGCGGCGAGACGCCCGCACTGGAGCTGGTCCAGCGCGCGCTTCATCGCGGCAAGCACGTCGTCACTGCCAACAAGGAGCTGATGGCCAAGCACGGGCCCGATCTGCTCGCCCATGCGGCCGAGCACGGCGTTGGGCTGCGGTTTGAGGCCAGCGTCGGCGGGGGCATCCCCATCATCGCGCCTCTTCTGCGCGACCTTTTGGCCAACCGCCTGACGACCGTTCACGCCATCATCAACGGGACGACCAACTTCATGCTCACGCGCATGGCGCGCGAGGGTCAAGACTACGAGAGCGTGCTGGCGGAGGCGCAGCGCCTCGGCTACGCCGAGCCCGATCCTGCCGCCGACGTTGACGGCATCGACGCCGCCTACAAGCTGGCGGTGCTGGCGTCGTTGGCATTCCATACCGTCGTGCGCGCCGACCAGGTGTACCACGAGGGCATTCGGCGCTTGACGACGGCCGACTTCCGCTACGCTGCCGAGCTAGGCTACGAGATACGCCTGCTCGCCATTGGGCGCCTGATCGACGGGGCGGTGCAGGCGCGCGTCCACCCCGCGTTCATTCCCGTCGATAGGCCGCTCGCCAAGGTCGAGGGCGTGCTGAACGCCGTCGAGCTGGAGGGCGATCTGGTGGGCTGGACGATGTTCGTTGGGCCGGGCGCCGGCCCGCGCCCTACCTCCAGCGCCGTCGTGGGCGACATCGTGGAGATAGCGCGGGCGATGGCTTCGGGCTCACGCGCGTTTGATGCGCCGCCGCTCGACCGCGGGTTGCGCATCGCAACCATCGATGAGGTCGAGACGCAGTACTACATCCGGTTGCGGGCCATTGACCGTCCCGGCGTCATGGCGACGGTGGCCGGCGTGCTCGGCGAACTCGACGTGAGCTTGGCGTCCGTGATCCAAAAGGAGCCGGCGCAACACGACGGATCCGCCGAAATCGTCGCGACGACCCACATTGCCAAGGAGTCGGCGGTGCGCCAAGCCGTGGAGCGCATCGCGGAGCTGGAAGTGGTGAGCGAGGTGTCGAACGTGGTGCGGATAGAAGAGGGGAAGGGGTAGGCCGATGCCGCGCGGTGTGATAGAGGCGTACCGCGAGCGGCTGCCGGTCAGCGCGCTGACGCCGACCCTGACGCTGGGGGAGGGGGGTACGCCGTTGGTGCGCTCGCGCGCAATTGAGCAGCAGGCGGGCGTTGGGCGGCTGTTCTTCAAGCTGGAGGGCTGCAACCCCACGGGCTCCTTCAAGGACCGCGGCATGGTCGTGGCAGTCGCCAAAGCGCTGGAGGCAGGCCACGAGACCGTTCTTTGTGCCTCGACCGGCAACACCTCGGCCGCCGCCGCCGCCTACGCAGCAGCAGCAGGGCTGCGTAGCATCGTCCTCGTGCCGCAAGGCGACATTGCGCTCGGCAAGCTGAGTCAGGCGATGGCCTACGGCGCGCACATCGTGAGCGTGCGCGGCAAGTTCGACCGCGCCCTTGCCATCGCGCGCCAGATCGCCGACACGTACCCCATAAGCCTCGTCAACTCCGTCAATCCGCACCGCATAGAGGGGCAGAAGACGGCGGCGTTCGAGGTAGTCGACGAGCTGGGCGACGCTCCCGACTACCTGTGCATCCCCGTGGGCAACGCCGGCAACATCACGGCGTACTGGCGCGGCTTCGTCGAGTACGCAGCCGACGGGCCCGCGAGCCGCAGGCCCCGCATGATGGGCTTTGAGGCGGAGGGTGCCGCGCCCATCGCCACCGGCAAGCCCGTCGCCGAGCCCACCACCGTCGCGTCCGCCATCCGGATCGGCGATCCTGCGAGCTGGACGGGTGCGGTGGCCGCGCGCGATGAGTCGGACGGCGCCATTGAGACGGTGAGCGACGGCGAAATCGTCGAGGCGTTCCGACTGCTTGCGCGCGGCGAGGGGCTGTTCTGCGAGCCTGCCTCCGCTGCGTCCGTGGCAGGACTGCTCAAACTCGCTGCGTCCTCCGATAGGTTCGCGGGGCGAGACGTAGTATGTGTGTTGACGGGCACGGGCCTCAAAGACCCCGAGTTCGCCATGGACGCCGCCCGCATCGAGCCAGAGGAGGCGAACGCCGAATTCGAGGCGGTCGCCGCTCTGTTGGGCCTGCGGGCGGGGTAGCCTCGATGGCCAGCGCATCCAATCGTGCGATGCCCGAGGCCGACGATAAGGGGGCATAATGCACCGAACGGAGTCCTATGACCTGCGTCGTTAGCACGGCCACTTTTGCGTCCCTCCAATCGCAGTGGGAAGCGCTTGCGGGGCGCCAGACACACGCCTCCATCTTTCTCACGCCGCTCTGGCAATGCGCGTGGTGGGACTCCTTCGGCCAAGGCAGGGAACTGCGGCTCTTGCCGATAGGCGGCGAGGCCGCGCCATCGGCCATCGCCCCCATGATGCTCTGCGGCGACACGCTGGCCTTTCTCGGCGGCAGCGACCTCTTCGACTACCACGACGTCATCCTGGGCAACGGCGCCGATGCACTGGACGAGGTTGCGCGCTGCATCCTCGCTGAGGAGTGGAAGCGCCTCGAGCTGCTGTCGCTGCGGGACGGGTCGCATGCGCTTGAGGCGTTGCCGGAACGCTTGAGCCGCGCGGGATGCGAGGTCAGCATCGAGCAGGAGGGCGTATCGCCCGGCATTGTGCTGCCGGCAACCTGGGACGACTACCTTGCGGCGCTTCGAAAGAAGGACCGCCATGAGCTGCGGCGCAAGTTGCGCCGCCTCGATGCTGCCGGCCCATGGCGAGTTGTTGCCGCGACGCCGCAATCGCTCGACGAGGACATTGCCCTGTTCTTGGAGCTGATGCGCGAGAGCCGTGATGAGAAGCGCATTTTCATGGCGCCCGAGCGGGAAGCGTTCTTCCGGACCATACTGCGGCGCACCTCGGAGGCTGGGTACTTGCGGCTCATGTTCTTGGAAGTAGCGGGAGAGCGCGCGGCGGGCGTGGTGTGCTTTGACTACGCGGGCCGCAGGCACCTTTACAACAGCGGCTATCGCTTGGACTACGGCGCGCTCAGCGTGGGATTGTTGCTCAAGGCCCTGACCCTGCGTGAGGCCATTGAGCAAGGGCTGACATACTACGACCTCCTGCGGGGCGCGGAGCCCTACAAGCACCATTTGGGCGCGCGCGACGTTGCACTGTACACGCTGCGCGCCAGTCGCTAGGGCCGGGCATGGCCGCCGTGCAGCGCGTCGCCGTTGTCTCCGTCCACGGCAGCCCGCTAGCGACGCCTGGCGCGCGCTCAGCAGGCGGCATGAGCGTCTACCTGCGCCACCTGCCGCTCGCCCTCGGCGAATTGGGCGTGGCAGTCGACGTCTTTACGCGCGCACACGACGCCTCCGAGCCGCAGGAGGTATCGCTCGGCCCGCGTACGCGCGTCATCCACGTTCATGGCTGCCCGCTCGAACTGCCGAAAGAATGGGTGCCCGCCCACCTTCCTGCCGTGCTGGCGGGTATCCGCGACTTCGTCGTACGCGGTGGAGCGGCCTACGACCTCGTACACAGCCACTACTGGCTCTCGGGATGGGTCGGGAGCGAGGTCGCACGCGGTCTCGGCGTGCCGCACGCCGTCACCTTCCACACGCACGGCGCGACCAAGGAGGCTGCGTTCGGCGACAAGGAGCCGCCGGAGCGCCATGCGATGGAAGCGCAGATGGCGCAGTCGGCATCGCGCATCATGGCCTTCACGCCCGACGAGGCGGATGCCCTGCAGCGGCGTTACGGCCTGCCGCCTGAGCGAATCGCCGTCGTACCTGCAGGCGTCGACTGCCGCCTATTCGCGCCTGGTGACAAGCACGCGGCACGGCATGCGCTCGGCCTGCCGCTCGAGCCGCCCCTGGTGCTGTACGCGGGCAGGCTGGAAGCGTACAAGGCGCCCGACATCGCAGTCCGAGCGCTCGCGCATTTGCCGGGGGTGCAGCTGGTCGTCGTTGGCGGCGATCCTGCCGACGCGGGCAGGGCGTGGCTCAGCGAGGTAGCGGCCCGTGCCGGAGTAGCCGAGCGCGTCCACTGGCACGATGCCGTGCCGCACGAGCGCCTGCGCGACTACTACGTGGCTGCCGACCTCCTGGCGGCGCCGTCGTACCATGAGAGCTTCGGGCTGGCGGTGCTTGAGGCGATGGGGTGCGGTGTGCCGGTAGTCGCCGCCAACGTCGGTGGCTTGCGCGGCATTGTCGCGGACGGCGAGACGGGCATCCTCGTCGAATCGCGCGAGCCAGGCGCGTACGCCGCGCACATCCAAGCACTCCTGCGCGACGCCGAGCGCATCGCAGCGATGTCGCGTGCTGCGGTGTCCGCGGCAGCGGGCTACACCTGGGGCGCAGTAGCGGAGCGCATGCTTGCGGAATACGAATGCGCGGTGACGGCCTAGGCCAGTACGAGCCGGCGGAACACCGCCAGGATGACGCGGGGGATGATGCGCAAGGCCCAGATGAGCGCCCAAGCCAAGATGGAGGCGACGATGCCGATGGCCGCGCCGGCGAGTACGTCGGTCGGGTAGTGGACGCCGGCGTAGACGCGCCCGAACGCCCAGAGGAACGCCAACGCATAGCAGATAAGCCCCAGGGGCCGGTGCTTCACGAAGACCGCCGTCGCCATCGCAAAGCCCGTTGCGGCGCTGTTGGAGGGGAAGGAGGAGTCGGTCGGTTCGTAGAAGGCAATGAGGATGTCATGCTCAGCGAAGGGGCGCAGGCGTGAGACGTGGACGTTGAGGAGGGAGACCGCGAGGTTGGCGAACCCCAGGCCGCTAATCGCTGCCACGGTCGTTAGCTGGTTCTGATAGAGCTGCACGCCCCTGCCCCAGAACCAGAGCGCGATCAGCAGGAGAGACCCCAGCACGGGCACGAAGTAGTCGCTCATCAAGAGCTCCATGAGCCTGTCGAAGGGGCCGAACTTGCCGACGGCCGCGTTGAGCCACTCGACGATTGCGGCGTCCATCAGCCGGACTTATCCCAAAAGCGCAGGCCCGAGAGCAACGCGCGCGCAAAGGTCGTCGTGCGCAGCGCCTCCAGACCCTTGCCTCCGTCGTGCGTTGCGTCGCGCGCCCAGCGCTCGTTAACGACCGAGGTAAGCGCGAAGATTGCTGCAATCGTGAGGCCGGCGCTCGTAGCGAAGAGCCGCCCTTGCGTCACGCCGTCGAGGCCTGCGACGGAGTCGGGCAGGTTGCGCTCGCCGCTTCCGAAGAAGAACCAGATGAAGACGCCGACGATCGCAGAGGCGGCGGCGACCTCCGTTGCGCGCGGCCAGCGTCGGAGGAGAAGGATGCCCTCAAGGCCGTTGCGGGCCGCCGCAATCTGGACGACACCTGCCGTGCTGACCGCGACAAGGACCAAGTAGTCGAACGTGAATTCGGTTGCCATGCGCCGCCGCAGGCGCTATGCGGGCGCCACCGCCCTAGCCTGCCGTGACCTGCGGCATCGCGGTGGTGCACATGTGCGCATAGAGCTCGTTATTGCCGCGAACGATGTCGAAGTAGATCTCCTGTAGGCGGCGCGTTATCGGCCCCGCTCCACCGCTACCCACCAAGCGGTGGTCGACGGAGCCGACTGCCTGGATGTGCGCTGCCGTCCCCGTCAGGAAAACCTCGTCTGCGGTGTAGAGTTCGCTGCGGTCAATGAGGCGCTCCTCGACCGTCACGCCCAGCTCATCCTGCGCCAACGCCATGACCGTATCGCGCGTAATGCCCGGGAGCACGTTGCTCTCCAGCGTCGGCGTTGCGATGCGGTCGCCGTGGACGATGAAGATGTTCTCGCCCGTGCCCTCGCACACGTGGCCGTCCTGGTTGAGCATGATGGCCTCGTCGAAGCCCGTGGCGAGCGCGTCCGTCTTGGCGAGGATGGAGTTGAGGTAGATCGCGCTCAGCTTGAAGCGCGGGGGAATCATGGTGTCGTCGATGCGCCTGTAAGAGGCGACGCAACAGCTGATGGCCCCGTCTGACTCTATGTAGTTGCCGAAGGGCACCGCCAGGCAAAAGAAGGAGTCGCCCAGCACCTTGAGGTTGAGGTTGGCGACCTTCTCTTCGCCCTTGTAGGCCATCGGCCTGATGTAGACGTCCTCCTGAAAGCCGGAGCGCGAGACGACCTGCGTCGTGATGTCGCACAGCTCGTCGATGGAGTAGGGGAGGTCGATCCAGAGCATCTTGCAGCCGCGGAGCATCCGCTCGTAGTGCTCGCGCAGCTTGAAGATGTACATGCGCCCGTCGTCGCCGTTCCAGTTGCCGCGAATCCCTTCGAAGGCGGCGGTACCGTAGTGGAGCGCGTGGGTCATTATGCCGACCTTGGCCTCCTCTAACGGCAGGTACTCACCGTCTAAGAAAGCAATGGGCCGCATAGTCGTCTCCTCTCCTGAGCCGCCTCGTTGCGCGATAGAGGCACCACCCGAGGGGCGATTATCCGCGCCGCCACGCGCCAGTGTCAACGAAAGCAGGCTACGAGGCGCGGCCTCCCCTACCCGCCGCGGATCAGAAACAGCAGGCCGACCGCCACCAGCACCGCCTCTATCAGGTAGGTGAAGACGCGCTCGGAGATGCGCGTGACAACCCAGCGCCCGACGAAGATGCCGCCGAACATGATGACCCCGATGCCCATCCCTATCACAAAGAGGTCGAGCGTCAGCAGGTCGAGGCCGCGCTGCGTGCCGAGGCGCACGCCGTTCGCGATGGTGTTCTGTGCGCCAAACGTGCCGACAAATGTCGCGCGCGTCAGCCCGTAGGCCAGAAAGAAGGGGACGCCGAGCGGCCCCGCCGCACCGAAGAGCGCGCTGACCACCCCCTGCGAGGCGCCGACATAGACGAAGGCGCGCAGCGGCATCCTGAAGTGCTGCAGCGACCCGATGTGGCGGTAGATGACGACGAGCACGAAGAAGCCGCCAAGCAGGCGTGCGAGCAGCCCCGGCGGGGCGACGGCCAGCGCAAATGTACCGGCAACCGCAGCGGGAACCGCGCCCAAGGCCCACCACCGCACTACGGGCCAGTTGATCTCGCGGCGGTTGGCGATGGCGCGCGCCACGTTGGCCATGGTCATGCATACCGACAGCACGACGACGCCCTCGCGCACGCCGAATGCCGCCGCCAGGATGGGCAGCATCACGATGGCGGTGCCGATACCGACGACGCCGCCGACAACGGCGGCAGCAAACGCCGCTACGGCAATGCCGACGCCGACAAGGACTTCCACGTCAGCGCCTGATCGATGCGCAATCTATGGCGCGCGGCGCCCGGGGAGCGTTGCGACAGCCGCTGCAGTCGTCGCCGCTCACGCCGAGGCGACCCCGGCAACGATGGCGTCGGTCATCTGCTCGGTCGTCACCCACGGCGTGCCGCCGGTGGCGAGGTCGGCGGTAAGCAGCCCTTCGGCGAGGGCGCCTTCGACTGCGTGGTTGACCGTCGCCGCCTCGTCGGGTAGGCCGAACGAGTACTGGAGCATGAAGGCGGCGGAGATGATCGCACCAAGGGGGTTGGCCTTGCCTTGACCTGCGATGTCGGGCGCCGTCCCGTGGATGGGCTCGTAGAGGCCGCGCACCCTGCGCCGGCCTCCGCTTGCGTTGGCCTGAGGCAGCCCTGCGAGGCTCGCCGACGGCAGCATGCCGAGCGAGGCCGTGAGCACGGCCGCCTCGTCGGAGAGGATGTCGCCGAACATGTTGCCCATCACCAGCACGTCGAAGCTGGTGGGGCGCGTCACCAGCAGCATCGCGCAGGAGTCGACCAGCTGGTGCTCGAGTGCCACGTCCGGGTAGTCCTCGTGAACGTCGTTGGCGATTTCGCGCCACATCCGTCCGTTCTCGAGCACGTTGGCCTTGTCGACGGAGGTCACCTTACCGGAGCGCGTGCGCGCCAGTTCGAAGGCGACGCGCAGGATGCGCACGACTTCGCGCTCCGTGTAGACCATCGCATCGACGGCGCGGCGTCCGGCCTTGGTCGTGTAGCGGCGCTTGGGCTTCCCATAGTAGAGCCCGCCGGTGAGTTCGCGGATGATGACCATGTCGGTTCCCGCTACGCGCTCGTTCTTGATGGGGCTCGAGTCCTCCATGCCAGGGAATACCCTGACGGGGCGCAGGTTTGCAAACAGGCCGAGCGCCTTGCGCAACCCCAGGATGGCTGCCTCGGGGCGGACGGGCGCGTTGTCCCACTTGGGCCCGCCCACCGCGCCGAACAGCACCGCGTCCGCCTTCTTCGCCGCAGCGGTCGTCGACACGCGCAGCGGCGTGCCGTGCCGGTCGATGCTAATGCCGCCCACGTCGTCGTAGGCGTAGCGGAAGGTGTGGCCGAAGCGCTGCCCGATGGCATCGAGCACGCGCTGCGCCGACGAGGTCACCTCCGGCCCAATGCCGTCGCCGGGGAGAACGAGAACGTCAAAAGCGGGCATGGGGGGCCTCCGTGGAAGAGCTAGGGGTTAGGCGGAGCGCGCCGCCTCGAATGCGGTGATGGAGTCGGCGTGCTGAAGCGTCAGGCCGATGTCGTCCAGCCCTTGCAGGAGCCGTTCGCGCCGGAAGGGATCGATGTCGAAGTGGGCCTCGAACCCCTGCCCGTCGCTCACCGTTTGCGCCTGCAGATCGACAGTGAGGCGGTAGCCGGGAGCGTCCTGGGCGCGGCGCATCAGCATCGCCACTTCGTCGGCAGAGAGCGCGACGGGCAGCAAGCCGTTCTGGTAGCAGTTGTTGCGGAAGATGTCGGCGAAGGAGGGCGCGATGATGGCGCGGAAGCCGTACTGCTGGAGCGCCCAAGGCGCGTGCTCGCGCGATGACCCGGAGCCGAAGTTCTCGCCCGCCAGCAGCACCGTTGCGCCTGCATAGTCGGGGTCGTTCAGGATGAAGTCGGGGTTGGGCGAGCCGTCGTCGTTGTAGCGCCACGCGTAGAAGAGCAACTCCCCGAACCCCACGCGGTCGATCTTCTTCAAGAAGCGCGCGGGGATGATCTGGTCTGTATCGACGTTGATGCGGTCGAGCGGCAACGCAGCCCCGCTATGCGTGGCGAAAGCGTCCATCTACACCTCCCGCACGTCCACGAAGTGGCCGGCGATGGCGGCGGCCGCGGCCATGGCGGGGCTGACGAGGTGCGTGCGCCCGCCGGGGCCCTGGCGCCCCTCGAAGTTGCGGTTGGAGGTCGAGGCGCTGCGCTCGCCCGGGCTCAGCATGTCGGGGTTCATGCCGAGGCACATGGAGCAGCCCGCCTCGCGCCAATCGAATCCTGCCTCCGTGAAAATCGCGTCCAGGCCCTCCGCCTCCGCCTGCAACTTGACACGGGTGGAGCCGGGGACGACGAGCGCGCGGACGGTCGGCGCGACCTTGCGGCCCTTGGCTACTGCCGCAGCGGCGCGCAGGTCCTCGATGCGCGAATTGGTGCACGACCCGATGAACACGCAATCGACGTCGATGTCCTCGATGCGCGTGCCCGGCTCGAGGCCCATGTACGCAAGCGCCTTCTCGGCGGCCTGGCGCTCCAGGTCGGTCGCGAAATCGCTGGGGAAGGGCACGCTTCCGTCCACCGTCGTGACTTGCCCGGGGTTGGTGCCCCACGTCACGTGCGGTGTGAGCGTGGCTGCGTTTAGCGTCACCACCTTGTCGTAGACGGCGCCGGGGTCGGAGGGCAGGGCGCGCCACGCCTCGACGGCGGCGTCCCACGCACCCCCCTTGGGCGCGAGCGGCGTCGACTGCAGGTAGGCGAACGTCGTCTCGTCGGGTGCGACCATGCCGGCGCGTGCGCCCGCCTCGATGGACATGTTGCACACGGTCATCCGCCCCTCCATCGACAGCGCGCGGATGGCCTCGCCCGTGTACTCGATGACGTGGCCCGTGCCACCGGCTGTGCCGATGTGACCGATGACGGCGAGGATGATGTCCTTTGCGGTGCACCCCGGCGGCAGTTCGCCGTCGACGCGCACCTCCATCGTCTTGGGCCGCTGCTGCCACAGGCATTGGGTGGCGAGCACGTGCTCCACTTCGGAGGTGCCGATGCCGAACGCGAGCGCGCCGAATGCGCCGTGCGTTGCCGTGTGGCTGTCGCCGCAGACGAGCACTATCCCCGGCTGCGTTCGCCCCTGCTCCGGAGAGATGACGTGCACGATGCCCTGGTTCTCCGAGTACATGTCGTAGTACTCGATGCCGAACTCACGGGTGTTGCGGTCGAGCGCCTCGAGTTGGAGGCGCGACGTCTCGTCGGCGATCAGGACGTTGCCCGATGAGCGGTCGTCCGTGGGGACGTTGTGGTCGGCGACGGCGATGGTGCGGTCGGTGCGCCGCACCGAGCGCTGGTTGAGCCGCAGCCCGTCGAACGCCTGCGCGGAGGTGACCTCATGGACAAGGTGCAGGTCGACGTAGAGGAGCGTGGGCTGCCCCGGCTCCTCGCGGACGACGTGCGCGTCCCAAATCTTCTCGAACATCGTCCTAGGCGCCACCGGAGTCCTCCTAACGGGGAAAGCGCGCGTAAGGATAGCCGCTCAACGCCGGGCGCGCTAGGGGCAGGAGCGCCCCACGCCTGATGAGGAGAGCGCTGCTACGCCGTATAATCTCCCCATGCCATTCATTGCGGTGACGGCGACGGATGCACGGGAGGCCGCGCCGTACATCGCGTCGCTGGAGAAGCGCGGCGCGTCGACCCGCCTCGTAACCCCCGATGCCTATACGAGCCTCGACGACGCGATGCGCGGCGCGGGAGGCCTGCTGCTGTGCGGCGGCGTCGACGTCCACCCCAGGCACTACGGACAGGACATCGATCCCAACGCCAACGTCGAGACGCTAGAGGAGCGTGACCAGGTGGAGTTTTCTATGCTCCGCGACGCGCTCCCACGCGACATGCCCGTGCTGGCGATCTGCCGGGGGCTGCAGTTGCTCAACGTCGCATTCGGCGGGTCGCTCCTCCAGGACATCCCCGACCACGGGCCGGGGAACATCGAGGACAAGGACGAGTTGGACGAGCCGGTCACCCACCCCGCCTACGTCTCGCCGGGGAGCAAGCTCGGCCACGTCGTAGGCTTGGGTGCTGTCTACACCGTCAACTCATGGCACCATCAGGGCCTGCGCGACGCGCAACGCGCGCCCGGACTGCTCGCCTCCTCGTACCACCCCACGGACGGCATCGTCGAGGGGCTGGAGAGTCCGGCGCACGATTGGGTCATCGGCGTCCAGTGCCACCCCGAGCGCGAGTGGGAGGTGCCGCGCAACTTCCTTCACCTGTTTGAGGGCTTCGTCGAACGCGCGGAGGCGTTCGAGCGGCTTGGCGCAAGGGCGTAGAGCCTTGCTTGACAAGCAGACCTGCCCGCACCGCTACCTCTCGCCGCAGCGCCAGTGCCGCGAGTGCGGAATGCAGTTCCGCGTCGTCTACGAGGAGGCGCGCTTTGGGCTGTGGCGCCCCGCTTTCGCTGCCGTGCTGTTCGGCATCGGCACCTTGCTGCTGACGGCGATGGCGTTTGTCAACGACCTGGGCATCTTCAGGGCGCTCCTCGTCGGGCTGACGGTGTTCTGGCTGGTGCGGGCGATGATGGCGTCCGCCGACATGTTCGTCCCGCGCCAGTTCCGCGTGGGCGAGCTTGGGCCGATAGGGCCGCGAGGCGTCTTGAGCATCTTCGCCGTGAAGCCGCTCATCGCGCCCGTTGCCGGGTACCGCTTCCAATTCGACCTGCGGCTGCGCGAGCGCTTGAGTGAGGGCGACATCGTGTTGGTGGAGTTCATGCGCTGGACCAAACTGCCGGCGATCTGGTACCGGGGAACCTAGCGTGGCGCCGTACGGCGAAAACGCCGCTGTATTGACGCTAAACACACTTCGGCTGCAGCGCCGCTTCTGCTATAAACGCTAGGGCGGCCTACGCGTAAATCGGTGGCATTCGAGGAGCGTCGGTAGATGGTCACACAAGGCGGACGCATACGGCCGGTACGCATCGAAGAGGAGATGCGCGGCGCGTACCTCGATTACGCGATGAGCGTCATCGTCTCGCGCGCGCTGCCCGACGTGCGCGACGGCCTTAAGCCCGTGCAACGGCGCATCCTCTACGCCATGCATGAGATGGGCCTGCGCCCCAACTCCTCCTACAAGAAGAGCGCCGGCGTCGTGGGCGAGGTGCTGGGCAAGTACCACCCTCACGGCGACTCGCCCGTCTACGACGCGCTCGTGCGAATGGCGCAGGACTTCTCCATGCGCCACCCCCTCATCGACGGGCAGGGCAACTTCGGCTCGGTGGACGACGACCCACCGGCGGCGATGCGTTACACGGAGGCACGCTTGGCCTCCATCACCGAGCATATGCTCACCGACCTCGACCGCAACACCGTCGACTTTCTCGACAACTACGACGGTTCGGCGCAGGAGCCGACGGTGCTGCCCGCGATGCTGCCCAACCTGCTGCTCAACGGCGCGGGAGGCATCGCCGTCGGCATGGCTACCAACATCGCGCCCCACAATCTGCACGAGCTCAGCGACGCCATCGTTCACCTCGTCGACTACCCGGACGCGACGATAGACGACCTGATGGCGTTCGTGCGGGGGCCCGACTTCCCGACCGCCGGCATCATCATGGGGCGCGAGGGCATCAGCCATGCGTTCCACACCGGCCGCGGGCGTATCGTCATTCGCGCCCGCGCTGAGGTCGAGCCGATGGAGCGCGGCGACCGCTCGCGCATCGTGGTCACCGAACTGCCCTACCAGGTCAACAAGGCGACGCTGGTCGAGCGCATCGCGATGCTGGTGAAGGACAAGAAGCTGGACGGCGTGACCGACGTGCGCGACGAGTCGGGCCGCGAGGGCCTGCGCGTCGTCGTCGAATTGGCGCGCGGGATGCACCCTGACCGCGTGCTCAACAACCTCTTCAAGCACACGCAGATGCAGCACGCCTTCCACGTCAACATGCTCGCGCTCGTCGACGGGCAGCCGCGCGTGCTCACCCTGCGCTCCGCCCTCACGCACTACATCGACTTCCGCCGCATCGTCATCCAGCGCCGCGCGGAGTACGACCTCGCCCGCGCCCGCGCCCGTGCCCACATCCTCGAGGGGCTGCGCATCGCCCTCGAGCACATCGACGAGATCATCCAACTCATCCGCGGGTCGGATGACGTGGAGACGGCGCGCAACGGCCTAATAGAGCGCTACGGTCTCAGCGAGACGCAGGCCCAGGCCATCCTCGACATGCAGCTGCGCCGCCTCGCCGCACTCGAGCGCCAGCGCATCGAGGACGAGTGGAACGACCTGCAGGCGCGCATCGCCGACCTGGAGGGGCTGCTCGGCGACCCCCGACGCGTCATGGGCGTCATCCGTGACGAGACGATCAAGAGCAAGGAGAGCGCCGGCAATGCGCGCCGCACCGAGGTGTGGGACCAGGAAGCCACCGACTTCTCGATGGAGGAGCTGACGCCGCACGCCGACATGGCGATCACGCTGAGCGACCGCGGCTACCTCAAGCGCCTGCCCATCGACGCCTACCGCTTGCAGCGGCGTGGAGGCAAGGGCGTCCGCGGCCAGGAGACGCGCGAGGGCGACGCCGTGCAGCAGCTCGTCGTTGCCGACACGCACCACTGGCTCTACTTCTTCACCAACACGGGGCGGGTGTACCGCGAACGCATCTTTAGCCTCCCCCTCGACGGATCGCGCCAATCGCGCGGCATTCCCGTTCAAAACATCATCGACATCAAGCCATCAGAACGCGTTACGGCCATCGTCGACATCCCCGACCCCAAAGAGAACAAGTCCATCATCATGGCCACGCGCAAGGGCAAGGTGAAGCGGATGCACCTCGACAAGTTCGTCAACATCCGCACCAACGGCCTCTCCGCCATGAACCTCGACAAGGACGACACGCTCCTGTTTGCGCGCCTTGCGGACGATGACATGAGCGTCATCATGGTCACGCGCGAGGGCAAGGGCGTGCAATTCCCCATCATGAAAGAGGGGAAGGAGCCCGGCAGCACCGAGGAGGTGCTGCGCGAGCGCAAGGGCCGAGGCGCCAGCGGCGTGCGCGGCATCCGACTCGAGGGCGACGATGAGGTCGTCGGCATGGACGTTGCGCGACCGCAAGACCGGTTGCTCCTGCTCACCGTCAAGGGCTACGGCAAGCGTACCGACGTCGACAAGTTCCGCGTCACCGGACGCGACGCCAAGGGCGTCATTGCGCAGAGCATCACCGACAAGACGGGCCCGATAGCCGCCGCCGTCGTGGTCGGCCCGGACATCGAGGAGGTCATCGTCGGCTCTGCGAAGGCGATGGTCTATCGCACGCGCATCATGGAGATACGCACCATCGGCCGGACGACCCAGGGCTCCAAGGTGATGACCAAGCTGAGCGATGACGACCTGGTCATCTCGATGAGCGCGTTCAAGACGGGCGACTGGGACGAAGATGTCGAGACGCCGACGCTGGCCGCGCCCGCCAAGCCCAAGACCCCTGCTAAGGCATCCCGCGGCAAGGCCAGGCCCAAGCAAGAGGCGTCCAAGGAACCGGCTCCCGAAACGAAGGCGCCTCAGGCGGAGGCGACGCCCGCTTCCGAGCCCGAGCCGGCCGCCGATGCTGGGCCTGCTTCCGAGCCGACGCCGCCCAAGGCGCCTCGCCGCGCCAGCGGCTCCCGCCGCCCCGCCGTCAACGGCCACAGCCCCCAGATGCCGCTCGACCTCGAGGTGGACGGCGGCGCAGAGGGGGAGGCGTAGGGATCCCCACCGCTCCCTAGGCAGGGGGGTCTCTGGTCCGCTCTACCTGTATCGCGAGCCCTAAGCCCCCGCTGCTTCGGCGGCGGACGGCGATGGGAAGGGTGAGCCGTCTCGGTAGAGCACCTCGTTGCCAGGGAGCGCAGGGGTGCGCGGCCCGGGCGTCAGGATGCCGATGAGGTTGAGCGGGTCGGTAGCGGAAACGCGGACGACCTCGCCCGACGGCTCGCGCTTGTGTACGGCGCGCAGGGCGTCGACGGCGTCCGGCAGCGCGTACTGCTCGCCAACCAGGCCCGCGAGGAAACGGCCGCCGCGGATCTCGCCGCGCGCCTCCGCTCGGCGGAACGCGCGCTGCAGCTGCCGCCATGGCGGCGCCATCGGCTCGCGCGCCAGCACCTCGCGGCACACGATCCCGTAGCGCCGCAGCAACTGGGCCGCCCGCGCATCGACCTGCTCGTCCACTACCGAGCGCGCAGCGGCATCGCCAATGGCCACGCCGACCAGAGTGGGCGCGCGCTCGTCGACGCGCAGCAGCGTCCAGCGGCTTTGCTGCAAGCGCGCGCGCGGCCGCCGAGCGAACCGCCCTCGACGGCCCTGCTGGACGCGGCGCGTCACACCGGAGATGAGGCCCCGCAATGCGCCGAACCCGTCCGCCGACACGCGGCCCGCGGCCACCAGTTGCCACAGCGCGTCCTCAACGTCGCTCGGCAGGCGGCGCACGCCCGCGATGATGTCGGGCAGGAAGGACGCGCCGTGCTCCGTCAGGTAGTCGAGCACGTCGACCGCTGCGCCGGAGAGCAGCTGCTCATCGGGCGGCGGCGCGTCCAGCAGCCAGGCGAGGTCGTCGCGCAACCCCAGACTCATCGGGCTGTTGCGCGAGAGGCCGACGGCGGCAGGGCCGGACGCCCGGCGTGCGAACCGCCCCCACGTTGCCTCACCGCCGAAGAAGAGCGAGTCCAGCAGGCCGGGCGCGTAGTCGCGGACACGCAAGGGCAGGATGCTCTGCTCCCACGCCTGCGCTGCCGCCTCGAAGCCCTGCAGTTGCTCGACCACCTCCAGCAGTCCGCTCTCGCCGGATACGCGGCTGCCGGTGGTTGCGTGTTGCCACTCGAGGAGGAAGCGGATGTAGGTGGTGACGGGAACGGGCTCTATCTCGCGGCGCAGCCTGCCGATGGTGCTGCGGTGGATGCGCGCGAGGATGCGCCGGTCGCAGTATTCCTCCTCGCCGCCGTCGACAGAGGCCTCGCGGAAGCGCCCGCGCAGCACTAGCCCCTCGCCTTCGAGGCGTGCGATGGCGAGGCGCACTGCGCTTGCGGGCAGCGCGAGCGTATCGGCCATCTCTCCAGCAGTGAAGGGGCCGGTCGATTCGGCCCTGCCGCGCAGCACGTCGGTGACGGCCGACTCCGGCTCGATGGGCTCGTATGCGCCGAACGGGGACGCGCTGAGCGTGCCGTCCGGGTAGGCGGCGGCGATGGTTCGCGAACGCTCTGTGGCGAGCCACAGCCCACGCTCGCCGACGGCCAGGCGCATGGCGCGGCCCGCCGCCTCCAGCACGTCGAGCCCTATGCGGAGCGCGGACGCCTCGTCCGGGCGGCGCTCGAGGTCTCGGTCGCTCAGCACGCCAAGGGTGAGGAGCGCATCGTGAAGGTCGTCGGCATCGCGCGCCGTCGGCCAGGCGTCTGCCGACTCGCTGGCGATGGCCTCGGGATCGAGCGATCCGAGGTCGCGCGCGTCCTCCGGCAGGGCGCGCCGGAGCGTAACGGCACGTGCGCGGCGCTCCTCCAACGGCGCGTCATCGAGGAAGGCGTACGGCATGGCGTTGAGGACCTGGTGCGAGAAGGCCGACGGCTGGACGGTGTCCTTACCGTAGACCTCGATTTCGCCGCGCTCGATGCGCCCGAGCACCTCTTTCAGGCCCTCGACGTCGAGCGCCTCCGTCAGGCAGTCGCGCAGCGTCTCGAAGACGAGGGGGTGGTCGGGCGGCTCGACGTCCTGACCGGCGGGGAGGTTGTCGATGCAGGCCGCTTGGGCGGGGAAGACGGCGGCGAGCAGATCGTCGGCGCGCATCCGCTGAATGGGCGTGGGAACGCGCTTGCCGCCGACGGTGCGCAGCAACGCGAGCGAGCGCGAGGCCGCCCAGCGCCAGCGGATGCCGAAGATGGGCGATTGGAGCACCGCTTGCGTCAGCACGCCCTCTGCGGTTGCCGACTTGACATAACGGAAGGGGTCCTCGACGGGGAAGGAGTGCTGCGGGCCGAGAGAGATGTTGATGCCCTCGTCGGTCGCGGCGGCCTGCAGCTCGAAGTCGAAGGCGCGGCAGAAGCGCTTGCGCAGCGCGAGCCCCCACGCACGGTTGATGCGGCTGCCCCATGGCGAGTGGATGACGAGCTGCATCCCGCCCGCCTCGTCGAAGAAGCGTTCGGAGATGATGCGCTCGCGCGTCGGCACCATGCCCAGGACACGCTTGCCCTCGGCGACGTATTCGACGACCTGCTCGGCCGCCTCGCGTGATGCGCCCTGCTCCATGAGCCATGCGACAGCGGTGTCGGGCACGAGTAGGCGCTCGTCCACCTCGCGACGCACCTCCGAGACCTCACGCGATAGCTCCAGCGTTCTGCCGGGCGCCTCGCCCAGCCAGAAGGGGATGGTCGGCGATTGCCCTTGCGCCTCGACGACGCGCATGACACCTGCCTCGACGCGGCGAATCTGCCACGGCGTGTTGCCGAGCAGGAAGATATCGCCCGCCATCGACTCGATGGCGAAGTCCTCGTTCACCGTGCCGACGAAGACGCCGTCGGGCTCGGTCATGACGACGTAGTCGCCCGTGTCGGGGATTGCGCCGCCGCTGGTGACGGTTGCGATGCGCCCGCCGCGGCGCGCCTTCACCCGCCGGTTCACGCCGTCGCGGTAGAGGTACGCGCCGTTGCGCCCCCAGCGGTTGGCCACGCCGTCAACGAGCGTGGTCAGCACCTGATCGAACTTCTCCTGCGGCAACTCCTGGTAGGGGTAGGCGCGGCGGACGAACGCATAGAGGTCGTCCTCGTCCCACCACTCTTCGCCCACGGTTGTGGCGATGACCTGCTGCGCAAGGATATCGAGCGGCCACGGGGGTATCGAGAGCGCATCCAACGTGCCCTCGCCGATGGCGCGCACCAGCGCAACGGTTTCGACCAGCTCGTCGCGGGTGAGCGGGAACAGGCGGCCCTTGGGTATGCCGCCGAGGAAGTGGCCGGAGCGGCCGATGCGCTGGAGCGCCACGCCGATGTTGCGCGGCGAACCCACCTGGCACACCAGATCGACGTCTCCCACGTCGATGCCCAGCTCGAGCGATGCGGTTGCGACGCAGACGCTCACCGCGCCCTCCTTGAGGCGGCGCTCGGCATCGAGGCGCGTCTCGCGCGAGAGCGAGCCGTGGTGCGCCGCCACCTGGTCGTCGCCCAACCGCTCGCTAAGCAGGTGCGCGACGCGCTCGACGAGGCGGCGCGTGTTGACGAAGAGGAGCGTCGTCCCGTGAGCGCGGGCCAGCTCGGCTATCTGGTCGAGCGCCTGCGCCCACTGCTCGTGGGTCGCTATCGGACCCAGTTCAAAGCCGTCGGGCAGGACGATTTCGATGTCCATCGCGCGGCGGTGGCCGACGTCGACGATGGTGCAGCCGGGCGCCTCGTCGCGGCCGGTGGAGCCGGTGAGGAAGCGCGCGACCTCCTCGATGGGCCGCTGGGTCGCAGAGAGGCCGATGCGCGTCACGTGCTGCGCCGACTGGCGGCAAAGCCGCTCGACGCTTATCGACAGGTGCGAGCCGCGCTTGTTCGGCGCGACGGCATGCAGCTCGTCGAGGATCAGCGTCCGGACGTTGGTGAGCGCCCTGCGGCCGCTCTCGGACGTAAGCAGGATGAAGAGCGACTCGGGCGTGGTGATGAGGATGTGCGGCGGGTGCTTGGCGTTGAGCGCACGCTCGCGGGCGGGGGTGTCGCCGGTGCGGACTGCCGCGCGTATGGGCGGCAGCGGCGTTCCGCGCTCCTGCGCCAACGCCGCGATGCCCTCCAGCGGCTCGATGAGGTTCTTCTGAATGTCGTTCGCCAGCGCCTTGAGCGGTGAGACGTAGACGACGCTGGTCTCGTCGGGCAGCGCGCCGCGGTGCGCGCCTTCGCGCACCAGGGTGTCGATGGCGTTCAGAAAGGCGGCCAGCGTCTTGCCGGAGCCGGTGGGCGCGGCGATGAGCGTGTGGCGGCCCTCGGCGATGGCAGGCCAGCCGGCGGTCTGGGCCTCCGTCGGTTGCCCGAAACGGCGCTCGAACCACTCACGCACCAGCGGATGGAAGGCTGAAATTGCCACGCTGCAAGGATAGCAGCCGGCGGAAGAGGCTTTTGGCAGCATGCCTGCTATCCTGCGCAGGCCGGCCCCGAGGAGGGGCGGTCACTCATTCAGAACGAGGTCTATGCGATGGCGGAAAAGGAACTGTTGCAGTACGAAGGATTCATGCCCCACGGGCCGAACGTCCCGCACGGGGTCCGTGTCGGCAACACCATCGAGTACTCGGCGATTCGCCCGGCGCGGCCCGACCGCACGACGGCGGACACGCCAGAGGAGCAGGCGCGCGACGCCTTTGCCAACATGAAGCGCCTCCTGGACGAGGAGGGGCTGACGTGGAAGAACATCGTCAAGGTGCGCGTCTACGTCACCAAGCAGGAGTACATCCGGCCGATGAACGAGGTGTGGTACGAGCACTTCCCGTCGGACTCGAACCCTGCAGCGCGCGTGGTCATCGGCGCAGCCTTTCTGGCCGGCGAGAACACGATGATGACGCTGGACGCGACGGCTCAGACGGACATCGACTAGGCGCCGGCGCGCGGGCTGGCGTAACGCCCGTCCACCGTCCAGTAGAGCTTCATCGACACCAGCTGTATCCAGGCGAGCGCAATGACGAAGAACGTCTTTTGCCACAGCCCGTCCAGGTGTGCGTGCCAGCCGGCGAAGAAGACGTAGATGAACGGCGCCGCTGCGAGCGAAGCGATGAACGATACCAACGGGAAGTTGCCCCAGCCGGGTGTGCCCCGCGAGGCGAAGTAGATGGAAACCGCCATGGCGAATATCGCGATGCCGCTCGCGTTGGCTGCGCCCTGGTGGATGGTCCCGGACAGCGACGATGACCCCGGCATGGGCCATGCCGTCTCAAACGCGCCGCCCAAGAGGCTGGTGATGCTGTAGAAGGCCACGGCCAGCCAGACAAGGGCCGCACGCCGATTGCGCCCGAGCCCGCGGTAGAACGCATAACCCAATGGCAGCGTGAGCGCGCCGTAGGACAGGTAGGCCGAGCGCATCAACCAGGGGTGCCGAGAGTCGTCGGATGCCAAGCGGCTCAGCAGGTCATCAAGGTGGCTGAACTCCGGCGTCACCAGCGAGGCAGCTATCACGAGGATGGTGGCGGAGCACACCGCCGCGAGGTGAGACCACAGCGCCAGGTAGCGCGTCCAACGGTCAGATTGCATGCTGCTCACTCCGCGGGCGCAACACTATCGAGATGGCCTGCACCCATGCGATGGTCGTCGCGAAGAATCCGCGCTGGAGCGCGCCTTCTACGCCTTCCCACAGTCCCGACTGAAACGCCAGCGCCAGCCCGGCAGTCGAGACGGCGCTGGCAGCAGAGATAAGTGCGACTTTGCGCTCGTCTGGAAGCGCCCACGCCAGGAAGGCGGTGAGCGCGGTCGTGCACCAGATCCCGCCGAACCCCACGCGCGCAATGACGTCGTGCGCAACCCCCGTCGGCGTCACCACCCCCGAAGGGTCGGTGGGCAGGATGGCCGCGAGGATACCGCTCATGCCGTAGAGCGTCATCAGGACGAGAACCAACGCCCCTGCGCGGGAGCGCCCCCTCTGGGCAAGCCACGCGCGCAGCGACACGCCCAACGGCAGCACGAACACGCCGTACAGCGCAAATCCTGTGGCCAAGATCCATGGGTAGGGCGCGTGCGGCGACGCCATGATGCTCACCGTCTGGCTGACGTGGCTGTAGTCCGGCGTCAGGAGCGCGGCGGCGACGAACGATGCGGTGAAGACGCCCGGTGCGAGGATGGGCAGCAGCCCCCAATGCCTACCAACACCCATCGGACTACACGGCGCTGATGGGCATGGTGCGCGAAGCGCGGTAGGCGGGGTAGAGCGCGCCCACGATGCCGATGCCGACCGCGACTGCGGCAGCCATCGGCACCACGTAGAAGCGCACGGGCGTACTGAAGGTCACCTCCGCCACGGTGAGGCGGTCGAAGAGCGCCGTTCCGCCCAAGCCGAGCGCTGTGCCGAGTACGCCGCCCACCAGTGCGAGCACCGCCGCCTCTCCCACCAGCTGGCGTACGATATCGCGCCGCCGCGCGCCCACCGCCCGGCGCACGTCCAATTCGAGACTGCGCTCCGACGCCCAGCTGAACGTGAGGTTGGCCATGGCGATTGCCGCCAGTCCGATAGCCACGCCGCTGAGCGCAAGCAGCCAGTTGCGCGGTACATAGGTTGCGCTGCGCAGTTCGGTGCGCAACTCGTCCTGTGTCACCACTGTGAAGTCGCGGCGACCGTGCCGGTGCTCCAGCACCTCTAGCGCCTGCTCCTTGGCCGCTTCCAGCGAGCCTCCCGGGACGGTCTGTGCGGTGATGCGCGTGAGCCCCGCGCCGGGGGCAGCGAATCGCAGCTGGGCCGTCGTCAGCGGCACGATGACGGAGCGGTCGAGCGCCGCGTTCGCTCCTCCCGCCTGGAGCTCGAGGAAGCCGACGACGGTCAGGGGCCTACGGTTGAGGACGGCGGGGACGCCGCGCCGCGCCACCGTACGCAGCGACAGCTCACGCGCCCGCTCGCCGATGACGCCGACGGCGCTTGCGCCGAGCACGTCCAACTCGTTCAGGATGCGTCCCGTCCGCAAGCGCAGGTCGCGCTGCACGAAGTACTCAGGGGTCGTGCCGATGATGGTTACCGCCACCTCAAAGTCCTGCGCGGCTGCATGGCCGCTCAGCACGATTTCTGGTGCGACGAGTCCGATGTCGGGCGCTCGCGCATCGTCCAACAGCGCCTCGGCGTCTTCGACGCTTAGCGTCCCTGCGATTGGCGTTACGAATAGGAGGTCGTGGCCGAGGGATGTCACGCGCTGCGCCTCGACGCGGCGCGTCCCTTCGCCGACGGCCATCAGCCCCACGAGCGCCGCCGTCGCAACGGCAACGGCTGCGATGGTCAGCGCTGAGCGCACGGGCATCGCAGCCATGACGCGCAGGGCACCTGCCAGCAGTATCTTGAAGCGCACGCCTATCACGCGGCAGCCTCCTCGAGGTGCCGCAGGTCGGCGGCTGCAACCCGTCTATCGCGCACAGCACGATCACCGGCTACGCGCCCGCCGGCGAACGCCACGACACGCCCGCAGTAGTCAGCGACGGATAGGTCCGGCGTCGCCAGCACGATGGTCAGGCCGCGCCTGGTGTTGAGGCGCTGAAGGAGCGCCAGCACCTCGAGCGCGTCGCGCTCACGCAGGCCCGCATGCGGCTCGTCGGCAACCAACAGCGCGGGGTTCATGACGATGGCACGCGCAATCGCCACACGATGCCGGTCCAGCGGCGAGAGCGCGGGCGGGCGCATGCGCACTGGCGCGCCCAGACCGACCAGCGCCAGCGCATCGCGCGCCCGCACCTTGTAGCGGCGCCCGCCGCCGTACTCCAGCGGGGTCTCTACATTCAGCTGCGCGCTGAGGCGGTCGATGAGGCGCGGGCTGCCGAATATGGAGCCCACACGGCGGTTGCGCAACCGCGCCAGCGCATCGTCAGTGCATGCGCCGACGTCGACGCCGTCAAGCGCGTACCGTCCTGCCGTGGGCTTATCGAGGCATGCGAGGACGCGCAGCAGCGCCGTCTTGCCGGAAGCGGGCGGCCCGAGCAGCGCCACCATCTCGCCCCGCGCGATACGCAGATCGACGCCGTCGGCGGCGCCGCACACGAGGCCATCCAGCGCAAGCAGCGGTGCGTCCACGCCTACCTCAGCGGCCTCCCGTCGCGGAGGAAAGATGATTGGCTGGTCGGCGTTGCAAAGTCGACGACGAGTTCGCCCTCGCGGACGCCGGAGGTGATCTCGGCGTTGAATTGGTCGTAGGCGCCGATACGCACCTGACGCCGTGACGTCAATCCGTCCTCGTCCACCACCTGTACAACGTACTCGAGGCCGTCGCGCTGGATGGCACCGATGGGCAGGACGATGACGTCCGTCTTGCGCTCCAACTCGATCTCGACTGCGACGCGCATCCCGTCGCGCAGACCTCCCGTTTCGGCAGCGAGGGTGACGGGGTAGCGCACGGTCGGCCCTGGGGCGGGCAGTTGCCCAACGGCGGTAACGACTCCCTCGAACGCATCGAACGGCGAGGTGGTAGGCGAAATGCTCGCGCGCTGCCCTACGGCCACGCGCAGCACGTCCGGCTCGTCCACGAGTGCGACAACCTCCATGCGCTGCGTGTCGGCGAAGAGGCCGACGACGGCGGCCGGGGAAACACCGTCGCCCGGCTCGATGGCCAGCTCGAGCAGCGTGCCGTCGAACGGTGCGGTGAGGCGTGCGCCGGCGAGCGCGTCGATGGCAGACTGCACGGCCTGCTGCGCCGCCGCGTGGGCGGCCTCCGCCTTCCGCACGGCAACCGCGTCGGGGCCGTCTTCGAGCGCCTGTAGGCGTTCCTCTGCGGCGCGTAGATTGGTGCGCGCTTGCGTAATGGCCTTGGAGGCGTTGAGGAGCGCCTTGCCGTCGTCGGCAACGGCGCGCGCGTAATGGTTGGCTGCCTCGCGCGCCGTCATCCACGCCGCCTCCAACTCCGCGTCGATGTCGCTCTGGCGTGCGGTGGACGGGATGAGTGTGCCCCAGTACTTCAGCACGGGCGGGTTGTCCTGGGAGGCGAGGATGTCCGGCGGCGCATCGAGTATCTGGTCGTCGGACGGCTGGAAGCCGTAGTACTTGCGGAAGACGTAGCGGTACGCCTTGTACGCCTCCTCGCGGACGTCTCGTGCATCGTCGATCGACTTGGCGCCGGTCGCCGATGCCACACCAACCGCGCTTTCCGCGTGGTCGAGCGCGCCTCGCTCGTCTTCGACGGCCGCCTGCGCCAACTCGAGGTCGGCTGCTGACGGCGGAGCGCGCAACTCTTCCAGGGCGTCCGCCGCGGCCAGTAGGTCGGCCTCAGCCTTGGCAAGCGCGACGTCAAGCGGCCCGCTGTCCAGTTCGGCGATGACCTCGCCTTCCTGGACGGCCTCGCCTTCCGCGGCGTGGAGAGCTTCGACGGTGCCCGCCGTGCCGAACCGGAGGCTGCGAAGGTCGACCAGTTGCACCGCGCCGTCGACGGCGATTTCCGCGTTCACGCTGCCAAGCCTGACCTCGACGACGGCGTCGAAGACGCTGTCTTGGTCGCATCCGCCGGCAGCCGCGGCGATACAGGCAAGTGCAAGAGCGCCGGCGCCTCGGCTTCCGAGCGTCATAGGAGGGGGGTGAGCCTCGCGAGCAAGTCGAGCGTGCGCTCCCGCGATTCTGCGTGGTCAGGCCCGGCAGGGACGACCTGCGCGATGACTTCGTCCACGCCCATCGCAAACACCTCGTAGAGCCGCGCGGCCACGCGCTCTTCGGTCCCCGACGCGAACATCGCGTCGATCATCGCTGCACTCCAGGTGCCCGACAGGGCCTCTGGGAAGCCGGCGACCTCCTGCATCCGCGCATAGTTCGGCATCTCGAGGTACCTGGCGAACGTGTCGCGAAAGGCGGCGGCGGCCTCGTCGGCGTCGTCGTGGACGCAGACCGGCAGATGAACGATGAGCGGCGGTGCCTCGCGGTTGGCCTCCTGGGCCCCGCGTTGCAGCGCGGGGAGCGCGACCTTCTCGAGGTAGCTCGGCGGGCACAGCCAGCTGATTGCACCATCGGCAATCGCCCCGCACAGCGCGTACGCCTTGGGGCGCAGCGCCGAGGCCATGATGGGCACGTCCGGTATTGGCGAGGCGATGGTCGCGGTCGACGTGTAGTGCTCCCCGCGAAACTCGACCGCGCCCTCGTGCAACAGCCCCCGCAGCACTCCGATGTACTCGAAGAGGTTGGACAGCGGCTCGCGGTAGTCCACGCCGAAGATGCGCGACATGCTCGTCTCGTGGCTTGGTCCCACGCCGAGGCGCAAACGTCCCGGGGCGAGTTGCGCGATGGCTTGCGCCTGCTGCACGGTGACGACAGGGTGGCGCGGCCACGTCGGCACGATCGCCGTCCCCAGCAAGATGGTATCCGTCTCCACCGCCGAGGCCGCAAGGAGGGTGAGTGCGTCGAGGCCCGCGCCGCCAGTCGTGAGCCACGCAGCGCGCAGCCCGATCTCTTCGAAATGTGCGATCGTGTCGCAAACGTCGTTCGCGTCGCCGCCCATGGCCGCGACGCCGAGCACGTGGTCTGGCATAGCGCCTGTGCCTCCGCGTCCAGAGTATAGCGGTCTAGGAGGAGAGCCTGCGCCCGCGCCGCCGCACCTGCTGCAGCACCAGCGCCAGCGCCAACAGCGTCATCGAGGCCAGCACGACCGTGCCGCCAGCTGCCAGATCGGCGTAGAAGGCCACCGTCAGCCCCGCAATCGCGCTAAGCACCCCGCTGCCGATCGCGACGGCGAGCGATGCACGCAGGCCCGTCGCAACCCGCAGTCCCACCAGAACCGGCACCACCAGCATCGCACCGACCAAGAGCACGCCGACGACGCGCATCGACAGCGTGATGGTGGCGCCCGTCAGGGCCGCCAGCGCCAAGTTGAGCTGCGATACCGGCACGCCGTTGACACGTGCCAGCGGTTCGTCGAAGGCGCTCTGCGCCAGGTCGACGAAGAAGAAGCCGACGAAGAGCAGGACCACGACCGTCAACCCCGCCAGCATCCACAAGTCGAGCGGTGAGACGCTCAGAATCGAACCGAAGAGGAAGCTGAGCAGGTCGACATTGAAGCCGTCGGCCAAGCCGATGATGACGACGGCAACGGCGAGAGCGAAGTAGAGCACGATGGCCATCGCCACCTCACCCGGCAGCTTGCCTTGGGCGCGCAGTCGCTCGATGATGACGCCTCCAAGAGCGGCCGCGACAAGTGCGACGACCGTGGGGAAGGTCTGCGTGATCAGCCCGACCGCGACGCCCATGAGCGCCACGTGTGAGAGCGTCTCGGCTATCAGCGCAAAGCGGCGTAGGACGATGAACATGCCCAGCGTCGGCGCAAGCGTGCCGATCAGGATGCCGCTCGCCAGCGCACGGAGCATGAACTCGTACTGGAGGATGGCTGGCACGGCTAGCGGTTACCGGTGCTCGTGCAGAGCATCGTGCACGAGCACGTCGACGCGTGCACCGTAGAGATGAGACAACTCGTCGCTTGTCAGCTCGTGCGCGGGGCCATGCAGCACCAGCCGCCGGTTCATGCACGCTACCGTACTCGCCTCGCGCAGCATCGCTCCAATGTCGTGTGATACGAGCACGATGGTCGTGTGGTGCAGCCGGTTGAGGTCGCGGAGCACGGTGTACAACTGCTCTTCGCCCGAGACGTCGACGCCCGCCGTGGGCTCGTCCAGCACGAGCAGTTCGGGGTTGCGGATGAGCGCGCGGGCAAGCAGGACGCGTTGCTGCTGACCGACGGAGAGCTCCGCTATGCGCCTGCGCCGGAGCGAGGCCATGCCGACGGCCTCCAGCGCCTCTATGACCTCGGGACGCTCCGAACGCCCGAAGATGGCCCTTGGCGAGAAACCGCGGTATGAGCCGTGCGAGACCGTCTCGGCGACCGAGGCCGGGAAGTCGTTCCAGATGCCGTTCCTGACCTGCGGCACGTAGCCCACACGGTCCCAGTCGCCGAAATCAAGGGGGTCGCGCCCAAAGAGGCGCACCGTGCCGGCAAGAGGACGCTCAAGCCCCAGCGCCAGCTTGATGAGCGTGGTCTTGCCGCTGCCGTTGGGGCCGAGGATGGCGGCGAACTCCCCCGCCGCGATCTGGAGCGTAACGTCCTCCACCGCAGGGATGTCGTTGTAGGCAAAGGACGCGCCATGCCATTCGAGGATGGGGTCGTGATGCCGGTCATGCATGGCCGCCCTCCCCCGCTCAAGGCTGCCTAGCTACACTCCAGCGAGCGTCGCAAGTTTGCCAGATTGTCCCGCATCAGCGCCATGTAGTCACCCACCTCGTCGAACTCCTTCTGCGTCACGCTTTCGATAGCGTGGATAGGCAGCAGTTCGACACCCGTCTCGCGCGCGATTGTCTGCGCCAGCCGGTCGCTGAGGACGGGCTCGACAAGGATGAAGCCCAAGCCCAGGTCGGTAACCTCGTCGATTATCTCCGCCAGCCGTTGAGGCGATGGCTCTGCGTCGGGAGTGAGGCCCGCGATGGGCAGTTGTGACAGACCGTAGCGTTCGGCGAGGTGGCCGTAGGCCGCGTGCGATGTAACGAAGCTCTCATGGCGGCATGAGGCAAGGCCGCTGCCAAAATCGTCGTGGAGCGTGCGCAGCTCGGAAATCAGCGTGTCGGCGGCGGAGCGGTAGTTGTCCGCGTGGGCGCTGTCGATCTCGATTAGTTCGTCTCGGATGCGCTCGACCTGCTCGATCGCCTGCAGTGGGTCTAGCCAGACGTGGGGGTCGGCGTCGCCATGGTCGTGGCCGTGCTCGTCCTCTTCGTCGCCGTGCTCGTCCTCTTCGTCGCCGTGGTCGTCCTCATCCTCGTGGCCGTGCTCGTCCTCTTCGTCGCCGTGGTCGTCCTCGTCTTCGTGGCCATGGTCGTCCTCGTCTTCGTGGCCGTGGTCGTCCTCATCCTCGTGGCCGTGGTCGTCCTCTCCCTCACTCGGGGAAATTTCGAGGACGTGTTCGGGTCGCTGGGTTCCCAGCGCCTCCAGGGCGTTGTGGAGCCAGGGCTCGAGGCCGAGGCCGTTGGTTATGACGAGGTCGGCGTCTTGCAGCGTTTGCAGGTCGGAGGTCGTGGGCTCGAAATCGTGCGCCTCCACTCCGGGGCCGATGAGTGTGGTGACCTCGACGCGGTCGCCTCCGATGCGCTCGGTAAAGTAAGCGAGCGGGTAGATGCTGACGACGACGCGCGTTGGCTCACTACGAACCTCCCCGCCGGTCGGCGTAGCGTCGACGCTCCCCCCGACGGGAGTCGTGCCGCCGTTACCCCCGTTGCCCCCATTACATGCCGCAAGCAGCATCGCAATCGTTGCCAGAATGGCCAGCCATCGCATAGTGCCAACCCCCTCTCGTTCGATCAAATCGAAACATCGTATCAATAATGTCAAGCCCCTCTCCGCCTCGGCGGTGCGTCAAAGGACTCTGTGCCATTGGAAGGGGGCTTGGGGCGGCGAGCCGGTTAGCCCCGGTTGAGTGCTGGTTGTGGAGCGCCGCTGCTCGTTCCGCCACAAGCCCTACGATAGATTGCCCGATTCATCCCTTGTGTCAAATGAAATCCGAGACGCCCTGTAAGGCCACGCCATCCTAACCATGCTGGAGGCCGACCATGCCAGACGAGGGGACGACACCAAAGCCGCTGTGCTAGGCCACCTGGTGCCGTTACGCGAGTGCGCCGCGACCGTAATGTGGAAGTACGAGACTCCTCGGACGGCGGTACAGGAGTCGATAGCCCAACAGGCTCCTGTGATGTCGTACGCCTCCCTTCCTCCCTCAGATGCCGCCGAACTTCAAGAACTGCTTCAAAACACCGAAACTGAGTGTCTCCACAGTCCCTCCACCGATGTACCCACGGCTCTCCTCCTACGGTGCCGCCGCCACACCTGAAACTGATACCCCGCCCCTTCTCCGCCGCTGGGAGAAGCAGGCGGAGGTCTTCGAAAATGCCTCCACATTCGACGTGTAGTAGTCGGGGACACCCGGTTTGTGGCGGGGGTGTCCCCCATCTCCGCCTCAAACCGTGAATTCGGCAGACCGGAAGTGGAGCGATGCTCAGGAAGAGGTGGCTGATATGGGCGATCGCGGGTGCGCTTGCCGCCACGGCCATAGCCGGAGGCGTGGTCGCCGCAACCGCGGCTCGGGGTGGCGACAAGATGGCGAACCTCGGGCTCGCGTGCGGCAGCGGCGCCAAGGCCGAAACGCTCACCGAAGAGGTCGCCTCCACCATCGGCAGGAGCGCGACGGAGGTCTGCGACGCATTTGCACAGGCTCAGAACGATGCGCGCGAGCGCTCCCTCCAAGCGCGGCTTGACGGCCTTGTCGAGAAGGGGCGCATTACGCAGGCGCAAGCCGGCGAACTCCGCACTTGGCTTGCCGCACGCCCCGAGTGGCTGCCTTGGGGACGCTTCGGCAAGCAGGGTTACGGGTTTGCGAGCAGCGTCGTTGCGCGCGCGGCTGAGCTGCTGGGAGTAGATGAGGAAACGCTGGCCGATGCGGTGAAGCAGGCGCACTCCAGGGCGCTGGCAGAAAAGGTGCGCGCCCGTCTCGACCAACTGGTCGAGGAGGGGCGCCTCACGCAGGAGCAGGCCGATGAGCTGGCCGAGCGCTTCACCGAGCGAATGGCTGATTCCTCGCACAAGTCCGGCTGGTCCAAGCGCGGCTGGGGCCATGGGCGGCACGGGCGGATGAAGCACGGGGACTCGGCATAGACTAGATACGGGGAGGGGCGCAAACACCCCTCCTCAGGTAGCGCATCCATGCCCAGCAAGGTGCTCATCATCGAAGACGACCCCAGCGTCGTCGACCTGGTCAGCCTCTACCTCGCGCGCGACGGACACGAGGTACTGACTGCGCACGACGGCGCCGAAGGGCTGCGCCGCGCGCTGGAGGAGGCGCCCGACCTCATCGTCCTCGACTTGATGCTCCCGCTTCTCGATGGGCAGGAGGTGTGCCGCCGGGTGCGCCAGGAGTCGAATGTGCCCATCGTCATGCTGACGGCGCGAGTGGAGGAAGAGGACCGGCTAACGGGGCTGGAGACGGGCGCGGACGACTACGTGACGAAGCCGTTCAGCCCGCGTGAGCTGGCTGCACGGGTGCGTGCGGTGCTGCGCCGCACGGCGCGCGACCCGCTGGACCGTGGCCCTATAGTGCTCAACGTCGACGGCGTGAGCGCGAACGTGCGCAACTACACGGCCTCGCTCGACGGCGTCCCGCTCCAGCTCACCCGCACGGAGTTCCGGCTGCTCATCATGTTCCTGCGCGAGCCGGAGCGCATGTTCTCGCGGGACGAAATCATCGAGGCGGTGTACGGATACGACTTCGAGGGGTTCGATCGCGCGGTCGACTCGCAGATATACAACCTGCGCCGCAAGCTGGGGCAGGCCGGCGGCGATGTCAGACGCATCCGGACAATCTACGGCCAGGGCTACCGGTTCCGTGATTGCTAGGCTCCTCCTTAGCCTCCAGTTCCGCCTCGTGCTGGGCTTTGCGGTCGTGCTCGCCGCCGCGCTCATAGCGGTGGGCTGGTACGTCAGCGCGGACGCAAACCGCCGCGCGGCCGAGATCGAGCAGGAGCGTGTCGATATCCAGGCGAAACGCGTCGAGGTCGCGCTGAAGGCGGTGTTGCGGCCAGGGGGGCTTGGTAGGGGGGCGACGCTGCAGGAGCGAATGAGCGAGCTGGCGGCGATGCTCGGCGGGCGCATCGTCCTCCACGACGCTTCAGGGGAGCTCATCGCCGATTCCCACAGCGGCGTAGGTGTCAGTATCGTCAACATTGACACCTTGCACGGTCAGGGGTTCGTGGTCACGCGCAGGCTTGTCGCACTTGACGGCCGGCCGTTGGGGCGCATCACCTTCATCCCCGACCAACCGCTACCGGACGCGGGAGGCACGGTGCCGCTGTACGCCGAGCTGGCCTCCCAGGTGCAGTGGGTGCTGCTGTGGGCTGGGCTCATCGCCGGGGGCGTCGGCATCCCCCTCGTCGCCTTTCTCTCGCGCCGCGCGCTTTCGCCGGTGCGTGCGCTTTCGACTGCGGCAGAGCGCCTCGGCCAAGGCGACCTCGCGCAGCGCGTGAAGCTCACCACCCGGGACGAGATCGGGCGCTTGGCGCACTCCTTCAACCGGATGGCGGAGGAACTGGAGCGAGCCGAGCGCCAGCAGCGCGGGCTGATGGCCGACATCGCCCACGAACTGCGTACGCCCCTCAGCAACATACGAGGCTATGTCGAGGCGATACGCGACGGCGTCGTCGAGCCAAGCGCTGTGACGCTCGACGTGCTGCACGGCCAGGTCGCGCTGCTGACACGCCTCGTCGAGGACCAGCATCTGCTGGCGCTGGCAGAGGCGGGCGCGCTGCCTCTGTACGTCGAGCCGGAGCAAATCGCCGGCTTGCTGCGCGGGGTTGGGGAGGCGTTTCGAGTGCGCGCGGAGGCTAAAGGCGTGGTACTGCGCAGTGAGATTGCCGGCGAATTGCCGCCCGTTGCGATAGACCGCGGACGTACGGAGCAAGTGCTCCATAACCTCGTAGACAACGCCGTCACGCATTCCTTTGAAGGCGGCGTTGTCACGCTGGGCGCGGCGCAGGTGGACGGCGGCTACGTCCGCGTTTGGGTCGCCGACACCGGTAGCGGGATGGAGCGCGAGGTGTTGGAGCACATATTCGAGCGCTTCTACCGCGCCGATCCATCGCGGGCGCGCTCCACCGGCGGCTCCGGCCTTGGTCTCACCATCGCCAAGCAATTGGTAGAGGCGCAAGGGGGCCGCATCTGGGCCGAGAGCACTCCGGGCGCAGGCAGCACGTTCACATTCGAGCTGCCTGCGGCGGCTGAGCCTCCTGCGCCGGGGTAAGGGCGCATACATGGGCAGCGCCTGCATCGCGCAGTGCCTCGTGGCTGCTGCGTTCGGTGTGCCGCCCGTTGTCGGCACGTCGTCCACCAGCGGGATGCGCTTGCCATGGACGCGCTCGACGCAGCTGGCCGGGGTAACGAACTCCAGCGCCCGCCGCAAAAGACAGGAGAGCGTCGACATGCGTTGTTCGGCGCCCTGGGCGGAGCGATAGACTAGGTTCTACGATGCTGCGCGCAGCCTTCTTCGACTTCTATGGCACCTTGGCCGGATGGCAGCCTGCAGGCGAGCGGATTCAGGCCGACGCGGCGCGCGCCGAGGGGCTGGACGTTTCGCCGGAGGCTGTGCGCGACGCCTACCCCGTCGCAAATGCCTACCTCGATTCGCTCAACGCCCAATCGCCGGTTGCGGGGCGTCCGCGGGTGGAGCGCGACGCGCTGTTCGCGGAGTATGAGCGGAGGCTGCTGGACGCGGCGGGCGTCGAGGCGACGCTCGAGGCTGCTGCCCGCGTCTGGGCGCGCGTCGACGCGGCTCCCAAGGAGTTTGCGCCCTATCCCGAAGCGCTGCCGACGCTTGCAGAGATGCGCGCGATGGGCCTGAAGACCGGCGTCATCTCCAATATGGGCACCGATCTGCTTGATACCCTCGTGCAGATGGGCCTCGCCGCTGCGCTCGACGTGCAGGTGACATCAGGAGAGGTCGGCGTCGGCAAGCCCCACCGAGCGATATTCGACGCGGCGCTGGCGCGCGCCAGCGTCCGTGCAGGCGAGGCCATCCACGTCGGCGATTCGTACGAGGGAGACGTGCTCGGCGCGCAGGAAGCCGGCCTGCACGCTCTTCTCCTCGAGCGCGTGCCGCTGCCCACCGTCCCCGCCGCCAGCCCGCGTGTATCGCACCTGGGCGAGGTGGCGGCGTACTTGCGAAAGCAAGGGCTGGTGGCCGCCACCTAACGGCGCTCCCGAGCGGCGCTCAGGTATAGTTTCCTTTGGGAAAGGCTGATGCAGCGGATCGGCTGGACATTGCTACTGCTCGGGGGCGGCGTACTTGTCGGCTACTGGGCCTACTTCATGGTGACGAGGGTGCTGAGCGAGGCACCGCTGCCTATCCGGCTCGGCATCGTGGCGGTCATACTCGGACTGGTTGTGTTGTTCGCCACCGTCGTTCGAGACCGGCTGAAGGAACAGAAAGAGGAAGAGGGGCAGTTCTAAGACTGCCAAGGAGAAGCGGCATGGCGATTCTGTCGACAACCGAAACTGTGCCCGGCAAGCGAGTGGTAGAGGTCAAGGGCCTAGCGCAAGGCAATGCAGTCCGCGCGAGGAACATCGGCAGGGACATCATGGCCGGGCTTCGCAACATCGTCGGCGGCGAAGTCACCGAATATACGCGGCTCATGACCGAGTCTCGTGCGCTCGCAACCAACCGGATGGTGGAGTCCGCCGAGGGGATGGGCGCCAACGCCGTCGTCGGCATCAGGTACGTGACCTCCATGGTCATGTCGGGCGCATCGGAGTTGCTGGCTTACGGCACCGCCGTCGTCGTCGAGGACGAGGCATAGCCCCCCGCCCCTGACACCCTCCGCCGGCGCGCTGCAGGCTTTGCCCGCAGCAACCGGTAGCCGCGCGCCGTCCGGCTAGCCTGCCCCGGCAGCAGCGGTGCGGGGCGCCTGGATGTGCTCCGCCTGCCGCAGGTACGTCTGCGCCTCCTCCATGCCGATGACGCGTGCGTACTTGGCGTTCATGTCCATCAGGCTCGCCTTGTGGCTGACGGCGAAGCGGTCGAAGCAGCCCTCTTGCACGACGGCGACGTAGAAGCTCGCGGACGCTGCGTCCACCACCGTCGCGCGCAGACAGCCGCTGGTCGTCCCGCCGACGACCACCAGCGTGTCGGCGTCAAACTCGTTCAGGTACTGCAGCAGCGGGGTCTGGTAGAAGGCGGACGCCGCCCGCTTGGCCAGCACCGGCTCGCCCGGGAGCGGCGCGACCTCGGGGATGATCTCGTAGCGGGAGGCCCGCTCGTCGAGTTCGTCGGCGCTCATCGTCTCGGCATCGCCCGCCTTGCGCGCCTTGTTCGCCCACCCGCCGCCGCGCAACCCGCTTGGCATGCCGCGCGTGTAGATGACCGGCACCCCAAACTCGCGTGCACAGGCGATCATCGACTGCATCGGCGCAACCGCAGCCCAGGCGTCGTCACCGCAGTTGTTGATGACCTCGCGCATGCGCTCAAGGGTGGGCCCCGGCGCGACAAAACCCTTGGTCACGTCGACAACGACGAGCACGGGGCGGTTGCCGAGGATGCGCGGATTCTGCTCCAGGTAGTACTCGTAACGCGCGCGGTCTTCGTCGGAGAGGACGTCGTCCCAGATCGCCATGCTGCACCTCCCGCCTGCCGCGCCGATTCTACGCTACCGCACTCCCCCGGCGCGAACCTTGGAGGAACAAGCGTCGCTTGACACGCCACAAGAGGCGCACATACCATTTCGTGGTTAGCAGTCGGCGCATATGAGTGCTAACAGGCCGTTAATCAGGTGCACGCGCCGCGACAACAGCGGCGTGCTACAACAGGCGCAAGGAGGGCGTATGGCACTGAACCTGCAACCTTTGGGCGACCGCATCGTCGTACAGGCGGTGGAGCAGGAAGCCCAGACCAAGAGCGGACTCTTGATTCCCGACTCGGCCAAGGAGAAGCCCCAGAAGGGCACGGTCGTCGCCGTAGGACCCGGCCGCCTGACCGACGAGGGCAAGCGGCTGGAGATGGACGTGGCGACGGGCGACACCGTCGTCTACTCCAAGTTCGCCGGCACCGAATTCACGGAGGACGGCGACGACTACCTGATTCTCTCGGAGCGCGACATCCTGGCCAAGTTGGGCTAGGACGCGCCGCACCACCAGCAAGGAGAAAACCCTATGGCAAAGCAAATCGTGTTCGCCGATGAGGCGCGCCGTTCCCTCAAGGAGGGGATGGACATCCTGGCCAACACCGTCAAGGTCACGCTCGGCCCCCGCGGCCGCAACGTCATCCTCGACAAGAAGTTTGGCCCGCCCAACGTCTGCTCCGACGGTGTCACCATCGCCAAGGAGATCGAGCTCGAGGGCCAGTACGAGAACATGGGCGCTCAGCTCCTGAAGGAAGCGGCGACGAAGACGAACGACGCGGCTGGAGACGGGACCACCACGGCCACGGTGCTGGCGCAGGCCATCATCAACGAGGGCTTCCGCAACATTGCCGCCGGCGCAGACCCGATGGTGCTCAAGCGCGGTATCGAGAAGGCGGTGAGCGCGCTGCGCGAGCGCATCGAGGGCATGTCCACGCCCGTCACCACCAAGGACCAGATCACCCAGGTCGCGTCTCTCTCGGCCCACGACGAGGAGATGGGCGGGCTGATCGCCGAGGTGATGGAGAAGGTGGGCAAGGACGGCGTCATCACGGTCGAGGAAGGCAAGTCGCTCGGCTACGAAATCGAGTACGTCGAGGGCATGCAGATCGACCGCGGCTACATCTCCCCCTACTTCCTCACCAACTCCGACCGCATGGAGACGGTCATCGAAGACCCCTACATCCTCATCACCGACAAGAAGCTCTCGTCGGTGAACGACCTCTTGCCTGCGCTGGAGAAGGTGCTCCAGGTCACCAAGAGCGTCGTCCTCATCGCCGAGGATGTGGAGGGCGAGGCGCTGGCGACCTTGGTCGTCAACAAGCTGCGCGGCACGCTCACCGCGCTGGCCGTCAAGGCTCCCGGCTTCGGCGACAGGCGCAAGGAGATGCTCCAGGACATCGCCACCCTCACCGGCGGCACCGTCATCTCCGAGGAGATCGGCCGCAAGCTCGACTCCGTCACGCCTGAGGACTTTGGGCGCGCGCGCCGCGTCGTCGCCACGAAGGACGACACGACGTTCGTCGAGGGGCACGGCGAGGAGCAGGCGATACAGGACCGCATCAAGCAGATCCGCGCCCGCATCGACGACACGACTTCCGACTTCGATCGCGAGAAGCTCCAGGAGCGGCTCGCCAAGCTCTCCGGCGGCGTCGCCATCATCAAGGTGGGCGCTGCGACGGAGGTGGAGTTGAAGGAGAAGAAGGCGCGCGTCGAGGACGCCCTGTCCGCCACCCGCGCGGCGGTCGAGGAGGGCATCGTCCCTGGCGGCGGCGTCATCCTGGTGCGGGCCGCCGAGACCATCGACACCCTCGACCTCGAGGGCGATGAGCTCACCGGCGCGCGCATCGTCAAGCACTCCATCGAGGAGCCCGTCCGCCTCATCGCGATCAACTCCGGCCAGCCCGGCGACGTTATCGTCGACACGGCCAAGCGCTCGGAGGGCGACTGGGGCTACGACGCGGAGGCGAACGTGTGGGGCCACATGCTCGAGCGGGGCATCGTCGACCCCGCCAAGGTCACGCGCTCCGCGCTGGAGAACGCGGCCTCCGTCGCGGCGATGGTGCTGACCACCGAGTCGCTGGTGTCGGACGTGCCGGAGAAGAAGAACGGCGGCGCGCCTGCGATGCCCGACATGCACGACATGATGTAAAGCACAGGGGAGCCCTCACCCCCTCCCCCTCGCGGGGCGCAGGAGGTGAGGGCTCTTCGTTGACACGCGCTGGCGCAAAATGCTAGCGTTGGCACTCGGCAGCGGTGTCTGCCAACCCACCTCACCATGCCTACCTACAGCTACGAGTGCTCTAAGGGGCATCACTTCGACCTCAAGCTGAGCTTCCATGAGAGCAGCGCGTCGGCGCAGTGCCCGACGTGCCACGCCTCCGCGCGTCGCCTCTTCCACGCGCCCCCCGTCATCTACAAGGGATCGGGCTTCTACACCACCGACTACGCTCGCAAGTCGTCATCGTCCAGCGAGGGCGCGAGCGCAGCCAGCGATTCCTCCGACTAGGCAGAGCAACCCATGCGCGTAGTTCTCCAGCGGGTCGCCGACGCGTCCGTGCGTGTGGGCGACGACGCTGTGGGCGCGATCGGGCGCGGCCTCGTCGTGCTGCTCGCTGCCGGCGCCGAAGACACGGACGACGACGTCGCCTACATCGTCGACAAGACGCTGGACTTGCGTATCTTCCCGGACGCCGAGGGGCGATTCGACCGCTCCGTGCGCGACATCGGGGGGGACCTGCTGGTGGTGAGCCAGTTCACGCTCTACGGCGATACGCGCAAGGGCCGCAGGCCCTCCTTCACCGCCGCCGCGCCGCCCGATGCCGCAACGCGCGTCTTCGACGATGCGGTAGCGCGCTTCCGCCGATCGGGCCTGCGCGTCGAGACGGGCGTCTTTCGGGCCATGATGCAGGTCTCGCTCGTGAACGACGGCCCCGTCACTCTCTGGTTGGACAGCGCCGAGCGCCACCGACCCCGGCGGGGGTAGGCGCGGCCGGATATCATCGGAGCAACGCATAGGTACTGGGTGGAGGGAGCATGAGCGTCGTAAAGATAAACGCGATCACACCCGTGGAAGGGAGAGGGCCGGAGCTGGAGGCAAGGTTCGGCGCCCGCGCACAGGCTGTCGAGCACATGGAAGGCTTCGAGGGCTTCGAGTTGCTCCGTCCGGTGGAGGGAGACGCGCGCTACTACGTCTACACGCGGTGGCGCTCGGAGGAAGACTTTCAGCGCTGGGTGAACAGCGAAGAGTTCCGCCAAGGCCACGCCAACTCGCAGAACAGCGACCCTATCGCCACGCACTCCACACTGCTGTCGTTCGAAGTGGTCGAGTGGAACCGCACCGAGGCTGAAGCCAGCTAGCGACGCGGGGTATGCTGGCGGGCGATGGGGGAGCGGGCGTGCGCCGCTAACTCCCGTCTCCTCTCCGCCTATCTTCCCACCACGCCTCGAGGCGCGCCTTGACCTCCGCTTCGTAGCCCTGCGGCGACGGCTCGTAGAAGCGCTTGTCCGCGATGTCATCGGGGAGGTTGCGCTGCCCGGCGAAGTGGTCCTCGTAGTCGTGCGCGTAGCGGTAGCCCGCACCGTAGCCCATCTCGCGCATCAAGCCCGTCACCGCGTTGCGCAAATGGAGCGGGACGGGGTACTCACGCCCGCCGCGCACCTCCTCGCGTGCGCGGTTGAGCGCTGCGTACGCCGCATTGCTCTTTGGCGCCGTCGCCATGTAGACCGTCGCCTCCGCCAGCGGGATCGCCCCTTCCGGCATTCCGATGAAGTGGACGGCCTGTTGCGCGGCGACGGCAACGCTGAGCGCTTGCGGGTCTGCCATGCCCACGTCTTCCGCAGCCAAGATGACGACGCGCCGCGCGATGAACAGCGGGTCCTCCCCGGCCTCCAGCATCCGCACCAGCCAGTAGATAGCTGCATCAGGGTCGGACGCGCGCATCGACTTGATGAAGGCGCTGATGGTGTCGTAGTGGCTGTCGCCTGCCTTGTCATAGAGAGGTGCGCGGCGTTGAAGCACGCCCTCCATCAACGCGCGATCGATGCGCCGCACACCATCGCCGCCTGCCTGGGCGACCTGCGCCGCCAGCTCAATGCCGTTGAGCGCCACACGGGCGTCGCCGCCCGCGACGAGCAGCAGCAACTCCCACGCACCGTCCGCTAGCTCGACCCGCGCACTGCCAAGGCCGCGCTCCGTATCCGACAGCGCACGCTCTGCCAGCTCGCGCACCTGCTCGTCCGTTAGCGGCTCCAGCTTGAACACGCGCGCCCGCGACAGCAGCGGCGCGTTCACCTCGAATGAGGGGTTCTCCGTCGTCGCACCCACCAACACGACCGTGCCGTCCTCGACGTGCGGCAGGATGACGTCTTGCTGCGCCTTGTTGAAGCGATGCACCTCGTCGACGAACAGGATGGTGCGCCTCCCCTCCGTCTGCCAGCGCTCGCGCGCGTCCGCCA
>DAOUJX010000061.1:0-8811 GCA_034422075.1 Dehalococcoidia bacterium
GGCGGTGGAGCTGGAGCGGCAGGTGCGCGCGTACGACCCGTGGCCCGGCGCGTACACCGAGTGGGCGGGGCGCCGCCTCCAGGTCTTGGATGCGGCGGTCGGTGCGGCGAGCGACGCCTCGCCCGGAGCGGTCGCCGTCGGCCCGGACGGACCTGGCGTTGGCACGGCTGATGGCACGTTGCTGCCGCGCCGCGTCAAGCTCGAGGGTCGGCCCGCTACCGCCCTCGAGGACTTCGTCCGCGGCCACGCCGCGTTCGTCGGCAGCACCCTGGGCTAAAGCGCCCCTTCCGCCCTTTCGGCCTCATGCACCGCCATTCCGGCGAAGGCCGCAGCCTAGGCCCTCGCGCCTTTCTCCATGTGTTGCGGCGGACGCTCCCTTTTTGCCGTACAATCGGCGGACGCGCTTGCGCGCTGCACGCGCGGCGAGCGGGAGGAGGGCCATGGCGGCTGTTGTTGCACCGGTCGAGGCGCGTCCGGGCGTCCTCGCCGTCGACGCCGACGGACACGTCGGCGAGAACAGCGCCGCCATCGTCGAGTACCTCGACCAGCCGTACCGCGAGTTCCGCGGCGTCTACACCGGCCCCGGCGGCCTCACCCCGCTCGACGGCCACGACCGCCACCTTGGCCGCCGCCTCTTCCGGGGCTCGGCCAGCCGCCCCGAGGACTGGATCACCGCGCTCGACTGGGGGCCCCTGGAGTGGACGGTGCTCTACCCGTCGCTGGGGCTCTTCTACGGCTTCATCCGCGACCCCGACTACCAGACCGCCTACTGCCGCGCCTACAACACGTGGCTGGCGCGCGACATGTGCGGTCCGTCCAAGGGCCGCATCAAGGGCGCTGCGCTGCTTCCTATTGAGAACGTCGACGAGGCGGTGCGCGAGTTGCGCCGCGGCAAGGAGAAGGGGCTCGTCGGGGGGATGCTCGGCGCCGATGGCCCGACGCACCTGCTTGGCGCGCGCAAGTACGACCCCCTCTGGCGCGCGGCGGGCGAGCTGGACGCTCCCATCGCCATCCATGCCTCTGGCTCCTCGCTCGCCCCCGGCGCGGAGCTGTTCCCGAAGTTCATCCAGACGCACACCGTCGCGCACCCCTACGGCATCTTGCGCCAGTTCACGAGCATGATGTTCGAGGGGGTCTTCGAGCGCTTCCCCAGCGTGCGCTTCGGCTTCCTCGAGTCGGGCGCGACGTGGGTTCCCTGGTGGCTCGATCGAATGGACGAGGAGTACGCGCACCGGGGCGAGGTGGACGCTCCCGTGCTGTCGAAGCGCCCGTCGGACTACGTGCACCAGGGCTGCAACATCTTCTTCGGCTCCGAGGTCGACGAACGGCTGCTGGGGCCGGCGCTGGAGCTGCTGGGCGACGACCTAGTGATGTATGCGACCGACTACCCGCACTGGGACGGCGAGTACCCGCACTCGCTGCGCGCGATGGCCGCGCACCCCGGCCTGACGGCATCGCAGCGCTACGGCATCCTGCGCGGCGCAGCCGAGCGCTTCTACGGCATCAAGTAGCGCCGTACGATCGGGAGGACCGTTCATGGCTAGCACGCGCACGCACGAAAGCGCCCTGTTGCACGTCCCCGTCGAGGACGCCGCGGAGGCGTTCGTCGAGATGCTCGTCCACAACGGCATCGAGCACATCTTCATCAACTCCGGCACCGACACCTTTCCCATCCAGGAGGCGGTCGTGCGGATGAATGAACAGGAGCGGCCCGTCCCGCGCTTTATCCTGTGCATCGACGAGGTCACCGCCATGTTCGCCGCGCAGGGCTACTTCCAGCGCACCGGGCGCCCTCAGGTCGTGCTCGTCCACGTGGATGCGGGCACGGCGCAGATCGGCGGCGCGTACCACGACGTGCAGCGCGACCGCTCAGGCGTCATCGTCTGCGCTGGCCGCGCGCCCACCACCATCGGCAACGCGCGCCCCGGCTCCAAGGACATGGTCATCCACTGGGGGCAGGAGCAGTTGGACCAGCACGGCATCGTGCGCACCTTCACCAAGTGGGACTACGAGCTGCGCAGCGTCGACAGCCTGAACTGGGTGGTGCAGAAGGCGGTGCAGGTGGCCACCTCGGAACCGGCGGGACCCGTCTACCTCACGCTGCCCCGCGAACTGCTGATGACGCCGATGGAGTCGGTGGCCGTGCCGCCCCCGTCGCGCCACGCCAAGCCGATAGCGCCCGCGCCCGACCTCGCCGCCATCGACACGCTCGCCGAGTGGCTCGTTGCGGCGGAGCGCCCGCTGATCCTGGCCGGTACGCCCGGCCGCCACCCCGAGGCCGTCGCCGACGTTACGCGCCTCGCCGAGCTCATCGGCGCACCCGTGACGGGCGCCGTCCACACGCGCCTCAACCTGCCCACGCGCCACTACCTGAACGCGATTACGTGCGATGCGCCGACGGTGAAGGAGGCCGACGTGCTCCTGGTGCTCGACCACGACGCCGCGTGGGTGCCGGACGAGGAGAGCCTGGAGCCCGCGGGCAAGGTGGCGTGGATCGACATCGACCCGTCCAAGGACACCATCCCGCTGTGGTCGTTCCCCGCCGACCTGCTCATCCACGCGGCGACGCGCAAGGCGCTGCCGCCGCTGATAGGGGCCGTTGAAGGGCGGATGACGGACGCTGCCCGCGCCCGCGCAGGCGCCCGCAACGCCGCCTACCGCTCAAGCACCGAGCGCTACCGCAGCGAGCAGGCGGCGCGGGTCGAGGCGGTGCGCGACGCCCGTCCCATCGACCCGCTGTGGGTCGCCCACTGCCTCGAGCAGGCGATGGACGACGAGACCATCGTCGTCAACGAGGGCATGTCGGGCGGCCACGCCTTCAACATCGTGACCGACAGCCGCCAGCCGGGCAGCGTCTTCGGCAGCGGCGGCTCGTCGCTTGGCTACGGTCTGGGCGCGGCGCTCGGCGTCAAGCTGGCCGCGCCCGAGAAGACGGTGGTGTGCCTGGAGGGCGACGGCGCGTTCATCTTCGCCCGCCCCACCTCGGCCTTCTGGGCGGCGGAGAAGTACGGGTTGCCGTTCCTGACCATCATCTTCAACAACTCCTCCCACATGGCGACGCGCAACTCCTGGAACCGCTGGTACCCCCACGGCGCGGGGCCGCGCACCAACGACTTCGCCGCCGTCGACATTGACCCCTCGCCCGACTACGACGTGCTCGTGCAGGCCTGCAGGGGCTACGGAGAGCGCGTCGAAGACCCGGCGCAGGTGCCGGGGGCCATCGAGCGTGGGCTGGAGCGCGTCCGCGCCGGCCAGGCCGCCGTCCTCGACGTGCGGATACGCTAGGCGCGGGTGATGCCGCCCGCCATCAAGCACGCCCTGCTCGATGCCGTCTTCGATGTTGCGCGCGGCACCGACGGGCTCGCCCACTTCTCCGCCGTCGGCTCCCACGCCGACCGCGAGCGGCCCGAGGAGCGCCACAACGACTACGACTTCCTCTTCATCTACGACGACTTGACGTGGGCGCGCTTCCGCACGCTCCGGGACCGGTTGGACGAGGTCGCCGGGTCGCTCAGGTTGCCGAGGCACGCCGTCTACGTGGAGGATCGGCTCGGCCCTATCGCGCCCAGTGCCGATACGCCCATCGTCAGCGCGGTGCAACCGCTCGTCTTCGATGCTGCGGGCATCCGCGACTACATCACCGTCAGCCCCTTCGTGACGTTGGACTGGTCACGCTTCCCCACGCTGCTGGGGCGGCGGATGACCGCCTTCGCGCCGTTGGGCTTTCCGACGGTGGCGCAGCTGCTGAACGCGCGCGCCGGGATCCGCCACTACCGCGAGATGGCGCTGGAGCGGACGGTTATCGCGCTGGCGCCGGTGGAGGAGAAGGGGCGCGTGGGGCGCCGGCGCGAGCCGCTCCCCGTCACGGACGAGGCGCTGTTGGAGCTCTACCACGCCATCGTCACGCGCACGATGGCCAACGCGCTGATGGTCTTCGCGCACGAGATGGTCTCCGTGAAGGGCCGCGCGCTGCTGGAGCGCTTCCTTGCGCACTTCCCCGACCTCATACCTCATCGCGAGGCGGCGACGCTCCTGATCGACGCGCAGGCCCAGCACCGCGCCGGCGCGGCCGTGCGCTTCGACGCCGACGCCGCGCAGGCCGCCGCGCTGGCGCTGCTCGCAGACCTAGAAGCCCTCTGCGAGCAGGGGTGACGTGCTCCTCCCCTGCGGGTGAGGCACGGTCGCCATATTTTTCATCGAGCGGAGGGCTACCTTTCATTCTACCGTGCATATACGTTGCAAACGGCCGACGCAAGAAGTCACCATCGGTCGATGGCTGAGCACGCGCTCCGCCGGCTTGTGTGCGCTCCCGCGCAGTGCTACGCTGAACGCGACACCGGGAGCTGGGACATGCCTGGCTGAGAGGCCCCGCGTACGGGGCGACCGGCGAACCTGAACCGGGTAATGCCGGCGTAGGGATGCGCTACGAGCACCTACGCGCCGCTTGCCCCGAACAAGCGGCGCTGCGCTTGTGGGGCCGAAGGTCGGGAGGAGGAGCTGCCGTGCAAGAGACGCCGCTGCGCATCGGCGAGCACACCTTCACCTCGCGCCTCATCGTCGGCACGGGGCGGCACCGCTCGATCGAGCAGATGGTCGCATCGCTCGATGCATCGGGCGCGGAACTGGTCACCGTCGCCATCCGCCGCCTCAACCTCGACGACCCTACGTCGCCCTCCATCCTCGACCACATCGACCCGGCACGCTATACCATCTTGCCGAATACGGCCGGCTGCCAGACCGTGGAGGATGCGCTGCTGACCGCGCGGCTGGCGCGCTCGCTCGGCCTGCCCAACCTCATCAAGCTCGAGGTCATCCCCGACCCCAAGTACCTGCTGCCCGACCCGGTGGGCACGCTGGAGGCGGCGCGGGCGCTGCTGGACGACGGCTTCACCGTGCTGCCCTACATCCATGCCGATCCCGTCCTTGCGGCCAAGCTCCAGGAGATGGGGTGCGCTACCGTCATGCCGCTCGGCTCCGCCATCGGCTCCGGCCAGGGCATCCACACCGCCGAGGAGATCAGCATCATCATCGAGCAGGCGCGCGTGCCCGTCATCGTCGATGCCGGCCTGGCCGTGCCGTCGGACGCGGCGCAGGCGATGGAGATGGGCGCGGACGCGGTGCTCGTCAACACCGCCATCGCCCGTGCGCAGGCCCCGGCGCTCATGGCCGAGGCGTTCAAGCGCGGCGTCGAAGCCGGGCGCATGGCCTACCTTGCCGGGCGCATCGGCAAGCAGGCCTACGCCCAGGCGAGCAGCCCGTTAGAGGGCGTCATCTCATCCACGTGAGCGCGCTACCCCTTCCCATCGTCACGCTGGTGACCGACCGCACCGTCGCGGGCGGCATCGACGCGCTGCTCGAGAAGGTGGCGCGGGCGGTTGAGGGCGGCGCGCTCTCCATCGTGCAGATGCGCGAGAAGGATCTGCCCGACGCGGAGCAGTTCGCCATCGCGCGGGGCCTGCGCGAAGCCACCGCTGGCAGGGCGATGCTCTTCATCAACGACAGCGTCTCCATCGCCCAAGCCGTCGGTGCGGACGGCGTCCATCTCGCCGAGGCATCGCGCTCCATCGCATCGGCAAGGGAGAGGGCGGGCATCGCGCTCTACATCGGACGCTCCGTCCATAGCGCCGATGCGGCGGCGGAGTCGGCGGGTGCCGACTTCGTCCACCTCGGCCCCATCCACGCGACGCCGTCGCACCCTGATGCCGCGCCTGCGGGCTTGGGCCTGATAGCCGACGCCGCGTCCGCAGGCAGCCCGCCCATCGTCGCCGTCGGCGGCATCGACGCGGCAAACGCAGCAGAGGCCGTCGCCGCGGGCGCATCGGGCGTCGCCGTCATCCGCGAGGTGCTAGAGGCCGCCGACCCCGCCCGGGCCGCGGGCGCCCTGCGCAACGCCATCGAATCGGCATGGGCACGCAGGCAGGAGGCCACGGCATGATCACGGTGGTGGTCAACGGCCAGGAGCGCCAGCTCGAGCGAGCGCTGACCGTCGCCGAGTACCTGGCGTCGCTCGGCGTCGAGGGGCGCTACACCGCCGTGGCGCGCAACGGCGAGGTGCTGGAGCGCGGCGCCTTCGCGACGGTGCGCTTGGAGGACGGCGACCGCGTGGAGGTCGTGCGCCCCGTCGGCGGCGGCTAGCGCGGTACGCCGAGCGCCCCTGCGCTATAATTGGCAGTAACCGCTTGCACCGCCGGCAGGCTACGCACATGCCCCCCGAACGCACCAACAACTTGCCGCATTTGGCCTACAGGCGCATCGTCGTCAAGGCGGGCACGAACGTGCTCACCGGGCGCACGGACAGCCTGAACGCCAGCGTGCTCAGATCGCTGGTGCAGCAGATTGCGCAGGTGCGGCGACTCGGCGCCCAAGCGCTCTTCGTCACCTCGGGCGCGATAGCCGCCGGACGCGAGGTGCTGCGCGAGCGCGGCAGCAACGTTGTCGAACGGCAGGTGCTCGCCGCCGTCGGCCAGAGCCGCCTCATGCACACCTACCAGGAGATGTTCGCCGCCGAGGGCGCCGTGACGGCGCAGGCGCTGCTCACGCACCGCGACGTGCAGGAGCGGCACGGCTACCTCAACGTCCGCAATACGCTCGAGGGGCTCCTTGCACACCACGTCGTGCCTATCGTCAACGAGAACGACGTCGTGGAGACCGAAGAGATCGGGCAGGTCCGACTGGGCGACAACGACACGCTCTCGGCGCTCGTGGCCAACCTCGTCGATGCCGACCTGCTGCTGATGCTGACCGACTCTGGCGGGCTCTACACGGCCGACCCGTACGACAACCCCGACGCGCAGCTGATCCCCCGCGTCGAGGTCATCGACGCGGGCATGCGCTCGCTCGCTCAGCCGACGCCCGGGAGCATCGGCCGGGGCGGGATGCTCTCGAAACTGCTGGCCGCCGAGCGCGCGACGGCCGCCGGCATCCCCGTCGTGGTCGCCGGCTATACCGCGGACATCGTCGAGCGCGCGGCGCGCGGCGAGCCGGTGGGTACGCACTTCCCCACCTCCGTCACTGCGCTGGAAAGCCGCAAGCGCTGGCTGCTCAGCGGCCTGGCGGAGTCGGGCGGGGAGATCGTGGTCGATACGGGAGCGGTCACGGCGCTGCGCTCGCGCCACGGCAGCCTGCTGCCTGCTGGCGTGCGCGCCGTGCGCGGGCGCTTCGACAGGGGCGACATCGTCTCTATCGTCTCGGAGGCGGGCGAACGCGTCGCGTGCGGCATCGCCTCCTACGGTACCGACGACCTGGAGGCCATCCGGGGGGTGCGCTCAGACGAGATTGAGCGGCGGCTGGGCCACCACTTCGGCGACGAGGCGATGCACCGCAACAACATGGTCGTGCTGTAGGCGGCGTGATGACGACACTGGCAACCGAACTGGCAGGCAAGGCGAAGGCGGCGCGTGCGGCATCGCGCGTGCTCCGCAGCCTGCCCACCGGCGCGAAGGACGCCGCGCTCGGCGCCGTCGCGGATGCGCTCGAGGCGCACGCCGCGGCGTTGATGGAGGCCAACGCCGCCGACATGGAGGCGGCCCGCGCCGCCGGACGCGATGCGGCGTTCCTCGCACGCCTCGAGCTGACCCCCGCGACGCTGCACGCGATGGCCGGCGGCGTGCGGCAGGTCGCCGCGCTCCCCGATCCGGTAGGAGAGTCGTTCGATGCGCGGACGCTGCCGAACGGGATGCGCATCGAGCGCCGCCGCGTGCCGCTGGGCGTCATCGGCACGGTCTTCGAGGCGCGGCCCGAGGTCCCGGCCGACATATCGGCGCTGTGCATCAAGTCGGGCAACGCCGTGCTCTTGCGCGGCGGGAGCGACGCGCTCAACACCAACCGCGCGCTGGGGCGCATCATTCGCGACGCGCTGGCCGGAACGGACGTCCCGCCCGATGCCGTGCAGATGGTGGAGTCGCCCGACCGCGCCGTCGTTGCGCAGATGCTCAAGATGGACGAGTACATCGACCTGCTCATCCCGCGCGGCGGCGCCGACCTCGTGCGCTACGTGGCGAGGGAGGCGACGATGCCGGCGATCACGGGCGGCATCGGCGTGTGCCACACGTACGCCGATGCGAGCGCCGATGCCGAGATGGCAGCGAGCGTGGTCTACAACGCGAAGACGCAGGCGCCCGCCAAGTGCAACGCGCTCGATACGCTGCTCGTCCACGCGGCCTCCGCGCCCAGCGTGCTGCCCGCCGCCGCCGCGCGGCTGCTCGACGACGGCGTCGAGCTGCGCTGCGATCGGCGCGCCCTCGCGCTGCTCGGCCCCATCGACGCCGAGCGCATCAGGCCCGCCGGGAGCGGGGATTTCGGGCAGGAGTTCCTCGACCTCGTCCTCTCGGTCAAGGTCGTCGACTCGCTCGACGAGGCGCTCTCGCACATCGAGGAGTACGGCTCCGGCCACTCGGAGGCCATCGTCACGGAGGATGGCGATGCGGCGCGGCGGTTCGTCGACGAGGTGGATGCGGCCGTCGTGCTCGTGAACGCATCGACGCGCTTCAATGACGGCGGCCAGCTCGGCCTCGGGGCGGAGGTGGCCATCAGCACCAACAAACTGCACGCGCGCGGGCCGATGGGCCTGCGCGAACTGACCTCATACAAGTGGGTCGCCATCGGCGACGGCCACGTGCGTCCGTAGAGAGGGGGAGCTTATGGACTTGCGATTCGAGCGGGAGGTGCGCACGCCCTATTCCGAGGTCTACACCATCTACGAGGAGGACCAGCCGCAGGCGCGCTTCGACGTCCACTTCGCGGGCGCCATCGTCCACGCAACCCTCTCCGTCTCCGAGCGCTTCACGCAGGACGAGATCCAGGACCTCATCG
>DAOUJX010000062.1:0-30914 GCA_034422075.1 Dehalococcoidia bacterium
AAGGCCACGTCGCGATGTTCGATGCGGCGCTGGCACGGGAGGACTCCCCGCAGAAGGACGTCGTGCTGCTGAATGCGGGCGCCGCACTCGCTATTTCCGGCAAGGTGAGCGAATTGCACGAAGGCATCGCACTGGCGCGCGACGCAGTGGACAGCGGCGCTGCGGCAGCGTGCGTCCGCCAGTTGGCCGAACTCGTTCGGTCGTTCGGATAGGCGATACTGCGTAAGGAGGCGCCGACGCAATGGCAACGACGGGCACCATCCTGGACAAGATATTCGAGCGCAAGCGCGTGGAAGTGGAACGCCTCAAGCGCGAGAAGCCGCTGTCGGAGTTGGAGTCGGAGGTGAGGGAGCAGGCTCCCACGCTCAACTTCTCCGGCGCGCTCTGGGGCGATACCGTGCGCCTGATCGCCGAGGTGAAGAAGGCATCGCCGTCGCGCGGCGTGATGGCGGAGAACTACGACCCCGTCGGCCTCTCCAACTTCTACGCCGGCAACGGCGCAGCGGCCATCTCAGTGCTAACGGAGGTCGAGCACTTCCAAGGCTCGCTCGACCATCTGCGAGACGTAAAGGCCGCCGTCGGACCCCAAGGGATTCCAGCGCTGCGCAAGGACTTCATCTACGACCCCTACCAGCTGTACGAGGCTCGTGCGGCGGGCGCGGACGCGGCGCTGCTGATCGTCGCCATGCTCGAGCAGCCCCTGCTCGAGGAACTGATGGCGGCGGCCCATGGCCTGTGGCTGCAACCGCTTGTCGAGTGCCACGACGAGGAGGAGGTCGAGCGCGCGCTCCAATCGGGCGCAGAGGTCATCGGCATCAACCACCGCGACCTGAAGACATTCACCGTCGACACCTCCCTCTCCGTGCGGCTGCGTCCGCTCATTCCGCAAGGAAAGATCATCGTCGCGGAAAGCGGCATCCACGCTGCCGAGGACGTGAAGCCGCTGAAGGCGGCAGGCATCAACGCTATCCTCGTTGGCGAGGCGCTGGTGACCGCCGGCAACACGGCGGAGAAGGTGATCGAGCTGAGCAGCGTATGACACAGGCCAAGATCTGCGGATTCACGACCGTCGAGCCGTTGCTGGCTGCCGCCGACGCTGGCGCCGACGCGCTGGCGCTCGTGTTCGTTCCGGGGCTCAAGCGCACCCTCACCGCCGATCAGGGGCAGGAGTTGGTAGATGCGCTGCGCACGCACGCAGGCAGCAACGCTCCGGCCGTTGTCGGCATATTCGGCGACCAGCCGGCAGAGGAGGTCAACACCCTCTCAGAGCGCCTCGACCTCGACTGGGTGCAGTTGACGGGCGGCGAGGGCATGGCCTACTGCGCGCAGATGACACGGCCCGTCTACAAGGCCATCGGCATCGATCCCGACCTGCCGAAATCGGCTGTCATGGTTCCCGCAATGGTCATGGCGCAGCGCCACACGATGGCGGGCCACCGCATCATCATCGACGCACGGCCGAAAGGGGCATACGGAGGCACCGGCCAGACTTACGACTGGAGCATCGCCGCCGACCTGAGCATGGCGTTCGACCTCAGCCTGGCGGGCGGCCTCACACCCGATAACGTCGCCGATGCAATCGCCGACGTGCGGCCCTGGGGCGTCGACACGTCCAGCGGCGTGGAGACGGACGGCCAGAAAGACCTCGACAAGATACGCGCCTTCGTCCAAGCCGTGCGCGAGGCCGACCGCAAGCCTCGGCGAGGGGGGCTCTTTCGCATATTCGGGAGGTCGGCATGAGCGCTAGCGTTCCCGACACGCACGGCCGCTACGGTCAGTACGGCGGCCAATTCGTCCCCGAGACGGTCATGCCCGCGCTCGCAGAGTTGGAGGAAGCCTACCGCGATGCGATGGCCGACCGCGAATTCCTGGATCAGCTGGACTCCCTCCTGCGCAACTACGTCGGGCGGCCAACGCCCATCTACCATGCGCGGCGACTGAGCGAGCATCTGGGCGGCGCGCAGATCTACCTGAAGCGCGAGGACCTGTGCCACACGGGCGCCCACAAGATGAACAACGCCATCGGTCAGGCGCTGCTGGCCAAGCGGATGGGCAAGCGCCGCGTCGTCGCAGACACCGGCGCGGGGCAGCACGGCGTAGCATCCGCCACGGCGTGCGCCATGCTAGGCCTCGAGTGCGTCGTCTACATGGGCACGGAGGACATGCAGCGCCAGGAGCCGAACGTCTTCCGCATGCGATTGCTTGGCGCGACGGTGCATCCTGTCGACGCCGGTTCCCGCACGCTCAAGGAGGCGGTAAGCGCGGCGATCCGCGACTGGGTGACGAACGTGAGCGACACGCACTTCCTCATCGGCAGCGCGGTCGGCCCGCACCCCTACCCGCTCATCGTACGCGACCTGCAGACCGTCATCGGCAGAGAGGCGCGGGCGCAGATGCTCGAGACCGTGGGGCGCCTACCCGACTACGTCGTCGCGTGCGTAGGCGGCGGCTCGAACGCCATCGGGATATTCCACGCCTTCCTCGACGACCCGGGCGTGGCTCTTGTCGGCGTCGAAGCAGGCGGCGAGGGCGTCGCGAGCGGCAATCACGCCGCCACGCTGACGGCCGGGCGCGCGGGCGTTCTTCATGGCTCGATGTCCTACTTGCTGCAGACGCCCGAGGGCCAGGTCCTCCCCACCCACAGCATTTCGGCAGGGCTCGACTACCCGGGCGTCGGGCCGGAGCACTCGTGGTTGAAGGACACCGAGCGCGCGCTGTACGTCAACGTCACCGACGATCAGGCCGTGGCCGCGCTGCGCGCGTTGAGCGAGACGGAGGGCATCATCCCCGCGCTCGAGCCATCGCACGCCATGGCCTACGTCATCGAGACGCTTGCGCCGTCGCTGCCGAACACCGACACCATTCTCGTCAACCTAAGCGGCAGGGGCGACAAGGACCTCGGCACCATCATGGCCCGCGGGGCCTGAGAGCCCGCGCCGTTGACCCTGCCCTGCGAGGGTGGTACGTTCTGGGGCGGTTTGCGACTCGCTCCGCGATAAGTGCGCCACACCGGCCGCGAGAGGGATGGATGCCCGCACCCGGCTACGCCACCGACTGGACCGCAATCGCACTGGCGGGCGTATTCGGATTCGTGGCGTTGGCGGGCATGTTCATCGCAGCGCGGCTGCTCGCCCCGCGGCGAGCGTCTTCCACCAAGGCCATCCCCTACGAATCGGGCATACGCCCTGAGCCGCTCGGCTGGTCGCAATTCAACGTCCGCTACTACGTCTTCGCAATCCTCTTCCTCATCTTCGACGTGGAGGCGGTCTTCCTCTTCCCGTGGGCGCTGGTGTTCTTGGAGACGGCGAGCTACGTCTTCTACGCGATGATGCTCTTCATCGTCATCCTGCTGTTCGGCGTCGCCTACGCTTGGCGGCGGGGAGCGATGGAATGGCGGTAGAGCACGAGCCCCCGGCCGAGGAGCCGCGCGGCCAATCCGTGCCCCTCTTCGTGCCGGCTCGCTGGGAGCGAGAGCGGGACGGACGCTTCTTCGATACGGAGGAGGGCGGCGGGATCTCCACGGGCAAGGGCAATCGCCCTGCGCCCAACGCGCTCTCCGCTGCGCCGGGCGTCGTCACCAGCACCGTCGACCAGCTGGCCTCGCTTGCACGGAGCAACTCGCTCTGGACGCTCACCTTCGGGCTGGCGTGCTGCGCCATCGAGATGATCTCTGCGCACATGGCCCACCACGACCTCGACCGCTTCGGTGTCATCACGTGGCCGTCGCCTCGCCAGTCGGACGTGATGATCGTGGCGGGAACGGTGGTGAAGAAGATGGCGGAGCCCATTCGCCTGCTCTACGAGCAGATGCCCGACCCCAAGTGGGTGATAGCGATGGGCACCTGCGCGACGAGCGGCGGCCCTTACTACCGCTCGTACAGCGTGGTCATGGGCGTGGACCACATCGTCCCGGTCGACGTCTACGTGCCGGGATGCCCGCCGCGCCCCGAGGCGCTCATGGACGGCATCATGAAGTTGCAGCAGAAGATTCGAAGCGACGCGAAGGAGCGCTAGGTTGGCCGAGCAGAACCCCGAGCAGCCCGCAGGGAACGCCGCCGCGCAGCCCAGCGAACCGGCGGAGGCGCGACCTGCGCGCCGCGAGCCCGCGGTTCAGATCGCCGAAGAGGTGCTGAACGAGCGAGGCGAGCGAACCGCAACGCACCTTGAGCGCATCGCCGGCGACGCCGCGGTTGAATCGGGCGGGCGCGACGAGATGCCGTGGGTGCGCGTCGAGCCTGACCGCTTGCCCGCACTGGCGAGGCGCTGCCGCGACGACGCCGTGCTCAAGGCCGATATGCTCCACTGCCTCCTCGCCGTCGACTACGTCGACCACATCGAGTTGGACTATGTCCTGTTCGGGGTTGGCAGCGGCCACCGCCTCTTGCTCAAGACGAGCGTGCCCGCCGACAACCCCGTCGCGCCATCACTCACGCACCTGTGGGAGGCTGCAGCGTGGTACGAGCGCGAGGCGCACGACCTCTTCGGCGTCACGTTCGAAGGGAACGACGACCTCGAGCCGCTGCTGCTGTTCGAGGGATTCGAGGGACACCCAGGCCTGAAGTCATTCCCATTGCACGAGTACGACGAGTGGTAGCGTGACGATGGACGCGCGAAGCACCGAAACGGTCGACATGATGCTGAACATGGGGCCCCAGCACCCTGCGACGCATGGCGTCTTCCGCATGGTACTGTCCATCGACGGCGAGCGTGTCGCCGGCGTACGCCCCCACATCGGCTACCTCCATCGCGGTTCGGAGAAGCTCAGCGAAAACGAGTCTTACGGACAGGTCGTCACCCTCTTCGACCGGCTGGACTACGTTTCCAACCTGAACAACGAGTTGGCGTTCGTGCTGGCGGCGGAGCGGCTAATGGGAATCGAGGTGCCCGAGCGCGCGCAGTACATCCGCGTTCTACTCTGCGAACTGAACCGCGTGGCAAGCCATCTGCTCTTCATCGGCACCTACGCACTCGACGTGGGGGCGATGACGCCGGTCATGTACACCTTCCGCGAACGCGAGCGCATCGAAAACCTGTTCGAGCACGTCACCGGCGCGCGCATGATGCACAACTACTTTCGCATCGGCGGCGTCAAGGAGGACCTGCCAGACGACTTCGCTGCGCGGGTACGCGCACTGGTCGGTGAACTGCACAAGGGCGTCGAGGAGACTGACCGCCTGCTCACCTTCAACGAGGTCTACTTGGCGCGCACCCGCGGCATCGGTGTCATCGACGCGCGCACGGCGATCTCCTGCGGTCTCACGGGTCCCTGCCTCAGGGGCAGCGGCATCGCCTACGACGCTCGCAAGGACGATCCCTACGAGGTGTACGACCGGATGGACTTCGACGTGCCGATCGGCGAGTTCGGCGACTGCTGGGACCGCTACTGGGTGCGCGTGCGCGAGTGCTACGAATCGCTGCGCATCGTAGAGCAAGCGCTCGAGCAGATGCCAGAAGGCGAGACGATGGCGCCGGGCCGTCGCATCGTTCGGCCTCCGAAAGGCGAGGCGTACGTCCACTGCGAGAATCCGCGCGGCGACATCGGCGTGTTCCTCGTCAGCGACGGCTCCGACAAGCCCTACCGGGTGAAGGTGCGCCCGCCTTCCTTCTGCAACCTCGTCGGGCTGGAGCCGATGCTCAAGGATGCGTACGTTTCGGACGCCGTCGCCATACTCGGCTCGCTAGACATCGTCCTCGGCGAGGTGGACCGGTGACGCTGGAGGCGCGAGACGTCCTGTTGGCGGCCATCGGCCTGTTCGCGCTCTTCAACGCGCTGCTCATCGGCACGATGGTCTTGAACTGGACGGAGCGCAAGTTCCTCGGGCGCCTGCAGGGGCGCGTCGGGCCGACGCGCGTTGGCCCGTTCGGCCTCCTGCAGCCGCTCGCCGACGCGATGAAGCTGGTGCTGAAGGAAGACGTGTCCCCGGGGCCGGCGGCGCGCGCCATCTTCTGGGTCTCGCCGATGCTGATCTTCGTGCCGGCGTACGTCGTCTGGCTTGCGGTGCCCGTTGCGCCCGGCCTCGTCATCCGCGCGCTGGACCTGGGCATCTTCTTCTTCATCGCCTTCTCGGTGCTCAGCATCGTCGGGCTGGTGCTGGCGGGGTGGTCATCGGCGAGCAAGTACGCCGTGCTGGGCAGCTTCCGTTCGGCAGCGCAGCTCGTCTCCTACGAGATCCCCATCATCATGGCCCTGCTCGCCGTTGTCGTCGCAACGGGGACGATGAACATCGGGGAGGTCGTCGAGCAGCAGGGGAGTGCGCCATTGGTCGCCATCCTGCCGCTCGCCTTCGTGGTGTTCCTGATTGCAGGAGTGGCCGAGGTGGGCCGCACGCCGTTCGACATCTACTTCGCAGAGTCGGAGGTCGTCGGCGGGCCGTTCGTCGAGTACTCAGGGGCCCACTGGGCCATCTTCTTTCTGGCGGAGTACATCAGCACGCTGCTCATCGCGGTGCTGGCATCGCTGCTGTTCCTCGGAGGCTGGCGCTGGCCGTTCGGAGACGGCCTGCCTGCTGCAGCTGCGGCGGCGTTGGTCATGGGCAAGGCCTACCTGGTCATCCTGGTCATCTTCTGGGTGCGCGCCACCTACCCGCGGCTGCGCATCGACCAGTTGATGTCGTTCGGATGGAAGGTGCTGGTGCCGCTCTCCTTTGCGGCGGTCATCATCAGCGCAGCGCAGCAGTTCTACGGTTGGCACGCTGCGACGTCGACGGCTCTATCGCTGGCCGTCCTGGCGGTGCCGGTAGCGATCCAAGCGCGCTACCAGCGCCGACCGGCGATGGAGCGGGCACGGCGTTACGCCGAGCGCGCAATTGCAAACCGACAAACAACGAGTGTTGGAGGGTAGCGGTGCTTTCAGGGATACGCGGGCTGCTGACGACGCTGCGCTGGCTCTTCCGACGTCCGGTGACGGCGCACTACCCCAAGCACCACCTTCCGGTGCAAGACCGCTACATGGGCTTCCCCGCCCTGCTGTGGGACGAGACGGCGGACGAGCCGTTCTGCACCGGATGCATGGTGTGTGTGCGCGAGTGCCCGACGCAGTGCATGAGCGCGCAGATGCATGACAATCCGCGAGCGGCGGAGGGGGCCAGCCACCGCCGCAAGATCATCGAGTCGTTCTCCATCAACCTGAACCGCTGCATCCTGTGCGGCATCTGCGTCGACGTCTGCGCGTTCGACGCCATCGAGATGTCGCATGAGCACGAGCTCGGCAGCTTCTCGCGCACCGGCGCGCGCGCCGACCTCCCGATCCTGCTGGACCTAGGGCGGAGCTTCCAAGCCCAAACCCAATGGACGCCGACCAACCCCGAGAAGAACGTGGCGCAGGTGGCGCTGGCCAAGCGAGCCGCCGGCGCAGCGGCCAAGGGCGGCGGTCAGGAAGAGCCCTCGTAGCGTGACGCTGGCCCTCTTCTACGTCGTCAGTTTCACCGCGTTGCTTGCGGCAGTAGGCGTCGTTACGGCGCAGAACATCGTCTACGCCGCGCTGTTCCTCCTCCTTGCGCTGGGGGCGGTTGCGGCGTTGTTCGTCCTGCTGTTCGCAGAGTTCTTGGCGCTGGTGCAGGTGCTCATCTACGGAGGCGCCATCATCATCGTCATCCTGTTCGCGCTGATGCTGACGCGGCGCACCGAGGCGGAGCACGTCGGCGAGCACCGGCGCTGGCCGTTCGCTGCGCTGGTGAGCGTAGGACTCTTCGCTCTGCTCGCGGCGGCCTTCGTCGCAGACTCCGGTCGATTCGGTGCGGATGAGCGCACAGCGGTCGGCGTGCGCGAGTTGGGCACGGCGCTGTTCGAGCGCTGGGCCATTCCCTTCGAGGTCGCATCCGTCGTCCTGCTGGTTGCGCTGGTGGGCGCGGTCGTCATCGCCCGCTCCGGCGGCGCCGGCGAGCAGGCGGAAGAGGAGGAGCAGCCGTGACGCTGCTGCACTTCCAACTCCTGAGCGCGGCGCTGTTCTGCCTCGGCCTCTACGGCGTGCTCGCCCGGCGCAATGCGGTCGTCGTGCTCATGTCGGTCGAGCTGATGCTGAATGCGGTCAACGTCATCCTCGTCGCATTCGCAGCCTACCGCTCGCCCGACCCCACAACGGGACTGGTGATAGCGATATTCGTCATCACCATTGCAGCCGCGGAGGTCGCGCTGGCGATGGCCATCATCCTGCGCCTGTTTCGCAGCAGAGGCTCAGTCAACATCGACACGCTCGACAGGATGCGAGGCTAGGCCGTGGAGTGGGCGTGGCTCATCCCCGTCCTGGGCTTCGCGGCCTTTGGGCTTATCGCCCTCGGCGGGGAGGCCCTGCCCGACCGCGGCCGCTTTGTCTCCATCCTCGCCATCGTCGCCGGGTTCGTCGTCTTCTGGCCAGTGCTGGCCGACTTCATCGGCGAGGGTGTCGGCTTCTACCACTTCCAGGTTGATTGGTTCTCGATCGGCGACCTGACCGTCGCATGGGGCATCCTCGTCGACCCGCTGACGGTGGTGATGCTGGGGCTGGTGACGTTCGTGGCGGCGGCAATACAGGTCTACTCCCTGGGGTACATGGCCGGCGACAAGCGCTTGCCGTGGTACTTCGCCGTCCAATCGCTCTTTGCTGCGGCGATGCTGACGCTGGTGCTCGCCGACAACCTGCTGCTCCTCTACTTCGCATGGGAACTGGTCGGCTTGTGCTCGTACCTCCTCATCGGGTTCTGGTACGAGCGGCGCTCGGCGGCGGAGGCCGCCAAGAAGGCCTTCGTCACGACGCGCATCGGCGATGTCGGGCTGCTCATCGGCATCATCCTCCTATTCGTGCATACCGGCACGTTCGACATCACGGAGGTGCTGCGGCAGGTCGCCAATCCCGCGCCCGGCGAGGAGTTGAGCAATGCGCTCATCACCGGGAGCGCGTTGCTTGTGTTCCTAGGCGCAGCGGGAAAGTCGGCGCAGTTCCCGCTGCACGTATGGCTACCCGATGCGATGGAGGGACCGACGCCGGTCAGCGCCCTCATCCACGCTGCGACGATGGTGACGGCGGGCGTGTTCCTGGTCGCCCGCATGCTCCCGCTTTTCGAGGCGTCGGGGGCTGCGATGGAGGTGGTGGCCGCCGTCGGACTGGTTACCGCGCTGGCAGGCGCCGCAATGGCGCTGGTCAGCACGGACATCAAGCGCATCCTCGCATTCTCGACGATGAGCCATCTGGGCTTCATGATGCTCGCACTCGGGGCAGGCGGGTTCACGGCGGCCATCTTCCACCTGCTTACCCATGGCATCGCGAAGGCCATGCTCTTCTTGGCCGCGGGCTCCGTGATGCACGCGCTCCACGAGGAGACGGACATCCGCAAGATGGGCGGGCTGCGCCGCCGTATGCCCGTCACCGCCGCCGCATTCGGCATCGGGGCGCTCGCGCTTGCAGGCATCCCGCCGCTCTCGGCCTTCTGGTCGAAGGACGAGATGCTGCTAGCGGTGCATCAGGGATTACACCCCGCCTACCTCGTCGCGTTTCTCGCCGCCATCGCGCTGAGCGCGCTGTACATGGCGCGCGTCGTCCGCGTCGCGTTCTTCGGCGCGCTGCCCAACGAGCACCGCCGCGCGCACGAGTCACCGCGCGTGATGACGCTGCCGCTCGTCGTGCTGGCCGTGCTCACGCTCCTCACCGGCTTCGTCGCGCTTCCCCTCGGCGGAGGATACGGAGGCATCGCTACGTTCCTGTACGAGGCGGTCCATGGGCCGCACGACTTCGACCTGAACGCTGTCCTGACCACCGCCAGCATCGTCCTCGCCGTTGGCGGCTTTGCCGCAGGCTGGTGGCTCTACGACGCCCGTGCAGACGTGGTCGAGGCTCTGCGCGAGAGGCTCTCGCCGTTGCACCGAATACTGGAGCGCCGCCTCTACCTGGACGACCTCTACCAGTGGGGCATCGACCGCATCGTCCTGCGCGTCGGGCAAGCGACTGCACTCTTTGACCGGCGAGTGGTCAATGACAGGGGCGTCGACGGGCCGGCAGGGGCCACAGCCAAGGCCGGACGCGGGCTGCGCCGCCACGTGACCGGCCTCTTCGCCGACTACGGCGCAGCGATGGTGGTGGGAGTGCTGGCCATCGGCATCTTCCTCTGGATACGGGTGGCGTAGCCATGGACTACGCCGACCGGCACGTGCTCGAATCGCTCATCTACCTCCCCATGATTGCGGTGGTGGTACTGCTGCTCATCCCGGGGCGTCATAGGGAGATCGTCCGCTACGTCGGCGTTACGACAGGGCTGTTACTGCTGGTGGGCTCGGTCTACGTCTTCTGGTCTTTCGACCCCAACGCCGAGGCCCTCTACCAGCTGCAGCGCACCTACTCGTGGTTGCCCCAGCTTGGCATCGACCTGCGATTGGGCGTCGACGGCATCGGCGCGCTGATGGTGCTGCTGACGGGCATCGTCTCGGCGACCGCCGCCATCATCGCCCTGACCGTCGATAGGGAGCCGAAGCCCTACTACATCCTGCTCTACCTTCTCATCACCGGGGTCTACGGCACGTTCGTATCGACCGACCTGTTCTTCCTCTTCTTCTTCTACGAGCTGGCCGTCGTGCCGATGTACTTGCTCATCGGCGTATGGGGCTCCAGCTCCACCTTCCCCACCTTCTCGCGGACGAAGGAATACGGGGCGATGAAGCTGACGCTGATGCTGGTGGCCGGCTCGGTCTTGGTGTGGATCGCCATCATTGAGATCTACGTCACCGCAGGCATCGACACCTTCGACATCGCAGCGCTGAAGGACGCGGTGACCGACGGCGCGCTATCGGGCACGTTCCAGCGCATCTTCTTCCCGCTCGTGATGGTCGGCTTCGGCGTGCTGGCGGGCCTGTGGCCATTCCATACCTGGTCGCCCGACGGCCACGTCGCGGCTCCGACGTCGGTCAGCATGCTGCACGCCGGCGTCCTGATGAAGCTCGGGGCGTTCGGCATCATTCGCGTAGGGCTGACGCTCATGCCGTCCGGCGCGGAGGACTGGGCGCTGGTGCTCTTCATCCTGGCAACCGCCAACGTCATCTACGGCGCTATCTCGGCCATGGCACAGACCGACCTGAAGTACGTGGTCGGCTACTCGAGCGTGAGCCACATGGGGTACGTCCTCATGGGCATTGCCACGCTGGAGACGCTGGGGCTGAGCGGCGCGTCGCTCCAGATGTTCTCGCACGGCGTCATGACGGCACTCTTCTTCCTTGTCGTCGGCGCGATCTACGAGCGAGCGCACACGCGCGATACCATGGTGCTCAACGGCCTCGCCTCCCGCATGGGGCTAGCGACGGCCTTCTTCGTCATCGCCGGGCTGACGTCGCTGGGCCTGCCGGGGCTGAGCGGGTTCGTCTCTGAGTTGCTGGTGTTCATCGGCGCATTCCGCACGCAGCCCATCCTTGGCGTCCTCGGCGTTATCGGCGCGGCCATCACCGCCGTCTACATCCTGCGGCTCATCGCGCGCGTCTTCTTCGGAGAGCGCTCGCGTGAGTGGAACCAACTGCCCGACCTGTCGCGCAAGGAATCGCTGGCGGCGGCGATGCTCGTCGTCCCGATCCTGCTGGTGGGCATCTACCCCCTGCCGTTCTTGCGCGTGCTCGACAACGCCGTCGCCGCGCTGGTCGCGCCTTTCGGAGGAGCGTAGCGGATGAACATCGACTTCACGCTGCTCATCCCCGAGTTCGTCCTGGCAGGGGTCGGCCTGCTCGTGCTCGCGGTCGATATGGTGCTGCCGAGGGATCACGCCCGCCGCAACATCGCGCTCGCCGGCGTCGCAGCGGCCGGCCTGCTCGCAGCCCTGCTCTGGGGCATCTTCGACCTGCGGAGCGCCAACGAGGCTGTCCACAACGGCATCTACTTCGTCGATAGGTTCGCGCTCGTCTTCAAGGTCATCCTCATCGGCTCAGGCATCGGCGTCATTGGGATGTCGGTCGACTACGTCGGCAGCCGCATGGAGCACCAGGGCGAGTACTACGCACTCATCGTCTTCTCCGTGCTGGGTGCCGTGATGATGGCAGCGGCGGGCGAGCTGCTGACGGCCTACATCGCGCTGGAGCTGCTCTCCTTCAGCCTCTACGCGTTGGTGGCGCTAGCGCGCCGTGATGCACGTTCGCCGGAGGCAAGCACCAAGTACATCCTGCTCGGCGCGATCTCGTCTGCTGTGCTGCTCTACGGTATCGGCATCATCTACGGCGCGACCGGGACCACCGTGTTCCGCGAAATGAGCGAGACGCTGCCCACGCTCCTCAGCCCGACTGTCGTGGTGGGCGTCGTGATGCTGCTTGGAGGCATTGCCTTCAAGCTGGCCGTGGTCCCGTTCCACCTGTGGACACCCGACGTCTACGAGGGCGCGCCGACGCCCATCACGGCGCACCTGTCCGTCCTGTCCAAGGCGGCAATGGTCGCGCTGGCGCTGCGCTTCTTCGCGGAAGGGCTGGTGTTCACCTTCAACTCGTGGCAGCTGGCGCTTGCCATCCTGGCGGCCGTGACGATGGTCGTCGGCACGCTGGTCGCGCTGGTGCAGACCAACGTCAAGCGCCTGCTGGCCTACAGCAGCATCGCTCAGGTCGGGTTCGTCATGGTCGGCCTTGCCGCGATCGTGGATGTGCCCGCTGAAGCGGGCAACACGGCAGCCGCCAACGCCGTCGTGCTCCACGTCGCCGGCTACGCATTCACCAACCTCGCCGCCTTCATGGTCGTGATGCTGGTGGAGATGCACACCGGAAGGGAGGACATGGACGGCTACAACGGGCTCGCGTCCCGGGCGCCGCTGCTGGGGATGGCGATGACCGCGTCGGCCTTCTCCCTCGCGGGCCTGCCCATCTTTGCCGGATTCGTCACGAAGTTCTACCTCTTCACCGCGGCGGCGGACGCTGAGATGCTCTGGCTCGTCATCGTCGCGACGCTCGCAAGCCTGGTCTCGCTCTACTACTACCTGCAGATAGTCCGGCGCATGTACATCGGGAAGCCGGAGGGCGGCGCGCTGCTCATCTCCAACCTCGGGCGGGGGACGCTGCTCATCCTCTTTGCGGGCACCGTCGCCGTCGGCGTCTTCCCTGTGCCGTTTCTGGATGCGATAGAGGCCGGAGTAAGCGTGCTTCGCCCCTTCTTCGCCACGGCAGGCTGATAGAATCGGCCCAGCATGTCAGCGAACGAAACGCCTCAGCCCACCGAGCGCCGAGCGCTCATCATCAGCGTGATCGGCGCACACGCTCCGAGCGAACGGGGTGCGGCGCTGGCTGAGGCCGTTGGCAGGGAGCTAGCCAAGCGCGGCTGCGTCGTCGCGTGCGGGGGTCTCGGGGGCGTGATGGAGGCGGCCGCGCGCGGAGCGAAGTCAGCCGGCGGCAGGACCATCGGCATCCTTCCCGGCAACGATTCGTCCACCGCCAACGAGTACATTGACTACCCCATCGTGACGGGCATGGGTCACGCGCGAAACGCCATCGTCGTCAAGACGGGACGCGCGGTGATCGCCGTCGACGGCGCATACGGGACGCTATCGGAAATCGGGCACGCGCTGGCTGACGGCATACCCGTCATCGGTCTCGCGACCTGGGATCTGCCGCGGCGCGACGAACTGGCCCACCACATCCTCTACGCTCAATCTCCCACCGAAGCCGTTGAAGAGGCAATCGCCGCGGCGCAAGCCAGGGCTATCGCGGCGGCGACGCAGGGCTAACGGAGGCACATGGCTCGCATCACGCAGGTCACCGCACGCGAAATACTCGACTCGCGGGGCAACCCCACCGTTGAGGCCGTCGTCATGCTTGACGACGGCGCAGCCGGACGCGCCGCTGCGCCGTCGGGCGCGAGCACCGGCACGCACGAGGCCGTGGAACTGCGCGACGGCGACCCTGCACGCTACGGCGGCAAGGGTGTGCTCAAGGCCATCGCGCATATCGAAGAGCGCATCGCGCCCGTACTCGTCGGGCTCGACCCGTCCGCCCAGGCGGCCGTCGATTCGGCCATGCGCGAGTTGGACGGCACGGAGAACAAGGCCAGCCTCGGCGCGAACGCCATCCTCGCCGTATCGCTCGCGGCAGCGCACGCCGCCGCTGCGAGCAGGGGCGTCCCGCTCCACCGCTGGCTTGGCGCGGGCAACGCCCCGACACTTCCCGTACCGTTGCTGAACGTGCTGAACGGGGGGAAGCATGCGGTAGACTCCACCGACTTCCAGGAGTTCATGCTTGCGCCCCACGGCTTTGACCGCTTCGCGGACGCGCTGCGCGCCGGCGCAGAGGTGTACCAGGCATTGCGCGGCATCGTCCACTCAAGGGGCATGTCCACCAACGTCGGCGATGAGGGCGGTGTCGCGCCATCGCTCCCTACCAACGAGGCGGCGGTCGAGATATTGCTGGAGGCTATCGAGTCAGCGGGATACCGGCCCGGCGCGCAGATCGCCATCGCGCTCGACGTGGCGGCGTCGGAGCTGTACCGCGACGGGGCGTACGTCCTCGATCGCGAGGGCGCGACGCTCTCGAGCAAGGAGCTGGTCGATCTGTACGAGCGGTTCACGCACAGCTATCCCATCATCAGCATCGAGGACGGCCTAGACGAGGCCGACTGGGAGGGGTGGGGGCTCTTGCAAGAGCGCATCGGCAACCGCGTTCAGCTCGTCGGGGACGACCTGCTCACGACGAACACGTCGCGCATCGCCAAGGGCATCGACCTAAAGGCCGCCAACTCCGTGCTGGTGAAGCCCAACCAGATAGGCACGCTGACCGAAACGCTCGATGCCATCCGCATGGCGCACGACGCGGGTTGGACGACGGTCATCAGCCACCGCTCCGGTGAAACGGAGGACACCACCATCGCCGATCTTGCGGTGGCGACGGCGGCGGGCCAGATTAAGACCGGCGCGCCCGCGCGATCGGAGCGCGTCGCGAAGTACAACCGGCTGCTCCGCATCGAGGCGGAACTGGGCAAGGAGGGAAGGTACGCGGGAACGGGCGCATTCGGTAGCCTTGCCCATCCTTGGGGCGGCGGTTGAGCGAGCACCATCCTGCTAGTAGCATGACCGGCAGAAGGGGGCCTGCATGAGCACGCGAATAGGCATCAACGGGTTTGGACGCATCGGGCGGCAGGTGCTGCGGGCGACGCTCGAGCGCCACCCCGACGAGCTCGAGGTCGTGGCGGTCAACGACTTGGCCGACGACGCAACCAACGCCCACCTGTTCAAGTACGACACCAACTACGGCATCTACCCCGGCGAGGTGAGGGCGGGCGACGGATCGATCCAGGTAGACGGCCACGCCATCCGCTCGCTCAGCGAGCGCGACCCGGCCAAACTGCCGTGGGGCGACCTCGGCGTGGACATCGTCATCGAGTCCACAGGCGTGTTCACCGACGGGGAGAAGGCGGCCGGTCACGTCGAGGGCGGGGCGAAGAAGGTCATCATCTCCGCACCCGCCACCAACGTCGACAAGACGCTGGTCATCGGCGTGAACGACGGCGAGTACGACGACTCGATGCGCGTGGTGTCCAACGCCTCGTGCACGACCAACTGCGTCGCGCAGCTGATCAAGGTGCTGAACGACGACTTCGGCATTCGCCGCGGTCTGATGAACACCATCCACGCCTACACCAACGACCAGCAGATCCTCGACCAGTACCACAAGGACCTGCGCCGCGCCCGGGCAGCGGCACAGAACATCATCCCCACGACGACGGGCGCCGCTCGGGCGGTCGGCAGCGTCATCCCGGCGCTGAACGGCAAACTCCACGGCATGTCGCTCCGCGTGCCCGTCCCCACCGGCTCCATCACCGACTTCGTGGCGGAGTTGGAGGCGGACGTGAGCGTGGAGGAGGTGAACGACGCGTTCCGCCAGGCGGCGGAGGGCAAGCTGCACGGCGTCTTGTCCTACACGGAAGACCCCATCGTCTCCAGCGACATAAAGATGGACCCCCATTCGTGCATCTTCGACGCGCTCTCGACGATGGTGATGGAAGGCAACATGGTGAAGGTGCTGGGCTGGTACGACAACGAATGGGGCTATTCCTGCCGCACGTCCGACCTGGCCGCGATGATGGGTGCGCGCCTATAGGCGGTGAGCGATGGCCAACCGCATCGCAATCTTCATCGACGGGGCCTACCTCTACCGCGTGCTGCAGGACGAGTTCAACGGTGCGCGCATCGACTTCGGAGCGCTGTCCAAGGCACTGGCTAAGGAGTCGGACCTGCTCCGCACCTACTACTACAACTGCCCGCTCTACCAGTCCGACTCGCCCACCGAAGAGCAGCAGCGCCAGTACGAATCGCAGTACAACTTCTTCGAGACGCTCGAGTCGCTGCCGCGCTACACCGTACGGCTGGGACGGTTGGCATACAGAGGCACTTCCATCGACGGGCGCCCCATTTTCGAACAGAAGGGCATCGACATGCTGCTCGGAATGGACCTCATCCAGCTGGCCACCAAGCATGCCATTCAGGAGGCTGTCGTCTTGACCGGAGACGCCGACTTCGTCCCTGCGCTGCGCGCCGCCAAGGCGGAGGGCGTCCTGATCCGCCTCTATCACGGCATTCGCCCGCGTGACGACCTGTGGCGCGAGGCCGACGAGCGCGTGCAAATCACCGATAGCCTTGTCGACGCCGTACCTTACATACCACGCTTCGTCGAAGAGTAGCGCCCCCGACCAGAACCGGGCCCTCCGATGGGTTTGGTGGGTGCTCGTGCCCTTCGCCATACTGCTCGCCGCGTCGGCGCTACGCCTCTACGGCCTCGATTGGGACGGCGGCTCGTTCTACCACCCAGACGAGCGCTCCATCTTCCTCCGCGCAGAGCAGATGCACCGCACGCTCATCGACGAGCCAGGGTGGCAGGGCTATGCCAACCGCGACTTTCCTCTCGATGAACCAGGATTCCCCAGCCCAGCCACCCTCTTCGACGCCGACCGCAGCCCGCTGAACCCGCACTGGTTCCCGCTCGGTTCCATCATCATCTACCTGCTCGTCGGCGTGCGCTTCTTGCTCGAGCCCTTCATGGAGCAGGTCCGGATAGACGACCTGGCGATCGCCGGTCGCACCATCGCCGCGCTCATCGATACGGCAGCCGTCCTGATGCTCTACGCCCTCGGCGCACGCGTGTTCGGGCGAGGCGTCGGCCTGCTGGCGGCGGTGCTGGGCGCGTTTGCCGCATTCGGGATCCAGCTCGCCCACATCTACCGCCCCGAGCCCTTTGTCGTCCTGCTCGCGCTGGCCTCCTTCTGGGCCATGCTGAACGTCCTTGAGCGCAAGCGGCGGCGCGATCACCTCTACTTGGGCCTCATCATCGGCCTCTCATTCGCCTTCCGCTCGACCTCCCTGCCATTGCTGATACCGCTCGCCGTCACCTACGGCGTGCTGGCGCTGCGGGCCTATCGCGAATCGCCGGACGGCGTACTACTGCAGCGCGTGCGGCCAATCATCCTCCGCGCGCTCGGTGCGGGGGCGGCGGCGTTCGTCGTCTTCGCACTGCTGCAGCCCTACGCGCTCTTGGACGTCGCCAAATTCGTTGAGGACCAGGTGCGCGAGGCGGGCATCGGGCGAACCGCCGGCACCGTGCCCTACACCCTCCAATACGTCGGTGAGGGCCTGGGGGTGTACGAGCTGCGGCAGTCTGCCGTCTGGGGGCTCGGCCTACCGCTGGGCATCGTCGCGTGGACGGGGCTCGTCCTGAGCGCCGCGCGCGTCATTGGCGCATCACGCTGGGGCGCTCCGGCCATCGGCGAGGTGCTGATGGTCGCATGGGTGGTGCCGTTCGTGCTCGCGCTCATGCTCCTTGAGACGAAATTCCTGCGCTACATGGCCCCGGTCCTACCCGTCATGGTGCTGTTGGGCGCGCGGTGGCTGCACCTAGCGCCGCAGTGGCTTGCCAAGCACTCGCCCGCGCTGTCAACCGCTGCCGTAGCGCTCGCGGCGTTTGTTGTCGGCGCTACCGCATTCTTCGGGATCGCATTCGTGCGTACCTACGGCGAGCCCCACCCCGCCATCGCCGCCTCCGAGTGGGTCAACGAGAACGTCCCCGCGGGCTCGACCATCCTCACCGACAACCACTGGGACGAGGGCTTCCCGAATCTTGGCCGCTATTGGGTCGACCAGCTGCGCATGTACGAGGGCGATAGCGTGCTCAAAGTGGCGGAGGTGGCAGGCCAGCTGGCGAACGCCGACTACGTCATGTCCTACAGCAACCGCGTGTTCGGGAGCATCACGCGGTTGCCGGAGCGCTACCCATCCTCCAGCGCTCTCTACCGCCTCCTCTTCGACGGCAAGCTGGGGTACAGACTGGAGCGCGCGTTCGAGCGCTACCCTACCCTCGCGAACGTCTCATTCGCCCATGACCCTTTCACGCGCGCGGGCGTCGCCGCGCCGGACTCGCTCCCGGGCACCGAACAGAGCGGCCTGGCGCTCAACCTGGGCTACGCGGACGAGAACGTCACGAACTACGACCGGCCCCTGGTGCTCGTGTGGGCGAACGAGGGGCGGCTGGGCGCCGAAGAGATACGCGAGCGCGTGCGTGAAGCCCGTGCAACCCCGCCCGAGCCTGCGCTCCTGAGCGCCGAGGCCGCGGCCGAGCAGCAAGCGGGCGGCACGTGGAGCACCATCTTCGACACGTCCGGGCTCAATCGAGCCGCGCCATGGTTGGTATGGCTGGCGGCGATCGAACTGATCTTCCTCGTCACGCTGCCATTGGCCTCGCGCTTGCTGCGGCGCCTCCCGGACAACGGCCTCGTGCTCGCGCGGCCCTTGGGGCTGCTGCTCGTGGCGTGGCTCGTATGGCTGGGCGCATCGGTCGGGGTATGGAGCTTCAGCCAGCAAAGCGTGGGAATAGCCATCCTCCTCGTCGCCGGCGCCTCCGCGCTCGTCGTGCGGCGGCAGTGGCGATTGCTCGCTCGCCTGGTGCGGCGGCGCTGGCGTTATTTCCTCACCGCAGAGGTGCTCTTTCTCGTCGCGTTCTTCGTGTTCCTCGCCGTCCGCGCGGCCAATCCCGATCTCTGGCATGCGTGGCGCGGCGGCGAAAAGCCGATGGACCTCTCCTACCTCACGGCAATCGTCCGTTCTTCGACCTTCCCCCCCTATGACCCCTGGTACGCAGGCGGCTACATCAACTACTACTACTTCGGGTTCGTCATCGTCGGTGTGCTCATCAAGGCCACGGGCATCGTGCCGGAGATTGCCTACAACCTTGCCGTGCCGCTGCTCTTTGCGCTCACCGTCACCAGCGTATTCGCCGTCGGCTACAACCTCGCCGAGGCAGTCCGCTGGCGGCGCTACCGGCACACGCCTGCTTGGACGCCTGTCCTGGCGGGGGTCGCCGCGGCGCTGCTCGTCGCGGTGCTGGCCAACCTCGACGGCGCGGCGCAGCTGGTGCAGGGCGCGGTGCGCGTCTACCAGGGCGAAGCCTTCGGCGCGTTCGACTTCTGGCGCTCGAGCCGGTTGATGCCGGGGCAGATTAGCATCACCGAGTTCCCGTATTGGACGTTCCTATTCGCCGACCTGCACGCGCACCTGATCGCCATCCCCTTCGCCGTCCTCGCGCTGGGCTCAGCGCTCAACACCGCGCTGAGCGGCGGCGGCAGGGGCTGGACCGGGCGCGCGGGAGCAGTTGGCGTAACGGCGTTCGCCGTCGGCTCGCTGGCCGCGATCAACACATGGGACGTGCCGGCCTTCGGCCTCCTGGGGCTCGGCGCCGTCCTCACCATGGTGCTGACCGGGCGTTCGGCTTGGCCGATCGACAGGCTCTGGAAGGCAGCGGGGTGGGGGCTCGCCTTCTGGCTACTGCTCTACTTCCTGTGGCTCCCCTTCCACCAGGACTACCTCGCACCCTACGCGGGCCTCAAGTTCGGCCAGTGGCGGACGGTGCTGTGGCACTACCTGGGCATCCATGGCCTCCTCCTGCTCGCCGCAGGCTCGTGGCTAGGGATGGAGGCGTATGGCCGCCTCCTCGCACGGAGACGCTCGGCTGCGCCGCGCGCGATAGCGCTTGCGATTGCGCTGGCCGTCGTCGTCGCCGTCGTCGCCAGCGTCTCCGAGCTCAGAGCGTGGCTAACCGTTGCAGTGCTTGCCGCGTTTGGCGCCGCGACCCTGGCGTTGCTCATCTGGTGGCTCGGCCGGCTACGCACACCGGACGCGCCCATCCACATCCTCATGCTCGGGATGCTGGGGATGGCGTTCGCCATCGGCGTAGGCGTCGACTTCGTGACGGTCGAGAACGACATTGACCGGATGAACACCGTCTTCAAGACCTACCTGAATGCATGGGTGCTCTTCGGGATCGTGGGGGGCGTCGGGCTCTGGCAGTTGTGGGCGTCGGGCCGGCTGCGGCTGGATCGCGCCATCTGGCTACCCGCCGTGGGCGTGGCGGCAGCCCTCGTGGCCATCGGCCTGCTGGCGCTGCTTGCGTACTGGCTGATGGTGGCGGCGCTGGCCATGGCCGCCGCCGCGTTGGGGGCATTCGTCACCCGCTCCGCGTTGCGCGACCGCTCCCAGCTTGGGCTCGCCGCCGCGCGAGGGTGGGCGGCCCTCCTCCTGCTCGCTGTGCTTTCCGCCTCCGTCTTCCCCATCCTTGGCACCAAGGCGCGCCTCGCGGACCGCTTCGGGCCGACCGCGCTCACCCTGGACGGCCGTGCGTACCAGCAGCTGTACGGCTACGTCGATCCGGGGCCGAACGGCCGAGCCGATTCGCCGTTGTCCGCGTACGACTTCGCCGGCGACGCAGAGGCGCTTGACTACATGCGCGACAACATAAGCGGCTCGCCCGTTGTCATGGAGGCGGTAACGACACAGTACCGGTGGACTCCGCGAGTGGCCGTCTACACTGGGTTGCCGGTCGTCGTCGGCTGGGAGTGGCACCAGATACAACAGCGTGGTGAAGGCGGTGCGGTGCCTGCCAACGTGCTGGCAAGGGTCTCCGACGTGCGCTGGTTCTACAGCACGCCCGACCCTGCGGTTGCGATGTCGCTAGTCGATCAGTACAATGTGTCTTACATTTATGTAGGAGCAACGGAGCGCCTCTACTTCGGGGAAGACGTCGCAGAAGGGTTCGAGGGCTTGGTCGGCGAGCGGCTCGATCGCTTCTTTGCCAATGAGACGGTGACCGTCTACCGCGTCCGCGAGCAGGCCAACTGATATGCTAGCTGTGTCATCGCCATGATTGCCGAAACCGTCCGCGACATCCTCTTGAGCGTCTACTTGGCGGCGGGAATAGCCCTGACGCTGGTGCTCATTGTCGCCGCCTTCTTCGTTACAAAGGCGTTGCTGGGGCTGATTCGCGCGGCCAAGAGGCCCCTAGAGGGTTTCGGCGAAGTTGCCGACGCCACGGTGGAGCACATCGCCAAGCCGCTGCGCGAGGGCGTATCGATCGGCAACGTCGCCGGCAACGCGGCGGGCTTCACTGCCGGGTTCGTGAGCGGTTTTCTCGGAAGAGTGCGCCGCGGCGGCGACGGCAAGAACAAGCGCAAGCGCTAGGACGCCTTGTAGCGCGGGTACGACCCGAAGGTCTTCAGCAGCGACGCCATCTCCCTCACGCGCTCCAGCGCCGCACGAACAGGCGCATCCAGGCGATGGCCGTCGATGTCGATGAGGAAGTAGTACTGCCCAAGCCCCATCCGCGTCGGCCTCGATTCGATCTTGCTCAGGTTGAGCCCGCGATTGGCAAATTCGCCCATCACGCCGTAGAGCTGACCCGGCTTGTCCACGTCGAACGAGATGCAGATGGAGGTCTTGTCGTCGCCCGTTTGGGGGTGGTCTTCGGCCCCTAGAACGACGAAACGCGTCGTATTCGACATGTCGTCCTGTATGCCTGCTGCGAGCACTTCTGCGCCGTAGAGGCGCGCTGCGCGCAGTGGTGCGACGGCGGCGGCGCCCTCCTCGTCCATCGCCTGCGCAACCGCGGCCGCCGTGCTAAGCGACGCGGCAGCGCTTGCCCTATCGAGCGGCGGGCTGGATAGGTAGCGCCTGCACTGTGCCAGTGCCTGCGGATGCGAGTACACCGTGCGGATAGCGGCCAGTGCGGCGCCGGGCCGCGCAACGAGGTTGTGGACGATGGGCAGGGCCAGCTCCCCGCGCAGCTGCGGCGCACCCTCTCCGTGAATGAGTATGTCCAGCGTATCGGTGACCGCCCCCTGCAAGCTGTTCTCGATGGGAACCACCGCCGCGTCCGCCTCACCGGCGGCGACCGCGCTTGCCGTCGCATGGATGGTCGGGTAGGGCGCCAGCTCCGCCTGGGGCGCGTAGCGGGTCGCGGCCTCCTCCGTGAAGGTGCCCGCGGGGCCCAAGAAGGCGACGCGCATCCCTACGGTCTCCTCGCCAGCACCTGGCGCAGCGCCTCTTCCTGCTCGGGCGTCGTTACGGCCAAGACCTCGTCGCCGGGCTCGAACCGCAGGTCGCGGCTCGCTTGCTGCGTCGAGCCGTCCTTGCGGATGACCGCCGTGACGGACGCCCCGGGCGGGAGGGCGAGCTCGCCCACGGTTCGCCCTATCACGTCGGAGGTCGGGGAGAGGTGCACGCAGACCACCCCACAGCTGCCGCCGCGCAGCGAGAAGACGTGAACGAGCGAATCGGTCGGCAGCTCATCCTCGATGTGCGCGAGCAACAGCTCCGTCGCGCTGATGGTCACGTCGACGCCCAGGTGCTTGAACAGCGGTGCATTCTCCGGGTCCCACACCACGGACATGGTGCGGGGCACGTTGAAGACGTGCTTGACGACCTGGCAAGCGACCAGGTTCACGCCGTCGTTGCCCGTCGTCGCCACGAGCAGGTCGCAGCGGCTAGCTCCCGCCTCCCGCAGCACGGTCGGCTCCGTACCGTCTGAGGTGATGACGATGCTGCCAAGCGAATCGCTGCACGCGTCGGCGCGCATGGGATCGCGCTCGATGACCACTGCTTCATTGCCCGAAGCGAGCAGCTCGCGCGCGAGGTGGAAGCCTATGCTGCCTGCACCGACGACGATTGCGTACATGGCTAGCGGCCTGCCTCGAGCACCATATCGGCGGCAATCTGCGTTGGGCTGACGGGTTTCAGCCCCAGCCCACGGTACATGTCGCGGCGGATCGGGTCATTCAACCGGCAGACGACATTCGGCACATTGAAGGTGATCCGGGCGATCTGCGCGGCGAGCGCGTTGGTCGTGTCCTGCGCCGCAAGCGCGACGAAAACGTCGGCGTCCTCGATGCCGGCACGCCGCAGTCCATCCGCAGAGGCGCCGTCGAGCACGAGCATCTGAAGGTTCTCGTGCGAGCGCAGCCTTCGGAAATTCTCGGTCACGTGGTCGAGGACGACCACGCTGTCGCCCTGATCGAGAAGCGATTGGGTAACCATCGCGCCGAGGCGCCCGCAGCCCAGGACCACCACCTTACGCGCCATTGCCCTCGTAGTACCTCCGCACGGGCTCGCGGTCGACGATCACGCGGCTCGTGCTGTGCTTCAGGATATAGGCAATGGTCTCGCCGAGCGACGGGACCCCGAAGCGCTCCTCATGCGGCGTGCCGATCACGATGACGGCCGCGTCACGGTCCTTCGCCTCTTCGACGATGGCAGGGCCCCAGTCGCGGGCCTGCAGCATGGCCCCTTCGGCACGGCAGCGGTTACGCTTGGCTATCGCCTCCATGCGCCGCAGGACCGCCTCCACTCTGCCCAATTCGGGCGATTCAGCGTCGAGCGGCATCTCTCGTGGAACGTTGAGGACGTAGAGCACCAGGACGGTGGCACGCCTCTGGTGCCTGGCCAGCTCGCACGCCAGGCCAACCGCCGACTCATCCGCCGTGTTGCCGCTGACCGGAACGAGAATGGTTGTTGGATTGGTAGCCACCTGCTACGTCACGACCTTACGCCCTGCGGCTTCACGCGCTCCACCGCCGTCTCCGTCCCCGCCACCACAAGGACATCGCCCGTCTTGACCACCTCGTCCTTCGACGGCGAGAGGATGGGCTCGTGCCCGCGCCGTATCGCGACGACGGCCGCGCCGTATCGGTCGCGTGCCGTCGCGAACCCGCACTCCTCAAGCGTGCGTCCCACCATCTGCGCCGTGGCGTTGACCTTGCTGAAGCCGTAGTCGCTCGTCAACTCCATGTATTCCAGCGTCGCCACGCGAAACAGGCTGTGGGCCGTTCGGACGCCCGTCTCCTGCTCCGGGTACACGACGCGGTCGGCCCCCACGCCGGTGAGCGTGCGTCCGTGCAACTCCGTCGTCGCCCGCGCGACCACCTCCGGCACCTGAAACTGCTGCTTGAGCAGAACGGTCGCAAGCACGCTCGATTGAATATCCGTGCCAATCGCCACCACGGCGGTGTCGAAGTGCTGGATGCCCACCTCTTCGAGGAACTCAGCCATCGTTGCGTCGCCGGCGACCGCATAGGTGACTTGCCCCATCATCTGCTGCGTCAGGACGATGTCGCGGTCTATCACCAGTACGTCGTGGCCGATGCGGTAGAGCTCGCGCGCTATCGATATTCCGAACCGCCCCATGCCGATGACCGCAACCTGGTGCGCCATTCGTGCCTCCCGTCACTATCCAATTCTGACACGTTCTTGTGCGTAGCGGTATACCGCACGCCGTTCCCTAAGGGCCAATCCCAGCGCAATCGTGAGCGGTCCGATCCTGCCAACGTACATGCCGACCGTCAGCAGCAACTGCCCCGGCTCGCTGACGATGGAGGTGATGCCGCGCGATAGCCCCACCGTCCCGAAGGCCGACGTCGCCTCAAACAGGAGGTCGGCAAATCCGAAGACGCCGGCATCTACCTTTGCCGACTCCGTGATGGCCAACCCGACGACCAGCGCGAACAGGGTGGCCACGCCGATGCCCACGATTGCCATCGCGCGGGTTACCTGCGCGAGAGGCAGCTCCGTGCGAAAGACCTCCGCGTGCTCGCGGCCCCGCAGCGACGATGCAGCGGCAACGAGCAGCACCATCAACGTGTTTATCTTGACGCCGCCCGCGGTCGAACCCGACGCACCGCCGATGAACATCAGGAGTATGAAGATGAAGGCGGTGCCTTCGCGCACTTCGGCGAAGTCGATCGTGCTGAATCCAGCCGTGCGGGAGGTTACTCCCTGGAACAGGCCGCTGGTGATGCGGTGTCCGAGCGGCAAGTCGCCGAGTGTCGAGGGGTTCGCGAACTCCAACGCCAGCGTAACGACGCTCCCTACCAGCCACAGGCCCAGCACTCCCAGCACCACCAACCGCGTGTCCAGCGCCCAGCGCGACGGCGCACGGCGGCGCATCAGGTCCATCAGCACCGGCAGGCTGATGGAGCCGAGGACGATGAGGACGCCGACGGCTCCGACGATGAGCACGTCCGTCCGGTAGCCCGCCAGACTGGACGATTCGGGCAGGATGCTGAACCCCGCATTGTTGAACCCGGAGACGGCGAGGAAGAGCCCGTGCCATGCCGCTGAGCCCGCCGAGAAATCGAAGAGCAGCCGCAGCGCTAGGATGACGAATCCAACGGCCTGCACCGCCGTCGCGAAGATGACGACCTGCCGCCCGATACGCGTTACGCTGCCCAGGCTCGAGGCGCCCATCGACTCGCGGAGCACTAGCCGGTCGCTCAGGGTGATCCGCCTGCCAAGCGCGACGAGGATGACCGCCCCGGCCGTCATGATGCCGAGGCCGCCGGCGTACATCAGCAGCAGAATGACGACCTGGCCAAATCCCGTCCAGTAGGTCGCGCTCTCTACACCACAAGGCCGGTGACGCACGCGGCGGAGGTCGCGGTAAACAGCGCAACAAGGAGCGGCGCGCCGCCTTCGCCACTCGACGAGAGCGGCAGTGCGAGCAGCCCGGTGCCGATTGCTATGAGGACGGCAAATCCAAGGGCGAGCGATAGCAGCGCAGACGTTGCCGCGGGAATGTTGATGCGGTAGCGGCGTTGCGTGCGGAGGTGTATCGGCGCAACCTCCGCCGCTCGAGGCCGCCTGACCACCCTGTCGCCGAGGCGCCTACCCTCACGCACGGCGTCGCGGGGGCGGCCGGCTCGGCCCTAGCGCCAATGGCATTGGCTTAGTCTGTGCCATTTTCGACACGCGCCAGTATACCGCAGCCGCAAGGTGCCCCATGCCAACGCGGACTAGCGGTGAGGGCCGAGCGCGTCTATATTGCACGCCGCAAGGAGGGACGAGTGAAGCCGTCGGCGGTCAACAAGACCAAGAATACGATCACCTACACCATCGTCGACTCCCGCCTCGGCCGGCTGCTCATCGCGGGCACCCGCCAGGGGGTCTGCGCCGTACGCCTCGGCGACGACGATGCCAAGCTGGAGGGAGATCTGCGCGAGGAGTTCCCCAACGCAACGCTCGTCCGCTCCGACGAAGTCAACGGCTGGGTGCCCCCGTTCCAAGCGTACCTCGCCGGCGAGCGGGCGAGCATTGACGTGCCACTGGACGTTGCGGGGACCGACTTCCAGCAGCGCGTGTGGAACGAACTGCGCAACATACCCTACGGCGAGACGCGCTCCTACCGCGACGTAGCGGAGGCGCTCGGAATGCCCAAGGGCAGCCGCGCGGTCGGGACGGCCTGCGCCGTCAACCCCGTGTCGCTCGTCGTGCCGTGCCACCGCGTCCTGCAGAGCGGCGGCCGCCTGGGCGGGTACGCATTCGGCCTGCACCGCAAGGACGCGCTCCTTGCAATGGAGAAGGGCCTGTCCATGTGATGGGTGCAGGTGCCCAACGCCACCGGTGACATGAGGGAGGCAGCAATGGTAAAGAGCAACGCGGCAACCGTAGAGGAATACCTCGCCGATCTCCCCGACGACCGGCGCGCGGCGATTTCGGCCGTCCGCGACGTCGTCTTGGCCAACCTGCCGCCGGGCTACGACGAGTCGATCCAATTCGGCATGATTGGCTACTCTATACCGCTGGCGCGCTACCCAAAGACGTACAACAAGCAGCCCCTCAGCTACGCCGCGCTCGCCTCCCAGAAGAACCACATGGCGATATACCTGAACAGCGTGTACGCCGACTCCGACACGGAGGACTGGTTCGCCAAGCGCTATCTCGCCACAGGCAAGCGGCTGGACATGGGCAAGTCGTGCGTGCGCTTCAAGCGCCTCGACGATCTGCCGCTCGATCTCATCGGCGAGGTGATCGCCAAGACGAGCGTCGACGAGTTCATCGCCTACTACGAGCGCGCCCGCGGCATCACGGCACCCGCATCCTAGGAAGGCAGCCTCGGCGCTGTGCGTGGCGTACCATGAGGCCATGCAGCACGCATCAGGCCTCCTCTCGCTCATAGGCAGCACCCCCCTCGTCGAGCTTAGACGCCTCGCGCCCAAGCCGGGCGTCCGCCTCTTCGCCCAATTGGAGGGGCAGAACCCCAGCGGCTCGGTGAAGGACCGCATCGCGCTTGCGATGGTGGACGCGGCAGAGCGCGACGGGAGGCTTGCGCCAGGCCGCTGCATCGTCGAAGCAAGCACCGGCAACACCGCCATTGCCCTGGCAATGGTCGCCAAGCAGCGCGGCTACCCGCTCAAGGCAGTCGTCCCGGAGGGCGTCGTTCCCACGATCAAGGACCTGCTGCGGCTCCATGGTGCCGATGTCGTTGATTGCCCGTCAGAGGGCGGCATGCGCCGCGCGATCGAAATCGCCGCTGACCTCGCGGCGCGCGAGAATGGCATCGCCATCTCCCAATTCACCAACGCCGCGAACGTCGGCGCGCACTACGAGGGGACGGGCGCAGAGCTGCTGCACCAACTCGAGCGCATCGACATCTTCGTCGCCGGCATCGGCACGGGCGGGACGCTGATGGGCGTCGGCCGGCGCCTGCGCGAGTCCAGCCGGAGCGTTCGCATCATCGGCGTCGAGCCCCGCCTCGGCGAGCGCCTCCAAGGGCTGCGCAGCCTCGAGGACGGCTACGTTCCACCCCTGCTCGACCTGTCGATGCTCGACGGCCGCTTCATCGTTGACAGCACCGACGCCATCGCCTGCGCGCGGCGCATCGTGGAGGAGGAGGGGCTGTTTGCGGGCGTGTCATCGGGCGCGGCGCTGGCCGCGGCACTGCGCGTCGCCGAGCGTGTGGACGAGGCCAACATCGTCGTCATGTTCGCCGACGGCGGCTGGAAGTACCTTCCCTCTCGCCCCTGGAACGCTCCCGCAGACGCCCGCGAGCGCTTCGACGAAGTGCACTGGTGGTGAGGGCGGCTGGCGCAGGGTAGTCCGTCCTATACAATCCCACCAACGCTTACGACGGAGCCCGCGATGAACGAGTCCACTAGCGGCAATGCAGCCCCGGCGCCCCTCAACGGCGAGCAGCAGGCATGGCTCGATGCCGCATGGGCGAAGCTCGACAGGGAACGCCTCGCCCAGCTCATTACCGAGCTCGTCAACATCCCCAGCCCGACCGGCCAAGAGGGCGAGGCGGCGCAGTACAGCGTACGGCGGATGCGCGAGGCCGGCCTCATCGCGCAGTACGAGGAGATGACGGCTCGCCGGGGCAATGCCATCGGCAGGCTCGAGGGTGGGGGCGGCGGTGCAGACCTGCTGCTCTACGGCCACTTCGACCACTACATCAGCGGCGCGCCCGACGATCCCCTCGTCGTTGGCTCACTCGACCATCCCTCGTTCCACTCGACGGCGGTGCGCGACGGCGACCTCATCGGAGGGGCCGGCTCCGGCAACCCCAAGGGGGGCTGCGCCATCGCAATGCACGCGGTCGAAGCAATCGCGCAGGCGGGTGTCCCGCTGAAGGGCAACGTCACGCTCGGCCTGGTCAGCGGCGGCATCCACAAGGTGGAGTTGCTCGGCGCAGGCCGTCCCTACGTCGGACCCTGGTACGAGGGTATGGGCGCAGGCGTCGAGTACATGCTGAGCCAGGGCCTCCGAGCAGACTTCTGCATCAGCACTAAGCCGGGCTACCAGGTGCTGTGGGAAGAGCCCGGCGTCATATGGGTCAAGCTCTCGTTCCGTGGCGTCGTCGGCTATGCAGCCCGGCGCGGCGTCTTCAAGCGCCCCATCGAGGACGCGGCGGCGGTCATCCCCGAGCTGATTGGCTGGTTCGAGGGCTACGCAGACCGCCACTCGTCGGGCCAGGTGACAACACCGGGGCACATCGGCGCCATCGAGGGCGGGTGGCCGTTCAAGCCCGACTTCTCGCCGTCCGTCTGCACCCTCTACCTCGACATCCGTGTCAGCCCCGATGACTCGACCGACACCGTGCTCGCCGAGTTCGGCGCCTTCATTGACGACCTCGCGCGGCGGCGGCCCGAGCTTGACATGGCGTGGGAGCCCTACGCCTCCATGCCCGGTACACGCACGGACGAAACCAACTGGGTGGTGCAGTCGTGCGTGCGCGCCTGGGAGCACGTGGAGCAGCGTCCCCACCACTGGCGGCCTGCGTCCGGCATGACCGACGCCGCGGTCCTCCGCTCGTGGGGCATTCCGACTGCGCGGCTCGGCGGCCAGGTGGAACGCCCGCGCGACCCGTCGCTTGGCTTCCTCGCCGGTGAGGGCGCAGACCTCGACAACCTGCTCAAGGTCGCACGCTGCTACGTCTACGCCATCATCGACACGTGTACGCGCGAACGGCGTGAAACCATCGCAGCGTAGTCCCCTCCCTTCGCCAGCATCCTCCCTCGCTAGCCCCTACCAAGGTCGCGGTGGTAGCGTCTACACTGCGCACCGACAACGCACACCCAGTTGGAAAGGCGAACGCTATAGCCACGCAGGCAGCACATAGCCCGCGCTACGAGGCGCACGAAAACCCACCGCCGCGCACCGCCCTTGGTTACGGGTTCCAGTTCAGCCTGCTCGCCTCGGCCTCGCTGCTTGTCACCCCCGTCATCGTTGCCAACGAGTCGGGGCGCGGCGAGCCATACGTCGTGTGGATGGTGTTCGCCTCGCTCATCGTGGTCGGCCTGTCGACGCTGATACAGGTGCGGCGGCTGGGGCCCATCGGCAGCGGGTCCGTTCTGCCAATGTTCACTGCCGCCTTCGCCATCCCCTTCTGCATAACGGCGGTGACGGACGGGGGTCCGGCAACCCTCACGGCGCTGCTGCTCGTTTGCGGCGGGCTCCAACTCGTCATCTCCAAGTGGCTGTTCATCTTGAGGCGACTGATCACGCCTACCGTTGGCGGCACCGTGATGATGATTCTCTCCATTACGCTGGCGTCCGTCGTCTTCGGACTCCTTGATGAGGCGTCCATCGACGAGCCGGTCGCTGCGCCCCTGACTGCACTGGGAACGCTGGTCATCGTTGGCGCACTCACGTTCCGCGGAACGGCGCTGCTGCGGCTGTGGGCGCCGATGATTGGGATCGTCTTAGGTTCCGGCATCGCCGCCGCATTCGGCCTCTTTGAAGTCGACCGCGTTACGCAAGCGGCCTGGGTAGGGATCCCCAGCGAATGGCCTGGGCTGGGTGTCGAGTTTGGGGTGACCTTCTGGGCGCTATTGCCGGCATTCCTCTTCCTCGGCATCATCATCTCCATTCAGGCCAATGGCGAGTCCATCGCCATACAACGCGTGTCGCGGCGGGAGTCGCGCGCCATCGATTTCCGCGAGGTGCAAGGCACGCTCGCAGGCGCGGGCGCAAGCAACTTGCTGGCCGGTATCGGCGGGACGGTGCCCAATATGGTGCATGCCGGTGCGGTCTCCTTCACGCAGGTCACCGGCATCGCCTCGCGGCGCGTCGGTTACATCATTGGGCTGATGTTCATCGCCGTCGCGTTTCTGCCGAAGGTATCCGGGCTGCTCAGCTCCATACCAGGCCCCGTCATGACCGGCTACCTGATCTTGGTGACCGGAACGCTGTTCGTCGAAGGCGCGCGCACCGTCATCATGACGGAGCAGAACAGGCAGAAGGTGCTGGTGGCGGGCGTCGCCTTCTGGATTGGTGCCGCCTTTCAGTTCGGCCTCATCTCCCTCCCGCAGCTCGAAGGCGCGTGGGTAACGCTGCTCAAGAGCGGCATCACGACCGGCGGGTTCGCCGCGATTCTGATGATCCTGTTCTTGGAGTTCACCAGCCACCGCAGCATGCGTT
>DAOUJX010000063.1:0-7914 GCA_034422075.1 Dehalococcoidia bacterium
GCAAATCGGTAACGACATAGAGGAGGCGGCGCGCATATCCGGCGGCTCGTGGTTGAACACGTACCGCCGCATCCTCTTGCCCATTATGGCGCCGACCGTTCTGGCCGTTGCGCTGGTCACGTTCGTGACCGCCGTGCGCGACATCAGCCGTATCGCGCTGCTTGCCGGCAGCGCCAACCGCCCGCTCTCGTTGCTCCAGCTTGACCTCATCCGCGACGAGAGCTTGGAGGCCGCCGCCGTCGTGGGCGTCGTCATAACGGTCATGACCGTAGTTGTGGCCATCGTCGCGCAGTTGCTGAGTCTGCGCGTACGCATCAGATCCAACTGATGACGCACTTCCTTCGCCTATTCCCACTGCAATCCGTCGTCCTCTTTCCGGGCGAAGAACTGCCCCTCATGGTCTTTGAAGAGCGCTACCGCCGCCTCACCAAGGAGTGCGTTGAGAACGACGAGCCGTTTGGCGTTGTGTTGCTGCGCTCCGGTTTCGAGGCCGGCGACCGCTCTGCCGTGCCACACGACGTTGGCACGACCGCGCGCATAGCGGAGGCCTCGCCGATGGGCGACGGCCGCCTGCGTGTTGAGGCCGTCGGAGAGAGGCGCTTTCGAATCGCCTCGCTCAACCGTGAGCTGCCGTACCTTGCCGCTGAGGTCGAATTCCTCGACGAGGGCGATTCGGACTTGAACGAGGAGACGCTCGCAAACGCCCGCGGTCTGGCCCGCAACCTGGTGCAAGCGATGGCGGCGCGCCGCGGTGGGTGGGTGCAGGATATTCCGTTGCCGGAGGGCGCTGCGGAGCTCTCGTACGCTCTAGCCCAACTCTTCCAGGGAAACCAGTTGGTACAGCAGGCGCTGCTGGAACTGAACACGGTCGCGGAGCGGCTGTTGGAGGAGCAGCGCTTCATGCGCATGGTCATCGACCGTCTCGTACACAGCCCCCGGCGCGCCTCTGAAGGACCCTACTTCAGCCGAAACTAGCAGGCGCTCGCGGTGAGGAGTGTGAACGGCTATCCTGCCGCTGACCGATCGAAGCAAGGAGGAGATACATGGCAACCGAGACGCACTGGCGCTCTATCTGGGTCGAGCTGGCCGGCAGTACGGTGCGGGTCATCAAGGGCAAACGCTACTCCACCCGCGTCATCGAGGCAGGGTCTGGCGACCCCCTCATCCTCGTTCACGGCGTTGGGGGCTACGCGGAGGCCTATGCGCGCAACGTCCTCAATCTGGCCAAGGACTTCCACGTCTACGCCATCGACGCGCTCTACCACGGCTACTCGTCCAAGGAGCCGTTCGACGCAGAGCATACCGCGCTGCGGCAGGCGGAGGCCATCGTCGACCTCCTGGACGCCGAGGGCCATTCGTGGGCGCACATCAAGGGCGAGTCAATGGGCTCCAACATCGCCTTCACCTTCGGCATGAACTTTCCCGATAGGGCCGGGAAGCTGGTGCTGGACACGGGTGCGTACTTCATCGACCTCAAACCCACGTTCAAGGAGCAGCCCGGCGGCGGCAGCGCCCTCATGGACCTCTCCCGCGCCGCCGTTCTGGAACCCAACTATGAGAACGTCCGCAAACGCCTCGAGTGGCTCGTATCCAGCCCCGATCGCATTACGGACGAGATGGTCCAATTCCGCATGAAGGTGTACTCCGATCCTGAGATCAACGCGTCGATGCAGCGCGTGTTCGGCATCACGGTGCCGCGCACCTCGCCCATCAAGTTCACGGAAGAGGACTGCGCCAAGCTTGGTCCGCCGTCAATGGTCTTCTGGACGGAGAACAACCCCGGGGCAGGCCCCGACGTCGGCGAGTACTTTGCAAGTCTGATCCCGAACGCAGACTACTACTGCATGGCAGACGCCGCGCACTGGCCCATGTGGGAGCACCCGGAAGAGCACGACCGCGTCATTGCTGCATACCTAAAGAAGTAGGCGGCCGTCGCGCACCAGCGGCGCTGCCATCAGCAGCGTCGCGATGCTCTTGCCGTCCTTCAATTGACCGGAGCGCGCTTGCTGGGCTGCCTCGTCGAAGGGGACGCGGATCAGTTCGATGATTTCGTCCGTGTCCCCTTCGAGCGGGTCGTGGACGAGGCTGTCTGCGACATAGGCGTGCATCAGTTCCGTAGCTAGGCCCGGCATCGTCCAGAACTCGCCGACCTTGCGCATCCGCTCTGCGCGGTAGCCCGTCTCCTCACGCAACTCGCGCTCTGCGGCGGCGTCCGGGTCTTCGCCGGGATCGATGCCGCCCGCCGGGAGCTCGGTTAGCACTTCGCCGACGGCGGTCCGGTGCTGTTGAACGAAGAGCACCTTTCCCTCGTCGTCGAGCGCGGCAATGACCGCAGCGTGCGGGTGTTGGACGATGTCCCGGTCGTGGATTGACCCGTCGGGTAGGGCAATGCGTTGCTTCAGCACCGTAATGCGCCGGCCCGTGTACTGCGCCTCGTTCGAGACGATGCGCTCCCACTCAGCCACGCGCCCGCGCCTCTTGCTCCGCAAGCATCCGTGCAACAGACAGTGTCTGGTCTGAGCCGCGGCGCAAGCGGTAGACGAGCGTCTCGTAGAAGCTCTCCGCCGGCCCGGCGCGCAGAAACTCCGCCCGATGCTCGCTGGCCGTCACGACTACGCGGTCGCCTTGGTGAAGCGGCACGTCCGCAAACCCGTCGGCGGCGACGGAGGTTGCCGCCTGGCTCTGCGCCTCGATTTCGATGAGCGACGTCGGCGGCACGACCAGCGGCGCCGCGAGGTCGCCGTGCGACGCGACAGGTGTAATCACCAGGTCCTCCGCTTCGGGGTGCAGGATTGGCCCGCCAGCCGCAAGGGAGTAGGCGGTGCTGCCCGTCGCCGTTGCGACGATGACGGCGTCGGCGGTGTAGGTGGTCATGTGCGCGCCGTTGATGGACACGTTGATGCGGCTCACGTTCCCTGCGGGCCCACGCCCGACTACGACCTCGTTCAGCGCGTGAAAGACGGCCTCGCCGAGCGCAGCCTTCACCATCCGGCGCCGCTCATGCCATGCGAAGCCTGGCTCGGTGAGGTAGCGCAGTATCAGCGCCTCCGCATCCGACGCCTCCAGTTCCGTCAGGAAGCCGACGCGTCCGGTGTTGATACCGAGCAGTGGCACGCAGAGCGGCGCTGCCATCCGTGCCGCGCGCAGCAGCGTCCCGTCGCCGCCCACCGTTACGACGACCGAGGGCGGGCTGTCCGGCAAGGGATCGTCGCGATCGGTCAAGTGGAGTGAAGTCGTCGTGCCGAGCAGGGCTGCAATGCGTTGGCCCAGCGCTATGGCACCAGGATTGCGGTGGTAGCACAGCACCAAGGCGTTGGCCGGATCGATAGCCATTGCCGTCTATTATACGGCTGCGCGCCTTGACGCTCCCCCCGCCTTATGCCTATAGTCGCTAGGAGGGGTGCGGCCTGAGAGACAGGCTGCGCAAGGCGGCAACCCCATGCAAGTGCTCTTGAGCGCCCCACGCGGATTCTGCGCAGGTGTCGTGCGCGCCATCGATATCGTGGAGATTTGCCTCGAGCGATTCGGTGCGCCTGTCTACGTTCGGCACGAGATAGTCCACAACCGCTTCGTGGTCGAAGACCTCCGGCAGAAGGGTGCCGTGTTCGTCGAGGAGCTCGAGGAGGTGCCCGATAACTCCACCGTCGTCTTTAGCGCCCACGGCGTTCCCCCTTCCGTTTGGGCTGACGCCCAGGCGCGCGGACTAAGTGTCATCGACGCCACCTGCCCGCTCGTAACCAAGGTACACCTCGAATCGAAGAAGTTCGCGAGCGAGGACTACTCCGTCATCGTCGTTGGGCACGAGGGGCACCCCGAAGTCATCGGCACGATGGGCCAGTCGCCCGACCGTTCGCAGCTCGTTGGCACCATCGAGGGTGCTGAGCGTGTGACGGTAAAAGACCCAGACCGCGTCGTAGCCTTGACGCAGACGACGCTCAGCGTCGATGACACGCGCGCCGTCATCGACGTGCTTAAGCGTCGCTTCCCGAATATTGTTGCACGCAATGACATCTGCTACGCGACGACCAACCGTCAGCTTGCCGTCTCTGCGCTTGCCGATAAAGTCGACCTCGTCCTCGTCATCGGCGCGCAGAACTCGAGCAACTGCAACCGCCTCCGGGAGGTTGCAGAGGGCATGGGCGTGCCGGCATACCTAGTCGACGATGCAGCCAGCATCGATCCGGCGTGGCTGGAGGGTGTCGAGCGGGTAGGGGTGACTTCTGGCGCGTCTACGCCGGAAACACTCGTCCAAGAGGTCGTTGAGTGGCTAGAGCCTACAAGCTTATCGACCGTCCAAGCCGTCGACGAGAACGTGACGTTCGTCTTGCCGAAAGAGCTGCGGGAGGATGGCGAAGATGGCAAATGGGCGGTGCCCAGCCAGGCTGAGTCGATGCCCAGCTACGGCGACGGGCAGACGACCTAGCTGCGTACCTCGCCCACCATCCGCCATTCCTTCCCTTTGGCCCGCGGTCGAGGGCTAGCGTCACAAGCTTCCTGTCAACGTACAACGCTAGCCAAAGGGCGAGTAGCCATCGGGTAGGGGTTGCCGCCCGCTCAAGGCGAGCACGACTGCCACTCCGTCCCCGTGCTCTACGGCTATCTCTGCTAGAAGGCTCAGCGTGACGGTGAGCGCAGATCGTGCCGGCACCACAGAAATGGCCGCCGCGCGCGCAACGTCTAGCGTATGCAGCACAATCTCCAAGATGCGGGTGGGCAGATAGTCCGCAAAGCGCAATGTTCCGAAGGGGGTGACGACTGGTGCATCGTCATCCAACGCGCCTACCACTGCTAATGTGCGTTCGCCGATGGTCCGAGCCGCTCGCGCAGGATCGTCGCCGAGCAGCCCGACGCTCGCCCGTGCCCGCTCGGCTATGGCTTCGTTCACTCCCGGTCTTGACATAGCATGGACGTAGTAGGCCGCCGCGCTTTCGGTATCCACAGTCCCGGGTACCCCCGCATACGCTGCGGTGCGGTCGACGATCCTAACGACGTGCGCCACGAGTTCGCGTACGTTCCACGAACCAAGGCCCGCGCGCTCCCATGCGTCCTCAGGTACCTGTTCAACCACCTCGACGAACTGGCGAACGGACTCCTGAAAGGCCTCTCTACAGATCTTTGTTTCAGAGGGCATGCGCTGCACGATACCAAAGAGGTCTCTTGCTCATGCGTTGACTGCGTCGGCTATCGCCTGTGCGGCGGCGCGGGTGCCGTGCTCGGGTTGGCCGTTTGGGGCGACGCGCAGCGCGCCCGACTCCAAGGCCGATTCGACTGCGCTGCATACGGCTGCACTGGCAGATTGTTCGCCGAGGTAGTCAAGCATCATCGCCAGTGTCAGCACCTGCGAGATTGGATTGGCTCGGTCCTCGCCTGCGATATCGGGCGCCGAGCCGTGTATCGGCTCGAAGTAGGCGTGCTCATCGCCCATGTTTGCTGATGGGCATAGGCCGATGCCACCGACCGTTGCCCCGCCTAGGTCGCTGAGCACGTCGCCGATGAAGTTCTCCATCACCAGCACGTCGAACGACTGTGGGCGCATGACGAGCGCTTGCGCGGCTGCATCCGCATATAGGTACTCGCGCTCAACGTCCGGGTACGACGCGCCTACCTCGTCGAATATCTGCCGGAAGAAGGCGTACGATGCCAACACGTTGGACTTGTCGACGCAGGTGACCTTGCGCGCACCGTTGCGCGAGCGCGCCAACTCGAAGGCGTAGCGGCACACGCGCTCCGTGCCAGGCCGCGTTACCATCAGGATGTCGGACATGGCCGTGTCGTTGCCGATGCCACGCCCCCGCGACAGGTATAGCCCTTCCATGTTCTCGCGCACGATGACGTAATCGATACTGCCGGGCGCTCCCTTGAGCAGCGCGTCGACGGCCGGCAGTAGGCGGATGGGGCGCACGTTGGCATACGCATTGAGGCCGGGACGCAGGACGCCGCCCAGCGAACCGGCCTCCGTGCCATCCGGCAACCGCACATCTGGCAGGCCGGTTGGCGCCTTCATGAGGGCATCCGATTCGGCAATTGCCTCCAGCGCCTCGCGGGAGAGGTTGTGGCCGTACTTCCGGTAGGCTCCGGCCCCGCCTTCGAACTCCCCGAACGCACACTGGAACCCGCCAAGCCGCCGCTGCACCGCATCGAGGACAACGAGCGCTGCCTCGACGAGTTCTGGTCCGATGCCGTCGCCGCGAATGAGCGCGACGTGATGCACGCGTGTAGGTTGGCCGGGCATGGGTCTGCGTCCCTGGCGGGCTAACCGCCGCCGCTCGAGCCGCGTCGCGGCTCCCTCGATGATAGAATCGAGTATAGCCGATGGACGATTCCCAATTGCAGCAAATCGAAGAGGCTGCGGCGGAGATTGCGATGGGCGCCGGCGCGCTCCTCCTCCGCTATTTCAAGGGCCCCCTAGACGTCGCCTACAAGGCGGACGACAAGCGCAACCCGGTCACGGACGCCGACCACGCCTCCGACGAGTACATCCGGGGCGAGATTGTGCGGCGTTTTCCGGACCATGGCATCGTGTCGGAGGAGATGGAGGCTGCGCCGGAGGACGCGCCCGATATCGCTTGGATAATTGACCCCCTTGATGGAACGACCAACTTCCTACACGGCGTGCCGGTGTTCGGCGCCTGTATTGGCGTCCTCGAAAGAGGCGCGCCCGTTGCGGCTGCGATTTTCACTCCCTCCATCCACGCACCTGAAGGCACGGTGATACACGGGCGCCGCGGTGGCGGCGCCTTCGAGGGCGACCGGCGCCTCACCATTTCCAACAATGCATCGCCTGCGGAAGACCGCCTGATGGGCTTCTTGCCGACCTACTTCCTGCGCATGTTTGACTTTCGGAAGCGTGTACGCCGCCGGCTCGGCGACATCCGCAGTGCGGGAAGCACCGCGTATGAGTCAGCCCTCGCAGCGCGTGGCAGTGTCGACTACGTCGTCTTCAGCGGTCCCTACTTATGGGATGTTGCCCCTGGCGTCCTGCTCGTTCAGGAGGCAGGCGGCGCTGTGTGGGGCAAGGCCGTGCGCGCGCAGACGTGGCAGCCATTCGCCCGATTCGCCGGAGCGGACAACGCTGCTCCGTCGTTGCGAGAACTGCGCGATTGGCGCGGAGCACTCGTCCTTGGCGCGCCTACGGCGGCGCAGTTCATCGCAGATGGGACAAAGCACCGCCCATACCGCATGCGCCGGTTGCTGAGGCGCGTCCGCACGACGCTGCGCCCGTCACGCTCATAGCCACGGCCAGGGCAGATCGCGCCGAGAGCGCGGGCTTGGCATGACCGGCTCGTCAAGCAGCGATTGCGCGCGATGGCGCAACGCTGCGACCTCTTCGTCCGTCAATAGCGCATCCAGCGATTGGCGCAGCGGCGTCAGCGCATCTCCGTTCAGCGCGTCCAGCAGACGGCGCGCATCATCGAGCCAGTCGGCGGGCACGTGCTCGCCGGCAAAATCCCAAATGACCGTGCGCAGCTTGTATTCCTCGTGGAACGTTAGCCCGTGGTCGACGCCCCAGACGCCGCCCGTCTGTGCTGCGAAGCAGTGGCCTCCCTTGCGGTCGGCATTGTTCACGATGATGTCGAAGACGGCCATCTGAAATACCGCCTCTTGAGCATGTTCGCGCAGCGCGAAGTAGTTGGAATCCTGCTGCGGCATCACGAATAACTGCAACGAACCGACGCCCAGCTCACCGTCATTGCGGATTGCCGTCGGTGGGACAACCGGCCAGCCAAGCCATTGGGCAACTTCGTATGCGGCACACTCGCGGCGGTAGAGGCCGCGGGGGAAGTCCCACAGGGGCTGTTCGCCGCGTACCGGTTTGTAGATGCCGTACCCGCGGTCGGTCCCGAGCCGCAATTGCACGACGAAGGTGAAGTTGGAAGCACTTGGGTGCAGCCACCCTTCGCCCATCTCTGCCTC
>DAOUJX010000064.1:0-2092 GCA_034422075.1 Dehalococcoidia bacterium
ATGACGGGGTCTTCGCCGATGTAGGTGTGGAAGTAGTCGTTGAGGTTGGGGACGAGGGAGACGTGGCCGATCATCTGCCACGCGCGTCCGAAGATCTTCTCCAACTCGTCCTGGTAGACCTGCTCGTCGATGAAGATGCGCCGGTCGAGCTTGCCGGTCTCCGGGTCTATCACCTGGTACTTCTTTGCAGTAGCTACCATCGCGTCCTCCTCGGTAGGTATGCGCTCATTGACGTCGGGGCGCTCTACCCCGGCGGCATTTTACATCAGATGTCTACCTATGGCAGCCCCGTCCCGCGCATCAATCCTCCAACAGCCTGCAACCGCGCCGGCAACGTTGGGTTATCCTTTCGCAGACGCTCCAAGGAACGCACTGTGCAGGGCAAATCCCTCTACTACTTGGCCATCACCGAGCTCGCCTCGGCCTACGCCGAGCACGCGCTATCTCCCGTCGAGGTAACGCAGGCAACGCTCGAACGCATCGGCGCGCTGAACCCTCGCCTGCTCGCGTACACAGAGGTGACGGCCGAGCGCGCAATGGCAGACGCCGCAGCCTCGGAGCGAAGGCATCGGGCCGGCGACGCCAGAGGGCCGCTGGACGGGGTGCCCATCGGCCTGAAGGACATCATCGACACCGCCGGCATCGCCACGACGTGCGGCACGGGCTTTCTGCGCGACCGCATCCCCATCCAAGACGCGCGGCTCGCAGCGAACATCGCCGCACAGGGAGGCATCCTTCTTGGCAAGCAGCACATGCTCGAGTGGGCGATGGGTGGCGTCGACACCAACGTCCACTTCGGCACCTGCCGCAACCCTTGGAACGACGCTCACTTTTCCGGCGGCTCCAGCACCGGGGCGGGCGCAGCAGTCGCATCCGGCATGGCCGCTGGGGCTGTAGGAACCGACACGGGCGGTTCGGTCCGACAACCTGCATCCTATTGCGGCATCGTCGGCCTCAAGCCGACCGCCAACCTTGTCAGCCTCGATGGGGTCTTCAACATGTCGCCGACCTGCGACACAGCGGGGCCGATAACACGCACCGTCGAGGACAATGCGCTCTTGCTTGCCGCGATGCTCGGTGAAGGGCAGGGCCTCATTCAGGGAGGCTCCCCCGCAGCGGGGTCACTCGATGGGGTAGCGCTCGCAGCACCCCGAGCATGGGCCGCACGCCACGGCCATCATGAGGTGGTGCAAGCCGTCGATGCCGCTATCGATGTGCTCGCAGCCCTAGGCGCATCTGTCCAGGACGTGCCGCTCGATTTCGGCGACGACATCGGGACGCTCTACCGCAATGTCGTCTTTCCGGAGATGCTCGTAGCCCATGGTGAGTGGTTCCCGTCACGAGCCGATGAGTATGGCCCACACCCCCGTTCGCGCCTCGAAGACGGTCTTACCATCACCGCAGAGGAACGCGCGTCCGCGCAAGAGGATCGCGCCCGCGCTACTGCAATGGCCGAAGATGCAATCATCGGTTTCGACGCCTTCATCTTGCCTACGCAGCCAACCCAAGCACCTGCCTTTGACCAGGACGAGGCCATCATCGCCGGAAAGGCCATGAGCACCACGGCAATACGCGGCCTCTTCACGCTGCCCTGGTCGGTCATCGGCTGGCCCGGACTCTCCATTCCCTGCGGGTTCACCGGCGCCGGGCTTCCCGTCGGCTTGCAAATCGTGGGGCGTCCGTACGCCGAGGCGCTCCTCTACCGCATCGCCGCCGCGTACGAAAGCGCGACCACGTGGACCAGCCTTCGCCCGCCGCTGTGAGGTGCACCCTCGCGCGGCTGCTCGCCACAGCTGCGTTGTTGGTGGGCGCCACGATAGCCTGTACGAGCAGCAAGGCTCCCTCTCCGCCACCGCCCACTGCGCCGCCCAGTACGGCCACCGCGACGACGAACCTGCCACGCCTCTACGTCTACCACCGTGACGATATGGCCGCCTATTCGCAATTCCTCCTCGACCAAGCGGCAGCCGCCTTCCCCGAGCGTGAAGGTGTTGGCGTCGCCCTGACCAACTCGACCGACTTCTATCGCGGAACGCCCGAGAAGTACGCCGGCTCCCTCTTTCATATGAGCGAAGAGGAGGCGCTCCTCATG
>DAOUJX010000065.1:0-16836 GCA_034422075.1 Dehalococcoidia bacterium
ATCTTCGGACGCGCGTGGCAGATGATCGGCCACGTCTCCCTCGTCCCCAACCTCAACGACTACTTCCACACCTACATCGGCGAAGACCCCGTCATCCTCACCCGCGACAACGAGGGCCAGCTCCACGCCTTCCTGAACATGTGCCGCCACCGGGGGAACCGCATCCTGCGGGCCGACGACGGCAACGCCAAGCACTTCATGTGCACCTACCATGGGTGGACGTTCCGCAGCGACGGGACGCTGGAGCACGTGCCGGGGTACAACGAGGCGTACTACGGCGAGCTGGACCTGGAGGAGCTGAAGCTGATCGAGGCGAAGGTGGACACGTACGCGGGCATCGTGTTCGCGACGTGGGACCACGATTCGCCGAGCCTGGAGGACTACCTGGGCGACGCCCGCTGGTACATGGACACCATCTTCAACCGGCGTGACAGCGGGACGGTGGCCGTCGGGCCGATAAAGTGGATGGAGCCGGTCAACTGGAAGACGCCGGTCGACAACTGCTCCGACAACTACCACACGGTCGTTACGCATACATCGAGCGCCATTGCGTACGAGCGCTTCCAGGGGCGGCCACGGAGCGATCACAAGGCGCTGTTCGAGCGGAAGCACCAGCACCTCTTCGTCAACGGCCACGGCCTAACGGTGCGCGAGGTGGAAGACGATTCACCGCGCGATCGCGCAGGCATGACGAATGAGAATCGCCATATCTTCTTCGAGCACCACCGCAGCACGATGCCGGAGGTGGAAGAGCGGCTCGGCCACTTCCGCGCGCACAAGATCCAGCTGGCCAACCACAGCCTCTTCCCCAACGGCGTGCTCGGCTTCAGGCTCGCTCTGCCGAGAGGCCCGCGAATGACGGAGTTTTGGCACTTCGCACTCTACGAGCCGGACGCGCCCGAAGTGGTGATACACGGCACGATTACGGGCAGCGCCAACAACAACGGTGCGGCGGGAATGTTCGAGCAGGACGACATCGACAACTGGCGCTCCGTCACGGAATCGGCGCTGACCCCCACGGCGCGCCGGTACACGCATGAGCTGTCGATGGGGCTGGGCCGCTCGGGTGAGCATCCCGTCTACCCCGGCCTCGTCTCAGAACGCTACATCTCGGAGAGCAACCAGCGCGGGTTCTACCGGCGCTGGGAGGAATTCATGAACGCGGAGAGTTGGGCGGACATCTCGCTCGAGCCGGGCACCGCTGCCTACGAGGGCCGCGCGACGATGCACACGTGAGCCGCGCAGAGGCGGCAGCAACCACATGAGGAGGGCGCCATGCCTGTATCGCAACTGGGATATCTCGGAATCGGGGTGAGCGACGTCGACAGGTGGGAGACGTTCGCCACCGACTTGCTGGGCATGGAGGTGACGGGGCGCGCGGACGACGGCACCGTCTACCTGCGCATGGACGAGTACCACCACCGCATCGCACTCGTCCCCAACGGCACCGACGACATGGAGTACGTCGGCTGGCAGGTTCCCAACCGCGAGCAGTACGAGGAGATCAAGGCCAAACTGCTTGATGCGGGCGTCGAGTATTCGCAGGGGACGCCGGAGCAAATCGCCAACCGCCACGTCTCGGACATGATTACGTTCGACCTTGCGGGGCTGAACATGGAGGTCTACATCGGGCCTCACGTGCTGTTTGAGCGCCCCTTCCGCCCCGGCCGCGCGCTGAACGGATTCAAGACGGGCGACCTCGGCCTGGGGCACGTTGGCCTGAACCCTGAGCGGCCGGAGGAGTTCGACCGCGTCGTGCAGGTCTTGACCGAGTGCCTTGGCTTCAAGCGTAGCGACGCCGGTGCCGACGGAACCGACCGCTTCTTCCACTGCAACCCGCGCGAGCACAGCGCCGTTGTCTCCAACAGGGCGGGTGACAAGCGGATCGGCCACTTCATGATCGAGCTGAACTCCATCGACGACGTGGGCAGCGCCTACGACATGGCCGACGAACAGGGCGTGTGGATAACGCAGCGCTTGGGCAAACACACCAACGACCACATGATCTCCTTCTACATGGAGTCGCCGAGCGGATTCGGCGTGGAGTACGGTTGGGGCGGACGCCTCATCGACGACGACACGTGGCAGGTGACCAAGCACGACCAGTTCAGCATGTGGGGCCACCGCCGTCCTGAGAGGCCCGCGAGCGCGGAGGAGGAGCAGGCCGTCCGGCGCTTCCTCACGTCGCCCAACGGCCCGAGGCGCTAGCCCCCTGCCCCGCCCTCGGCCCTGCCGCGCGGCGGTACAACCGATATGGAGACCTTGAAGCGCCTAGAGCGGCGCCACGTGATATTTGGCGTCGTCGCGCTTGCCCTGCTCGTATCGACGATGAACCTGACCGTGGCGTTCGTCGTCTTGCCGCAGATGCAAGATGACCTGGGTGCCAGTCTGACGTGGGTGGGCTGGACGATAACGTCCTATCAACTCGCCCAATCCGTCTCGATGTCGCTGTCAGGGCGCATCAGCGACCAGTTGGGGCGCAAGCGGATTCTCGTCCTCTCGCTAGTGGTCTTCAGTCTGGGGTCGGTCGGCGCGGCGTTCGCGCCCAACATCGCGACGCACATCCTCTTGCGCATCGTCGCGGCGCTCGGCGGCGGCGCAATCATGCCCATAGCAGCCGCAATAGTCAGCGCCGAGTTTCCTCAAAGCCGCGCACGGGCCATCGGGCTGTTCACCAGCATCCTGCCGATGGGCTGGATCTTCGGGCCGGTAGCCGGTGGGCTGATTACGGACCAGCTGTCGTGGCGTGCGGCTTTCCTGCTCCCGGTACCCGTGACGGTACTGGCGCTCATCGGCACGGTGTACCTGATCAAAGAGAGCACCGGTAGGCGCACGCAGCACCTCGACGTGCAGGGCGCGGCGCTGCTCGCAGCGGCCATCGTGTCCTTCATGCTCTCGCTGTCGCTGTTCCGGGTGGAGGGCGCGGCGACGCTGACGGCGGCATGGGCACTGCTGCTATTGAGCGTGCCCATCGGCTACCTGTTCTGGCGCCACGAGGTGCGGACGGTCGACCCGATAGTGGACGTTGCGCTGCTTCGGCTGCGGCCATTCGTCGCGACGAACGCGTACAACACCATATGGGGCGGGACGTCCATCGGCTCGTCGGCGTTCATTCCGTTCTACGCGATGGCGCAGTTCGGCTTCGAGAGCGCGCGGGCGGGAACGATGCTCGTTGGCCTAGAGATAGCGCTCATCGCCGGCTCGACGGCCTCGAGCCTGCTGTTCCTGCACCGCTTTGGATATAGACCACTGCTGACGTTCGGCGGCGTGATACTGAGTGCGTCGCTGCTGGCAGTGGGCTTTGGGGTCTTCGACGCACTGGGCGCGGCGATACCGGCGTTCTGGGCGCTGTTCGGCGTGCTCACGATCGCAGGCCTGGGCATGGGCATTCAGGCGCCGGCGTCGAACAACGCAGGCATCGAGCTCATGCCGTCGCACGTGGCGTCGATAGTCGGACTGCGCGGCATGTTCCGCTTCGCCGGCAGCGTCATCGCCACCACGGTCATATTCTTCCTGCTATCGGGATTCGAGGACGAGGCGCGCGGCATCGAAGTCATCTACCTGGGTCTGGGCGTGCTAATGCTGGCGGCAATGCCGCTGATAGCCATCATGCCCACCGGCCGCGAGCGCCCGATCGAGCACCCGGCGGAGCCGGAGAGCGCCCCGCGTTAGCGCGGCGCAGCACCAATTGGCGGTTGGTGCGTAGCCGCCTTGCCCCGCCCCTAACCTCCTGCCCGCAGATGCCCCAGCGCGTAGCGCGCGTACTCCTCAGGCCGTTCGTAGGGCGGCCAGTGGCCGACGCCCTTGAGCACGATGAGGCGCGAGTCGGGGATGTAGCCCATGATGGTGAGCCCCTGCTCTACCGTCACCATGCGGTCGAACCGGCCGTGGATGATCATCGTGGGCGATTGGATCGACGCCAGCTCGCCAAGGTTGCTGTGGGGAACGCTGAACGATTGGCGCACAGCCTCGATGAGGTCGGGGCGCCCGGTGTAGCTGGCTTGCACGTAGTCCACGAGCTCGTCGGTAACCAGCTCTTGGTTGTCGAGATGGATGCCCAAGTACCAGCGAACGTTCTCCTTCGTCGGGTTTGCTTGCGCGGCGCGCGTGGCCTTCAGGCCCTCAGATGGGTAGTTGGCGATCACGTAGGGATCGCCGCCGGTCGATGCATGGCAAGCGCCCACAACGAGGCGGTCTACCCTGTCCGGGTGGGCGATCGCAGTGACAAGCGCGGTCGTCCCACCGACCGAGTTGCCAAGGATGGACGTCCGCTCGATGCCGAGGTGGTCGAGCAGCGCGACAGCGATGCGCGAGTGGACGGAGTGAACGGGCTCGTTGTAGGTAACGGGGCCGGTTCCGCCGTAGTTGACGAGGTCCATCATGATGCACCGGAAGTGCTTGGTGAACTCCGGCAACACCTTGTGCCACGTTATCCACGCCGTCGTGCCGACGCCGTAGGAGTGGAGAAACAGGAGCGGCGGACCATCGCCGGCCTCATGGTAGTGAATCGTCGTGCCGGCCGCCTCGATCGTGCGGCTCGTGGCCTCTTCCGTGTACTCGACCATCGCTGCTGCCTCCTGATTGGATTGCCGTCCCCGCGGCTCATGCTACATCGCGCCCATAACCTAATGCTGGGCCGGCTCCAGTTCCTCCGTCCAGTCCGTCAGCCTGCCGATGCCTGCCTGAATGGCGGCGGTGGCGACGGCGTAGCCCACCGCGCGGTGAACGCCGATATCGAGCGGGTCCGGGAGCAGTTCCGCCGGATCGTCGGTGAGCGCCGCCAGGGTTGCCCCGGCGACGGTGAGCATGGCGGGCGTAATGGTCGAAGCCTCCGACGCGAGCGCGCCAAGCCAGATGCCCGGGTAGCCGAGCAGGTTGTTGACGGTGCGGCCATCCCCGACTGCCGCCGCCCCCTGCTCGAGCGCCGCCTGCGGTGTTATCTCCGGGTCGGGGTTTGAGAGGGCAAATATCACCTGCCCACGACGCACCATCTCCGGCTCGATGAGATCCTTCACGCCCGTCGTTGCGATGACGATGTGGCATGAAGCCATCACTTCATCGAGGCTCGCCTCTGACCCGCCGCTTGCGGTGTGACGGGCAAGGTTGTCGGCGTTGAGGTCGACGCCCATGACCGCCCTGCCCGTTTCGTGCATGATGAGTCGCGATATCGCTTGGCCCGCCGCGCCAAGCCCGATCTGGCCGACGGTCGCCGCCGCAAGGTCGATGCCCGCCCGGGCGCAGCCGTTGAGCAGAGCACCGTAGACGACTGCCGCCGTCCCGTCCTGGTCGTCGTGCATGACAGGGATTTCGAGCTCGGCCTTTAGCCGCTCCGTCACTTCGAAGCAGTGCGGTGCGGCGATGTCCTCCAGATGTATCCCGCCGAATGTGTCTGCGACGTGCCGGACGGTGTCGACGATGGCGTCAACGTCGGTCGTGTCGAGCAGGATGGGGACACCGCTGAGGCCGGTCAGCTCGGCGAGGAGCGCGGCTTTGCCCTCCATGACCGGCATGCCCGCGACGGCGCCAATCGAGCCCAGGCCCAAGATGGCCGAACCGTCCGTAACCATCGCCACGGAACGCCGGATGCCGGTGTAGAGCGCGGCCTGCCCCCTATCTTCAGCGATGCGGCGGCACACCTCCGCAACGCCCGGGGTGTAGATGCGGCGGAGTTGGGCGACGCTGTCGATGCGTGAGGTGCTGCGGATGTGTATCTTCCCGCCGCGGTGAGCGTCCAGCACCTCGTCGCGCACCTCCACGATCTCTACGGCGCGGACGGAGCGAATCGCGTCAAGGGTGGCGGTGAGGTGGTCGGCGTCACGAACGTGGACGTCGAGGTCGCGAATGACGTGGTGCTGGCTGATGTGGACGGTCTCAATGGTGCCGAGGTTTGCGCCTGCGTTGCCTATCGCCGTGGCGAGTGCACCGAAAACGCCTGGGACGTTCTCGTTGCGCACCTGCACGATGCGAATGAGGCCGTAAGGCTGCGCTGCAGGCCTTGGGCCGTCGAGCATGGCATGACTCCCGCGGACGTGGTGCCTACAGTGTCGCGCCACGAGCGGCGCAGCGCTATACCTCCCCCCTCGCCATTCCGGCGGAGGCCAGCACCTGGAGGCGCACGCCACGCGTCCCACCCCTTCTCCCCGAGCGAGAGGGATGGGGGGCCGCGACCCGGCGATTTGCACCACACGCACCCGCGTGCCACAATCGCCTCGACGCAATGCAACCGCGATCGCCGCGAGCAAGGAGACGCCTCATGACACAGACCCCTACCGCACTACAGACGCGCTTCGAGAACGAAGTCATCAGAATCGAGCCAACTCCCAAGTGGATACGGGGCGTCGTGAATGGCGTCACCATCGCCGACTCCAAGCGCGCCGTCTTGATGTTCGAGAAGGGGCACGTTCCTGCCTACTACATCCCCGAGAGCGACGTCCGCCTCGACCTGACGGAGCCAACCGACCACCACACCCACTGCCCACGCAAGGGCGACGCGTCCTACTACTCGCTCAAGGTGGGCGATCACGTCGTCGAAAACGCCCTGTGGTACTACCCGAAGCCAACGCACACCGACCCCAGCCTCTCCTCGTCCCCCGACATGCGCGGCTACGTGAGCTTCTACTGGAACAAGGTCGACCACTGGTTCGAGGAGGACGAGGAGGTCTACGTCCACGCACGCGACCCCTACAAGCGCGTCGACGTTGCGCAGTCATCCCGTCACGTGCAGGTGACGGTCGACGGTGAGGCGGTAGCGGAGACGCGACGGCCCGTGCTGCTGTTCGAGACGGGGCTGCCGGTGCGCTACTACATTCCGCTGCTCGATGTGAAGCTAGACGCACTCGCGCAGAGCGAGAAGGTCACGGCGTGCCCCTACAAGGGCCAGGCGAGCTACTACTCGATGCCCGCCCTCGGAGAGCGAGGCCAGGACATCGCGTGGTACTACCGCACGCCCATAGCAGGCGTCGAGGCCATCGCGGGGCACGTTGCGTTCTTCAACGAACGCGTCGACATCGCCGTGGACGGTGAGACGCAGGAGCGCCCCCAGACCAGGTGGTCGCCCAAGTAGCCCCCGCGCTGTTACGAGGTTACGCACGATGGAATCTGTAATCGACGCATGGCGTGAGCGTATCTTGGCGCACGAGCGCGAGGCGGCAGCAATACGCGGCGGCAGCCATGGACATGGGCATGGACACGTCCATCGCCGCTTCGGCTATGCCAACAGGCCGCTTGACCCCTTTCGCACCGATGACCCCGTGCTAACTCACCTCCTCGCGAGCCTGGGCACAGAGGCTTCCGTGCTCGATGTCGGCGGAGGCGCGGGACGCTATGCGCTGCCACTCGCGACGAGGGCCAAGCACGTGACCGTTATCGAACCATCCGAGGACTCGGTCGAGATGCTCAAGGCCCGCGCGGCAGAGGCTGGCATCACCAACATCACGGCCGTCAACGAGGGGTGGGAGGACGCGGTGGCGGTGGCGGCGGAGTTGGTGCTCTGCTCGCTGGTGCTACATCACGTGGCGGACGCCGCGCCATTCGTGGCCAAGTTGCAGGAGCACGCCAAGGGGCGCGTCGTCCTCGTCGAGATGATGGAGACGCCAGGGGCGGTGGAGATCCCCTTCTACGAGCGCGTGTACGGCTCCGCCCCAACGCCGCTGCCAGGCCTTCCGGACGTTCTCAACGTGCTGTGGGCCATGCGCATCTTCCCCGACGTTGCGATGCTCGAGCCTGAGGCCCCTGTGGTAGAAGCCGAGCGTGGCGCCGCAATTGAGCACCTGCGCCACAGGCTCTCAGTCGAGGAGGGCACGCAGGCGGACGAGCGGTTGCGCGCCGCAGCAGCCGAGTTGCTGGAAGAGACTACCGAGGGTGTCATCGTCCGGGACGTAGGCCCTCGGCGGCAGGCAATCATCACGTGGAGGCCGTGAGTAGGCTTCTTCTCATCGCGTGGGATTCTCTCAGTCATTCCTGCTAGTGCAGGAATCCGACACGACGTTCGATAACCGTCGCACCGCCGAACGCCCGCCCCTCTGGGCGAGGCCCCCCACCCCGGCCCTCTCCCTGCAGGAGAGGGAGCCTTCTCCTCCCAGCCGTGCACCTAGCGCAAGCGCGCTGCGATCTCTTTGATCCGGGCGACGGCCTCGGCGGACTGGGCAGCGGTGAGGTGCCACCTCTTCCGAGGCGCGGGGCGCGCCGTCAAATAGTGGTCGAGTGCTGACCAGGCGCGCGCCTCGGCCTCTGGGGTCATAGCGCCCAGGGAGGCAGGGATGTACTTCGTCAAGACCCGCTGTATGCCGAGCGCGCGCTCTGAGGGGTCTGCAATGGCCTCAAGGGCAGCGTCAACTTCCAACACGAGCCAATCGGGCCAGGACTCAGCGGTCATGCAGGCCATCCTAGCAAGCGCGTCAACGCGTGAGGATGGCATCACGTACAATCGGCTCTCTCGATGAGCGCACCCCTCCCTTCTCGCACCACTCGGCCACGCTTCTACTATGGCTGGGTCATCGTAGCGTCGCTGTTCACCATCAACGTCGCGGTTCACACAAGCGGCATGTTTAGCTTCGGCGTGTTCCTCGTGCCAATGTCCGAGGAATTGGGTGTATCGCGCGGCGGACTGGGGCTGGGCATCACGGCGCGAATGCTTGCGAGCGGCGTCACGTCCATCGTCATCGGACGGCTGCTGGACCGGCACGGGGCGCGGTTGCTGATACCCGTCGCCGCCACCGTTGGCGGCGTCGCACTGATCGGCATGAACTGGGTGGACAGCCTCTGGCAGTTCATCGCACTGTTCACGTTGGTGGGATTGAGCGGAGTAACCGCCCCCAACAACCTGCTGACTTCGGTGCCGATTGCCAAGTGGTTCGTGCGCAAGCGGGCGCGGGCCACGGCGTTCGCGGCGGCGGGCCTCGGTATCGGCGGGGCGCTGTTCGCGCCTATCCACCAGGTGCTCATCGACTCGCTGGGCTGGCGGACGACGTGGGTCATCTCCGGCGTGCTCTTGATGGCCGTGCTCGTGCCTATCGGCCTGCTGTTCATACGAAGGCAGCCTGAAGACATGGGATTGCAGCCGGACGGCGACCCGGTGCAGGCAGAGGCGGAAGCAGCCACAGTCCAGCCGCATGCACTGGAGACGAATTGGACGGTGCGCGAGGCAGTGCAGACAGCAACGCTCTGGAAGGTGCTGCTGGTCTACATGCTCATCGCGTTTGCGCAGGGCGGATACATCGCGCACCGGATAGCGTTCTGGGAGGACCGCGGATTCGGGCGCGGTCTGATTACCTCGTCCTTTGCCCTCGACGCCATCATCTTCTTCCTGTCGATCCTGACGGCGGGATTCATCCTGGGCCGCTACCCCATTCGCTATGTCGGCGTGGTGGCGATTACGTGCCAGATAGCGGGCATCACGACGGCGCTGCTGTCCAGCACGACGGGGGCGCTGTTCCTATCGGCGGTTGCGACAGGGCTGGGGGCGGGAACGGCCATGGTGATACAGGTGCATATCTGGCCGACTTACTTCGGACGAGCGTTTGTTGGGTCGATTCGCGGCATCGTGCTGCCCACGACACTGGTAGGCCAGGCGCTCGGTGCGCCGGTGTACGGCTTTGCGTGGGCGGCAGCAGGCGAGAGCTACCTGCCTATCTTCTGGGCGTCAAGCGTGCTCATGGTGTTCGCGGCGCTGCTGCTCGCCTCTTCGCGACCGCCGCAAAGGAGCGCTCACCAGAGCGACACCTTGCCGTACTCGCCGTCGTAGCCGGGGGTGACGGCAAAGCTGCCGCGGCGCAACCGCGCGACGCCCTCGGCTACACGCTCGCCCGATGTGCGAGCGATGTCATCGAGGGGTACATCCAGCAGCACCGCGAGCTCGTTGCCGGAAACACGGTCTACGAGCCTGTCGTACGCGGTGGCAACCGCCTTGGTGGCAGCTCCCTTCCCTAGCGCCTCGCCAAGCACGTGGGTCAGCGGCACGACATAGCGGAACGGCGGGCGATGCCCGGATGGGTCACGATGCCAGCCGTCTGCGGAGTGTGCAACGGCGGAGACACGCCCCGCCAGCGCATCGATGCGGTTGGCGACGCCGACGGTCAGCGCTCGTCCACAGACGGGACACTGCTCGCCGCGTTCGCGCGTGACGGACGGGGCCTGGCAGACGTTGCACTTGCGATGGCCATCGTAGTGGTATTTGCCCTCGGCGGGGTGCATCTCCAGCGTCCACGCGACGCCACCCTCGGCAAGCGCGCGCATCAAGCCCCCGTAGGAGAGGTCGGCATCGAACGCCGTCAGTTCGCGGCCCAACCGTTGAGCCGAGTGCGCATCGGAGAAGGAGACGAGCGTCTTGGCGTCCAGCTCCTCCACGCTCCAGTTCATCGAAGGGTCGCTGGAGAGGCCCGTTTCAAGCGCACGCACCTCTCTGGCGAGGTCACCGAAACACTCCGCCAGCGAGTCGAACCCGCCTTTGGAGCCATAGACGGAGTACCAGGGCGTCCACGCGTGAGCAGCGACGACGGCGCACGCGGGGTCGGCGGATAGCGCCGCCTCGACGACGTCGCGGGCGGTGAGGCGCAGCGTCGGCCGCCCGTCGGAGCCGAGTGCGCCAAACGGGGCGAGCGCCGCCTGCAGTCGCGCGACGGCATCGAACGACGGCGCGTAGAGGAGCAGATGCACGCGGCGCCCACGTCCGTCCTGGCGATAGACGCACGAGACCTCCGTGCCAAGCACGAATAGCGGGCGGGCAGTTCCCTTTAGCCGGAAGAGGCCGGAATCACCGTGGGGCTCAAGGTTGTCGGCGAGCTCGTGCGCCCAGGCGGGATGGGTGAAGTCGCCGCACGCAAGCAGGTCTATGCCCTTCAGCCGCCCCCAATGCGCAAGTGTCGGCAGATCGAGCGCGGGGCTGACGCCCCTCGCAAACCGTGAGTGCAGATGCAGGTCAGCAGTGAACACAGCCAGAGGATATAGGTTGTGAGGGGGACCACGCGGTCCTCTAGATGCGGCGGAGCGCGACGACGGGGATCGGGCGAGCGGTGCCGGCACGGTACCTGCCGAAGCGCGGGCTCTGCCTAACCACCTTGTCGAACAGCGCGGTGCGCTCCTCACCTTGGGTTATGCGAGCCTCGGCGTCGAAGCGTCCGCCGTCAGCCTCGACCGAAACCACAGGTGCAGCCTCAATGTTGAGGTACCACGCCGGGTGCCGGTCCCGACCGTAATTCGAACCGATGACGATGAGGTCGCCAGACTCTTCGAATTGGAAGTACATCAACGGCGACGACCGCCGCTTCCCGCTCCTGCGTCCCCTGGTGACGAGGATGAGGACGCCTTGGCCTTCCAGGCGCCCCAGAAGGCGGCCACCGGATAGGCGGAACAGGAGCTTATGGATCGGGACGAAGAACCAGCTGATGATGAGGCGCTTGTAGGTCGGCAAAGCTGCTCCCTGCCAGATGCTACATCCAAGAGCGCTTGGCCGCGCACTGCGCTTCATTGACACGTGCAGCGTGTGAGTGGTACGCTGCAGCAGTCTACGGCCACGAAAACGGGCTCGCCCAAGTATCGGGGCGGGCTATTTCTTTACGGTGCCACCATGCAGATGTCGGGCGCACGAATCGTTTGCGAGACGCTCCTGCGCGAGGCCGTCGACGTCGCGTTCGGGATACCCGGCGGCGCTATCCTCCCCTTCTACGACGCGCTCTGGCACTACCCCGACATTCGCCACGTGCTGATGCGCCACGAGCAGGCTGCTGCGCACGCCGCCGAGGCGTACGCGCGCGTTACGGGGCGTGTCGGCGTGTGTATCGCGACCTCCGGCCCGGGTGCGACCAACCTCATTACCGGCCTGACTGCGGCCAAGATGGACTCCACCCCCGTCGTCGCCATCACAGGCCAGGTGGCGCGCCCATTCCTCGGCACCGAGGCCTTCCAGGAGTGCGCGACGGTCGAGATGGCGACACCTGTCGTCAAGAAGGCGTTCCTCGTCATGGACCCGAGCGAAATCGCAGCGCGGTTGCACGAGGCATTCCAGATAGCGCAGGAAGGCCGGCCCGGGCCCGTCATCGTCGACCTGCCGAAGGACGTGCAGGCGGAGGAGACCGAGTACCGCGACGACACGTCGGTCGCGCTGAGCGCCGGTGCCCATACGCTTGACGGCAGCGCCGTGGCGGAGGCGGCGGCACTGCTTAACGCGGCGGAGCGTCCGCTGATCGTCGCGGGCAACGGCGTCCACGTCGCCGGGGCCGCGGGCGAACTGCGCGCGCTTGCAGAGCGCGCCGGCATCCCCGTCGTCAACACACTGCACGGCACGGGTGCAATCCCCGCCCACCACTACCTTGCCCAGGGCATGCTGGGGATGCACGGAATGTACTGGTCGAATATCGCCACCGTGGAGGCAGACGTCATCCTCGGAGTGGGCGCACGATTCGACGATCGGGTCATCGGCCGCCCCGGGACATTCGGGCCAGAAGCCAAGGTCATCAAGATAGACATCGAACCTGAGCATATACAAAAGAACGTACCTGCCCACCTCGGCATCGTGGCGGACGCAAAGACGGCGCTCAGCGCACTGTTGCCCCTCGTCCGCCACAACGAGCACGGGCGCTGGCTGACCCGGCTTGGTGACCTGCGCAGGCGCCACCCGAGCAGGTCCATACCGGAGAGCGACGTCATAACCCCCCAAGAGGTGCTGGTGGAGCTGGACGCCCTGCTGCAGGATGTCCACGATCCCATCATCATCACCGGCGTCGGACAGCACCAGATGTGGGCGGCGCAGTTCGTCCACCTGGCGTCCCCCCGTTCGTTCGTGACTTCAGGAGGGCTTGGGGTCATGGGATTCGAGGTGCCGGCGGCCATCGGCGCGCAAGCAGGCCGGCCCGACGCGAGCGTATGGAGCATCGCTGGCGACGGCGGCTTTCAAATGACGCTGCAAGAGCTTGCGACCATCTCGCAGGAGCGGATGCCCATCAAATTCGTCATCATCAACAACGAGTACCTGGGCATGGTGCGGCAGTGGCAGGAGTCGTTCTACCAGCACCACTACAAGGCGGTATCGCTCAGCGGCCCTGACTACGTCAAACTGTGCGAGGCGTACGGCATCGCGGCGCGCAAGGTGACGGAGAAGGCCGAGGTCGGCGAGGCGCTGCGCGAGGCGGCCTCGCACAACGGGCCGTTCTTGCTGGACGTTCGCGTAGCGCCAGAGGAGAACGTCTACCCCATGGTTCCCCCGGGCGCTTCGCTCGCGGAGACGGTGGAGGACCCGCGCATAGTCCACCGCCGCCAGGCCGTGGTGTCCGCGCCCGAAGGCACCGTCAGCTACCCGTAGCCCTCCCTCCCGTCTTCGTCATGCCTGCGAAGGCGGGCATCCATACCGCCGCGCACGAATGGCGCAGGCCCCCTAGCCCTCAGGCCAGAAGCCCTCACCCCTGCCCCTTCCCGCTTGAAGGGGGTAGGAGCGCCCAGAGGTTTGACACGCGCAGTGGGTGCGCCTATGGTTGGGCGGCGTACTCCCTTCTCGATTCGGCGCTGGGAGTCTTTGCCCGCTGCGCGGAAGCGGAGTGGGCTATCTATTTCAGTCCGTCACACTTTGCACGCCGCACTGCGGCGGAGGAGGCTTACTGTGCCGGGGAGTACGGCCCTTAATCTGCTATCCGACGGGAACATCAAGATGGACGGAGGCGTCGTCTTCGGCCAGGTGCCCAAAGGACAATGGCAGATGTGGGCGGCCGCTGACCGCCGCAACCGGGTCAAACTCGGCCTCAACTGCCTCCTGGTCCAACTGGGCGACAAGAACTATCTCGTCGACACCGGCGTCGGCCAGCACCTCTCCGCTGACCGGCGCGAGGCGTATGGGCTCGCTACGAGCCAACTGCTCACCTCGCTGCGCAAACGGGGCTTTCAGCCGCAGGACATTCACGGAGTGGTCCTGACGAGCCTCCAATTCGAGCACGCGGGCAATTGCACTAAGATGGAGCGGCGTGGCGAAGTCACGCCAACCTTCCCCAAGGCCAAGTACTTCGTGCAGCGATCGGCGTTCGAAGAGGCCGTCAACCCGACGGAGCGGGAGGCCGAGGGGTACATTTCCCAGGACTACATGCCGCTCTACGACAAGGGGCAGTTGGAGTTGCTCGACGAGGAGTGTTTGCTTGCGCCCGGCCTTTCGGTCAGGCGGACGGGCGGCCCCTCGAATGGACACCAGATTGCCGTCATCAACCATGGCGGCGAGCGGGTCGCATTCCTGGGCGACCTCGTCCCGACCCCGTACCACCTCCAGTTGCCATGCATCTCCGCAAGCGACCGCAGGCCGGAGGAAACGCTGGAAGCAAAGCGCCAGGTCCTCACCGAGGCGATGGGCGAGGGCTGGTTGCTCATCTTCAGCCACGGCGCAAACGAGCGGGCGGGCTACTTGGAAGAGCGCAGCGGACGTCCCTACCTGCGGACAGTCGAGCTGGCCTAGCCCCCTACCCTGCGCCACGCGCCGCGCCGTTGGAGTAGACTCGAAATGGTGCGGCTGCGTTGAGCTACCTACCGATCCACGACTACGGCATCGTCGGCGACATGAACTCGTGCGCGCTGATCGGGCGCAACGGCTCAATCGACTGGGCGTGCTTCCCTCGGTTCGACTCGCCGAGCGTGTTTGCGGCGGTGCTTGACGACGAGCGCGGCGGCCGCTTTCAGCTAGAGCCGACATCGCCCTACACCGCTTCGCAGGCCTACCTGCCGGAAACCAACGTTCTCGAGACCACTTTCACGACGGATGCGGGCGTCATCGCATTGCTCGACTTCATGCCGCTCGCACGCCCGTCGGAGCACGAGGCGCCGCACGAACTACACCGCATCGTTCGCGGCGTCAGCGGCGAGGTGGAGCTCCGCGTGCTCTTTCAGCCGCGGCTTGGCTACGCTTCCACCGAGACCTCCCTGCAGACCGACCGCAGCGGTGTCGTTGCAAGCGGTGGCGGTGAGCACCTCGCGCTTGTTTCGAGTATCGAACTGGGCGTGCAGGCTGGCGCCGACGGCGGCCCGGCGGCTACCGGCACCGCCACGCTACGGGCCGGCGATGAGCACGCCCTCGTAGCAGCATGGGGGCGTCGGCGAACGCCGTCACTGGCCGCGATGGACGCGCATAGCAAGCTGGCGCGCACGACGCGCATCTGGGAGGCGATGTCCGCCAAACTGGAGTACGGCGGCGACTGGCGTGACTGGGTGCTGCGCTCCTTCCTGACGCTGCACCTGCTGATTTACGAGCCGTCGGGAGCCATCATCGCCGCGGCGACAACTTCCCTGCCGGAGTGGATCGGCAGCGGGCGCAATTGGGACTACCGCTTCTCGTGGCTGCGCGACGCGGCCTGGACGGCGGGCATCCTCTTCAGGCTTGGCGACCCCCATGAAGGCGAGGCCTTCATGGCGTGGCTGACGAGCCAGTGCAGCCTCGATGTCGAACGGATGCAGATACTCCACGGCATCAGCCCCGAAAGCGACATGCGGGAGGTGGAGCTGCCGCACCTCACGGGCTATCGCGGGTCAGCCCCCGTGCGGGTAGGAAACGACGCCGCGTTTCACCGGCAGCTCGACGTATTCGGAGAGCTGGCGCTCAGCCTGGCGGCCTACCACAAGCACCACGGCGACCTCACGGATGAGATGTGGTCGCTCATTCACCGTGTCGCCGACCTCGCCTGCCAAACATGGCACATGCGCGATCGGAGCATCTGGGAGGTGCGCGGCCCCGAGCGCCACTTCGTCTACTCGAAGCTGATGTGTTGGGTCGCGCTGGACCGAGCCTGCAGCCTGGCGCAGGCACACGGCTACGAAGGGCCCATCGACCGCTGGCGCGAGCAGGCGGAGCGCGTTAAGGCCGACATCCTCGAGCACGGATGGTCGGAGGAGCGGCAATCATTCGTGCAGCACTACGAGACGGACGCGGTTGACGCGAGCGCTCTGCTCATCCCATTCGTCGGCTTCCTGGAGGCCAACGATGCGCGTGTGGCATCGACGGTGCGGCGCGTGCAGCGCGAGCTGGCCGAAGGCCCCTTTGTGCGGCGCTACCGCGTCGAAGAAACGGACGACGGACTGGAGGGAGAAGAGGGGTCGTTCTACATCCTGTCGTTCTGGCTCATCGGCGCGCTGATTGCCATCGGCGCAGTCGATGAGGCGGCGTCGCTGTTCGAACAGGTGCGTGAAACGGCGAGCCCTCTCGGCCTATTCGCCGAGATGTACGACGCGCACCATGGCATCGCCCTTGGTAACTTCCCCCAGGCCTTCAGCCACATCGGCCTCATCCACACCGCGCGCAACCTGTCCAATGTTCTGCGCCAAACCCAAGCGGAAGAGCTGCTTAGCTAGGCCTCGCTCGTCTCCCCCAAAGAGCCAGGCCCAATGCCCTGGGGGCAACGAGCGCATGGAAGATACAATAGGGCTCGTGCGTGCCCGGCATGCGCCTGTGGAGGTGTTTCTTGGCTGAGAGTGTCTACGTCACCGGTATTGGGATGATTACGCCCGTCGGACTGGATACCCGCTCGTCGTGGGACGCGTTGCTGGCGGGCGAATCGGGCGTAGACACGATAACGGCGTTCGACCCGGAAGGGTTTGCGACGACCTTCGCGGGCGAGGTGAAGGGCTTCGAGCCGGAGGAGTACGTTGATCGGAAGCAAGCGCGGCGGCTCGATCGCTTCGCCCAGCTGGCCGTCGCGGCAACGTCACAGGCGCTCGACCAAGCGGGGCTTGACCTATCGGACGACGGCGTGGACCCGACGCGGGTGGCTGCGGTCATCGGCTCGGGCATCGGGGGAATCATCACCTTGTCGGAGCAGTGGAACGTGCTGGCGGACAGGGGCCCGGGCCGCGTCAGTCCGTTCCTCGTGCCAATGATGC
>DAOUJX010000066.1:0-6083 GCA_034422075.1 Dehalococcoidia bacterium
GACGATGGCGCCCGCCTGCCAGTCGTGCAGCACCTGCGGCGTAAAGCGGCCAAATATGTCGGTCGGGCTGTGTGCGTAGACGGCAAAGGCCAATTCCTCAACACGCGCCAGGCCGAATGCGTGTTCGAGGCCGTAGATAGAGATGTCCCCTCCTCGCAGCACCCGCTCCGACACGTTCTGCGCAAGGTGGACGTAGCCCGCGGCCACCGCATCGCCGGGGACGTCCGACGGAAGCAGGGTCAAGAGTCGCCACATCACGGGGTCGTGCGATTCGATCCGGACGCGCGGGCCGTCAAGCCAGAGGTCCTGGATGCGGTCTGCCCAGGCGCCCAACCCGTTCGTCATGGCCACGGTCGCATTCCAGCGCTCCACCTCCAGGTCCGGCGATGCCTCCTCCAGCACCAGGACATGGTCGGCGTCCGCCAGGAGCACCGCCCCGCTCCGGTCGGTGTCCACCTCGCGGAAGGCCGCCTCCATCCGCGTGACGGGAGCGGTCAGGCCGCCGAACTGGACGGTGACCGGGCTGGGCACCTCGATGTAGACGTAGCCCGAGATCTCCTCCTCCGGCACGCCGAGGGCGACCATCCCGGGAGGAAGTTCCGGCGTGCCGGGTTTGGCTGCGGCAACGCAGCCGGCAGCGGTCAGCGCGGCGATCGCGAGCAAGAGGATCGTGCGCGTCATTGGTTCGAGGGGACCGGGCTAATGCGCTCGCCGCGTTCACCGCGCTCGACGACATCCTGAGAGGCGAGCAGCTTCTTCATCTCGACCATCTCATCACGGAGGGCGGCGGCCTTCTCGAACTCGAGGCGCTTGGCCGCTCCGCGCATCTCCGACTCCAGCTCCTTCACCACGCGGGCGAGGTCGTCCTTCGAGAGCGTGCGGCGCGTCTGGTAGGTCGCCTTGGGCTCGGCAACCTCACGGATCTGGGCGGTGATGTCGCGCACCGCCTTCTGGATGCCCTCCGGCGTGATGCCGTTCTCGGTATTGAATCGCTGCTGCAGCTCGCGCCTGCGATAGGTCTCGTCGATGCACTGCTGCATCGAGTCTGTCACGATGTCCGCGTACATGATGACGTGGCCCTCGACGTGCCGCGCGGCGCGCCCGACGGTCTGGATGAGCGAGGTCGATGAGCGCAGGTAGCCTTCCTTGTCCGCATCGAGTATCGCCACGAGGCTGACCTCGGGCAGGTCGAGCCTCTCGCGCAGCAGGTTGATGCCGACGACGACGTCGTACACGCCGAGGCGAAGGTCGCGCAGGATCTCGATGCGCTCCAGCGTATCGATCTCGGAGTGCAGGTAGTGGACCTTCACGTCCATCTCGCGCAGGTAGTCGGTCAACTCCTCCGACATGCGCTTCGTGAGGGTCGTGACGAGGGCGCGCTCGCTCTTAGCGACGCGCTTGCCGATCTCGGCGAGCAGGTCGTCTATCTGCCCTTTCGTCGCCTTGACCTCAATGGTGGGGTCGAGCAGGCCGGTAGGACGGATGACCTGCTCGACGACGCGCTCGCAGTTCCGCATCTCATAGGGGCCTGGCGTGGCGGAGACGAATATCGCCTGGTTGATGCGCCGCTCTATCTCCTCGAAGCTGAGAGGGCGGTTGTCGATTGCTGACGGCAGGCGGAAGCCGAAGTCGACCAGCGTGTTCTTGCGCGCCATGTCGCCGTGGAACATGGCGCGCAGCTGCGGCACCGCCATGTGCGACTCGTCGACGATCATCAGGAAGTCGTCGGGGAAGTAGTCGAGGAGCGTCCACGGCGCGGAGCCGCGCGGGCGCCTGCCAAGGGGCTGCGAGTAGTTCTCGACGCCGGCGCAGTAGCCCGTCTCGCGCAGCATCTCCATGTCGTAGCGCGTGCGGTGCTCGAGCCGCTGCGCCTCCAGCAGCTTGCCCTGGGCGCGGAAGAAGGCGACGCGCTCGTGCATCTCCGCCTCGATGTCGGTAATGGCCGCCTCCAGCTTCTCGGCGGAGGTGACGAAGTGCTTGGCCGGATAGATGTCGACGCGCTCGCGCTCCGCCAGCAGCTCGCCGGTCAGTGGGTCTAGTTCGACGATGCGCTCGACCTCATCGCCGAAGAACTCGATGCGCAGCGCCACGTCCTCGTAGGCCGGCAGCATCTCCAACGTGTCGCCCCGGATGCGGAAGCGGGTGCGCGCGAGGTCGAAGTCGTTGCGCTCGTACTGCATCTCGATGAGGCGCCGGACGAGGCGGTTGCGGTTCTTGTGCTCGTTGCGGCGCACCGTTTCGACGAACGAGAAGTACTCATCGGGCGAGCCGAGGCCGTAGATGCACGAGACGGAGGCCACGATGAGCACGTCGCGCCGCGTCATGAGGGCGCGCGTCGCCGAGTGGCGAAGCTTGTCTATCTCGTCGTTGACGTCCGCATCCTTCTCGATGTAGGTGTCGGTCGTGGGCACGTACGCCTCAGGCTGGTAGTAGTCGTAGTAGGAGACGAAGTACTCGACCGCGTTGTGCGGGAAGAAGTCCCTGAACTCCGTCGCAAGTTGGGCCGCCAGCGTCTTGTTGGGCGCGATGACGAGCGTGGGGCGCTGGACCCCTTCGACGACCTTCGCCATGGTGTAGGTCTTGCCGGAGCCGGTCACGCCAAGCAGCGTCTGGTAGTGCAGGCGGCCGTTCACGCCGTCGACGAGTTGGTCGATGGCCTCCGGCTGGTCGCCGCGCGGGGCGAAGTCGGCGACGACTTCGAAGGGGTGGCTGGTGTCGATGTCGGTGGTGGCCAAGCGCTACTCCTCCGCCAAGGGGCGCTGCGCCCCATTCTACGCCAGGCCGGGGCGCGCTACCTGCGCCGGATCTGGGCCTAGGGAGACTGGCCCATGCGTTGGAGCGCGCGTTTCACGCGCTCGTCCACGGACAGGTCGGCGCTCTCCTCAACGGAGAGCGCCTGCCGCGCCTCGGAGGCGGCAAAGCCCATGCTCACCAGGAAGCTCAGCGCCGGGTCGGAGCTTGCAGGCACCCGCGTCTCGGTTATCAGCCCCGCGCTGGACATGATCTCCACCCGGCGCTGGAGGTCGACGATGACGCGCTTGGCGGTCTGGCGGCCAACGCCGGGCGCCTTGGCAAGCGCTACCTCGTCACCGGCGGCGATAGAGGCTGCCAGGTCGGGCGGCGTCAACACGCTGAGCAGGCCCAAGGCTACGCGAGGCCCGACGCCGTTCACCGCGATGAGCATCTCGAACAGCGTGCGCCCCTGCTCATCCAAGAAGCCGTAGAGCTGCAAATCGTCCTCGCGCACGATGAGGTGGGTGAAGAGCGATACGCCCTCACCCTCCTTGCCAACGCGCGCGAGGTCGGGGGCGGGCAAGGCGACCTGCAGCGTGATGCCACCAACCCCGACGAGCAGGTGCTCGGCGTTCTTGCCCTGGATGGCGCCCTGAACGCCTGCGACAAGACTCACAGGCCGTTGACCTTCTGGAGGGTGCGCCAGTGCTGGACGTGGCAGAGCGCAACGGCAAGGGCGTCCGAGGTGTCCTCCTCCATCGGCGCATCGGGCAGGGTGAGGAGCAGCCGCAGCGCGCGCTGCAATTGCGCCTTGCCGCTGCCCCCGTAGTCGGCGATGGCGCGCTTCACCTGGCGAGGCGCATAGCGGTGAATCGTCATGCCCGCGCCGGCAGCGACGATGAGCGCGAGCGCCTGCGCTTGCCCAATCGCAACGGCGGTCTTTGAGCCATGCTTCGGGTCGACGAAGGGCTCTTCGACCGCCAGGTGGGCGGGGCTCCAACGCTCAACGATTTCGACCAATCCGCCGTGGAGTTGGTGGAGGCGCTGCTCGATCGCATCCGTGCGCTTGGCATGCAGGCATCCCCAATCAAGGCAACGGCGCTCCGGGCCGTCAACTTCGACGATGCCGTAGCCCAAGCGGTGGGTGCCCGGATCGACGCCTAGAATGCGCATGGCCACTCAAGCATGGGCCAGCAACGGGCGAAGGGGCAAGAGACTTTTGGCACGCCTATGCGCCCGCCGCGGCAATCGTGCAGCTGCGGCTAGGCCGAGGAGTACTCGGCCAGCGCCTCTTCAGGAAAGTCCGCGTTGGTGAAGACGTTCTGCACGTCGTCCAGGTCTTCCAGCTTGTCGATGAGGCGCATGGTCTGCGTGGCCTGAGACGACTCCAGCGCCGTGAGCGTCTTGGGCACCATCTCCAGCGAGGCGTTGTTCGGCTCGACGCCCGCATCGCGCAGCGCACTCGCCAGCTGGTCAAGGTCGGCCGGCTCGCCGGTGACGCGCAGGGTGCCGTCGTCAAAGTTGACGTCGTCGGCGCCGGCGTCGATCGCCGCCAGCTCGGCGTCCTCCGCCGACTCCTCGGCAACGCTCTCGGCGGTGAGGACGGCGCGCTGCTCGAACTGCCACGCGACTGAGCCAGCGCCGCCCAGGTTGCCGCCGCCACGGCTGAAGATGGTGCGCACGTCGGATGCGGTGCGATTCTTGTTGTCCGTCAGCACCTGGACGAGGAGGGCGGCGCCGCCGGGGCCGTAGCCTTCGTAGACCACCTCAACGAAATCGGCGGCGCTGCTCCCTTCGCCCGTGCCCTTCTTGATGGCGCGCTCGATGTTGTCGAGCGGCATGTTGCCCTGCCGCGCCTTGTCGATCGCAAGGCGCAGGCGAGGGTTCATGCCGGGGTCGCCGCCACCGGCCTTGGCGGCCACGGTCACCTCGCGCGCCAGCTTGGTGAACAGCGCTCCACGCTTGGCGTCGAGCGCCCCCTTCTTGTGCTTGATCGTGGACCACTTCGAATGGCCGGACATCGGACATCCTCCGTGCTGCATACCAGCGGAAGTCTGGGCTATTTTAGCGTACGGGGCGGCGGTTTGAACGCCGCTGTTGGGCGCGCCGCCGGTGCTTGCCGGGGCCGGCGACTGGCCTGGGCTCCGAGCCCTCTGGCACCGAGACCACCATCTCGCGCTGCTCGAGGTCTACGCCAATGATGGCATCGCTCAGCGCAGGCAGCAGCCATTCCTCTGCATCGCCCACGACGCGATAGACGTCGTTGGCGCCTGTCTGGATAACCTCCGCAAGGACTCCCAAGCGACTGCCGGCGGCGTCCTTCACAACGAGGTCAATGAGCTGGAAGTGGTAGTAAGAGCCGTCCGGCAACGGCGGAACGTCTTTCGCGTCCACCAGCACCGGCGCTCCCGCGAGCGCCTCGGCGGCCGTGCGGTCATCGATGCCTTCCAATGCGACGAGCAGGGTCGCCCCTGCGCTCGTTGCTGAGGTGACGGTGTAGTCCGCACCGGCGATCGAGAGGAGGGAGCCGGCCTTGTAGCGGTTGGGGTTGTCCGACTCGGGGGCGATGCGGAGGTGGCCGTCGTTGCCGTGCGCACCGACAACCGTCCCCACCTGCACCGCCGCTGCGTCGTCGGGTTGCGTGAGCTACTCGATTTCGAGGCTGACTCGGGTGTCGGACTTGACTGCAGCAACGCGAAGGAGGACGCGCATCGCCTGCGCGACCCGCCCTTGCCTGCCGATGACCTTGCCCTTGTCGTCGGCGTGGACGGTCAGCTTGATGGTGGTGTGGCCGTCCTCGGTCTCCTCGGTGACGGCGACGTCGTCGGGGTGAGTGGCGATGGCCCTGGCGATGTACTCGACCAGTTCCTTCATTACGCCTCAGCCTTCTCGACAACCCCCTGAGCCTTGAGGATACGCCCCACGGTGTCGGTCGGCTTCGCGCCGACGCCGAGCCAGCGTTGGACTTTGTCGTGATCCAGCACGACGGTAGGCGGATCGGTCAGAGGGTTGTAGTGGCCGACTTGCTCCACGAAAGCGCCGTCACGAGGCGAGCGCACATCGGCGACGACGATGCGGTAGCTGGGCTGCTTCTTTTTCCCGACGCGGCGCAGGCGGATTCTGAGCAAGGGGTGGGAGGCCCTCCAAGTGTTCGCTAGCCTTAGAATTGTAGGGCTGCGGTTCGTACGCTGTCAAAGAGTGGACAGCAGTAGTTTGCAGCGCCAGCCTTGGCTATGTGAGGTGCAGCAATCTATTGACACGGAACGCAATCGTGGTAGGATTCGCTTCGTCGACTCATATAGGTCGGCACCATTACTACCTTAGGGCCTTTTTGAGGCCCTTTATTTTTT
>DAOUJX010000067.1:0-3847 GCA_034422075.1 Dehalococcoidia bacterium
GCTCGACCGCCTCGCGCGCATAGTGGGAGCACGTGGGCTGAAAGCGGCACGCGCCGGGCCACACGCTTGAGAGCGAGTGCTGGTAGACCACGATGAGCCTTACCATCAGCGTGCCGATCATTCCCGCCTCGCCTCCTCTTCGGTTCGCGCCGCACCGATGACGCCGCACCTACGCCCCAACTCCATCAACGCCGCGCGCAGCGTAGTGTACGACGCATCAAGCGCTGCGGGGCGCGCTATCAGCAGCACGTCCCAACCGGGATGCACGGGTGCACGCCGCACAGCCTCACGAAGGCGTCTTCGGACGCGGTTGCGCGAGACCGCGCTCTTCGACACGCGCTTGCCGATGATGAAGCCGAATCGCGGATAGGGCAGTTCGTTCGGCGCGACCCGCATGATGATACAGGGATGGGCGCGAGACGTGCCGTTTTCGCGAATGGATTCGAAGTCTGCCCGGCGCCGCAACCGGCGCTCACGGGACAGCGGCTCCTGCGCCATGGGCGGTCGCGGTCGCGTCAGACTGCCAGCGCGTGACGCCCCTTCAGGCGTCGCCGGCTCAGCACTCTGCGTCCGCCGGGCGAGCGCATGCGGCTGCGGAACCCGTGAACACGGGCGCGACGGCGCTTCTTTGGTTGCCAGGTACGCTTCGGCATAGCTGTGGGATAGGTGCAAGAGTGCGGCCAATTTCCGCAGGCCAGTATACGCACGCGCCGCGAGGGGTGTCAAAGCGCCTCTTCCGCTTGCACCGCACGACGGCCCGGTGCTAGAGTGTGCGCAACGGCGACGACGGAGCCGAGTACGCGCGATACGCGGCGGCAAGCGAGCCGGGCATGGTGTGAGCCGGTACGCTGCGATACGCGGAATATCTCTCCCGAGCCGTCACCCGAAAGCCCTCCCCAACGGAGTGAGGTGAGTAGATGTGGCCGGGCAGGCCGCCCGTTATCCCGGCAGGGGCGTGATGGCGCCCTGACGAGTGCCTTGGCAATCGCCAGGGAACAAGGGTGGTACCGCGGGTCTTGCCCGTCCCTTACCGAGGGGCGGGTTTCTTTTGTGCGGCTAAGGAGTTGCGAGTGACGGACGGGCGTTTCGAGGCGGTGACGGGGCAGGTCTCCTTCCCGCAGCTGGAGGAGGAGGTGCTCGCGCGCTGGCGGCGCGACGACACGCTCCACGCGGCTGAACGAGCGCGCGAGGGCGCGCCGCTGTTTGTCTTCTACGAGGGGCCACCGACGGCCAACGGGAGCCCGGGCATCCACCACGTGCTTGCGCGCTCCTTCAAGGACATCATCGTCCGCTACCGCACCATGCGCGGCTACCGACCGGTCCGTCGTGGAGGGTGGGACACGCACGGCCTTCCGGTCGAACTTGAGGTTGAGAAGGAGCTGGGTCTTGCGTCCAAGCAGGAGATCGAGGCGTACGGGATAGAGGAGTTCAATCGCCAGTGCCGCGAGAGCGTCTTTCGCTACGTGAAGGAGTGGGAGGCGCTGACCGAACGCTCCGGCGTCTGGCTCGACATGGGCGACGCCTACGTGACCTACGACAACGCCTATATCGAGAATTGCTGGAGGATCTTCCGCAGCCTGTGGGACCAGGGGCTCATGTACGAAGGCTTTCGCGTTACGCCGCACTGCCCTCGCTGCGTCACTAGCCTCTCGTCGCACGAGGTCGCGCTCGGCTACCGCGACGACGTGCCGGACCCCTCCATCTACGTGCGCCTTCCCGTGACCAGCGACGGCCCGGCGGGCGTGCTCGGTAGCGCGGATGGTCTATCTCTGCTGGTGTGGACCACGACGCCCTGGACGCTCACGGCCAACATGGCCGTCGCCGCTGCGCCGCAGGAGCAGTACGTCATTGCCGAATCGACGAGGGAGGGACCGGCGGAGCGCGTCGTCGTTGCGGCAGCGCTGGTCGAGCAGGCCCTCGGCGGCGGCTGGCGCGAGGCGGCGCGCCTTTCGGGCAGCGACCTTGCGGGTGTCGGGTACCGCGCCCCCTATGGGGGCCAGCCCGCGTCAGAGAATCTGCACCGCGTCCTCATCGCCGACTACGTGACGGTCGATGACGGTACAGGCCTTGTCCATACGGCCCCTGCGTATGGCGCCGAGGACGCGGAGCTTGGGCGCTTTCACGGTCTGGAGACGCGCCACAGCGTCGACTTGCACGGCGTGATCGGCGACGGCTACCCGGGCGCGGGGAAGTTCGTCAAGGACGCCGACGCCGACATCATTGCCGACCTTGAAGCGCGCGGGCTGTTGTTCAGCAAGGGCGTCATGCGCCACACCTATCCCTTCTGCTGGCGCTGCGACACGCCGTTGCTCTACTACGCCAAGGCGTCGTGGCACATCCGTACCACGGCACGCAAGGAGGAGCTGGTTGCCGCCAACCGGACCGTCAACTGGTACCCCGAGCACGTCAAAGAGGGACGCTTCGGCGAGTGGCTGCGCAACAACATCGACTGGGCGGTCTCCCGCGAGCGCTACTGGGGCACGCCGCTGCCCATCTGGCGCTGCGCCGCCGGCTGTGGCCACGAGCACTGCGTCGGCTCGCTCGATGAGCTGCGCGCGATGGCGACTGCGGAGACACGGGCGCTCAGCGACGGCCTCGACTTGCACCGCCCCTCCGTCGACCGAATCGAGCTGGCGTGCCCGCAGTGCGGCGGCGTCATGCGGCGCGTGCCCGAGGTAGCCGATGCATGGTTTGACTCCGGCGCGATGCCGTTCGCGCAGTGGAGATACCCCGTCACCTTGCCGGCGCCCGGCGGCGGCAGCCTAACGCTAGACGGCATCGACGCGCTGCGCCAGAGCGCCTACTATCCCGCCGACTACATCTGCGAGGCGGTCGATCAGACGCGCGGCTGGTTCTACAGCCTGCTCGCGATCTCGACGCTCGTGGACGGGCGCGCATCCTACCGCAACGTCATCTGCTTGGGCCTGATCCTCGACGAGAAGGGCGAGAAGATGTCGAAGTCGCGCGGCAATATCGCCGATCCGTGGGAGGTCATCGGCCGGCATGGGGCGGATGCGCTGCGCTGGTATCTCTACACGGCGGCGTCCACCGGGTCGGAGCGGCGCTTCTCGGCTAACCTGGTGCAGGAGTCGCTGCGCCGCTACCTCCTCACGCTCTGGAACACCTACGCCTTCTTCACCACCTACGCTGCGATCGACGGGTTCGTGCCGGAGGAGTACGCGTCGCTGTGGGCGGGCGCGCTCGGCGACCCTGCACTCGCCGAACAGCCGCCGAACGAGCTGGACCGCTGGGCGATCTCGGAGCTGAACGCGCTCGCGCTGGCGGTCACCGAGTTGCTGGACGGCTATGAACCGACGGCAGCGGCGCGGCGCATTGAGGACTTCGTCGACGTGCTGTCCAACTGGTATGTGCGGCGCAGCAGGCGGCGCTTCTGGAAGAGCGAGAACGACGACGACAAGGCGTGGGCGTACGTCACGCTCTACACCTGCCTGGCGACGCTGGCGAAGCTGACCGCGCCGATGACCCCGTTCGTTGCCGACGCGATGCATGCCAACCTCGCCCCTTCTGGCGCGTCGGCAAGCGTGCATCTGGCCGACTGGCCCCACGCGGACGCGGCGTCGGTGGACGAGCGGTTGGGCCGGGCGACGCGGCTGGCGATGCGTATCGCCTCGCTCGGGCGCGCGGCGCGCTCGAAGTACGGCATCCGGGTGCGCCAGCCCCTCGCCCGCATCGTCGTCCAAGCGCAGCCCGACGACATGGCGCTGCTGCCGAGCATCGAGGGGCAGGTAGTCGACGAGCTAAACGTGAAGTCACTGGAACCGGCAAGTGGCGAGGTGCGCTACAGCGTGCGTCCCAACCTGCCGTTGCTGGGCCCGCGCTATGGTCG
>DAOUJX010000068.1:0-2350 GCA_034422075.1 Dehalococcoidia bacterium
ATGCCGACGCGGTTGACACCGGCGAATGCGGCATAGCCAACGCCGAACAGCACGTAGAAGAGCCAGAGCTGCGATATCGCGCCCAGGCCGATGAGGCAGAGGCCCATGAGCACCGTCGCACCGTTGAGGACGAGCCATGCGCCGTAGCGGTCGGCGAGCCTCCCAGCCAACGGTGCAGCGACGACCACAAGCAGACTCCCGAGGAGTACCGCGCCCCCCAAGGACGTCCTCGACCAGTCGAGCGCGTCCTGCATCGGCGGGTACAGCAGCCCAATGATGGCCGGCCGGTAGGCAACCGTCGGGAAGATTGCGAGACCCAGCACCGCCGTGACCACCCAGCCGTAGAAGAAGGGCACACGGTGAGCTAGAGCATGGGAAACGCGCGACACTGAGGGCAGGTTATCGCCTCCGGCCGTTCCATGCCACGCACGCTCAACGGCGTCTTTCCGAAGCCCGTGGCCCCTGCCCGCCCACTACCAATACAATTCTGACGCCATGCCGGAAGGATCCGACAGCCTCCCACGCCTCTACGGCGACCTCGCACACCTATGGCCGCTGATGAGTCCGCCGGAGGATTACGCGGTCGAGGCATCGCATTGGCGCGGCGCGCTGCGCCGCGTGCTCGGGCCGGGGCGCCATCACATCCTCGACCTCGGATGCGGCGGGGGCCACAACCTGGGCCACCTCACGAGCGACTTCGACGCCGCCGCCGTCGATCTGTCGGAGCAGATGCTGGCGCACTCGCGCCGCCTGAATCCGAGCGTGACGCACCACCAGGGCGATATGCGGACGGTGCGGCTGGGCCGTACGTTCGACGCGGTGCTCATCCACGACGCCATCGACTACATGCTGACCGAGGGCGATCTGCGCGCCACCTTCGCCACGGCCAGTGCGCACTTGCGCGAGGGCGGCGTGCTCATCGCTGCGCCCGATCACTACCGCGAAACGTTCGAGCCGCCGGCAGTGGACGAACGAACGAGCACAAGCGATGGCATGCGCCTCACCTACGTCGAGGTATCGACAGACCCCGACCCGTCGGACACGCGCATCGAGACGGTGTACGTCTTTCTTGTGGAGGAGTCGGGTAGCCTTGCCGTCCACGTGGATCGGCACGTCACGGGTATCTTCCCCCTAGCGATATGGGAGCGCTTGCTATCGGAAGCAGGCTTCGCACCGGAGCGCGTCGACTATCCGGTTGCCGAGGACGGCAGGCCTATGTACCTGTGGGTAGGAGTGAAGACCAGCGTGGTATTTTCAGAGACGCATCTTGCCGCAGGCCGGCAGCGGTACTAGGAGGCTATGCATGGAGTACGCACTGCTGGGACGTACGGGCGTGACGGTGTCACAGGTATGCTTGGGAACGGCGCTGTTCGGCATCGCGCCACTCGCCGAGGACGTGCAGGAACTCGTCGGCCGCGCGCTTGAGTTGGGCATCAACTTCATCGATACGGCGAATTCGTACGGCAACCGCCCGAGCTTCGATCGCCCTGGCGCACCGCCCCACTACGAGCGCGAGGGCGCCGAGGCGCTGCTGGGCAAGGCGCTTGCAGGCAAGCGGCACGACGTCATCCTCGCCTCGAAATGCGGCGAGCGCATCTACGAGGGCCACAACGGCCGCGGCTTGAGCCGTGTCCACGTGGTGCGCGCGGCGGAGGACTCGCTGCGCCGCCTCCAGACCGACTACATCGACCTCTACTACGCACACCACCCTGACCCTGACACGCCCATCGACGAGACGCTGCTAGCAATGGAGTTGCTGATACGCGATGGCAAAATCCGCTACTTTGCGCTGTCCAACTACGCAGGCTGGCAGGCTGCGGAGGCGGTACTGACCGCACAGGCCGTCGCGGGCGCCGCTACGCCCGTCTGCAACCAGGTGCGCTACAGCCTCGCCGCAAGGCAAGTCGAGCGTGAGGTGCTGCCGGCGTGCGAACATTTTGAGTTGAGCGTGCTGCCGTACAGCCCCCTGGCAGGAGGGCTGCTGACGGGCACCGCCAACACTCGTTTGGCCATTGCCGGTACGCGCCGCTGGCGCGGCGGCGAGGGCCCCGGCTACACGGAAGCCGAGGTCGCAATGGCGGCGCAGATGGATGCACTCAGCGCCGCATGGGGGCACCCGGCCGGCCAACTCGCGCTCGCGTGGCTGCTGGCAAAGCCGAACGTCGCCAGCGTCGTCATTGGACCGGGGCGGCTGGCATCGCTCGAGGACAACGCGGCAGCCGCTGACCTGGACCTGTCGGACGACCAATTGGCGGAGCTAGAGGCTGTCGGCGCCTAAGCCTGCGGTTGCGGTAGGCGTGGCGCGCGTGCGGCGATGAGCAGCAGCGCGGCGATGATCACGGCAATCGCG
>DAOUJX010000069.1:0-41223 GCA_034422075.1 Dehalococcoidia bacterium
TTAGGGCCTTTTTGAGGCCCTTTATTTTTTTGAGGAGGCCACCGATGAACAGATTCGCTGTTTTCGTAGACGCGGGATATCTCTACGGGGCTGGTGGCGACCTCGTTCATCACACAACCGATAGGCCTAAGCTCTTTCTGAACTTCGAAGAGACGGTCTCCGGCTTAGTGGACTTGGCACGTGAGCACTCTGGCATTGGCTACCTACGCACCTACTGGTACGACGGCGCTACTAATGCAAGCCCCACCCCTAGTCATATGGTCATCGCGTCTATACCCGGCGTGAAACTCCGGCTAGGCCAACTCACACTTGGCAAACAGAAGGGGGTAGACTCACGAATCGTGCGCGACTTGATAGTCCTAGCACGAGACCGCGCAATTTCAGCAGCATACGTCCTGAGCGGCGATGAAGACATTAGAGAAGGCGTAGCCGAGGCTCAGGATCAAGGTCTCTCGGTGGTGCTCCTAGGGATAGAGCCTCCGCCGGGGCAGCACAACCAGGCGCGCTCACTCCTCAATGAAGCAGATGCCGTCATTCAGTTGACCCGTGATCAGGTAAGTCAGTGGATGGGCTTGCGTGAAGCGCCGCCTAGGCTAATGGGTGATATTCCAAGCTGGCCTACCACTTCCTCAGGTAACGATGTTGAGCAAATCGGTAAGGATTTCGGAAGGTCGTGGGCAGAGGATTACCGCGAAAGAGTGCCAGAGGCGCTAAGCTCAAAGCCGCGAATCCCTCTTGATGTGGACACCGCACTATTGCGCAACGCTTCCGGCAAGAAGGGTGAATTGCTCACGGAAGTCGAAAGGCACGCCCTGCGCGCTGGGTTCTGGGCGGCGATTGATGAAGTGTCCCAGCTTTGAACGCCGCGCGCCGCTAACGCCCAACGCTTAGGCGGGCGATAAGGGCATCGGGCAGGCCGTGCTCCACCATGAGGCGCTGCGTGAGAGCGATGTCATACTGCACACGGTGTAGGGTAAGCAGGCCCGTGCCGCTGTCGTAGACCGCATATGCGGCGCGGGGGTCGCCATCGCGCGGCTGGCCGACGCTGCCCGGGTTGGCCACGATCCTGGCCTCCTCAACCTCGACGGCCAGCGTGTCAAGCCCGGGGCGCAGGACTCCCTCTCCCTCACGGCATACGAATTGCAGATGGGAGTGGCCGACGAGCACGGCGGATGCGCCGGTGTAGTACCAAGCATCGTCAGCCTGCGGATACGAGAGCAAGTAGTCCCAAAGCGGGTCGATGGGGGTGCCATGGACGAGCACAAAGGGCGCTTGGTAGGCAGTTGTGTCCAGCGCAGCGAGGTATGCATGCGATTCGTCGTCCAACTGCTCCATCGTCCAGCGGCACGCTTGAGCGGCGTAGGGATTGAATACCTCTAGGCCAACCTCTCCGACCGCCGCCGCGTCGTGATTGCCCTTGATGGCAACGGCATTCAGGGAGCGCAGGCGCTCGATACAGGCGGCGGGCTCGGGACCATAGCCGACGGTATCGCCCAGGCACCAGACGCCGTCGAGCGAGATGAAGCGTTCGGCGTCGGCCATGACGGCCTCCAACGCAGCGAGATTCGCGTGCACATCGCTGACGACGAGATACCGCATCGCTACAGTGTATCGCCGTTATAGTGAGAGGCAGCGACTGCGGCAGCTTGCAACGATCTGGGTAAGAGGTGCGCCATGGATGAACGACCCATGACGGAGAACGACAGGCCGGAGCCGCTGCCGCCCGAGTATGGCGCCATCGACGCGGCGGTCAGCGCTGTCCGCGAGGCGCTTGCGTATGGAAATGCAACAGCGGCGGTTGCAGCCGTAGCTGAGCTGCCTCCGGCCGATACAAGCGACGTGCTCATTGAGCTTTCTGAAGAGGAGCGCGCGCTGCTGCTCACCTCCTTGCCGCCCGAGTTTGCAGCCGAGGTCATCGGCGAGATGGGGCGTGAGGATGCGTCGGAGGCCGTGGACGCGGTAGAGCCAGAACAGCTCGCCGACATCCTGGACGCCGCCGACCCTGAAGTGGCTGTGGACGTCCTCAAGGACCTCGACCCCGACAAGGCGGAGTTGACCCTGGGCTCGATGGACGAAGCGGCAGCGGTCATCCCGCTGCTGGACTACGCCGACGATACGGCGGGCGGGCGAATGTCGACCGACTACGTCGCGGTAAGCCCCGGGACGATCGCATCCAACGCGCTCGACATCTTGCGCCTCCGCGGCGACGAGGCGGAGGACTACCGCTACGTGTACGTCGTTGACGAGCAAGGAGTGCTCACCGGCGTTCTGACGATTCGGCGCCTGGCGCTTGCGCGCGAGCAGACGCCCGTGTCCGAGGTTGCGAACCCCGAGCCAGTTCGAGTGAGCACGGATACCGACCAGGAGGAGTGTGCACGCCTCGTCAGGCGCTACGACCTGCCCGAACTGCCCGTCATCGACGACAGCGGGCGCCTCGTCGGAGTGCTCGACCGCGATAGCCTCGTCGATGTCGCAGCGGAGGAGGACACGGAGGACATGCTCCGTATCGCAGCGGCGGCGGGCGACAGGCTTAGCGGCTCCCGTAGGCGTTCCATTCGCCGCCGGATGCCCTGGCTGTTGGTTAATCTTGGCACCACGTTCTTGGCGGCCGCCGTCGTCGGAGCATTCGAGTCGACTATCGCCAAGGTTGTCGTGCTGGCTGCCTTCCTACCGGTGATCGCCGGACAGGGCGGAATAGCGGGTACGCAGACGCTGACACTCGTCATCCGCGCGATCGCGCTCGATGAGCCGTCGGTGCGGCATGTGCGGCGGCTCCTGTGGCGCGAGGTGGTGCTGGGCGTCGTACACGGCGTCGTGCTCGCGGTCTTCGTCGCGCTCGCAGCGATTGCGTGGCAACGGAACGCAACGCTGGGGCTGGTGTTGGCGCTGGCCATGGTCGGAAACATGATCGTGGCCGCCGTCGTTGGGGGCGGCGTCCCATTGCTGCTTCGCCGCATGCGCATGGATCCCGCCGTATCTTCGGCGGTGGTGGTGACCACTGCGACGGACGTGCTCGGCTTCCTGCTGTTCCTAGGGCTGGCTACAGCGTTTCTGTCGCTGCTCATGTAGGAGCGTGCCGCGCGTATAATCGCACGCATGACGACCGTGGGCGACATTGGAGAGGCCGGGCTCATCGAACGACTGGGAAAGCAGGTCGCCGAGGCACGGCTACAGCCGCCGGCCCACCCGGGATTCAGGCTGCGTTTGGGCATCGGCGACGATGCGGCCGCATGGCACATGGACACCTGCACCGAGGTCGCCACGACCGACACGATGGTCGAGGGCGTTCACTTCACGCCCCAGACCACCCCCTGGCGCGACGTTGGGTGGAAGCTCATCGCGGCCAACTTGAGCGACATTGCGTCGATGGGCGCGACGCCCCTGACGGCAATCGTCACGCTGGGCCTGCCTTCCGACCTACCGGTCGGCGCCATCGACGATTTGTACGCAGGCATACTGGAAGGGTGCCTCGAGCATCGCTGCCTCCTCGTCGGGGGCGACATCGTGAGCGCGCAAACCGCCTTTGCAACGATCGCGATGATGGGCGCATGCCTGTCCGAGCCGCTGCGCAGGACCGCGGCGCGCCCGGGCGATCTGCTGGCCGTCACTGGGCCGCTCGGCGCTTCCGCCGGGGGCTTGGCAATCCTTCGATCAAACCGCGCCGTCGATGAGCCGGGGAGTGCGCTCATCCACGCTCATCGTAGGCCGCAGCCGCGCATCGAGACAGGGCAGATCATCGCGCAAGCCGGGATCCGCTGCGCAATGGACATATCGGACGGGCTCGTCATCGATTTGCGCAAGCTGGGCACCGCCAGCGGCGTCGGGCTGCAGGTGCAAGCATCGGCCATCCCCGTGGCAGACGACCTTGCACTGGCAGGCCTCTCCGACCCGCTGCAGTACGCGCTGAGGGGCGGCGAGGATTACGAGTTGGCGTTCACCGGCCCAAGGCGCGTGGTCAACCATGTGCTCACGGGACTGCCGTCTGGCGCGGTCATCGGCGAGGTAACGGCATCAACCCCCGGGGACGTCACGGTGCTCGCGGACGACGGAAGCGCGCTGGACGTCAGCAACGGGGGATGGGAGCATCTGCGCTGAGCGGCCTCGTCCTTCGCTCCCCGGATGAGACGATGGCGCTCGGGCACCGGCTGGGCGCAGCGGTAGCGCCGGGCGACTGCATCTTGCTGCGCGGCGAGTTGGGCGCCGGCAAGACGACGCTTGCCAAGGGCATCGCCCAAGGCCTTGGTGTTACCGACTACGTCCACAGTCCTACGTTCGTCATCGTCCACCGCTACGCCGGGCGGCTGCCCATGTTCCATATCGATCTCTACCGCACCGAGGGCCTGCTGGAGGCGCACGACCTGGCGATCGAGGAGATGCTCGAACAGGGCGTCGTTGCCGCCGAATGGCCGGAGCGTGCCATCGAGGCGTTTCCCGCAGAGCATCTCGAATTGGCCTTGTCCTTCGACAGCGATCCCGAAACGCGACTGGTGGCGGCGGCGGCCACGGACGCGCGCCATCGACGCCTGGCGGATGCAATCGGGGCGCAGGTCTAGCGCATGTATCTCATCATCGATTCGACGACAAGGGCAGGTGCGGTCGGCCTCTGGCAGCCCGGAGCCGGACTGCGCGCATCGCGCACCTGGGAATCGACGCACAACCATACGGCGGAGCTGGCGCCCGCCATCGACGCCATCCTAGTCGAGGCAGGTTTGTCGCCGACGAGCATCGCCGGCATCGGCGTGGGGATTGGGCCGGGAGGATTCAGCGCGCTGCGGGCGGGCCTTGGCGTCGCCAAAGGCCTGGCCTTCTCGCTCGGCGTGCCGATAGCAGGCGTCGACACCCTCGAGGCTGCCGCCTACCCGTTTCGCACTGACGCGGCGACGATATGCGCGCTGCTGCCAGCGGGGCGCGAGTTGGTGGCATGGGCGATGTTCCAGAGCGAAGCAGGCAGTTGGGCGCGCATATCTGACGACCAGGTCACAGCGCTAGAAGACGTGTTGGACGCTGTGGACCGCGGCGCACTCTTCGTCGGGGAAGCGGCAACGGCGGCTCGCGACGCGATTGCGGCGCGGCTTGGCAATAGGGCGGCATTCGCGGATAGCGACGGGCTGCTCGTGCGGCTCGCAGGTGTGGCGGAGTTGGCGCTCGCCCAGCTGGAACGAAGAGAGTCGAGCCCCATCGCGGCGCTTCAGCCCAACTACGTCCGGCCGCCGAGCATCGGCGCACCGGGCGGCCCGCGGCGCGTCAAGCATGGGGGTACTTCGCCGAGGCGCTAACCGGGGTGTGATAGCCTCCAATTGCGGCGGTTGCCGCGACTCGACCTCAAGGAGACAGCCTCCGCATGGAGCGCACGCTCGTACTGCTCAAGCCCGACACGCTCCAGCGGGGCCTCGCCGGGCAACTCATCAGCCGGCTCGAGGGCAGAGGCCTCAAGATAGTCGGGCTCAAGATGCTGCAAATGGACATGGACTTGGCCCGCCGCCACTATGCGGCGCACGTGGACAAGCCCTTCTTCCAACCCCTAGCCGCATTCATGACCTCCCGCCCCATCGTCGCGATGGCGGTCGAGGGCAACAACGCGGTGGAGGTCGTCCGCACGACGATGGGCGCCACCGACCCGCAGAAGGCCGCACCCGGCACGATCCGCGGCGACCTGGCGCAGGACATCGGGCGCAACCTCATCCACGGCTCGGACTCCCCAGAGGCAGCAGAGCGCGAGTTGGGGATTTTCTTCGAGGCGGGGGAGTTGCTCGGCTACGACCTGGACGCGCAGCCGTGGATCACTGAATCCTGACCACCTGCCTGCCCGCGCTCCAGAGCTGCTCCAAGCGATAGAACGCGCGCTGCTCTTCGCTGAAAATGTGGACTACGACCTCGGTGAAGTCGAGGAGCACCCATCCTGACGCGATCGTCCCCTCGCGGTGGTGGAGCGGCCAGCGGTTGTGGTCGAGCGCGTAGTCGAGTTCCTCGGACAGCGTCTGGAGCTGACGCGGGTTGTCGGCACTCATGATGACCAGGTAGTCGGCAAAGGACGTAACGCCGCGCACGTCGAGCAGAACGATGTCCGCCGCCTGGTAGTCGGACGCTACCTCGACAGCGGCGCGGGCGGCCTCCAACGCATCGGGGCGCGCGGGCTCGGCCTGCGTCACGCGCCAGCCTCCAACGGAGCGCGCAAGTTCAATGAGGAGGCAACGCGGCGGACAGGTGGCTGACTACAAGCCCGCACTAGCCGAATCCCGGTTTCACGCTTCAATGTCGCCACTAGCCAAATTATAACGAGCCGCATGAGAAGGCGTGCTGTAGGCTATAAGGGATGAACCAGGGCAATTCCACCACGCGCGTTGTCGTCGCGATGTCGGGCGGCGTCGACTCGTCGGTAGCGGCCTACTTGCTCGCCCAGAGGGGCTACGACGTGCTGGGCGTCACGATGCGGCTGTGGTCGGACGACAACCCGGACACTGCGGGGCACCGCGGATGCTGTTCGCTCGACGACATCGAGGACGCGCGCCGCGCCGCTGCTGCGATAGGCATCCCGCACTACGTCCTCGACGTGCGGCGCGCGTTTCGCGCCCACGTGATGGACTACTTCATAAGCGAGTATCGCAAGGGGCGGACGCCTCACCCGTGCATCGCGTGCAACGACCGCATCAAGTTCGACTTCCTGCTGCGCAGGGCCGAGGCGCTAGGCGCAGCGTTCGTCGCGACCGGCCACTACGCACGCATCGCGTACGTCAACGGCGCCTACCGGCTGCTGCGCGGCATCGACGCTTCCAAGGACCAGTCATATGTCCTGTTCGGCCTGGCACAGGAGCAGCTGCGTCGCGTCCTTTTCCCTGTCGGCGAGTACGGCAAAGCGGAGATTCGGAGGATGGCGGCGGAAGCAGGGCTGCACTTGGCCGACAAGGCGGACAGCCAGGAGATTTGCTTCATCCCGCAGGGCGACTACCGCGAGTTCCTGCGCAAGGAGGTCGTGCCGCAGCCAGGTGAGCTGGTCGACACCAAGGGACGCGTCCTCGGCGAGCACCCCGGGATCGAGTTCTTCACCATCGGGCAGCGGCGCGGCCTCGGAGTTGCGACGGGCGAGCGCCTGTTCGTGACACGCATCGACCCCGAGAGCAGGCGCGTCGTGCTCGGCGGCGAGGACGACCTGCTGGCAAAGAGCGTGGGCATCGGCGCAGTGCGCTATGCGTCCATCAATCCTCCGCGCGAGCCGGTGCGCGTCCACGCCAAGGTGCGCTACAGCACCCCGCCTCTTCCCGGTACGTTGGAGCCAGACGAGGACAGCGCAGTCTTCCGTTTCGACGCACCGCAGCGCGCCATTACGCCAGGTCAGGCCGCCGTTTTCTACGACGGTGATGAGGTCATCGGCGGTGGCTACATCAAAGGCGCGCGAGACTAGGCGCGCAAAAGTGGCGTACCCCCGCCTTGTGGCTACACAGGCGGAGGAGCGCGCCCTCTGGGAGGCGGGATACGCGCTCGTGGCGGGCGTCGACGAGGTAGGACGCGGGCCCCTCGCTGGGCCAGTCGTAGCCGCAGCCGTCGTTCTCCCTGACTTAGCAGATGTGGACGAGCCGGAACTCCACCTTGTGCGCGACTCCAAGAAGCTGAGTGCGAAGCAGCGCGAGCGCGCCGCGCAGATCGTGCGCCGTATCGCCGTCGGCGTGTCGATTGGTGAGGCGCCCTCTGACGCTGTCGACGAGATTGGCATCATTCCCGCGACGCGGCTCGCCATGCGCCGGGGGCTGGACGGGCTTCCGGCATCGCCCAACCACCTCATCGTGGACGGCAAGGCGTGCATCGACTGGCAACTCACGCCGTGCATGGCGCTCGTGAAGGCCGACATGCTGTGCTCGGCTGTGGCCGCAGCATCTATCCTCGCTAAGGTGCACCGCGATGCAATCATGCGCGAGATGGACGCGCGCTACCCTGGCTACGGATTCGCCGCGCACAAGGGCTACGCCGCGGCATCGCACCTGCGCGCACTTGAGCGGCTAGGTCCTAGCCCCATACACCGCCGCACCTTCTCGCCATTGCGCGCCGCGCTGCTGCGGGTGGATGCCTAGCGCGCGGCCGACTTGGTGAAACGCCGACCGTCGAGTACCTGCGCCGTCATGCATGCGAGTGCTCCTCCGCAACTTCCGTACCTGTTGCGGAGACGTGGTCAGATCGTGGCGGCGGATGCGAACAGCCTGGTGTCCGTCGAGGTGCGCACGTGGCGCGCCGACCTGAACACGTCTAGGCAGGCCAAGCCCTAGCCAGAGGTTAGGCAATAATATGGGCTGCCCGAAAGATCCCAAGGCAAGCGCGAGGCCGATTTACGCCAGCGGCGTGCTGGGGTCGGCCAATAATATCAACTTGGATCAGCGTACCATTTGCGGCATGCCACAGAGCTGAGGAGAGAGTCTTAGACGTGGTGCGGTGTGGGGGTGCGGCCTAAGTTGCCGCAGCGGACCTTGGCTCGAGGTAATTCTGTTAGGGTGGCCAAACGACTCCCACTCTGGCTGCACATGGTCTTATGAGGGAGGCCAGTTTCGCATTTGTAGACTATCCTCTCGCATTTCGAAGCTCCTCTATACGCTTCCTCTCCGCGGAGACATATCGCCCTGAGAAATCGAGGTTTTCCAACGCCACTTCTATTACCCGGTCTATGTACTCTTCCGGAACACAGTTCCCCCTCAGACCCTTGACGATGTGATTTACATATGCCGAAGCAGTGGGCTTGCCGCTGACTCGCTCACTCTTCTTGACGAGGAACGTGACTGCCGAGTGAGTCTGTCCTTCGGCCGTTACGTTGATGTGGTGCTTTTTGTACTTCTTCCCCTCAATCTCCTCTAGGGTCCTTCGGCCGTCTTGGCGGCATGGGCCGTCTATGAATTCATCTGGAATCTCATATAGGACACCCCATGCCTGTGTATTGCCGCGCCGTATGAGATCTGCAGCCGCACAGTTGTTCGTGTGGCTCCACACGTCGAAGGCGATCTCATGGTTGTCTTCAGTCTGCGCCTTGCCAAGCAGACACGCGACGCCCCCAAGACGGTCTGAGGAATTCAACCGCTCCTCGTCGCAGTTCGATCCATACTGGAAGACCTTAGCCATTGTACTACTCGGGGCCAGCAACTTTAGCGGTCAACATATCAGCTAGGCTCATAGAAGTTAGCAGGCCATTGGAAACGTCAGATTAGGCCATGGCGACTGGAGGCATAGGGTAGGAGGTACTGCCCTAGCGTGGACACCACCCGCTTTGTTGGACCGGCGAGGCAGTTCAGGTAGTCGCCTATGGTTTGAGTCAAGCTCGGCGGACCGCCTGCTATGAGATCGACGCCATCGATTTCCCACCAGTCCAGCATTCCAATTAGCTGACCCAATTGGGTAGATCTCCCACCCATGTGAGTCCTAGAATTTGGCGGAGGGAGTTTCCATGGCCGTCGCATCGGGTCGGTTGTGGCGACGGCTGTGAATCTACCTCGTTCGAGTCCAAGGCTCATGCCCCTGGCACCAGAGAACAGGTCTACAGCCCAAAGCCTTGGCAGGCTGTCCGGCCATGTTCGAATGAACGTGGTCGTCTTGGTCTGGAGATTCACGGTTAGTCTCAGGGGTTACCCGCATGCCCCGGCGAGAGGGGTCGGCATTCCTTTCTCGTCTGGCTAAGGGGATCAAAGAGTGCCACCTCAAGATACTGTGCCGTCAACCGAAGTTCCTGCGAAGAACCCAACTTCAGGCGTATCAGGTGTCCCCACTAACAGAGCTCTGTCAAGAAGACGGTTTCCAATCTCGCAGGAAGTCTCAGGTAACAGCACACATCCATGGCACGCCGCCAGGTTGGCGTTATCGGTGCCCTGTCCAGTACTCTCGATGCAGACGGGATCGCTGGAGCACCAATGGGACCGAAGCATTGCTCGCTCGAACACTGCGTCAAGGCTGTGTGGCTCACCCTGCCTGACGAGTCCTCCGAGAGTTCCCTCAGAATCTCCGGACGCAGTATAAATGAGCACACCCTGCATTGGGCGACCACGGTCTTCTAGGTCGCAATAGACACGCTCTCTCAACGCTGCACTTCCATAGCCACAGTCGAAGCTGAGTTGGGCAATCAGTGCGTGAGCGATGGTATGTAGAAGAACATACTTCTCAGTAACCAAGGCATCCGCCATTCCTCGATCACTGCGGCGCTCGTTATAACGGTCGCGAAGGGATGAGATTCGTTTTTTGACTGCCTCCCTAGCAGCCCATTGCTTTAGGTTGCTTTCGTTGAACTCAATGAAGATCCCCTCCCCATAAACCACAGTTGCTGGAAGCCAGCTTAGGTCGGCGTCTAGAGACATTGGCAAAAGGTCCGGCGAAGTCGGGTCCTCAACTGGCAGTATCCTAGAGAAACCAACCAGGACCCTAGTTTCACGTAGTTTCCTCACCAAGCCTATGCATCTCAGGACTTCAGCCAATGCTGGTCCATACTTGGAGCAATCTCTTACCTCTACCATCAGATCAGTGGTTTCACCGCCCCGTCCATTCCTGAGAGCCTCGTACTCCTGCCTACGAAATTCCTCCTCAGACCGGCGATGTGCGATCTTGAGTTCTAGGGTTCCATCAAACTTCTTCTGTGCAGCTTCGCGCAACTCTTCAGGATCAACGCCACGACTGGCCGCAAGAACTTCGCACCTAACTGATTGAATGTACTGTCCGTCATCCAGTCCTGCTGTGAGAACGTCCCACGACCGCGGCTCCTCCAGAATCTTATTGACGGTCCGTCCTGTGTCTTCGCCCCACAACGGGAGGTAGATCGAGGAGACCGTCAGGGGGAAATAAGCATTGGAAGCACCTCGCTGAACTACCCGCAAGTGTTCGCCGCAATGCCCTGGGGCGTTGCCAATCTCGCCAACCCAAGGCATGCTTCCAGAGCAGTCGTGACCAATACTGTGGAGCGCTTCGGCATTGAATGTGCCGGTCATTGTTTCTGACTTCCCACAACTGCAATCTACTCTTATGCCCGAGAGGCTGGCAGAGGATCGACCAGGAAGAAGGCGCAATTTGTGTTGCTCGTCCCAGTTCCCTCCTCGATGAATCCACCGCATGAAAGGGAAGTCTTCGATGTGTCCTTTCGGGCAGACTGCTATGAACCTGCTAGGGATCAGCCATGGGCGCCTGCGCTCAGGCATTGAGTAACAGTCCAAGTTTGGGCGGCAAGGGCATCTCATCCGGGTGCTGAAGAGCGGCAACTGCTCCATTGCACCCCTCCGGGGGCAGTAGTGCCAAAGAGGGAATCTCACAAATGGTATGTGTTGATTGGCAAACTGGACTACCTGCCCAGGCTCTCTGAAGTCTGGAGGGAGCCGAAAGTGACTTGTTCCCAGTCGTGCCTGGAGACGCTCTTCTTGTACGAACCAGTCACTTGGGCAGCCTTCACGGGCAAGAGGCCATTCATCGAGACCTGCCGTCATCAGGGACTCATCGCCACGGAAATCCACGAGCGCCCCGACCCCGAATGGGCTAATCAGCTGTCCTCTCCTGATTGGTCTCCTAGGCGGCATCGTGTTGAGGCATCTCCTAGTAATTCTGATCCTACGCCTTCAGTTAATCTTCCCTAATGCCATATCCACTTGGCAATGGGCGGGCTGAACAACTCGCGTCAACGTTACGCATCGTACTCGGCGTGGCATAGGGCGTTTCGGGCCACAGGGGATGTTGTTGCCCACCGGCTGGGTACATCATAGGCAACTCCTCTGTCGGAGGTCTGAAGTCACCGTACCTTGACCTTGGTGCAACAGACCACCTCCGCATGATCTCGTCAAAGTGAGCCTCAGTCTTAGGCCACTCGGCGGCATCAACTGACAGGACTCGTTCTCGGATTGTCTGCTTAACTCGTTGAACGAGCAGGTCGTTCGGCGGTTGGGTCGGTCTGTCTCGGAGGCTCGGGCCACCCCAGAAGCGACAGAGGATGACTATCAGCGCATGCAGGGCTCGTTCCCGTACTGGCACTGCAAAGGGTGTAACGCTGGTAGGTTCGACGTGTTGGTACAGCGTCTGATGATATGACCGGAAATGCTCATAGTGTGACCGGTCCCTTGACCTGGACGGATTGTAGTTCGTCACCACGATACCAGGGCTAATCACCCGGCGGCCAACTCTGCTTGATGCTTGTATGTACTCTGAAGTTGTCTTTGGCTGTCCAACGATTGTCATCAGACTCAATCGAGGAATGTCGAGACCCACTTGAATCATGTTGGTCGCAAAGCAGACATCGATCGCTTCATGCTTAGTTGGATCGCTGTAGTTCGTGAACAGCTGTTGGAGAACAGCTGGAATGTCGCCGCTCTGAACCCGACTGGTCAGCTCTACGTCTCGATTGATGAACCTGCGCGGATCCACTCCAGCTTTACGTGTTGCCTCAAGCCGGAGCCCCAGTCGATCCCACATGGCATTCAGATACTCCCTAATGTCAGCTCGAATAAGAGTAGCAGCGTGTCCGAGTTCTCTAAGGCTGTTGAAATAGCCCATCAGAGTCCAATAAGGGTCAATCGATGAGGGATCATGTGCGTCAGACAATTTGGGTGCCTGCAACAACGCTCCCATCGTTCGAACCTGTGAAGTCACATGGGAAGGTAGAGCACTTGCGAATACACCAACGTATCTGCGTCCTTCCTGGTCTTCTCGCTCTTCTGCAAAGAAGGAATCACCAGCCTTCAAAGCTTGAGGAGGGAACAGAAAGGACGACCTGCCATAGAGCGCTTTCACCTGGCTCTCTGCCCTAGAAATAGTTGCGGTTGAACCAATAATCTTGGGGTGAATTGTATCTTCGGAATCCGCATCGGTACATAAGGCGTCTATCACAGTCTCGTAGTGACCGACCATTGACCCCAGGGGGCCGGAGATGAGGTGCAGTTCATCTTGGATGATCAGTTCTGGTGGAGGAAATGCTGTGTCTATTCCAAAGATGCTCCTTGCCTCCGGTCGGAAGGCCAACATGGCAAACTTGTCCACAGTGCCGATCAGCAGGGTTGGAGGTTCCTTGTAGATGTGCTCATCTATAACAGCTACAGGCAATCCCGCATCGGAACTGAATTCACAGTCCTGATCCTCGCAGACGTGTCTGACCCTCTGAGGGCGGGGGCGAATGCGGTACCCTTTGACTCGCGTACTCTGTCCCACTGCCTGAGCCCCCATCGCCGCGCCGCACCAGGGGCAACTGAGCAAGACGAACTTGTTGGCTTCTTCGCCCTGCTGGAGTTGACGGAGTGTGTTAACTGCGTTCTGTTCATCATTGGGCGTGACGTCACCACCCACCCACAATCCAACCGAAAACGGCTCTGAACCCAGGGCCGGCTGCCTGCTGCGTCTGATCACTTCACATGCGCATATCAGAGACGCTGCACGCTGAAACTGCTGTGTAGTCAGTAGCCTGAGTGTGTAGCGCATGAGAATGCTTGTTCCTGCATGATCGGGGTTCCGCATCCGGCGGAGGAACATAGTAAACGCCGACAACCCCAGATACGCCTCAGTCTTGCCTCCGCCTGTGGGAAACCAGATTACGTCCACAATCTCTCGTTCTTCACAGTTAGGGTCAGAAAGAGCCTCTAGGTTCATCAAGATGAAGGCAAGTTGGAATGGTCTCCATTTCCGCGAAGGGTCATTGTAGGAAGGTGGCAGGAAATGACCGTCAAGTTCCAAGCGGCCGGACCTGTTGACCCAAGATCTCCGCTGTTGCGATGAGATTTCATAATGGATCTGTTGCATTAGCATGGCCTCATTCATCAGCTGGAATGCCGAGGCCACATCGGCGTTCTGCCCAATCAGACCAATACCATCCCGCATTCGGCCCAAACACGTGCGGCAGTTTTCGAGGTGCTGCATTGCCGTTGTCGTGAGTTCGGCCGTCAGGCCTGTTCGATTGGCAACTTCATGCTCTCTTTCGTTGATCCAGTCCTCGTAGGAGTTTGCCAATCTGGTGCATAGACCGATGGCTTTTTCAATACTACCATGTGCCAGTGTGGTCATGTTCAGGTCTAGTCCTTCCAACTCGGTGTGCAAGATGGGCTTGACTTCGTATATTGGAAGCACTTCGGTCCGAACAAGGGACGTTCTGCCTTCAATTGGGTCGTCCCATTCAGCGGCGCAACCGTGCCCAATTGCAAATGTCTGTCTGTGGAGATGAAGTAGCTGAAGAGACAACTCTTCGGAATCGCCTGTATAGTTGGGGCGCTCAGGGTAGCTGAGGAAGCATCTCTCTGTAGTGGTTGTTGAGACCACAAATTCACATTGGAAGAAGCATTCCGTATTGCGAGGTGCCTGATTCTCAGACTCCAACCGGTTGACGAGAGTAAAGGTCACGAGCCTGGCCGAATGAGACCGCGACGACGGACGGCTTATGAGGTGGAGAACAAGGGCAGACTTACCGTCCAATGACACGACCGGCTTCTCCAGTGATACGGCGCCATCACCAATAAGCTCGGTTGATTGGAACTCAATGGTCGCGTTGACCGGTTGTCGAAGCCATGGCTTGCGGCCAGCTCGCCCACTTTCAAACTTATCGGCATCGCTCTGTCGGTATACCGCGGCCGAAACCTTAATTCGAAGCCGGTCGGGCATTTCAACCAAGGCTGAGAGCCCCATCGCGCTCGGCAGGAATTGATTTGCGAGATTGACCTCTTGGTCTGTTTCCGATCCACTGTCACGCTCACCACTTGGGTCGTCGTCGATTGAGTTCTCCAGCGTCCCTGTATCGTCAGGGGAGCCCGCTTCCCTCTTATCCTCCTCATCGGCGGCGGTTTGCTCATGGCTAGGAACTTGAGATCTCCGGGGGAACAGAATACCGGCACCGTACCGCTGCCTAGGAGGGTCCTGTGGTCGAAGTATCTCTTCACCATTGGGCTGAACATCTGGAGGAAGAGGTGATGGACCTACCAACTCCCTGCGCAGAAAGTCCAGAATGAAATCACGCGTAGCCAGCGTTTCAGTCATGCCTGGAACTCCTTCTCCAACGCAGCTTTAATGCGAGTTTCGATTGAACTGCGAGCCCGTTCGTGGATGATGAGGATCAGAAGACTGCGTGCTCTAGACATGCCCACATATAGCAAGGATCGCGACCTGTCAGTATCTACTTCTTCAATGTCAACCATGATGACGACTTGGCTCTCGAGACCCTTAAATGAATGGATGGTTGAGAACCTAATGCATCCCTGAGGTGCAGTGAGGCTCCGTGAGCAATCAAAGAGTGGGGCATCGCAGATTTGGTCGACACTTGCCAAGGCTGAATTCTCAAGACGGCGAGGGGAGAGAATCATCACATCATCTATTGAAACACCATCGTTTACCAAGCGCCCTATGGTCTCTGTAAGAGTCCTCACTGGGCCGTTAGGTTTTCTCCAGTATCGATGCTCCACGGGCATTCCGGCTTCATACCCTAGCTTGTAGGGGGGAGCGCTAAACCCTCCTATGATTGCTGTCTCTTCGGCGATTCTCCTAGTATTTCGGCAGTTGAGCGTTAACTTCGCCCTCACAAAGTGCCCGCTGTACTCTGAGATGTCTTGGATTGATCGTGACGCGTTGTCATAGAGCGCCTGCCAAGTGAAGTCGCCGAATATACCCCAGGTGCCTCCAGCCAATCCTCCCTTTATGGTCCGGGTCATCAAATCGAATGTCGCTTGGCCCAATAGATCCTGAGCTTCATCCATAACCAGTACGTCGAAAGGAGCGTCCAATTCCTCTAGTGCGATTTCGCCGTAAAGGGGATACAGTTCCTCAAACAAGGTTACAGGATCCTCATTGTTCAATGCTGCGCGCTCATGTTCTGTGAATTCCTTCCCCACACTGCTCTTGCCGATAATCTCCTTCAGAGTCCCATACCAAGTTCCGGCTGTGATCTCTGTGTCTTCAGTTTGCAGCTTAAGCCAGTCCCCTAACAGGCGGTTGAAGCAAACCAAAAGCACGTTCGCTCCTGTGTTGTTCGCACGCCTAGCGTATTCGACAGCTAGTAGAGTCTTACCTGTTCCGGCGGCCCCTTCAAAAAGGCAGCGCGGATTCTCTACAAGTTCGTCGAGGCGGTCATATTGCTCTTCAGTCAAACTCATCAGCCTAGCTTCAGTTCTAGCCAGTGAAGCTGACCTTGCGACTACTAAGTCGAAATCAGGCCGTAGGTAAGCCAAGATTGACCTAAGTTGAGACGGTGTAGGGTACCGTTCTCCGCTTCGCGTTTGGAATTCCCCTAGCTTGTTCCGAACGATTCCGTTGATTGCCGCAGATATGGGCCTTCGCAGGTCGTGGGCGTCGATGACGTCTAAGCGCTCAAATTCGGGAGTTGGTGGCGGGCAGACTACGTCAGGAAACGAGACAGCGAACGCGATCGGGCAGTGCGCCTGTGGAGTGCCTTGGCCGAAGTGGTCAATTATTTTGGCCCGCAATGCAAACATGGAATCCCTAGCCTGCATGAACGGACTCTTCCTGAGCACTGCTGGGTTTCCGTACCGATCCATGGTCCGCCAAATCCCATTCTCACATGACACCCGTCCTCCCTTGATTTCAAGACACAGGATACCTTCGTGGGGAATGATTACAACGAAGTCTATTTCTCCATACGGGCCAGTCGCTCTACGTGCCAATCCGAGGGAGTGAAGAACTGTCCAACCATTCGTACCTGGATCGGTAGCCAGTAGGTGAAAGACTCGCCTCTCGGCTGAGCTCACCACATCGTCGGCAATCTGGGCTGGTATCATTCTAGCCATGTTCGATTACCATCAAAACACGGAGCCGTCCGACCACAGTAGGTGATTGACCTGGTCAATCGCGTACTCTCTTTGTCGTGAGTCAATCGCCGAGACTTGCACAACCCAAGCCTGTCCGTAACCCAAGTCAAGCAGTACCGGCTGATCATCGAGTTGACTCAGGCGACCATGGACCTCACCGAGGATAAGCTGTGTCAGATGGCTTCCCGCGCCTATATGGGCACCGCGGATCTTGGAGATGGCGTCGTTAACCGAGCTCAGTGTTTCGAGAAGCTCCGAATCGCCTGCAGCTCTGCCGATGACTTCAATGTCATGTGCGTAGCCGGGTCCTATCAGGTCGGGGTTCCCCATCCAGCCCGCAATTGTTGGCAGAGTTCGATGCAGGCCATGCCTCTCCAAATGTCTTTGTACGACCCAGGGAGTGTCACCAAGACGATGGAGCGACGACTTCCATCGTTCAGCAATCGCCCGCACCCTTTCGTATTCCTCAATCCCAAGCGCGTCTTCTGCCAATAGTCGGATGAACTCCTTGTCTCCTCCTGCTCTGAACAACACGAAGTCATCCACTGACAGCTCGGCGGCGGTCACCGTACGTAGGCGACGGGTGTATGCGTGACTGCCGCCTATGAGTTCGTTCAGCACATGCAGTTGAGACCATTCTGTAAGAAGGACGTAACATCCGCCATAGAATTCAACCAGCCGTGCACGCCGAGCATCATCGCGGCCGACCACAGATGATGGACGGAAAGAACGGCGTCGAGAGAATCTGTGCTCGAAATCTAGCATGGGCTGGTCAGAGGGCACGTAGTAGTCCGGTCGAGGAGATTCAGTAGACCTCAACGCAGGAAGCAGGCCAGAATCAATTCCGAGGAGGCTAGCGCGATCCTCCGCTTCCATCCGGCTGGCACTCATCAGAGTGCGTTCTCGAGTCTGGTGGCTCGACAGCCATATTCGCTCAAATGGATAGGTCAAGACTTGAATTTCCCGCGCAGCCGCTAAGTTCCGCAATCGGGCAAATCGTCGCCTGCCTGGCCAAGCCATTAGGATGAGTCCGTCCCATTCATCCTCGGGCCGGATGGCCTGTATGGGAAGAACTTGTGGATCATCTACAAGAGCAACAAGTCCTTCTCGAAGACACTCAGCAGATCTCGTCGATCGGCTGGCAATTGCCCATCGGCCACTCGCCACGCTTAGCGTGCTCACGAGAAGGTCGGCCTTCTCCATCATACTGGTCTCGTTGTACACAGCGTTTTCCAGGTTGTCCAACACTGACAGGAACTCTCTGGTAGTGTCTGACGTTATCCACATCTGGCTACGGGTTAGGGCTTCTCTCGCCCGGCGTAGGTCTGACTTTATCTCCTCACTTACTCCGAAGCAGCACTCGCTGATCTCCAGCAACATTCTGTAGAGCCGGGCCAGAAGATCATCAGTTTCTGATCTCTCCTCAGTCCCATCAAGCGTTGCTGCCACCCTTTCCATGGCTGCTGCCGCTGCTTGGAGGTCATTGTTTTGGCAGTCGATTGCAACTATACTGGATTGTTCCCTTATGTCTGCCACTCGAACCGTCCGACCAACTAGGCTTTTCCTAGACCTTTCTCCAGCGTGGTCTTCTCCAATCATCACTTCGGTTGGGGACAAGTACCATACAGGCCAACCTCTGGATCGCAGGAGTTGGATTTCATCTGCCTCATCAGGCGATGCCAGTATCACGACCCTGTGGCGGTCCGTGATATCGTCGAACGCCTGAAAATCGCTGACAATGACTCGAGCCCCGTCCACGAGTACCACTTGGGATGATTCGGGGGCGGACTTGGCCACATCCGCTATGTCTTGGGGAACTCTGCTTACGGCAATGAGCGGTTCTCCAATCACCTGATATGCATCACCTGTCTTGATTTCGCCTCCAGGCCCTATCGTCCCCCACGGTAGGAAGTCGGAGAGTAGGTCAGAACCATCTAGAGGGCTCGGTGCCAAGGAGACTATTCCGGTGATGCCTGCGAAGCGCGCTTGTGTCATACACAGAAGTGCGGCGTTGCGAATCATGCTGTCATTACCGTAGGTTGTGATGCCCAGCAGCTCATCAAGACTGCTGCGGTCGAAGACACCGAGATTGGAAGTGAGTGTGCCCATGGGTCGTTTTCGGTCTGTAGGCTCGAGCCTAAGCACATCTGACATCGGAAAGCTGCGCCACTCTGGTTTGCCTAGCAGTCTCAGCCTGAATAGGCCGGAATGCCCTTCCCAGATGCCCGCGTACTCGTATACGTAGTCGCTGGGGTTTACTTTGACATGCTGCCCTACGGCTAGTGCAGTGCGGGCGTAGTTCTCGGCAAGATGTGGGAAGTCTTCTTGGAGTCGTGCGAGTGCTAATAGCACTGCGGTGAGCGGTGCCGTCCCCGGTGTCTTGTCCAGAACAAAACAACATGCTCCCGGTTCGCCTTTCATGGCAGCAGCCAGAAGGAGGGCGAAGAACCACGGAATCCGTTCCATAGACGAATCGTCGCCGAATCGTCCGGCGATACGTTCGATTATCGGAAACCGGCTGCGCAACTCTCGGATCAGTTCTTGGTCGCTATAGTCGCTCACGTCTTCTGGCTCAAGCTATTTCTCAGTGGGGTTGTCCTGCCCCCAACGGTTGTACCACTCGCTATGTCAGACCGGCAAGACTCAGAACAGCGTCTGTTGGCAACACCTTCTCTAGCGCCGGCAGCCTGTAGTCCAGCGAACGGTGCGGCCTGATGCGGTTGTAGGTCTGCCGGTACTGTTCCGTCAACACCTTCACCTCTAGCAGCGTGGAGAAGACCTCCCTGTCCAGCAGTTCATCCCGAACTTGCCGTTGAAGCTCTCGATGTACCCGTTCTCTCACGGCGAGCTCGGCTCGATGTAGAGCGTCCGCGCTCCCACATGCCCCAGCCACTCACGCACCGCCTTCGCCGTGAAATCCGGTGCGTTGTCCGAGCGGATGTGCTCCGGCACCCCCCGAGCCAGCATCGGCTCGGACAGGACCTCGATCACATCAGCGGAGCGCATGTGGCGCGCAGCCCTGGTCGCCAGGCACTCCCGGCTGCATGCATCCATGACCGTCAACAGTCGTACCCCTCTGCCATCCTGCGTCCTGATCTGCATGAAGTCGTAGGCCCACACGTGGTTCTTCCACGCCGACCGCAGCTGCACGCACGAGCCATCGTCGAGCCACAGCCGTCCTCGCTTCGGTTGCTTCCCAGGCACCTTCAACTCCGCCTGTCGCCATGGTCGTTCCACCCGCTTGTGGTTCACATTCCAACCCTTCATCCGCAGCAGCGCGGTAATCTTGCGGTAGCCGTACCTGCCGAACCGGCTGGCTAACTCCACGATCGCATCGGTCAATGCCCGCTCATCCCCCGCAGGTCTCGACGCATAGCGCTCCGTCGACCGAGGATGGTCCAGCACCAGCAGGCGTGTCGCTCAGAGACTCCGAGGAGCTGCTTCACGTGATCGATGAAGCTGCGGCGAGCAGGACTCAGAAGTTTCCCTGGGCGGCCTTCTTCAGGATCTGGTTGTCCAGCGTCAGCTCGCCGCAGCCGGTCGTTGTCTGACTCTAAGTGCTTCAGCCATCTGGCCTGGTCGATGCTGAGGCCGCCGTGCTCTCTGCGCCAGCGATAGAAGCTGCTCCGTCACGCCGATGGAGCGGAAGACCTCGGCCGCAGTGCTGCCTGCGGCTATGACCACCTCTGCCTCGCGGAGCTTGTTGATCGCCTGCTCCGGCGTGTGCCTCCCTTCTCCTCATGTCGCCCTCCCTTGTGTACACCAAGACCAACAATAGTCTTGGTGTAGCTTTCGGGGGCAGGTCACGATAGGGCATTCAATTGCTAGGTAGATGGCAGGGCTGCTAGCACTCCTTACGGAGACCCAATCGTGATTTCCCCAGCTCCCCCTGTGACACAAAGGGACACTAACGGGCAGATCCCGCAAAGAGGTCGGCGCGACTGGCATACAGTCATTGACAGGTCAAGTGCAGCGTATCCGTAGGCGCGATAGTTGCTCTCAGGCGTAAGCCGGTCTGCCAGCTCAAGTAGCCATCTCTTGCGGCGAGTCTCTCCATCGTAGTTCTCCCCGACCAAGCGACAAAGAAGTCGCACAATGTTGGCGTCGACTATCGCGGCACGACTACCGCCATGTAGCGCTGCCGTCGCAGCAGCCACATAGTCACCCACACCAGGAAGCTTCTTCAGTTCGTCGACCACCGTCGGGATGTTTCCATCACGGACGGCGATCGCGCGGACCAGTTGAACAAACAGCGGTCCCCGCCAACGCAGCCCAAGCGACTCCAGCATCCCCTTCAAGTGGTCTTCTGTAGCATGGGCAAGTGCGCGCGCTTCCGGATATTGACGCTGGATGCGCTCGAACACACGGGCGGCTTGACTAGCACGGGTCCGCAGCAGCAGAAACTCAGCAATTAGGCCCTGCCAGACGGGAAGGCCTAGAGACCGCCACGGGTAGCTCGGGGAGTGGTCGGCGCCCCAGTTGAGCACCGCATTGCGAACCTCCGCGACCCACTCGTCGGGGAGCGCACCCGGACCTGCTCGGGCATTCGCACTCACCGCTCTATCAGCCCTAGAGCATCTGCTAGAGCGCCGGCGATGCGACGTGCGAGCAGCGGCGGAACCGCGTTGCCTACTTGGACATACTGCTTCGTGCGGGGTCCCTCGAAGTAGTAGTTGTCTGGAAATGTTTGAAGCCTCGCTGCCTCTCGAACCGTCAGGCTGCGGCACTGTCTTGCGTCGGGATGGATGTAATAGTGACCGTCCTTCGAGATGTGTGATGTAATTGTGGTGGAAGGGCGGTGGAACAACTGCACTCTAAAGCGGTCCGAGAACAGGCTACCCATGACTGCGGAGCGTACGTTCTTGTGTTTGGGCAGGAGGCTGTCCGGGAAGTCCGCAAGTGTAGGGGAGCGTTGCTTAACGCAGCTGAAGGCAGCGGCAAATAGGTATCGAGTCAGGTCGCTAGGCATGTGGCCACGGGATTCGTGGTTCAGAACGCCCTGGAGCTTCGGGTCCTCAAACCAATCCGGCTCATATTGCGAGGTCACGTTGCCTTCCTGAACAAAGCGCCCACCTCGGCCATGCTGGGGCGTCTCCAGCTGCTCTCTGACAAGTGCTACCTCATTCCTGATGAGCTTCGGCACAGACTTGATGTCCTTCAGCAGGTGGTCCCCGGAAGCCCGAACAGCTCTCTCCCACAGTTCATTTGAATCCGCTTGTCGGCTTAGCCCTGAGCGCAAAGGAGGGAGCCCTTGCAGCACATCGGCTAGCGTTGCACGATTGGTTGGCTCAATAAGCGGCCCTAGTACATCTCGTGCCCGCTCAGCCCTGTCACGACGAACTCCAACGATGATGACGCGATGCCTGGCCTGCGGTAGCCCCAAGCAATCTGCCCGCAGGACGAAACTCCCCGCTGACGGTTCAATGCCGTCGCCGTTAGCCTGCGTACAGGATGGCCCAAGGGGAAAGAGCTCATACTCGACATTTCGGTGGCGCGGCCTGTAGTCGGCAAGAGCCTTGCCCGGGTGGCGGAGGTCGGTCTGGATTTGTCCAAACAGCTGTCGACCATTACGAGTAGATGACAGAATACCTTTGACATTTTCGAGGACGAACGCTCCCGGTGCGTGGTCGGCAAGAATCCTCAGGTATTCGCGGTACAGAAAGTGTCGCCGGTCGCTTTCGAACTGCGCCCCCTGCACAGACCTCATCCGAGACCTGCCGACTAGCGAGTAGGCTTGGCACGGCGGCCCTCCTATCACTACAGCATCACCCGTGTCGCAGGCTGTTCCGAGCGCTTCGTCCACGCGCACACGGACACTTGAGTGGTCTTCGGCACCAAGCTCAGTCTTCCAAGTCGCCCTTTCCGCCTGCTCCCATTCCTCCGGATACGCTACCGTGAGGTCAGCCAGCGAGAGGTGCCCACGAACATAGTCGTAGTACTCAGGCGGCACGCAACCCTTATCGAATTGTCGAAAGAACGTTCTGAGGCGCAGAGTCTCGTATGCTGTTTCCTCAGTCTCGATCGAGATAGCCATACGAAATAGGTTTCCATCAAGGGCACTGAACCCCTCGCTGAGGCCGCCAGGGCCCGCGAACAGGTCCACGATGGGAACTTGCGTTGTGGAGTTGCCAGAGGGGCTCATGCTCATCGAAACCCAAGCCGCTTGGCTACTGTTCGCCGGAGTCGTACTCTTCGTAGACGCGGGAGGCCGTGGGGAGTGTTTGGCCCTGGTACTTGGAGCCGAGCTCCGTCGCGCCGTAGAGGTGCTCGGCAGGCGTCGTGAGGCGCAGGAAGGATATCTGGCCGATCTTCATGCGGTGGTAGAGCGTGATGGGCAGGTTGGAAACGTTGCTCAGCTCCAGCGTCAGCTGACCTTTCCAGCCCGGGTCGACGTAGCCCGCCGTCGAGTGGATGAGCAGGCCGATGCGCCCCAGCGACGACTTGCCCTCCAGCCGCGCAACGAGGTCGTCCGGCACCTCCACGTGCTCCACGGTACCCCCGAGGACGAACTCGCCTGGGTGCAGCATGAAGGGGTCATCATCGCCGATCGTCACCAACTCGGTGAGGCGTTCCGTGTTCTCGCGGATGTCGACGTAGGGCACGCGATTGTTGCGGAAGACCAGGATGTGCCGGTCGAGGTGCAGGTCCACTGAGGCGGGCTGAATGCAGCCGTCCGTAAGCGGCTGAATGACGATGCGCCCCCTGGCAATCTCTTCGCGGATGGTGACGTCGCTAAGTACCATGTCGGCCCGAGCGCTAGTCTAGCGAAGTTCGTCGTCCGGCGCGCTAGTAGCGAATCGTGCGGGAGGCGGCGCCCGACGGCGATAGCGCCTCCCCCGTAATGGTCATCGCAAGGGGAGAGCACAGGAATGCGACGAGGGAGGCGGTCTCTTCGGAGGCGATGCCTCGCTCGAGCGCGTTCTGGTTGTCGTGCGGGTCGGCGGTGATGACGGCGTTGACGCCGACGCCGCGCTGACGCCAGCGCATGCCAAGCGTCCGAACCGCGCTTTCGAGGGTCGCATCTCGAACCCCCACGGCGAGGTCGTCGGTGCCAGTGCATGGTTCCGCCACGGCAACGATGCGGCCCCAAGCCGCCGCGCCCATCGCCTCCGCCGCAACTGAGAGCAGCGACGTGAGCACGTCCAGTTCCGCGCCTTCGCTCCCGGGGCAGCCGGCCACGACGACAAGGACGTCGCACGCGCCAGCGTCGGCATCGGCCGACATTGCCTGCGCGACGTCGGCGCCCTCGGCGGCAAGCGCCGCCATAATGGCATCGGTCAGCGGGCTAGTGCTAGGCGCTGCGACGAGCGCCCTCTTGCCCTCGAGCAGAAGGTCCACTCCCCCGTCCCGCCGGCTACGTCACAAAGATGCTGCCGAATACGACGGCGACAATGGACATCAGCTTGATGAGGATGTTGAGCGACGGCCCGGAAGTGTCCTTGAAGGGGTCTCCGACCGTGTCGCCGACGACGGCGGCCTTGTGCTCCTCGGAGCCCTTGCCACCGAAGTTGCCGGCCTCGATGTACTTCTTCGCGTTGTCCCACGAGCCGCCGGCGTTGGCCATCGTGATGGCCATCAGCGCGCCTGCGGAGATGGCCCCGATGAGCAAGCCGCCGACCGCTTCAGCGCCCAGGAACGGGATGACGCCGACGCCGATGGGCACGACGACAGCCAGCACGCCGGGGATGACCATTTCGCGGAGCGCGCCCTTGGTGCTGATGTCGACGCAGCGCGCGTACTCGGCGCGAACGCCCTCCTGGCCCTCGCGAAGGCCGGGGATGTCGCGGAACTGGCGGCGCACCTCTTGCACCATGTCCTGCGCCGCGCGTCCCACCGCCTCCATGGTGAGCGCGCTGAACACGAACGGCATCAGCGCGCCGATGAGCAAGCCGACCAGGGTCGATACCTGCAGCAGGTCGATGACCTTGAGGTCGACTACGTGCGCGTAGGCCGCCATCAGTGCGAGGGACGTGAGCACGGCCGAGCCGATGGCGAAGCCCTTGCCGGTGGCGGCGGTCGTGTTGCCGAGCGAGTCGAGCGCGTCGGTGCGCTCGCGAACCTCGGGGTCTAAGTGCGCCTGCTCGGCGATGCCGCCAGCGTTGTCCGCCACCGGGCCGTAGGCATCCGTCGCCAGCGTAATGCCCAGGGTCGAGAGCATGCCGACGGCGGCGATGGCGATGCCATAGAGGCCCGCCAGCTCGTTGGCGCCGAGCACGGCGGCCACGATGATGACCAGCGGGATGCCCGTGCTGAGCATGCCCGTCGCGAATCCGCTAATAATGATGGTCGCCGGGCCGGTCGCGGAGCGTCCGGAGACGTGCTTGGTGGGGTTGTACTCGTACGATGTGTAGTACTCGGTGCTGAGGCCGATGATGACGCCTGCACCGAGTCCGACGGCCACGGCACCCCACATCTGCCAAACGCTATCGATGCCGTAGCCGTTTTGAGCCTCGAGCAGCCAGTAGATGGCCCCAAACGAGCCTACGAGGGCGAGGAAGCCGGCGGTGAAGATTCCCCGCCGCAGCGACCACAGCAGGCTGCCGATGTTCGCCCGCTCTCCCGTGCGGACGACGAAGGTGCCGATGACCGAGGCGACGATGCCCACCGCAGCAATGAGGAAGGGAAGCACCGCCAGCGCGGAGTCCGCGGTGATGTCCACCGAATCGGCGTCGGTCCCAACAAGGAACGCCGTGCCTACCGCCGCTAGTGCGAGTGCGGCAATGATGGAGCCGACATACGACTCGAACAGGTCTGCGCCCATTCCGGCCACATCGCCCACGTTGTCGCCCACGTTGTCCGCGATGACCGCGGGGTTGCGCGGGTCGTCCTCGGGGATGCCCGCCTCCACCTTGCCGGCAAGGTCTGCGCCGACGTCGGCGGCCTTGGTGTAGATGCCGCCACCGACGCGGGCGAAGAGCGCGATGCTCGATGCGCCAAAGGAGAAGCCGGCAACGATCTCGGGGTCCTCGAAGATGAACCAGAGGATGACCGCGCCGAGTATGCCAACGCCGACGACGCTGATGCCCATGACGCCGCCGCTGGAGAAGGCGACGCGCAGCGCCGGGTTAAGCCCTCGTATGGCGGCGGCGGCCGTCCGCATGTTGGCGCGGACGGCTATCCACATGCCGATGATGCCGGTCAGCCCCGATGAGACGGCGCCTACGACGTAGGCAATGGCGGTCTCCGGCTGCTGTTCGTCGCGGGTCAGGCCCAGGACGAGCAGGATGGTGAAGACGAGCAGGACGAAGCCTGCGAGCACGGTGTACTCGCGCCGCAGGAACGCCGAGGCGCCCTCCTGGACGGCGCGGCCAATCTCGCGCATTCGCTCGTTGCCCTCGTCGTGTGCAAGGACGCGTGTCGTGAGGTAGACGGCGAATGCCAGCGCGACCACGCCGGCCACGATGGCCAGAATCAGACCCTCCATCAGTTCCTCCTGTGGGCTCTTAGGCGATAGCTGTCGGGAAAGACTGTCATGAGCGGCTCAAAGCCGCCGGCCATTGTACAGGGAAAGACGGCCGCAGGGTCAACGGGGTTGGGGATCAGGGGCAGCATGGTAAGGCGCTGCAGCCATGTGGCGCGAGGCTGTGGCGGAGGCGCTGGACCACGATGACATGGGGCTCGAGATGCGCGAACGATGCGAGCGATGCCACCCCTCGCTCGCTCCCGGCTGCACGGCGTTCATTTGCTCGTACAAGCGCACGTTTTACTCGGCCGGTGCTGCCGAGATTGACCGCATTTGCACGAACTGTAGCGAAGGGCTCGTACCTCGTCCCCGCCGGCGCGCTAGCACCACTTTCGGTCGAGCGAAAGCCCGCCAGCGTGGCTCAGTTGCAACCACACTTGGCTCCAGCCCCCGCCGTCACTCCGGGCAGGTGGTGGACCGGGTAGCCGTCCCGCTTCCACCAATCCAGCCCCCCGATGAGTTCCCGCACCTGGAACCCGAGCGTCAGGAGCTTGAGCGCCGTTTTCGTCGAGGCGTTGCACCCGATGCCGTCGCAGTAGCAGACGTACAGCTTCGACCTGTCCAGCAAGCCGGTCGTGCCGGCATTGATCTCCCGGTGCGGAAGGTTGATGGCATCGGGAATGTGGCCTGCGGCGTACGCACCCGAGGCGCGCCCATCGACCACGACGATGGGCTCGCCACTCTCGATAGCCGCGCGTAAGTCCGCCGAGTCCATCTCGTAGGCCAGCTTGCTCTGGTAGTACTTGATCTGCTCGGTATTCACGATCGTCACCTGCACATGTGGTTCCGCCGAAGCGGGGGCGCCCGCGCCTACTTACGTCGCGGCGCCGCCGTCTGCGAGCAGGCGCTCCAGGCGGCGCTGGCGGACGGCCATGGTCAGGTCGCCGCGGGTGCGCTCGAGGACGCCGCGCAGCTGGTCGGTGGTGCGGCGCAGCCCGTGCGTCAGCGCGTCGGGGAAGTCGATGCCCACCATCACGTTGTACGCCTCGTCCATCACCTCCATCAGCTCCTCGCACCGCGAGTCGTCGTCGCGGCGCAGGGAGTCGAGGATGAAGCGGCGCAGCTCGCTGGCCGCCTCGGCCAAGCCGTTCAGGTACGGCGCAACCTCCACACCGATGCGCTCGGGGGCGGGAAGCTCCTCGCCGGCGATGATCGCGTACACGGCGCACGCCTCGGCGTACTCCTTCTGCGCATCCTGCGTGTAGCCGGTGAAGTAGAGGTCGGGGTGGTCCGCAAGGCGCTCGCGCACCTCGGCGACCTGCGCCCCCGCCCGCTCCATGAGCGACTTGGCCTGCGGCAAATCGTGCCGGTGCACGGCGCGTATCGCGTTGGCGGAGTCGCGGACGATGCGGCGCGAGGTCTCGATGGCGAGCTCGCGCGCCTCGTGCTTGCGCGTTAACTGCTCAATCGCTGCGGACGCGATTGCGCCCATCTGCTCGACGTGGTCGGTCACGATCCCTGAGCCTAGCACACCGCCGCATTTCGGGGCATGCTGGGGCGATTGTGCGACTTTTCACGGATGGACGCGCTGTGCTATGCTTCCGCCCACTCGGCGCAGCCGTTCGTTACCCTGCAAACGCCTGTTTCGCCGGGTGCTGAGATTGTGGAGGCGAGGCGGCACATGCAAGACGCGCAGCGGGGCAACGGCGCACCATCCGCCTACGGCCAAGAGCGCCCCGACACCCACGAGTGGGACGACGACGCCGTCGAGGGCGCGACCATCGAGGGGCTGAAGTGGTCGGCGCAGGAGGCCTTCCCCGAGCCGACCATCGAGGTGCCCGACGACTACCGCGGCAACATCGCCGTGACCTCGATTGACGCGCTGCTCAACTGGGGCCGGCGCTCCAACACCTGGCCCGTCGCGTTCGGCCTTGCCTGCTGCGTCTTCGAGCAGATGGCGGGGGTCATGGGCCGCTTCGACATGGCGCGCTTCGGCATGGAGGCGTGGCGCGCATCGCCCCGCCAGGCCGATCTGCTCATCGTCTCCGGCACCGTGACGTGGAAGATGGCGCCCGCCGTTCGCCGCGTCTACGACCAGATGGCGGAGCCGAAGTGGGTGATCGCGATGGGGGTGTGCGCAACCTCCGGCGGCCCCTACTACCAGGGCTACAGCGTCGTCCCGGGCGTGAACCACATCATCCCAGTCGACGTGTACGTGCCGGGGTGCCCGCCGCGCCCCGACGCGCTGCTCTACGGCATCATGCAGTTGCACGACAAGATCAAGCGCTACCGGCTGGGCCGCCACCCGGCAGGCGCCAAACCATGACGGCGCTCGCGCCCGCCGCCGGGCTGGCTTCGGCGCTGCGCGAACGCTTCGGCGACGCCGTCCTGGGCGCCGAGGGGAGCGCGGTCTACGTCGAGCCCGGCAGCATCCGCGACGTCTGCGCCTTCCTGCACGGCGAGCCTGCCCACGACTTCCAGATGCTGGAGTCGCTGACGGCGGTCGACTACGTCGAGCACTTCGAGGTGGTCTACCGGCTGCTGTCGCTCAGCCGCAACGTCGCCGCGGTCGTCAAGGCGCGCGTGTACGGGCGCGATGAGCCGTCGCTCCCGTCGGTGGCGCCGGTGTGGCGGGGCGCCGTCCTCCAGGAGCGCGAGGTCTTCGACCTCATGGGCGTCCGCTTCGACGGCCACCCGAACCTCAAGCGCATCCTGACGTGGGAGGGCTTCCAGGGCCACCCGCTGCGGCGCGACTACCTCGAACCCCCCCTACCCTACAAGTGGCCGCACGGAGGCTAGGCATGACGCTGCGCACCGAGCCGGTCACCGTCAACATCGGCCCGCACCACCCGAGCACGCACGGCATCTTCCGGATGCGCGTGACGTTCGACGGCGAGAACGTCCAGGACGTGGAGCCGGTCGTCGGCTACTTGCACCGCGGCACGGAGAAGCTCGCTGAGGAGCGCCAGTACACGCAGGTCATCACGCTGACCGACCGGTTGGACTACGTCGCGTCGATGACCAACAACCAGGCCTTCGTCCTCTCGGCGGAGCAGCTGGTGGACATCGAGGTGCCGGAGCGGGGCAAGTACTTGCGCACCATCGTCGCCGAGCTGCAGCGCATCGCCAGCCACCTGGTCGCGACGGGCTTCTTCCTGGCGGAGGTGGGCGGGTTCGGCGGAACGGCGCTCATGTACTGCTTCCGCGAGCGCGAGCGGATACTGGACATGTTCGAGATGCTGTGCGGGGCGCGGATCACCGTCTCCTACATGCGCATCGGCGGCGTCTACCAGGACGCACCGGATGAGTTCTGGCCGGCGCTTCGCCGCTTCCTGGACGAGATGCCGCACTATGCGGACGAGCTCGAGCAGCTCATCTTCGGCAACGAGATCGTGCTCGCGCGCACCAAGAACGTCAGCGTCGTCGAGCCGCAGCAGGCCATCAACGCCTCCACCTCCGGGCCCTTCATCCGCGCCTCCGGCGTCGAGTGGGACGTGCGCAAGGCCGCGCCCTACGACGCCTACGACCGCGTCGACTTCGACGTCATCACGGCAAGCGAGGGCGACAACTACGCGCGCTTCTGGGTGCGCATGCAGGAGGTGCGCGAGTCGCTGCGCATCATCGAGCAGTGCGCCGCGCAGATCGAGGCCGGGCCGGTGCGGACGACGATGGCCATGCTGTTCCGCCCGCCGCCCGGCGAGGCGTACGTGCCCATCGAGTCGCCCAAGGGCGAGCTGGGCTTCTACCTGGTGAGCGACGGCGGCATCGCGCCGTATCGCTGTCACATCCGCTCGCCGTCCTTCATCAACCTGAGCCTCTTTCGGGAGATGCTCGTCGGCTGGAAGCTTGCCGACATCGTGGTGAGCCTTGGCAGCATCGACTTCAACGTTGGCGAGGTTGACCGCTGATGGGCGAGCTGCTGATGGACAACGCCATCTACCGCAACGTCTACAACTTCGTCGTGGACGGGCTCGGGACGGAGTGGGCGTGGCTCGCCTGGCTCGTCGCCGGGTTCACCATCATCATGCTGGTCGTGAACGCCGTCATGGCGCTGGCGACCGGCTACACGTGGGTCGAGCGGCGGCTGCTCGGGCGCTTCACCAACCGGATCGGACCGAACCGCGCCGGGCCGATGGGGCTGCTCCAGCCCCTCGCCGATGCGATCAAGCTGCTCACCAAGGAGGACATCGTCCCGCCGCGGGGCGACCGCATCGTCTTCAACCTCGCGCCGGTGGTGATGCTGGCGTCCGTCCTGCTGGCGGTGGGCGTCATCCCCTTCGGCGCGAACTCCTACCTCGCCGATCTGAACATCGGCCTGCTGTACGTCGTCGCGGTCTCGGGGCTCGGCTCGATCGCCGTGCTCATGGCGGGCTATGCGTCGGCCAACAAGTTCTCGATGTTCGGCAGCATGCGCGCCGCGACGATGCTCATCTCCTACGAGATCCCGCTCATCATGGCGCTGCTCGGCGTCACCGTGCTGGCCGGAACGATGTCGATGGTGGGCGTCGTCGAAGCGCAAGGCGTGCCCTTCCTGCTGGTCGCGCCGATGGGCGCCTTCGTCTTCATCGTCGCCATCACCGCCGAGCTCAACCGCACGCCGTTCGACATCACCGAGGGCGAGTCGGAGATCGTCGCGGGCCATATCACCGAGTACAGCGGGATGAAGTTCGGCATCTTCTACCTGGCGGAGTTCGCGGCGCTGATGGTTGCCGGCGCGATCTTCGCGACGCTGTTCCTGCAGGGATGGAAGTGGCCGATCCTGCCGTCCTACATCTGGTTCGTTCTCAAGGTCGGCGCCTTCGCCATCATCGCGACGTGGGTGCGGGCGACGCTGCCGCGCCTGCGGCCCGACCAGGTGCTGGCCATGGCGTGGAAGTACCTCTTCCCCGTCAGCCTCATCAACCTGCTGGCGCTGACCGTCGAGCGGCTGGCGTTCGCCGACGCGGCCGGCGCGCTGAGCAGCGGCAATCTGTGGCTGATGGCGCTCATCAACTGGCCGTTGACCATCGCGGTCGTGCTGGCGATGGCGCGCGTGGTCCGCGTGACGGAGCCGCCGAGCCGCGCTCCGATGGCAATCGGCCTAGGCGGAGGTGTGCGGTGATGTACGGCGCGGGCATGGCCAAGGGATTTGCGGTGACGCTGCGGAACTTCTTCCGCAAGCCCTTCACCGTGCAGTACCCGGAGGAGAGCGCCCCCCAGCACGCGCGCTTCCGCGGACAGGAGTTCACCTGGTACGAGGAGCGCTGTACGGGCTGCGCCTCCTGCGCCAAGTACTGCCCGCTGGGCATCATCCGCATCGTCACGGACGCCGAGGGCGGCGGGGACGAGCAGGAGGGCGGCTCCTACAAGATCGACGCGTTCGACATCGACCAGGCGCGGTGCATGTACTGTGGCCTGTGCGTCGAGGCGTGCCCCTACGACGCGCTGCACATGGGTACGCGCTTCGAGGCGGCGCAGAACAAGCGCGAAGACCTCGTCATCACCGTGGAGATGCTGCGCGCGCGCGACAAGCACCCGAGCGCGTGGTTCCGTCCCCAATTGGCCAAGGACCAGTACAACCCCTACGCCGAGCAGGCCGGTTGGGAGGCGGTCGGGCGCGAGCCCTACTACTGGCACCCGAAGCGCCCTGAGTGGGAGTCGGAGGAGCAGTCGCAGGCGGCCTCCGCCGACGGCGACTACAAGGGCTAGGAGCGACGTGGAGAACGCGTTTCAAGAGGCCATCTTCTGGGTGCTCGCGGTCGTCACCGTCGGCGGCGCGCTCATGGTGGTGCTCCAGCGCGACATGTTTCGCGCGGCGCTCTCGCTCATCGTCTCCTTCCTCGGCGTGGCGGGCCTGTTTGCGCAGCTCAACGCCGAGTTCCTGGCCGTAGCGCAGCTGCTCATCTACGGCGGCGCGGTCTCGGTGCTCGTCATCTTCGCGGTCATGCTCACGCGCGACGTGCCGCGCTCGAACCGCAGCACGCCGATGCAGCCGCTGGCGCTGGCGCTGGCGGCGCTCCTCTTCGCCGGGCTCACGTGGGCGGTGGTGCAGGCGGAGTGGCGCGTGATGGCCGGCTCGCTGCCGCCGAGCGTGGAGCAGGCGTTCGTGGACACGCCGGCGCGGCTGGGCAACGTGCTGCTGAGCGAGTTCGTGCTCGCCTTCGAGATCGCCGGCGTCCTGCTGCTCGCGGCGGTCATCGGCGCGCTCTCGCTGGTGAGGGGGCGCTAGCCGATGCTCGAGCGCTACCTCGTGCTTGCCGCGCTGCTGTTCGCCATCGGCCTGTACGGTACGCTCTCGCGGCGGAACATCGTCGCCATCCTCATTTCGATCGAGCTGATGTTCAACGGCGTGAACGTCGCGCTCGTCGCGTTCTCGCGCTACGTCACGCCCGCCGCCCTGCGCGTCGCGCGCGTGAACGAGGCCACCGCCGATGCGGTGGTCACCGGGCAGGCATTCGCCACCTTCATCATCGTCGTCGCCGCGGCCGAGGTTGCGCTGGGGCTCGCGCTCATCATCGCGCTCTTCCGCAACCGCGACACGACCGACGTCACGGAGGTGAGCCTGCTGCGGCGCTAGCCGCGGGCGAACGCGATGTGGGTCGAATACCGGCAAGCGCCGACGCTCATGGCGGCGGAGATGTGGAAGGAGGTCCTCGAGGGAGAGGGCCTGCCCGTCCGGCTGCTGCCCGTCGGCGACATCACCGAGTACGCCGAGTCGGTCCCCTTTCGCGTGATGGTGCCGCGCGGGCGTGAGCACGTCGCCGACGAGATCCTGAGGAAGCTCTAATGATCCCGGAGCAGGCGGCCTGGCTCATCCTCTTCCTGCCCATCGCGGGATTCGCGCTGATCTCGTTCGTCATCCGCCCGCTGATCGGGGCGAACTCGCGGCTCGCGGGCTACACGGCAATTGCGAGCATCGGTGCGGCGTTCGCGCTGTCGGTCTGGGCGCTGCGCTCGACGCTGGGCCACCACGGCGAGGCGGTCGGGTTCGAGCCGTATACGTGGTTCGTCATCGGAGACCCGGCGGCAGGCGGCTTCGAGATGACCGTCGGCTTTCTGCTCGACCCGCTGACGGGCGTGATGCTGGTCGTCGTCACGGGGGTGAGCCTGCTGGTGCAGATCTACTCCCAGGGCTACATGCACGGCGACCCCGCCTACTCGCGCTACTACGCCTACATGGCGCTCTTCACCGGCGCGATGCTCGGGCTGGTGACGGCGCGCAACCTGATCCAGCTCTTCGTCTTCTGGGAGCTCGTCGGGCTGGCGTCCTACCTGCTCATCGGATTCTGGCACCAGCGTCCGTCGGCCGCGGCGGCGGCCAAGAAGGCGTTCATCGTCACGCGTGTGGGCGACTTCGGCTTCCTGCTGGCCATCCTCTACCTGTTCATGCAGGCGCCCACCTTCGCCGCGGCCGGGCTGAACCCCTTCGAGATACCCCACATCATCGAGGCGGCGCCGCTGCTCGCCGGGGGCGTCGCGGCGTGGATCGCGCTCGGCTTCTTCGCCGGGGCGGTCGGCAAGTCGGCCCAGTTCCCCCTGCACACCTGGTTGCCCGATGCGATGGAGGGCCCGACGCCCGTGTCGTCGCTGATCCACGCCGCGACGATGGTTGCGGCTGGCGTCTTCCTGGTCGCGCGCCTCTTCCCGATGTTCGAGGCCGGGGGTGCGGCGGCGATGAACACCGTCGCGGTGATCGGGGGCTTCACCGCCGTCTTCTCGGCGAGCATGGCGCTCGTTTCCAACGACATCAAGCGGGTGCTCGCCTACTCGACGGTGAGCCAACTGGGGTTCATGTTCCTAGCCCTCGGCGTCGGCGCGCCGGGCGTCGCCATCTTCCACCTCTGGACGCACGCCTACTTCAAGTGCCTGCTCTTTTTGGGCGCGGGCTCCGTCCACCACGCGGTCCATACCTTCGACCTGCGCTACATGGGCGGCCTGCGCCAGGCCATGCCCTGGACCTACCGGACGATGCTCGTGGGCGCACTGAGCCTCGCGGGCGTCTTCCCGCTCGCCGGGTTCTGGTCCAAGGACGAGGTGCTGGGCGTTGCCTGGAGCGGCGCTCACGCCGCAAGCGGCGGCGTCTCGCTGCTGGTCTTCTTCCTCGGCATCGGCGCGTCCCTCATGACCGCCTTCTACATCTTCCGCCTCATCCACATGGCGTTCCACGGCAAGTTCCGCGGCGGGATCGAATCGGTGCCCGACGAGGAGAAGCAGCCCTACGAATCGGACGCGCGCATCCACCTGCACGAATCGCCATGGGTGATGCTCGCACCGATGGTGCTGCTTGCGGCTGCGGCTATCGGCGCCGGCTGGCTGGCAAACGCGACGGCGAGCGCAGGGCCGCTGCCGTCCCACTGGCTCTCGCACACGCTGGATGCGGAGGCGGTCGACTTCAGCATCGGCATCGCGGTCGCATCGACGGCGGTCGCGCTTGGCGGCATCCTGCTGGCGACAGCGATGTACCAGTGGCGGGTGGGGCTGTTCAACGCGCTGGGCGCGCCGCTGCGCCCCCTCTACTCGCTGCTTGCGAACCGCTACTACATGGACCACCTGTACGAGGGCATCGGCGTGCGCCAAGCGGCGTACCGCGGCCTATTCTTCGCGTCGGACTGGTGGGACCGGCGCGTGGTCGACGGCTTCGCCGACCTCACCGGCTGGTTCGGGCGCAACTCGGGGCGCGCGCTGGCGCAGTTCCAGAACGGCCAGGTGCAGGCGTACGGCGCGGGCATCGCCGTCGGCGCCTCGCTCCTCATTCTCGCGTACATGGGGCTGAGGTAGCGGCGTGCTGACGGCCGTCATCCTGGTCCCGGTAATAGGCGCGCTGGCCGCCGCGCTCGTGCCGTCGCGCCCGAGCGTCATCCGCGGCATCGCACTGGGCGTCGTGCTCATCGAACTGGCGCTGAGCGCGGTCGTCTTCGTCGGCCTCGACCGTGGGGTGTCCGGCTTCCAGATGGTGGAGCGCGCCGACTGGATCGGCGCATTTGGGATCCAGTACCTCGTCGGCGTGGACGGCCTCAGCGCACCGCTCGTGCTGCTGAACGGCATCCTCGGCCTCGCCGCGGTGCTTGCGTCGTGGCGCATCGAGCACCGCGTGCGCGAGTACTTCATGTGGCTGCTCGTCCTGCAGGCGGCGGTGATGGGCGTCTTCGTCTCGCTCGACCTCATCCTCTTCTTCATCTTCTGGGAGCTGGAGCTCATCCCGATGTTCTTCCTCATCTCGCGCTGGGGAACGGGGCGGTGCGAGTACTCGGCGATGAAGTTCCTCGTCTACACCTTCCTGGGCTCCGCCTTCATGTTCGCGGCCATCATCGCGCTCTACTTCTCCGCGCCGGGGCCGGAGCGGACCTTCGACATGACGGTGCTGATGGGCCGTGAGCTAGCGGCGCTGATCGTGCCCGCGGGCCTGATCTTCACCGGCTTCCTCATCGCGTTCGCGGTGAAGCTGCCGATGTTCCCGCTGCACACGTGGTTGCCCGACGCGCACACCGACGCGCCGACTGCGGTCAGCGTCATGCTGGCGGGCGTGCTCTTGAAGATGGGAGGCTACGGCCTGATCCGCATCAATGCGGGGCTCTTCCCCGAGCAGATGCAGCAGGCCGCGCCGGCGCTCGCCGCCATTGCGGTCATCGGCGTGCTCTACGGCGCGTTCATCGTCATGCGCCAGAGCGACCTCAAGCGGCTGGTGGCCTATTCGAGCGTCAGCCACATGGGCTTCGTCGTGCTCGGCGTCGCATCGCTGGGCGGCACGGGCGCCGACCTCAGCGGCGTCGGGCTGAGCGGCGCGGCGATGCAGCTATTCACGCACGGCACCATCACGGGCCTGCTGTTCGTGGTCGTCGGGCAGGTGTACGACCGCGCCCACACGCGCCACATCCCCGACATGGGCGGGATGATGGGGCGGATGCCGCTCATCGGCGCGAGCTTCGTGCTCGCGGGGCTGGCCTCGCTCGGCCTGCCGCTCACCAGCGGCTTCGTCGCCGAGCTGCTGGTCTTCCTCGGGACCTTCCGCGCCTACCCCTGGGCGACGGGGCTCGCCGCCTTCGGCGTCGTGCTCGCCGCGGGCTACATCCTCTGGACGGTGCAGCGGACCATGTTCGGCCCGCGCCTCGCCCGTTGGGACGGCCTGCGGGACGCAACGGCCGTCGATGCGGGCGCGATCGCGGTGCTGCTCATTCCCATCTTCGCCGTCGGCATCTACCCCAAGTTGCTGACCGACGTCTTCGAGTCGGGGCTGGCCGACATCATGGCGAGGTTCTAGGCGATGGGCATCGAGGCGCGCGACGTCTACCTGCTCTCGCCGGAGATCGCGCTGACGGCGCTCGCGCTGCTCGTCGTGGCGCTCGACCTCGTCGTGCGCAACAAGGCGGTGCAGACCGCCGTTGCGGTTGCGGGGCTTGCGGCGCCGATCGCGCTGACGATCGTGCTCTGGGCCGACGTGGGCAGCAGGCCGGAGGCGGCGTTCTCCGGCTCGCTCGTGGTCGACCAGTTCGCGCTCTTCTTCAAGCTCCTCATCGCCGGCGTGCTCGCGCTCGTGCTCCTGGCCTCGCGCGACACCCTGGGCCGCTTCCGCTACCAGGCGGAGTTCGTCGGCCTGGCCATGCTCTCGGCGGCGGGCCTGATGCTGCTGGCGGCAGCCGGCGACCTCGTCACCATCTACGTCTCGCTCGAGTTGGCCTCGCTGCCGATCGTGGCGCTCGCGGCCTTCATACGCGGGCAGGTGCGCTCGGTCGAGGCGGGGATGAAGTACCTGGTGCTGTCCGCCGTGTCGTCGGCGACGCTGCTCATGGGCTTCGCGTGGCTCTACGGCGCAACGGGCAGCGTGCAGGTCGTCGGCGTCGAGGGCGCGGCGCCGCCCATCATCCAGATGATCGGCACGGGAGATCCGGGGGTGCCGTTCGGCTCGTTCGCGCTGATGGTCGGCATCGTGCTCTCGCTGGCGGGGTTCGGCTTCAAGCTGTCGATGGTGCCCTTCCACATGTGGACGCCGGACGTCTACGAGGGCGCGCCCACTCCCGTTGCTGCGTTCCTCGCCGTGGCGAGCAAGGCGGCGGCGTTCGCGGTGGTGCTGCGCGTGCTCTACACCGCGCTCGGCCTCGACGAGCTCAGCGCCGACTGGACGGTGCTCATCGCCATCCTCGCCGCCGTGACGATGTCGGTGGGCAACATCGTGGCGGTGATACAGCGGAACTTCAAGCGGCTGCTGGGCTACTCCGCCATCGCCCATGCGGGATACATGCTCATCGGCGTCGCGGCCTTCGCCGGTAGGGCGCAGGAACCGGGCGATGCATCGCTCGGCTCGAGCAGCGTCCTCTTCTACCTCGGCGGCTACGCCGCGATGAACCTCGCCGCGTTCTTCGTCGTCACCGTCGTCGTCAACCGGACGGGAGACGAGCGCGTCGCGGGGCTGGCGGGGCTCGGCCAGCGCGCGCCGTGGGCTGCTGCGGTGCTGGCCATCGCGCTCGTCTCGCTGACGGGCATACCGCCGACAGTCGGCTTCATGGGCAAGCTGTTCCTGTTCCAGGCGGCCATCAACGCCGACCTGATGTGGCTTGCCCTGCTCGGCGCGGTCAACAGCGTCGTCTCCGCCTACTACTACCTCAACGTCGTCAGGGTGATGTATTTGCGCGAGGCGGAGTCGCCAGACGCCGAGCGCGTCGCCGTCGGGCCAACGGCGGGCGTTGCGCTGGCCGTGACGACGACGGGCGTGCTCCTCCTCGGCGTATGGCCGAGCGGCCTGCTGGACGTCGCGCGGAACGCCGTCCAGACGCTGCTGTAGCCCAGCCCTACCCCTTCGCCGCTGCGAAGGCCTCGAGCAAGCGGGCGGCCGCCGCCCGGGGGTCGGGCGCGGCGGTAACGGCGCTCATGACCGCGACGCCGTCGGCGCCCGCGGCCGCCACCTCAGCGGCGTTGGCGGCGTTGATGCCGCCGATCGCGACGAGCGGGGGAGCTTCCGCACCCAATGCCTCGCGGACGCTGCGCAGCGTTTCGGGGCCTGCATGCCGCGTGTTGGTCTTCGATGCCGTCTCGAACATCCTGCCGACGGCAACGTAGTCGGCGCCGGCTTGGGCCGAGGCTACGGCCTCGTCGACGAGCGCGTTGGACGTGCCCACGAGCTGCCACGGGTGCAGGACGGAGCGCGCGGCTGCGACGGAGAGGTCGTGCTGGCCGACGTGGGCGCCGGACGCACCGTGCGCCCGCGCAGCGTCGGCATGGTCGTTGACGATGAGGCTGACGCCGCGCTCGCGGCAGAGGGCGGTGAGCGCGGTGAGGTCGGCGGCCTGGTCGCCCTTGTCGCGCGCCTTGTCGCGCCACTGGATCGCGCTCGCGCCCCCGTCGATGGCGCGGGCCGCCACCTCGATGGGCTCGCGCCCGTTCGTCAGCTGCGGGTCGACGATGACGTAGAGGCCCCGAACGCCGTCGGCGGCGCGCTTCCTGAGGCCGGAGCCCGCGGCGAGCACGACCGGCCGCAGCGCATCGGTCAGCCCCTCGAGGTCGGGGCGGTTCCCGGCGCGCATGACCTCAGGGGGGATGAGGTCGGCGCTCTGCGACGCCGCATACAGGGCGCCGGTCATCGTCAAGAAGCGCACGTCCATGCCCGTCGGGCCGGCGAATAGGCCGGCGAGCGGCGACAGCTCGTCGACGGCGCGCTCGATGGCGACGCGGTTGGCCTCCACCGCCGCGTCGAGGCCCAGTTCGTGCACCGCCTGCGCAACGCGGTTGGCGATGCGGTCGTCCTCGGCGAGGGTGTTCGGTAGATTGGCATCGTTGAGCAGGAGCCGCAGGCCCGTCAGCAGGTAGTTCTGCGTGCGGTGTGCGTCCGGCCCTACCCCGGGTGGGTTGGTCACGTCATCCTCCTGTTCGCCGCAGTCGCTCGGCCGCCCCGATAGGGACGGGCGCACCGTAGCACAGGACGCGTCCGGGCGCGCATCGCCTTGTCTGCCCGGGGCCATCACCGCATACTGAGGGCATGGAAGCCGCGAGCCACATGGAAAGGGCGCTCGAATTGGCCAGGCAGGCGCTGGGTGCGGTCAGCCCCAACCCCGCGGTCGGAGCCGTCATCGTCAAGGACGACCGCATCGTCGGAGAGGGGCGCACGCAGCCGCCCGGGCAGGCGCACGCCGAGGTGGTGGCGCTCGCGCAGGCGGGCGAGGCAGCGCGAGGTGCAGCGATGTACGTGACGCTGGAGCCCTGTGCGCACCACGGCCGCACTCCCCCGTGCATCGACGCCCTCATCGAAGCAGGGCTGAGCGCGGTGCACGTCGCCACGCTCGACCCCGACCCGCGCACCAACGGCAAGGGCGCCGACCTGCTGCGCGCGGCGAACATCGAGGTCACGGTTGGCGAAGGCGAGGAAGCTGCGAAGGAGACCATCGAGGCGTTTGCCAAGCACGTGACGACCGGCCTCCCCTTCGTGACCGCCAAGTTCGCAATGAGCCTCGACGGCAAGGTTGCAACGGCGACGGGAGCGTCGCGCTGGATCTCGGGAGAGGAGTCGCGGAGGATCGCCCACCACCTGCGCGCAACGAGCGATGCGGTGATGGTCGGCATCGGCACGGTGCTGGCTGACGACCCGCGCCTGACCGTGCGCGACGTCCCCGTGCGCGGCGCCCAGCCGCTGCGCGTCGTGATCGATTCCAACGGGCGGCTGCCGAGCGCGTCCGCAATGCTCGCCGAGCCGGGTGAGACGCTCGTCTTCACTGCGGCGGAGCGCGCGGCCGAGACGGGAAGCAAGGCGGCCTCGGTGGCAACGTCGGGCGACGACGCCGTGGACCTGGCAGAGGCGATGGCGCATCTCGGAGCGCGAGGCGCAACGTCGGTGCTCGTTGAGGGGGGGCCGACGCTGCTCAGTGCGCTCTTCGACGCGGGCCTCGTCGACAAGGTGGTCGCATTCGTGGCGCCAGTCGTGCTCGGCGGCGCCGCCGCGCCGGGGCCGGTTGGAGGCGCCGGAATCTCCGCGATTGCCGACGCGCTGCGTCTCGAGCGCGTCCGGTACGCGCAGGCGGGCGACGATATGATGGTCACCGGCTACGTGGCGAGGTAGGGGATGTTCACAGGCATCGTCGAAGCGATGGGGAGGGTCGACGCCGTCAGCGCGCACCGCCTGGCCATCGCCGCGCCGTCCCTCACGCCGGAGATGCAGCTCGGCGATTCGGTCGCCGTCAACGGCGCCTGCCTCACCGTCGTCGCCCTCGACGGCGGGTCGTTTGGCGTTGACCTGTCGGAGGAGACGCTCGCCCGCACCAACCTGGGCGACCTCGCCCCCGGCGACGGCGTCAACCTGGAGCTGGCGCTGAAGGCGGGCGGGCGCATGGGCGGGCACGTCGTCCAGGGCCACGTGGACGGCGTCGGCACCGTCTCCGAATTGGGCGGCCCGCCCGAGGCGCGCACCCTACGCATCGAGCTGCCGCCGCAGCTATCGCGCTACGTCGTGGAGAAGGGCTTCATCGCCGCCGACGGCATCAGCCTCACGGTGACCGACGTGGTCGATTCGGCGTTCGGGGTGGCCGTGATACCGTATACGTACGACAACACCGTCCTGGGCCAGCGCAAGGTCGGTGATAGAGTAAACATCGAGGTGGACATCCTCGCCAAGTACGTCGAGAGGCTGCTGTCCGGACAGCAACACGCATGATTCCCCTATCCGTAGCGCAAGCGATCGCCGACATACGCGAAGGCAAGTTCGTCATCATCGTGGACGACGAGGACCGCGAGAACGAGGGCGACCTCGCCATCGCAGCCGAGCGCGTAACGCCCGAGGCCATCAACTTCATGACGAAGTTTGGCCGCGGCCTCATCTGCGTGCCCATGACGGACGAGCGCTTGAGCGCCCTCGGACTTGGGCCGATGGTTTCCGACAACACGTCGCGCCACGCCACCGCGTTCACCGTGTCGGTGGACGTGGCGAACGGCGGGACGGGGATATCGGCCTTCGACCGCGCGGCAACCGTTGAGGCGCTGCTGGCCAAGGACACGGGTCCCTCGGACCTCGCGCGCCCCGGCCACATGTTCCCGCTGGCAGCGCAGCAAGGCGGCGTGCTCGTCCGCGCGGGCCAGACAGAGGCCATCGTCGACCTCGCACGGCTGGCCGGCCTCCAACCGGCGGGCGTCATC
>DAOUJX010000070.1:0-12830 GCA_034422075.1 Dehalococcoidia bacterium
GGGAGTCGTGCGAATTCTCTATCGTCAGCGTCCAGTTCAGGTCCCACCTGCGGATGTAGATCTCGCCCATCACGTCGTCATCGAAGAAGTAGTGAGGGATATCGTCTTCCAGTGGCACCGGCTCGGTCTGGCCCATCCAGACGAACACGACGCCCCAGTGGGTGCGCGTGGGGTAGTGGCGGGCCTTGATTGAGGGCTGGAGCCGCGAGTGAGGCCCGTCGGTGAGGGCTGCCACGCACTCGCCCTTGCCGTTGAAGGTGAAGCCGTGGTAGGGGCAGGTGATGAAACCCTTGAACTCGTTGTTGAGCTTGCCCGCGGCGGGACCGCCGCCAGGCGTCCGGCGCCATCCGCCGGACAGGCGCGCGCCGCGGTGAGGGCAGTAGTCCGTCAAGGCCGCGACCTCGCCGTCCTCGTTCCTGAAGAAGACGAGGTCTTCGCCTAACATCGTTAGGGAGATGGGCTTGCGGCCGACGTCTTTGTCGAGGATGCCCGGATACCAGTACTCGCGGTATCCAAGCCTGGGCACCAGATCGAAGACGCCAATCTGCGAGGCGCCGTACGGGATGGACTTGCCCTCCCGTGTCGTGACCGTGCGGTGGGACCCGTTCGTCGTCATCGCAAATCCCCCTCAGAGAAGGCGGTTTCGAGTCGCCTTGTTCCTAGACGGAATTATGACGATATCCGTTGCATTGTCAATTGTGCCGGTGACTATGTGCGCTCCATCTAGGTCTCCTTTTGGGCCGGCACATCTCGAGGCCCGCGAACCTGCCGCCCAGGCGGCGGGGCCAGAAGAAAGACGAGCGCTGCGAGCAGCCATGTTCCGATGACCGCCATGAACGCCGTCCGGTACGACCCGGTGGCATCGAACAGCGCTGCGACGACGATGGGGCCGGCGGCTCCCGAAAACGTAAGGAAGGGACGCATTATGCCCCTGACCGCGCCGAGGTGCGCCCGGCCGAAGTAGTTCGCAACGATGAGCGGCTGCAGGATGAAATGGCCCCCCAGGGTGAGCCCCTGTATGACTACATAGGCAAACAGCAGCGCGGCGCTGTTCACATAGAGCAGCATGACGATGACGGCCGCGGTCATCAGCGCCTGGGCGACGATGAGATTGCGCACCGACCGGCCTTCCGCAAGCGTGCCCCAAATGAGACGGGCGGAGGCCGCGAAGATGCCGTAGACGGCGATGGCTGCTGCTGCAATGGTCGTGCTGAAGCCTATGTCTTGGAAGTATGGGAACCAGTTGGGCTGAAAGCCTTGTATGCCCATCCCAACTATGGCCACGGCGAGCAGCAGCAGCCAAAAGCTCCTTGTCCGTAGCGCCTCGCTCCGCGTCAGGCTGCGCTCGGCTGCCGCAGCGGTGGGCCCGGTCGTCGCTCGTTGTTTTGAGGCGTCTGGCGCTGCTCCTCCGTCAGGCAACAGGCCCACGTCCTCGGGTCGGGTTCGTATCAGGAGCGATGTCGGAACGAGGACGGCGATGGTAGCGATGCCAAGCACGAACCAAGCCTCCCGCCATCCAACAGTCGATACGACCCACTGAAGCGGGATGGGGAACAGGACACCTGCCAGGGGGGTTCCCATCGTGGCGATTCCCAGCGTCCGTCCGCGCCGCTGCACGAACCACTTAGGCACGATGACCTGCGCCATGTTTGGCCCGGTCGCCAGCATGGACAGCGCACCTGCGACGCCGTAGAGCAAGTGGAATTGCCAGACCTCGTCGATGTAGCGCAGGCCAATCAGCGACAATCCCATCATGGCAGAGCCGACCACTGCGAGGACCCGGGGCCCGTGCTTCGAATCGAGCCACGGGCCGATGAACGGCGCAAGCCCACCCCCGACGAATGCGCGGATGCTGAGCGCGGTGAAGATGGCCGTCCGCGACCAACCCAGGTCATCCTCCATCGGCTTTACGAAAACGCCGATGCCCCAGAAGCCGATTCCGCCCGCAAACAGGCTCGAGACGAAGATGACGGCAACGATGACCCATCCGTAGAACACGGGCGTGCGCCTCAGCATGGGCGCGCCTGTGCATGAGATACCGAATAGCTACGGATGGGCGCCTCCACGAATCCCATTTCGCAAGTTGACAGCTAGGGCTAGCGTAGTATCGTACGCGCCGGAGCATCCTGATGCGATTACGACCAAGGAGTGTCCGATCATGGCTACAGCAACCCTGACCGAAGCGGCGACGAGCAAGTACGCAGAGACCGGCGCAGTCTCGAACAACATCCGCGTCCACTACAACGAGGCAGGAACCGGCGAGCCCGTCATATTCCTGCACGGCAGCGGCCCCGGCGCCTCTTCATGGAGCAACTTCGCCAGAAACGTTGGGCCGTTCTCGGAGAAGTATCGCGCGCTGCTGATGGACCAGCCGGGCTACAACAAGACCGACACGGTCGTCATCGGCCCGGACCAGACGCGCTCTCAAATCAACGGGAACGCGGTCGTGGGCTTGATGGACGCGCTCGGCCTCGAGAAGGCGAGCTTCGTGGGGAACTCCATGGGCGGCGCGACCGCGCTCAACGTGGCGGTCGACTTCCCTGACCGAGTCGACAAGCTGGTGCTGATGGGCTCCGGCTCAGGCGGCGGTGCCAATATCTTCAGCCAGCAGCCTACGGAAGGCAGCAAGGTGCTCAACGAGGTTTTTGACGACCCATCGGTTGCGGGATTCCGCAAGCTCATCAACATCATGCTGTACGACGGCTCGCAGGTCTCGGACGAGATCCTCGAGCAGCGCTACCAGTCGACGGTGGGCAACATGGCCCACGTCGAGGCGCGGGCGAAGTCGAACAACGCGCAGCGCGATATCAGCGCCCAGATCCCCGGCATAACCGCGCCGACGCTGATCATCCACGGGCTGAACGACCGTGTGGTCCCGTTCGAGAACAGCCTCAAGCTGTTGGCTTCCATCCCGAACTCGCGTCTGGTCGTCTTCCAACGCTGCGGCCACTGGGCGCAGTTCGAGCACGCAGCGGAGTTCAACCGCATAGTGCTGGACTTCTTGGACAACAACTAGCGCGAAGGAGGTCATGCCATGGGCGAGATACTGTGCGTGGGAGGCAGCCACCATCCAGGTTTCGGCTATCCCGATGAAGCGATGGCCGACATCCTGCGCCGCCACCTGAAGAGCCCGCAAATTCCGGCTGAAGCGAAGGACCCGGGCACGTGGCCGCCGAAGATGGTCGAGGAGTTTGGCCTCGAGGGAGAGAACGCAACTGCGATGGCTGCGGTGCACCGCGAACGGGTCATCGGCGCGTACCGCAAGATTCGCGCCGAAATCGATGCGTTCAAGCCCGACTTCGTCCTCATCTGGGGCGACGACCAGTACGAGAACTTCCACGAGGACCTCATTCCCCCCTTCTGCATCTTCGTGGCCGACCAGTTCGAGACGAAACCCTTCGAGCGGCGAGCGGCATGGTCGCAGGAGGCGCCCACGAACATCTGGAACGAGCCGTCGGACAAGGTGGCGGTGACCAAGAGCCACCCGGCCGCGGCCAAGTACCTGGCGCGCAAGCTGCTGGAGGAGGGCTACGCCATCCCCTATTCCTATAAGGGGCTGCACCACGAGGGCTTGGCCCACGCCTTCATGAACACCGTCAACTACCTGGACTACGACCGCACCGACTTCGGGGTGCCCGTCATCCCCTTCCACGTGAACTGCTACGGCAGCGCGGTCATCCGGAACCGTGGCGGGGACACGCTCGACAAGGGCGGTGACGAGCCCGACCCGCCGGCCCCCTCGCCCAAGCTGTGTTTTGAGGTAGGCGCCGCCGTGGCCCGCATCCTGCGCGACAGCCCCTATCGGGCGGTGCTAATGGGCTCGTCCAGCTGGTCGCACGCGTTCCTGACGGCTAAGCACAACTTCCTGTGGCCCGACGTAGAGGCCGACAGGGCGCGCTACGAGGACTTGCGCGATGGCCGGCAAGCATCGTGGAAGGATCTTGACCTGGCGCAGATCGAGGATTCGGGCCAGCACGAGTTGCTGAACTGGGTGTGCCTCGCAGGGGCCATCACGGAGCTTGGGTACCAGCCCGAGGTGCTTGACTTCAGCGAGACCTACATCTTCAACTCGTCCAAGTGCTCCATCGTTGCCAAGGCCGCTCCGGCGACGGCGGCGGCAGGCTAGGAGCCAGGGCGTCGAAGAGTGGCCGTGCGTTCTATCCCGGCCTGAGCCAGCGCAGGGAGAGGTGGCGGACGGCCGCTACCACTGCGAGTGACATCAGGAGCACCGCCAATTCTGCGGCAGCGTTGGCTCCCGGCTCAGGGGCGACGTTGCCCATGGTCGTGAACGTGCGCACCTGGAACGCGACGTAGGTGATGAGCGTGCGTTCGCGGATGGCGAATACGAAGAAGACGATCCACGCCGCCCCCAGCGTGGGCGCCAGCAGCGGCAGCACGATGCGCCGCAGCGTCGCCATCCGCGATGCGCCGCTCGCGGCCGACGCCTCCTCCATCGAAGGGTCCACCTGCCGCATGCCGACATTGGTCAGCCGGTATGGAATGGCCAGGCGGTAGGACAGGGCGAGGATGATGCCTAGGTGGGTGCCCCACAGCGGCAGCCAGTCGAGCCAGAGATACACCAGCAAGAAGGCGGACGCCGCCAGCAGGCCCGGCACGACGAGCGGCGCCGTGGCAAGGACATCCATCACACCGCGCCAAGCGCCTTTGGGCGCGCGAACCACCAGCCACGCAACCGCCAGCACTACCGCTGTCCCCAGCGTTGCGCTTCCAACTGCGACGGTCAACGAGTTGGCAGTCGCTTGCCAGAAGCGCTCGCTCGCCGCCACAGCCGACATTGCGTCCCATCCGCCTCGGACCACGCCGGAGATGAGGCCGTAGCCTGGCGCAACCCACATGGCCAGTATGTACACCACTGCAACGGCGAGCAGCGGCGCCATCCATGGCCCGCCCTTCCGCCGCACGGCAGAAGAGCCCTGCACGCCGATGGCCTCGTAGCCGCGCCGGGTCCAGCGGGAGTACAGAAAGAAGAGGACGGCGAGGACGAGGAGGGCTAACACCGCATGGGCGGCGGCGCCTCCAAAGTTGGGGAAGCCACCGATACTTCCTATGGTCTGAAAGTACAACCGGATGGTGAACAGCCGGACCGCTCCGACGGCGCCAAGATCGAACGGCACGTCAATCCAGTCGAGGCAGAACCAGACACCGAGCGCGGCGGAAGTAAGAAGCGCAGGTGCTAGCAAGGGGAGGGTGATGCGCCGTAGCGTCGTCGAGGGCGTGGCGCCAGACGTCTCGCTCAACTCCTCGGATGTGCGGTTTAGGTTGCGCAGCGCGGCGGCCAGCACGAGGAACGCTATGGGCGTCATGAACAGGCCCTGAGCCAGGATGAGAATCGGAAGGTTGGCTGTATCCAGCGGGCCGCTCGTCATGCCTGGGAAGAAGTTCTCTCGCAGGAAGACGTTAAGGGTGCCGCTGCGTGGACGCAGAAGGCGCACCCAGCTGCCGGTAATGGCCGCGGGTGGGAAGAGGAAGGGGATGACGACCAACGCCGCCAGAATGTTGGGCATCGGTGTCTTGGCGCGTATGGTCAGCCAGGCAAGCGCCAACCCCACCAGGGTGGCCACCAGCACCGCTCCGGTGATGTAAATGGCGGTGTCGAGCGCCATCTGCCAGCTGGAGACGCGGAACAGCGCGTCTTGGTAGTGCTCGAGCGTGAAGTAGGCGCGAGACAGTATAGGCAGTGCGCCGATAGGTCCCCGCACCGACGCGAAGGCCAGCATTCCTATGGGCACGACCACTAAGAGGGCCAGCACACCCCCGGTCAGCCAGACGAGCAGCCTCTCGCCCTGCCACCAGCGCTCGTTCGGGTAGCCGCTTCGGAGCGGTCGCTCCAGGTTCAGTCCCTCGGTTGATGGCCTGTTACTCATGGGCGCGCATCAGGTGAGGATGCTCCTGACCAGCGTCACCAGCACGATGATGACGGCCGTCGCTCCGGCGAGCCCGACGGCGGCGACCCGCCACGGGGAAACTGCGCTGCGCCGCCACAACTGCGCGCGGGCTACCGCGAGGTGCGCTTCGGGATCGTCGCCTGGCGTGTACGCCAGGAAGTAGGGGCAGTACCGCGCTCTCCTGACCTGGCTCGACCAAACGGCGTCGGGCTTGTCGGCGTCCCACACACCTCGACGGCATCCCCAGACGTGCGTCTCGTTCTCCACTGGATCGGTGTGAAAGGCGCTGTAGCGCTGCGCCGCGCTGACCTCGTCGAATTCGCCGTCGCCCATCACCGACTGCCGGTACAGGAAGCCGCAGTCGACGCAGAGGTGCGGCAGGGGGTTGCGCATCATGGGATTTCCGAGCATGCATGGAGTGTACGCGCCTTGGGCGCCCGTGCGTGCTAGGGCAGCGTGCAACCGTCATGTTGGATATAGTCCGCCTATGACCTCCGATTCGATGGCACTGACGCGGACGCTCGCGGCGTTTGTGGCGGAGTTGCAGGACGACCAACTGCCGGAATCGGTCGTCGACGTGGTCAAGCGCATTGCGCTGGACACGGTGGGAACGGCGCTTGCGGCAACGACGCTTGGCGACGGATGCGCGGAGGCGGCAGCCGTCGCGCGCGGTGCGGGCGGGCAGCCCGAGGCGGGCCTTATCGGGTACGGCGCGAAAGCGCCCGCACTCACTGCGGCGTTCGTGAACGGCGCAACCGCGCACGCGCTCAACTACGACCCCCTCGGTGGCAGCGGTGGGCATCTCGGTGTGAGCACGCTGCCTGCTGCGCTCGCGGCGGCGGAGCGCCGCGGCGGCGTCAGCGGCAAGGAGTTGCTCGCAGCGATGGCGGCGGCCGGCGAGGTCACTGCGCGGCTCGCAGCTGCCCTGTCTCAGGCCGGCGTCAACGCCAACGAGCGCTTCCTCGAGGGCCAGCTGCTCGGCTACTTTGGCGCGGCGGTGGGCGCCGCCCGTGTCATGCAACTCGACGCTCGGGGGGCCCACAATGCGCTCGGCACTGCGCTGATGCAGGCTGCGGGCTCCATGCAGGTGGTCCTCGACGGCGACCCGCCGGCCAAGGCCATCTACGGTGGATTTGCCAATCATGGCGGCATGCTCGCCGCACTTCTTGCGGAGCAGGGGCTCGGTGCAGACGTTGCGGCGCTCGAGGGGCAGGCAGGTCTCTACGGCCTCTTCTATCGCGGCACCTACGACGCAGCCGCGCTCACCGACGGTCTGGGTGAGCGCTGGCGTGTCCTCGAGGCGCGCTTCAAGCCCTGGCCCACGAGCGGCAATGTCCACCCCTACATCGAGGCGGCAACGTCCATCGCCCAACGGGGCGTGCGCCCCGACGACATCGCCGCCGTCGTCGTGCGCGCAGGGACGCCACTGCGGCCGTGGTGCGAACCGCTGGAGGAGCGCCGCCGCCCTCCCAATCCGACCGCCGCCGCAAACAGCATCATCTACGGCGCTTCCAAAGCGCTGGCCAACGGCGAGGTCGTCCTGCGTGACTTCACCGCTGACGGCCTCGGCGACCACGCGGCGCAGCGCATCGCCGACCTGACAACGTGCGAGATAGATGACGCCTACACGGGGAGGGGAGTCGTTGACGTGCACCTTACCGGCGGTCACACGCTATCCGAGACGATCGAAGTGGCGCTTGGCCATCCAAGCCGCCCGCTGAGCGACGCGCAGCTGGCCGCCAAGTTTCGCGACTGCGCGGCCCACTCTGCCATCGCGCTAACGGACGCGCACACGGAGTCGCTGCTGGAAACGCTCTGGTCGCTAGATGCGCTTGACGACGCACGCCGCCTGGGGGATCTAGCGCGGGGCCCTAAATAAGGAACGACAGGTTGATGATGGGCATGTGGCGGTTGATGAGCACCACCTTCTTGTGCGCGATGCGCCAGCGGTCGCTTCGACGCAGCACGTAGTAGCACTTGGCGGGCAGTGCCCGTAGGTCGCCAAGGCCGAGCTGGCGGTGGTCACCCGAGCGTATTTCGTGGACGACGAGGTTGCAGCGCACATGCACCTCGTTCTCCGCATCCCCCGGGCTGACCTGCACGTTGGTGATGCTGTGAACGGTGCGCGACGGCGGCGACTGGGCAAAGTTGCGCTCGTGCGCCAACTGATGCACGCGCAGCTGTCGCAGCTGGTGGTCATCCCACAGAATCGACGTCTCTCGGGTCGGGTCCGAGTGCTCCTCGATGGGGATCCAGTAGATGGCGTCCTCGGTGAACAGGTCGAGCCACGGGAAGAAGTCTCGCTCGTCCAGCAGGCGTGCCTCCTCGAAGAGGAAGTCCTCGGCCTCCTGCCGCGTCATGCTCGCCGATGCAACCACGGTCGCGCTATCGCCCTGCGCCCACCTTGCCCATCACTTCGGCCCAGTGGCGGTAGAAGGAGCGCTGCGGCACCTCATCGGAGTAGTTGCCGGTGCGCACGCCGTCTGCGCCAACCTGCTCATCGTCCATGCCGCGGTCGAGCACGAGCCAGTCGATGCGGCTGTGCAGCCCCGTCTGGTTGGCCGCGAACATCTCCAGGTCGCTCGGGTTCACCATGCCGGTCGTGCTGAGCTGGCGCGTACCCTCGTAGAGGCGCCGCGTGTTCAGGTCGTCCGGCACGCCACTGAGCCAGAACGGGTGGGAGTAGACCTCCGTGTACTCGAGCGCCAAGGGCTGTATGACGCGCACCAACTCGTCGAACAGGAACACGTTGGGGAAGATGAAGACGTGGCGGTTGGAGATGATCTCCTCCGCGCGCTCATCGCCGTGCACTTCCTTCTGCCTTGCGAAGTACTCCTCGAAGCGCGCGGGCAGGCCGCGTCCGACGCCGCGTCCGTCGAGCACGCCGCCCTCCAGCGTCGAGTGGCCGCCGGGGAAGCCGCGCGTGATATGTCCGCGCTTCACGAGGTCGCGCGCCGAGAAGTTGCCGATGCCGAACTCACCGAAGGTCGAAAACGCCGATTCGTGGACGATGCCGGGGTGGTAGCCGTCGACGCCGTTCTCGCACTGGAACTTCCAGTTGCCAAGGTAGGCGTAGCGGTGGGGGCGTAGGACGCGGTGCTCTCCGCCGATGCTCCGGTCGGCCCACAGGTCGATATGCACCTTGAGGTGCGACAGGTGCTCCTCGAGCGCCGGCACGTCCTCCGACAGGCTGGCGAAGATCAGGCCGCGGTAGGCGCCCACGTGCGCCACGCGCTGCAAGCCGAGCCCGCGCGTCGAGAAGCCCTGTGGGTAGCGTCCGCCGTCCGGCACGCCGATCAGTTCGCCGTTGTTGCGGTACGTCCAGGCGTGGTAGGGGCAGCGGAAGTTCTGCGAGTTGCCGTAGTTCTCGCGGCAAATGGCGTTGGCTCGGTGGCGGCACACGTTCAGCAGCGCGTGGAGCTCCCCGTCCTTGTCGCGCGTGACGATGATGGGGTAACGCCCGATCTGGCTCGTCTTGTAGTCCCCAGGCTCGGCGATCTCGCTCTCGTGGCCTACGTATACCCACGTCTTCTCGAATATCTCCACCAGCTCGCGCTCAAATATCGCCGCATCCGTGTACAGGCTCGAATGGACTCGGAAGGAGCGCTCCTTGATGTCGACAAGGCCGGAGTAGCCGTGGTGTGGCTTGGCTTGGGTCGTCATCGACGCCTCCTGTGCACCGCTGAATGCCGACCGCGGCGCCGCTGTGCTGCCTAGACAAGCGTTGTACACCCCCCCCTGCGTAGGTGTCAACGCCGCCCGCTGGCGCGCCCCGCCCGAAGACGCTAGCCTTGGAGCGCAGAGGAGGACTTGCGTGCGCATCGACGTGCTTGGGCCAACTGATGCCAGCATCGCCGAGACGGTCGAATTCGCGCGGCGTGCGGAGGCGGCGGGCGCCCACGGCGTCGGCTTCCCCGATCACCTTGAACACGGGCGGGACGGCTTCGTTGCGCTCGCGCTTGCTGCCAAGGCGACCTCAACGCTCGACCTCTACCCCGCCGTTACGAACGTCCTCACGCGCCACCCCTTTCAAATTGCCGTCCTCGCCCGTTCGATGCAGGAGATAGCAGGGCCGCGATTCAAGCTCGTAGTCGGCGCAGGAGGCAGTACTGCAGAGCGCACCGGCCAGCCCCCGGCATCGCGCTCACGCTTGCGTGAGACGGTTGCCACCCTCAAGGCACTGCTGCGCGGCGATTCCGTTGCGTTCGGGGTTGGCGGCCCCCAACGCATCGACGACCCCGCCCCGCCTGGGCCGCCCGTCCAACTCGTTGCCTCCGGGCCCAAGGCGATTCGGCTCGCGGGGGAAATCGCGGACGGCGCGCTGCTGTTCATGGGCATATCGCGCCCCATTCGCGATGCGGGGACGGCGCTTCTCGCGGAGGGACTGGCGGCCAGGGAAACGGAGCGCTCGTTCGAGACAACCTTCAACACGCTCATCTCCGTGGACGACGATCCCTCCGTCGCGCGGGAGCGGACGCGCAACGCCGCCTTCAACTGGCTCCGCCTCAGGCGATTCGACCTTGGCCTCGAGCGCATTGGCACGACCTACGCCGCCCCTCGCTCTTCCTCTGCGCTTTCCGACGGTCTCCTATCGGCCATCTGCGACCACTTCTTCATCACCGGGACACCGTCCGACTGCGCCGCCAAGCTCACTGCGCTAGCGAACGAGGGGGTCGGGCGTGTGCTTCTCATGCCCGCCGGCGGCGCTCAGGGCGCCGAGCGCACATTTCAGCTGGTGGAGCAGATGGCACGAAGGGCGTAGGGGAAGCACGGCAGGGCACCTCGCGCCATTTGCTATGCTCGATTCGTCCGCCGGCCGATACCGGCGCGCCAACAACAATGCCGAAGCTCTCGATCCGCACGCACCGTACGCGATGGCCTGTCACTACTGCGGTGGTAGCCGTAGTCGCTGCGCTTGCTGTCGCCTGCGGCTCAGAGCCGACGCCCACGCCCACTCCTACGCCGACCCCAACGCCAATCCCTGCCGAGCCGCCACCAGAGCAACCTGCGGGGAACTTGGAAGGCTTCATCATCACGCCCGCGAGCACCGGGCAGGACCTTCTTGACCGCATATCGGAGGCGGAGCGGGAGTGCCTCCGCAACGCCTTTGGCGAAGCGGTGTATGGCATCATGTCCGCCGTACCGCTCTTGCAGGAGGATGCGGACCCTGCCCAAGCCGCGCCGCTCATCGGCTGCCTGCGGCTCGACAATACGGTGCTGTTCGGCGTCGCCTACCTCGACGCGGTAGTCGGCGGATGGACATCCGAAACGCGCGCGTGCATGACAGCGGTAGGCCGGGAACATCCGGAGGCAGTCTTTCGCGGCCTGGGGCTTGAGCCACCGACCGAGGTCTCCGCTGGAGCCACTCAGCCATACCTGGTGCAAATCTACGCGTGCATGAACGATGTGGAGAGGGTGCAGTATCTGATCAACGTTCAAGCTGCTGCAGACGCCAGCACCTCTGTCGAGGCCAACATCATGGGCGCGATTCCCGCCTCGGAGGGCAAGTGCATACGTGGAGCACTCTCCTCAGCGGAGTACACCAGGCTCCTCCAATCCACGGTCTTCAGCGCGTTCGCCTCGTCGATGGCCGTGTCTGACTGTATCTCAGAGGAGAGCTACGGCCTCATCTTCACCTCGATCAACGACACGCTCATCGAGGGGCTCAGCGAGAGGAGCCGCGGCTGCCTCACCGACTTCCTTGGCGAGCACCCGGACTATGCGGCGCTCGTGAACCCTGCTGCCTACGACGTTAGCGCACTGAGCCCCGACCGGTTGGCCGGCATTGCGGAGGCGGGCCTGCGTGTATGGGACTGCCTTAACGAGGACGAGATTCTGCGCATGCAGAAGGTCAACGTGCGCGCGCTATCCCCCGTGCGGCCACCGGGCTAGGGGGAGCCGGGCAAACGCCGACGAGGAGCGGAGCATGGCACCGCCAGGCACAAACTATTCCCCCAACTGCACCGCGTCTGCCACCTGCGAGAGTACGCTGCGCGCGTCATGCGCACGCTCCTCAGGCGCTTGCACGCGGCAGGGTGAGTTCATGACGCCGCCGAATACCGCCGCGGCGCTTGGCAGTATGCGCGCCTCGATGCCCGCGTCCTCGACCAACTGCTGCCACATCTCGGCGATGATCTGGCTTGGCGCCGTTGCAACCGTTACCCAGGCCATTGTCGTTGCTACGGCTCGCTTGGCGTTGCAATGGACGCCGCCCCTTCCGGCTCGATGATGCTGTAGACGATGCCCAGTGCACGCAAGCGCCGTCCCAACTCATCGGAAAAGGCTGTCTTGATGATGGGCATCTCAACGCGCCAGCGCTTGCCCGAACTGGCGATGACCAGGTCAACGTCGTCCGTGCCCGGGTACTCCAGCAGCAGCTGAAGCACCGATTTCAGCAGGAACGTATCGTCGTCGGCGCGGTCGGTCTCGGCGAGGTTAATGAGCAGGCGGCGCGTCGGGCGAGACGGCGGCGGCCCAGCGGCTGCGCCATTGGCGTGGGATGCACCGTTCGCGCCGTTTGTCGCCGGCCTTGGAGCTTGCGATGCGGGCGCACCCTCCCGCATCTCGCCGGCAGGAGACGAACTGGCCTCTACAGTTGCCGCACGCGCCTCGGGCTCCTCGGTTGCTGCATCGGCGCCCTCGGAGATTGGCGTGGGCGCTTCTCCTCGCGCTGGTGCGGCTTCCGCTTGCGCCGGGACGGGCTCCGCCTCCTTCGGTTCGCCGTGCCACTCCTCGACCTTCGGGGTCGCGGTAAGCGGCGGGACCGGCGGAGGGTCGTCGATGGGCAGGACGTAAGGATCTGCTCTGTCGCACCAGACCAGCAGCTCGTCGTTGCGTCCGCGGGCGGTGCGGGCAGCCACCTGTACGAACGCACCCTCCACCCACAACTCGCTTGTGGAGGGGTAGGCGCGGCTGTTGATTCCG
>DAOUJX010000071.1:0-6196 GCA_034422075.1 Dehalococcoidia bacterium
AGAAGGGCCACGCCATCCGCGTCGAGGTGTCGTCGAGCAACTTCCCCCGATTCGACCGCAACCCGAACACGGGCGAGGAGCCGTCGACCGCGTCCACGTGGCGCCGCGCGAGCCAGAGAGTGCTGCACGACGCGGCGCACCCGTCGCGAATCACGCTGCCAATCATCCCGCGCTAGCGCCCCACGTTCCGCGCCGGCGGCGCATTTGGGTATAATTCGAGGTTGGAGGACGGAAGCGATGGGCCTGCAGACCAACGTCGCAGGGCTGCTCAAGGATGCGCTTGGCGCGAAGCGAACGCACTCCTATGAGGGACCCTGGACCGCTGATGGGGCGCCGCAGTCGCAGGTCGACGTCAGCGTGCAGCTCACCCGCACCGACCGCGGCATCTGGGTATTCGGAGCGGCCAAGGTGTCGTACGATGCCGAGTGCGCCCGCTGCCTCGTGCCCTTCACCTCCTGGGTCGATACGGAGGTGGACGAGGAGTACCTGCCCTCCATCGACATTGCCTCCGGTGGGCGCATACGCTATGAAGAGCAGGACGAGGACAGCTTCCGGATTGACGAGCATCACGAGATCGACCTCACGGAGGCGATGCGGCAGTACACGCTGGCGGCAATGCCGCTGGCACCCGTTTGCGGGGAGGATTGCCGCGGACTCTGCGCCCGGTGCGGCACGAGCCTGAACGAGAACGCCTGCGCGTGCGAGCGCGAGCCCGACCCGAGGCTCGCACCGCTACGCGAATTACTGGCCTAGCAAGGAATACACATGCCACCACTCCCCAAGAAGAAGCGGACGCGTGCGAAGAAGGGCTCCCGTTGGGCACACCGCCAAGCGTCCAAGCCGAACGTCGTCGAGTGCCCGCGCTGCCACCGGCCGATGCTGACGCACCGCGCCTGCCCCGCCTGCGGCTACTATCGCGGACGCGACATCCTCAAAGTAGAAGCCGAGCCGTCCTAGCCCGCGCATGACCGCAGCGCACACCGCCTTCCTGTTCCCCGGCCAGGGGGCGCAGACCGTCGGCATGGGGCTGGACGCCTACGAGGGCTCCCGAGCCGCAAGGGCCGTCTTCGACGAGGCCGGCAGCGTACTCGGCCAAACGCTTTCCCACGTCATATTCGAAGGCCCGAGCGACGAGTTGACGCGCTCGAGCAACGCGCAGCCCGCGTTGCTAGCCGTGAGCATCGCCTACCTGCGGGCGCTCGAGGAGCGCCTCGGGGACAACGCCCCGCATCCTGCTTTCGTCGCCGGTCACAGCCTCGGCGAGTACACGGCCCTGGTCGCGTCCGGCTCACTGAGCCTCGCTGAAGGCCTGCGCCTCGTGCGCCTTCGGGGCGAGGCCATGCAACACGCATCCGATGCCACGCCGAGTGGCATGGCGGCGCTCATCGGGATGCAACTGTCCACCGCGCAAGCAGTGTGTGCGGAGACAGGCGCAGAGGTGGCCAACGTCAACAGCGAACAGCAGATCGTCATCGCGGGGCCGCGCGAGGAGCTCGACCGCGCCATCGCGCTCGCAAGCGAGCGGGGCGCACGGCGCGCCATCCCGTTGGAAGTCGCCGGTGCCTTCCATTCGCAGGTCATGCGCCCTGCCCAGGACGCGCTCAATGAAGCGCTAGTGGACGTCGATATCCGCCCGCCGTCGGTCCCGCTCGTGGCCAACACGACGGGCCGGCCGATGACCGAGCCGGACGCGATACGCGCGGAGCTGGCGCAGCAGGTGTGCGCCCCGGTGCTGTGGCAGGAGTCGGTCGAGTTCATGGCGGGCGCAGGGGTGGAGCGGTTCGTCGAGATAGGGCCGGGGAACGTGCTCACGGGGCTGGCCAAACGCACCGCACCCGGCTGTGAGACCGCCAATGTTCGCAGCCTAGACGGCATCGCGGCACTCGCGTAACCTAGGATTCGCTCCGGCAGCACGCCACAGCTATGTCCGACGCATCACCCTCCAAATCACACGGGCGCGGCGCGCAGCGGCGAGGGCGCATCCTCGCGCTGCAGGTCCTGTACGAGAGCGACCTGACGGAACACAGCTGGCGCCACGCGCTAGCGCACCAGGCCTGCGTGATGCGCTTCTCGAAGCAGGCGCTGCCGTATGCGGAGCGCTGGGTCGACGGCGTGCTGGCCCACCAGGCGGAGATGGACACGTTGATAAGCCGATTCGCCCCCGCCTGGCCTGTCGAACAGCTCGCCGTCGTGGACCGCAACGTCCTGCGGCTTGCCCTGTACGAACTGCGCTACGAGCGCGACACGCCGGCAAAGGTCGTCATCAACGAGGCCGTGGAGCTGGCCAAGACGTACGGGAGCGAGACATCGCCGCGGTTCGTGAACGGCGTGCTCGGAGCGGCACTGGAAGAAGATGCCATCGCGCTGGAGCGATGAGCGCTAAGCCGAGGAGAATGGAATGGCAAGTGTTCTTGAACGTGTGCGCAACGTAGTGGTCGACCGCCTGGGCGTGGATGAGGAGGCCGTCAAGCCCGAGTCCTCGTTCGTGGACGACCTCAATGCCGATTCGCTGGACATCGTCGAACTGGTCATGGCGCTGGAGGAGGAGTTCTCCGAGGGCGACGAGGGGCTGAAGATACCGGACGAGGACGCCGAGGGGATTCGCACCATCCAAGACGCGATCGACTACATCAAGGCCAAGGGCTTCAGCGACTAGCCACCCGCTTGGTCTGCGGTTCTGGACCCGGCCGCTCTCTTGAAGTCGGCTCGGCCTAGGTCGTATTGTCGCGCCACGCAATCCCTGCGCCCGAGGTGGGACGTGGCAGACCTCAGCTCCATCGACCAGCGCGTACGGCGGTGCACCGAGTGTGCACTGCACGCGACGCGCACCAACGCCGTGCCGGGCGAGGGCTCGCCCCAAGCCAACCTCATGTTCATCGGCGAGGGCCCCGGCTTTCACGAGGACCGTCAGGGGAGGCCGTTCGTCGGGCCCGCCGGTCAGTTCCTGAACGAGCTGCTGGGCTCGGTCGGGCTGCGGCGCGAGGACGTGTACATCACCAACATGGTGAAATGCCGCCCTCCCCACAACCGCGACCCCTTCCCCGGAGAGATTGCGTCCTGCTCCGCCTACTTGGAGGAGCAGATCGCGACTATCCGCCCCAAGGTCATCATCCCCCTCGGGCGGCACGCGCTGGGCAAGTGGTTTCCCAATGGAAGCATCGGGAAGCTGCGCGCCAAGCCGAAACGGTTCGGCGACGTGACGGTGCTGCCCATGTACCATCCGGCGGCGGCCCTGCACAACGGCAACCTGCGGAGCACGATCGTCGCCGACTTCGCGCAGGTCGGGGAGCTGCTCAAGGAGAGCCCGCCCCCTGCGGCGCCTCCCCAACCGGTCACAGGGCAGCCGTCAATGCTCGACGGGACGATTACACCCGTGCCCGCCGTGCCGCAGGCCGACGAACCGCCGGTGGAGGCGCCTGAACCGCAGCACCTGGTAGGGCAGCCCTCCCTGTTCTAGGAAAGCGGGACACCAGCCCAGGAATTTGCTTAGCATGGCAGCGATGGCCGATTCCGTTCGCATAATCCCCCTTGGCGGCCTCGGAGAGGTCGGCAAGAACATGATGGCGGTCGAGTGCGGCGACGACATCATCGTCATCGACGCCGGGGTCATGTTCCCCAAGGAGGACATGCTGGGCGTCGACCTCGTGCTGCCGGACACGACGTACCTCGTGGACAACGCGCCGAGCGTACGCGCGGTGGTGATTACGCACGGGCACGAGGACCACATCGGCGCCCTGCCCTACGTGCTGCAGGACCTCGACGTTCCCGTCTACGCGCCGCCACTGGCCTACGAACTGGTCAAGGTGAAGCTGGAGGAGCACGACACGCTGAGGGGCCACGAACTGCACGAGGTGCAGCCCGGGGAAGTGCGGGCCTTCGGCGCACTGTCCGTCGAGTTCTTCCGCGTCTGCCACAGCATCCCCGATGCGTGCGGGCTGGCCATCCAAACGCCGCTCGGGACCATCGTCCATACGGGCGACTTCAAGATCGACCACACCCCCGTCGATGGCAGGGCACTTGACCTGCAGCGCATCGGCGAGCTGGGTCGGGAGGGCGTGCTGCTGCTCCTCTCCGACTCGACGGCCGCCGAATCGCCCGGCCACACGCCGTCCGAGCAGATAGTGAGCGAGGGACTCAAGCACGTCATGGCCGATGCGCCCGGGCGCGTGCTGGTTGCGACATTCGCCTCGCTCATCGCACGCATCCAACAGGTCGTCGACGCCGCCGTCCATGACGGGCGCAAGGTCGCGTTCGCGGGCCGGAGCATGATGGACAACGTGAAGATGGCGCTCAGCAAGGGCTACTTGCAGGCGCCCAGCGGCGTCATCATCGATATCGCGGAACTCGAGTTGCTGCCTCCCGAACGGCAGGTCATCGTCATCACGGGCAGCCAGGGCGAGCCCACGTCCGTGCTCGTGCGCATCGCCAACCGGCGCTACCGCGAGATCGCCGTCGGCGAGGGAGACACCGTCATCCTGTCGGCGTCGACCATTCCGGGCAACGAGCGCGTGGTCGCACGGACGCTCGACGACCTCGTGCGCCAAGGCGCGCGCGTGGTGACGCCGCGAACGGCGCCGGTCCACGTGGGCGGACACGGCAGCCAGGAGGAGCTAAAGCTGATGCTCCGCCTCATCGAGCCGCACTACTTCGTCCCCGTCCACGGCGAGTACCGCATGCTGGCGGCGCACGCCGAGCTTGCCCGAGCGGTGGGCGTCACGCTCGAGAACGTCTTCGTGCTGGAGGACGGCGACGTGCTCGAGATTTCGGAGGAGGAGGCCAGGATCGTCGAACAGGTACCCGCCGGCCATGTCTACGTCGACGGGGCGGAGCGCTTCGACATGTCGAGCGTCATTCTGCGCGACCGCAGGCGTTTGGCGGAGGAGGGTTTCGCCGTCGTCGTCATCCCATTCGACCACTCGCGCGGGCAGCTTGCGGGCAAGGTCGAGGTCATCACGCACGGCTTCGTCGACGCGGCGCGCGCGCAGGAGTTGAGCGAGCAGGCGGCACATTTGTTGGCCAATCAGGTGTTCAACAACGACGGTTACCCCATAGAGTGGGGGGAGGCACGCCAGACCATCCGCTCGGCGCTTGGGGCCCTGCTCCATCGCGAGACAGGACGCCGTCCGTTCATCATTCCCGTGCCGGTCGAGGTCTGAGGCAGCCACAGAAGGAGAAGGCGAAGCGCAGTGACCAGAGCGATTAGCACCGGCTGGCTAGTATTCCTCGCAGTCCTCGTGTGCGTAGGGGCCTTCATCGCGGCGATCGTCGTCTTCGAGCCGCCGTGGGCCATCGACCCGCTCAGGAGCGCCGGCGAACGCGCATTCGAGACGCTCGGCGCAGCGCTCTACCCCATAGCAGCATGGGCCATCGCCTTCCTGCTCATCGTGCGCTTCAAGCCGCGCTGGCTCTACCGCCGGTGGCGGCTGCTGTTGGGGACGGCGGCCGTCGTGTTCGGCGCCCTGACCGCACTCTCGCTGTTCGAAGCGGGGCTGCCCCTCATCGGCGAGGCAAACCTGGGCGGCAGCGTCGGTCAAGACGTTGCCGGCGGAAGCCTGCTCGTCGGCTGGACGATAGCAATCGCCAGCGCCCTTGTGGGGACGTTGCTCATCATGGCGAAGCCGCTGGCATGGGTGAGGCGCAGGAGGCAACAGCAGTCGCAACCAGTACCTGAGCTCGAAGAGGAGCCGGAGCCGTTCGGTCTGCCGGAGCGCGCGGGCCGCCTGGCTGGGACAGGTGCTCGAGAGGTGCTCGACCGTGCGTCTGACGTGCGGCAGTCCATCGTCGCCCGTGACGAGCCAATGCGCGGGGCGGAGCCGCAACGGGTCCAAGCCCCTTCACGCCGATGGGACGACGACGCGGACTCTAGCCGCGACACAAGGCGTACGCTCGAACCCGTGTCCGAGGCGCCGTTGGGGCCGGAGACGCGCAAGGGCCTGCACACGCTCCTGGGCACCAACTTGGGGTACCTGCGGCGCGTCATGCGCAACCTGAGCGATCCCGATGCGTCGCCAAAGCGCATCGCCGCCGAACCCCGCAAGGCGCCCGCGCCGCCGCTACCGCCACCGGCCAGGGAAGAGGCGCCGCCTCTACGGGAGCTAGGGCATTCGCCCGCGCGCGAGGCGCTCGCGACGGCGCACGCCATTGCCGACGAGGTGTTGCACACGCCCCCCGGCGAGCAGCGCCGCGCACAGGACGG
>DAOUJX010000072.1:0-53306 GCA_034422075.1 Dehalococcoidia bacterium
CAGCAGCGTAGACGGGGGGAGCAAGCGAGGTGAGGCGTGCGATGCCCTTGCGCGGCACGATGGCACAACTGGCCGTCTCTGCGATGGCGTAGGCAACGCCGCTCACCCCGAGGTCAGCGCCGAACGCCGTCCGTTTGAGAGACGAGCGGGGTCGCGAGCGTCCGGACGCGAGGATGGTAGAGGTGATACGAGCGCGGCGCAGCACTGCGTCCACATTCACCGCCCTGAAGATGTCCTCCGCCGTGCGCACGACCGCCTTTGCGCCGATACCGATAGCAATGTCGCCGAGTACATCGGCAGCGTCCTCGGGGCTATGGACGTGGTGAACGTGCCATCCAGCGGTTGAGGCGGTCTCCTTGAGTCGCTCGACGAGGCGGTCACGGCGCGCGAAGGCCTTGGCCTGAATGGTGCGCACCTTCTCCTCTTGGCGGATGGTAGCCGTCTTCAGCGGAGGATAGTCGGGCGCATAGAGCAGCGGCTCAGTGCGACCTAGCGCCTCACGCACGCGCTGAAGGAACGGCTCCTTGGTTGGAGATGGGTCAGGCATCGCCGCCGTCCGATAGCTCCTCGCGCCAAATCGTGGCGAAGGAACGCTCAGCGAGCACGGGGAAGTCGCGCCCGCGCGTCCAGCCGCCAATGACCGGCAGTGGCAACCGGCGGATTCGCCCCTGCTTGGACAGAGGGCGTTGCAAGAACCGTCCAAGGCGCGCGGAGCGCTCCATCGCTTGGCGCGTCTTGACGGCGCCTGCCCACCTCCGCACCAGGAGCCGTTCCATCCAGGTCGCCGCACGCTCCCCGTTGGTCCCGGCCACTTCGCGGCGGCGGAGCTTAAGCAGTAGGCCCGGCAGGTCGATCTTGACGGGGCAAACATCGCGGCACGCGCCGCAAAGGGTGGAAGCATAGGGCAAGTCCTTGCCCTCCTTGATGCCGGTCAGCAAGGGCGAGATGACCGCTCCGATGGGGCCGGAGTAGACCCATCCGTACGCGTGACCGCCGACCTTGCGGTAGACGGGGCAGGTGTTCAGGCACGCGCCGCAGCGGATGCACTTCAGCGCCTCGCGAAACTCGGGGTCGCGCAGGATGTTGAGCCGGCCGTTGTCGACGAGAATTAGGTGGAACTCCTCGGGTCCGTCCTCGTCGGAGGCGGCTCGCGGGCCGCTGACAAAGGTGTTGTACGATGTGATTCGCTGTCCCGTAGCGGAGCGCGGCAGTAGCCGCAACATCAGCGCAACGTCCTCGATGGCGGGGACGACCTTCTCTATGCCGCTGATGGCCACGTGGACACGGGGTGCGGAGGTGGTCATGCGCCCGTTGCCCTCATTGGTCACGAGCACGACGGTGCCCGTCTCGGCGACGACGAAATTGGCGCCGGAAATGCCCATGTCGGCCGTCTCGAACTCCTCGCGCAGGGCGTCGCGTGCGATGGTACACAGCCGACGAATGTCGTCCGTCGGCGCCGTCTTAAGCCACTGCTGAAAGAGATCGGAGACGTCCTGCCGGCTCTTGTGCATCGCGGGCGCGATGATGTGGAATGGGGTTTCGCCAGCGAGCTGGATGATGTACTCGCCAAGGTCTGTCTCGACAGGCTTGACGCCGGCGGCCTCGAGATGGCGGTTGAGTTCCATCTCTTCCGAGACCATCGACTTGCTCTTGATGGCGCGCTTGGCGCCCGTCCGCTGGGCGATGTCGAGGACGATGCTCCGGGCGTGAGCGGCGTCTGTCGCAAAATGGACATGGCCACCGTTACGCCGCACGCTGCGGTCGGTCAAGTCGAGGTAGTAGTCAAGGTGTTCAAGGGTATGGGCCTTGAGCGCGCCGGCGCGCTCGCGCATCCCCTCCCATGCATCATCTGTGAACTCCTCAAGCGCGTGACTGCGGGCCTCGATGAAGTGGCCCATGACGCGCCCCAGTGCCGTCTGCAGCTTTGGGTCGACGACGGCGGACGAGGAGGCACGCTTGAATTGGGCCGTGCGTACTGCCACTACGCGCCCTCCCTGGCGTCGCCCGCGAGCACCTCGGCGATATGGAGCGTGCGCTGGCGCATCCCCTTGCGGGACATCGCTCCGCGCAGGTGCATCAAGCAGCCGCAGTCGGTGGCGGTCACGACACCCGCGCCTGTTGCCTCCACGCTTGCCAATTTCTCTTCGAGTATGGCGTTGGAGATATGAGGGTACTTGATGGAAAAGAGGCCGCCGAACCCGCAGCAGCGGTCGGCGTCCCGCATCTCGGTGAGATCGACGCCGGGTGAGGCATCGAGGAGCGCACGCCCTTCCTCCCGTTGGCGCAGCTCACGCAGGGTGTGGCACGAGTCGTGGTAGGTGACAGCTCCCTGATAGCCCGCGCCCACGTCGGTTACGCCTAGGACGTTGACAATGAAGTCGGTGAGCTCATGCGTGCGCTCACTGAGCCTCTCGGCGCGCTCACGCATTGCCGCATCGTCTTCAAAAAGTTCTGGGTAGAACACTTTGACCATGGTCGCGCAAGAGCCGGATGGGATGACGACGTAGTCATCGCCGTCGAAGACATCAATGAAACGGGCTGCGACCTCGCGCGCCTCATCGTGGAAGCCGCCGTTGAAGCCGACTTGCCCGCAGCAGGTTTGGCCCTCGGGGAAACGCACGTCTACGCCGAGCCTGCGGAGGATGCGCACGGATGCTTCCCCGACCTCAGGAAAGAACTGGTCTACGAGACAGGTGGCGCAGAGAGCGGCTGAAGTGCGCTGCTGTACAGCAGCGCGTCCTCCGCCGCGGGAGCGACGGCGTGCCATGGACGCTACGGTAGCACGCGCGCAGGGGTGCTACAAGGCGGCGGGGATGCGAGACGCGCCCCTCACTCGGCCCCCTTCCCCCGCAGAGAGAGAGACAAGGGGCGGCACTAGGGCGGAGCGGCAGGCGCGAGGCCTCGCCAGAAATCGCCGGCGCCGGCAGGGAAGGATGCGTCAAATTGGCCGACGCGCTCGCCGTACACCCAGCGTTCGGCGGCGATGGCCGGCATGAAGAGCACCGCTGCATTCAGAAGCCGCACCTGAATGTCGCGCACCAAAGAGCCTCGTACGGCGGGATCGTACTCCACCGCCTGCGCCTCGATGATCGCGTCCAGTTCGGCATCTGCTATACCCGTGACGTTCTGCGCACCCTCACTGTGGACGAGAGCGAGCAGAAAGGTGCTCGTCGTCGCCACGGGCGGCAGAGGGCCAACGAATAGGTCGAAATTGCGCTCCCCCCACACCTGCGCAACGTACTCTGAGCGCGTCAGGATTCGCACCTCCACCTCCATGCCTGCGCCGCGCAGTTGGGCGGCGAGCGCCTCACCGTGCGCCACGTAGGCCTCCCCGTAATTGGCGACGCTCAGCGTGAGTTCACCGGACAGGGCGCCTGCACCTCCGAATGACGCCCGCAGCACCTCTTCGTCGAGCAGCCACGACGGCTCGACGACCGGCACACCGACACCGACCCACGCCGGTTCACCGAGCGTGTTGAGCGCGGCCCACGGATCGAGCGCGTGGAAGAGCGCTTGGCGCGCCTCGGCACCGACAAGCGCCGGGCGGCGCGTGTTCACACCAAATACGATGCCTATCCCCTGCCTCGGGATCACTACAGAACGCATGCCCGCACGCTCCAACTCCGGCCACTCGATGTCGCTCACTTGGGCAATATCGATCTGGTCAGTCAAGAGTAGCGCTGCCGAGGCCGCGTACTCGCCAGCTGGGACGATTTCGATGGCTTCCGCATGCGGCTCACCAGGACGGTGGTGCTCAGCGTTAGCCGTCAGCGTGACCTGTCCCGACAGGCCCTGCATGAAAAGCCACGGGCCACTGCCGTATACCGGCCCGTCGCGTGGGTCGGTCGAGAGCGCATCGTGCGCGACGACGACCGCGTACGGGCTGGCCAGCTTCTGCGGCAGGTCAGCGTCCGGCCGGTGCAGGCGCAGGCGCACGGTGCTATCAGTCGCCGCCTCGATGGTATCGACCGAGTCGAGAAGTGCGGCGTGCGGCATGCCGTCGGAGCGCAGCCGTTCGAGACTGAAGAGGACATCCTGAGCGGTTACGGGGCGTCCCGCCGCGGGCGAATTGCTTGGCCAGCGCGCATCGGGGTGCAGATCGAACTCGTAGGTAACCACATCGACGCGGCGCCACCCCACGCACAGGTCGCAGACGGTACGCATCGCCAGCGGATCGACGCCAGGACCCACCTCGAATCGCAGCAGGCGGCTGTATGCAAGGCCAGAACCGAATAGCGTCGCCCATTCGGAGACGAGCCGGTGAACATCGCGGTGCGGAGCGCGCCCGATTGCGGCAACGCGCAGCGTGCCTGCAGGCGGCGGAGGCAGGACAGTGGGCGTCGCAGTCGGCAAGGAGGTTGGCGTAGGCGAAGGAGAGGTGCAGGCCGCCAACAGCGCCGCGACGGCCAGAGCGAATGCAGCCAGCGAGGAACGCCTCACGCCGGGCTACGCGTCCTCCCTCATTTTCGCTGCGGCGGCGGACCGGCTGCGCCGGCCGGCACTGCAGCGGGTAGATCGGAGCGGCGCAGCAATACCCCCGTTCCAACGCGCATCAGCATCGCCACCGCAATGCCTGTGCTCGTACAGAACACAAGCAGGTGCATGATGACGGCGAAGGCGGTGGCGGGCTCCGATGCAACACCTAGTAGGCCGAGGGTGTAGACAACCGCCCAGTGGTAAGTGCCGATGCCCGCCGGAAGCGACGGCACTGTTGCCATAACGAACGTCGCGGCGACCAGCACGATTGCCATGGTGAGCGGGTTGACGTCGATGCCGAGGCCCTGCGCGAGTACCCAGCCGGACAGGCCGAGCAGACCCCACGACGCAGCGGTCGCGAGAAAGGAGACGCCGAGGCGCCCGGGCGTCTCCCTGAGCACGCCGACGGCGATGGCGATTTGCTGGAAAAAGCGCATGTTGCGCGCTATGGGCACCGCGCCCAGACCGCGGGCGGCGATGAGAAAGATGCCGAGCGCCAGCACCGCCAGCACGATGAACCCGGCAAGTTGGATGCTGGCACCACGCAACGAAGATACCAAGGCAAGGCCAAGGCCCATGAGCAACACTGTCGCGAAGATATCCATTACATTGCCGGCGACAAGCGTGGCCAGCGCATTGGGGAAGGGGACGCCGTAGCGCCGCGTTATCAGGACCAATTGCACCGGCTCGCTCACCATTCGGATGGGGAAGAGATTGTTGAGGCCGATGCCTGTGTTCTGTGTGAGGAAAACGGAGAAGAAGGACACCCGATCGCGGTGAAGAAGCACGTTCCAGCGCACCGCGCGCATGAGTGCGCCTCCAACGAGCGGAATCAGCGCCAGCAGCGCCCACCGGATGGAGTTGGAATCGAGAATGAGGTCGACCAGATGGCTCCAGTTGACACTGCGCGCAACGAGCCAGGCGAGGCCAAGGCTTGCGGCCGGTCCTACGGCGAGTTGGAGCAGCCAGCGCGCGCGGCTTCGCATGAACCTGTCGAACCGTTCGCTCATGGGCCCCATTCCAACTCCGCAGTAGAGCGCCTCAGGCTACAATGCAAGCGTGCAAGCGTCCACCGCCGCCGAGATGCTCTCTTCCGCTCCACCGCTAGTCGACGGCCATACCCATGTTGACCAGTATGAGCGGGGCGAACTACCGGGGGTGCTCGAACGGGCCAAAGGAGCTGGCGTCGGCCTAATTGTAGCAGCCGCAACGACGTTGGACTCTGCCCGCTGCATACAGCTCTTGGCAGATTGCTACCCGCTCATCCGCGCCGGCGTTGGCATCCACCCAATGGACCTTACGGGTCCAATCGACGCCGAGGTGGAGGCGGAATTGCGCCATCTCGCGTCTCATCCCTCCGTCGTCGTCTGGAGCGAGACGGGGCTCGACTACCTGCCTACATCACCCGACCCGGCGTTGCAACGCGATGCCTTTCGTGCGCAAATACGCCTCGCGCGCGAGTTCGAGTTGCCGCTCGTCATCCACTCGCGTGAGGCGCACGAGGACGTGCTGGCGATACTGCGAGAAGAGCAGGCGGGAGAGGTGGGCGGCGCATGGCACTACTTCAGCGGAGGGCCCGGCCTCGCGGACGAGGTGCTATCGCTGGGATTCCAGGTCTCTTTCGCGAAGACGCTGCTGCGATCGGAAGAGATACAGGCAGCGGCGGCACACGTGCCGCTGGACCGCATCGTCATCGAGACGGACGCCCACCCACAGCCCTTCAAGAAGCACCGCGAGCGATGGACGGAGCCGTGGCAACTGCCCCAGATTGCCGCCCGGCTGGCGGAGCTAAAGGGCATCGGCTTTGACGACATCGCCCGTGCGACAACGGCCAATTACCTGCGGATGCTACGCGGACGCATTGATGCGGCGCAGTTGCGTGCGCGGTAAGGGCGGGGCTACTGCGGCGGCGTGAGGGCCGCGTCGTCTTCGTCGTCAGCGTCGCCTTCATCATCGTCCGGCTCGAGCGTGAGCGCCCTCTCAACCGCCGCTACCGCGCCTTGCACCTGAGGAAGTGCGCCGCTCATCCCATTCTGCATTTCCTGCCCGTCCGTCTGGATGCCGTTTAGGGGGATCTCGATAATCATTTCGGTGTACTCGCCGGGTTGTGATTCGACTCGGATGGTGCCGCCATGCTTACGGAGGATGTCGGTCGTTATCGCAAGTCCCAGCCCAGTGCCCTTGTTGGTGGGCTTAGTTGTGAAGAAGGGGTTGAATATCTTCTCCGCAACTTCGGGGGGCATGCCCATGCCGTTATCGCGAATACGAATCTCCATCGCCTCTTCGCCACGCTTGGTGCGCAACCAAACGGTGGGCATGTAGTCCCGGCCACGTCCCTCGGCGACGGCCGTGCGGCGCTTCTCGTCCGTGGCATCGCAGGCGTTGCCGACGATGTTCAGGAACACACGCCCAACCTCCTGCGCAACGACCTCGATTGAGCCGGCCTCGGGGTCGAGCTCCTGGACGAGGTCGAGCTGGAATTCAGGGTCGGTGGCGCGGGCGCTGTGGTAGGCGAGGCGCGCGTGCTCATCGAGCAGACGGTTGATGTCGGTCATCTCGCTGACGCTCGAGTCACGCCCCATCTGAAGCATGTCGTGGACGATGCGGTTGGCGCGGTCGCCGTGCGAGAGGATGCGTTGAAGGTTCTCCTCCAGATCTTGTGAGATGTCCGAGAGCGTCCCGCGCTGCTCCTGCGTCATCTGCTCGCCCCCTTCTTCCAGCACCTCGCGCATCTCCTCGATGAGTTCACTGGAAGCTTCGGAGAAGTTCTTGACGAAGTTGAGGGGGTTGCGAATCTCGTGCGCGACGCCAGCGGTCAATTCGCCGAGTGCGGCCAGCTTTTCGCGCATCACTATTTGGTCCTGCGCTTGGCGGAGCTCGCCGAGCACACTCTCGAGCTCATCGTTCTTGCCTTGGAGTTCTTGGGCCAGCGTCTCGACAAGGTTTAGGCGTTGCACCTCAAGTGCGTGTCGGCGGAATATCTCGAGCGCCCCGGCCATCTCAGCGACCTCGTCTCGCCCGATAACCTCGACTTCTTCTTCGATGTCGCCTTCTGCCATGCGGCGCATGCGGCCGGAAAGGCTTTCAAGGCGACGCAGGAGGAATCGCCCAACGTAGAGCCATGCGATTAGGAGCGCGCCGGCGACGCTCAATGCGCTAATTCCCAACAGCAGCTGGCGGCCAGTCGTGATGGCCTGCGATGACGACGTGGTCGCCTCCTGCACACTTGCACTGGCGGCGCCGACGAGTCCATCTATCTCACTACCGAGCCTGATGGCGATGTCGCGGTTGAGCGCGAGGAGATCCTGTTGCCGTCCCATCAGCCGTATCTCTTGCGCCAGCAGGTCGAATCCAGAGCCATCGCTGAGGCCCAGTTCGGAGAGTTGAGAGAAGAGGGGCGCTATATCGTCGTACTGCTCTGTGCCTCTGAGGGAGCCAAGGTTGCGATTGATACGACTCTCGGTAGCCTCGAATCGCTCGCGCAAGGGCTCGACGGCGGCGGCATCCTCCAGCGTAAAGGCCGTTGCCAGGAGCTGCGTGGCGATGTTCGCCTCCGCCTGCAACTCCGCCAGATAGCGATACTTGGCGAGTTCGAGCTCAGAAAAGTACACGTTGCGCAGGGCCTGAGGCTCATCCAGCACGCTATAGCCCGTGGTGGTGTAGAAGAGCTGGTCGTCGATCGCAGGTATCAGCGCGCCGTCCAACTCCGTCCGCAACCTCGTCAATTCGTTCTGCAACGCACCAGTACGCTCACCCAGCGTAAAGAGCATCGCCTTATCCTGCTTGATGGCATCGATGTTGGATATCAGCGTGTCGGCAAGTTCGCGGATGCGCTCGAAACGCTGCTGGCCGGTGCCGCCCGCCTCCAGCACGGCAAGCTGCTCTTCGAACGCGCGCTGATCCTCGTTGATCTGCGCCTCAACGGTGGCAAATTCCTCCGGTGTAAGGGCAGTGGTGAGGCTGGGTGCGGCCGCGACGAGCGTGCCGCTGTGCTTGGCTGCGCCGAACGCCGCCTCCAGCTCCGGTACGTTAACCTGGTTTACGCGCTCTTGCGCGGAGCCGACTGTCGTGAAAGAGAGCAAGCCTACAACACTCGCGGCAACGGTCAGAGCAACGCCGCCGCCGACCCCAAGGTAGAGCTGGGTGGAGATGCGGTAGCGCAGGGCAAAGAGCGCCTTCAGCCGTGCTCTCATGACGCGCTCCTTTGCACCGTGTCGGCTGGATGGTAAGCCCCGTCGCTGCCGATAACCGTGAGGAAGACGGCATCGGAGCCCTGGTTATCTCCCTGTCCGTAGCGCAGTTGGAAGCCGTCGAGGTCGACGACGGCGGCCTCCTGGAGTTCGCGGAAGAAGCACTCGCGGCTGATGGCGCGCCCGCAGCTGTCCAGCCCTGCGATCGCCAGACGTCCAGCGAGATAGCCCTCCAGCGAGACGAACCCAGGGCTGGCGTCGGGCGCATAGGCGGCGAGCGCATCGAGGTAGGCAGCGACGATAGGGAGGCTGTCGTCGGTTGGGAAGGGGACGACCTGAGTGACGTAGACGCCCGTCCCTCGCGGGCCCAGTTCTTCGGCCAGCGCGTTGCTGCCGACGAACGAGACGGTCATGAAGATGGGGTCGATGCCGGTGTAACGCGCCCAGGCAATCAGAGCGGCAACGGGCTGGTACGCGCCAATCATAATGATCGCTTCGGGGTTCCCCGCGCGCATGTCGAGCAGCGCAGTCTTCACGGCTACGGTGTTGCGCGGATACACGCCCAGCGCAGCGAGGTGCATCCCCCGCCGCTCCAGTGCAAGTAGCACGCCCCTGTACCCTGCGCGCCCGAACGAGTCATCCTGGTACATCACGGCGATGCGCTGCACGCCGAGATCGGTCGTAAGCCGCTCGACCATCTCCTCCGTTTCCTGGTAGTAGGAAGCGCGCAGGTTGAGAACGTTGTCTAGCGTCTGTGCGTCTCGCAAGAACTCGGCTCCGGTGAACGGCGCCAGATAAGGAACGTCTGCTTCCGCCGCTACGGGCGTCGCGGAACGCGAGGTCGGCGTGCCAACGGCGCCTATCAGCGCGAATATGTCCTCGCCGATGAGCGCATGCGTGTTGACGATGGCTGCTTCCGGCTCGTAGGCATCATCGCGCGAGTTGAGAAGCAGCTGGCGGCCGTGGACGCCTCCTTGAGCGTTCGCTTCCGCAAACGCTGCCTCGATGCCTAGCCGCATGTTGAGGCCCAACTCTTGGGCTGGGCCACTGAATGCTGCCGATTGGCCGAACAGCACCTCTGAATCGCTGATGCCGTGGGTGAGACCGACCGTTGGCGTCGGCTCGCTGGCCGCCGTGGGTGTAGGCGTTTCGGCGGCGCGCTCGCACGCAGCGGCGAGCGGCAAGAGCACCACTAAGGCAAGTGCTACGGCTGTCGAGGAAAGCGTAATCGGTGGTATAGACGGCGACAATGCGCCCACCTCATTCGGCTCTCCGAGCAATCATGGTGAGTTGGTTCTTACCGTCAACTCGCTGGTAGCTGACGGTATCCATGAGCGTGCGCACGAAGTGAATGCCGAGCCCGCCGATAGACCGCTCCCCCACAGGCGAGCTGGTGTCAACAGGGGGGCCGTCGGTCAGCGGGTTGAACGGGTACCCGTCATCCGACATGTCGATGGTGACGGAGTCGGGCTCGGAGATGACGGTGAATCCTATGAGGTGGACGCTACCGTCATTGTGGCCATACTTGATGACGTTGAGGCTGGCTTCTTCAAGGACGAGGTTGATACGAGAGATTAGCGCGAAGGACCAGTTCTCGCTCTCGCCAAACTCCTCAATCTTGCTGAACAGAACCTCCAGCTGGTCAGGATCGTTCTCGATTGTGAAGGATAGCGTCGTACTCACAAGCTATCCCCCCTTGCGTTGGAGGGTGACACAGGTGATGTCGTCTGACTGCGGCGTATCGCCCGCAAAGCTGCGCACGGCGTCGAATACCGCCTGGCACGCCACCTCCGCGCTGGCCGGCGGGCCCGCCGTGAATACCTCGCGCAGGCGCCCGAGGCCAAACTGCTCGCCCTCGCTGTTCATGGCCTCTGTCACACCGTCGGTGTACATGATGACGGTGTCACCGGACGCGATCTTGACGGTGTTCTGGCCGTACTCGAATTGGGGCACGACGCCGAGGGCGACACCACCTGTAAGAGGGAGCAGGGTGTTTGAGCCATCAGGATGGATGACGAGCGGGGCGTCGTGGCCGCCGCTTGCATAGGCCAGGTCGCCGTTCGCCGGGTTGTAATCGGCGTAGAGCAACGTGACGAACATCTCTGCCTCGTTGTCCTCACGCAATAGATCGTTGACCTCTCCCAGCACTTCGGCGGGCGTGTTGGTGCCGATGGCAGCGCCTTTGAGCAGCGTGCGACAGGACATCATGAACAGCGCCGCAGGGACGCCCTTGTCAGAAACGTCGGCAATGCCCATGCCGATGCGCCCGCCCTCCAAGTTCATGACATCGAAGAAGTCGCCTCCGACGTTGCGGGCCGGCTGCATCATGCCAAAGACCTCGACCCCCATCGCTTCTGGGAAATCCGTGGGCAGAATGGACTGCTGGATACGGCTCGCAACGTCCAACTCGTTCTGGAGGGCGACGAGCCGGTCACGCGATGCGAGCGCCTCGCGCCACTCCGTAAGGTGACGCAGCGTGCGGTCGATAGTGACCTGAAGGTCGTCGAAGTCGATGGGTTTGGTAACGAAGTCGAAGGCGCCGCGGTTCATAGCGGTGCGAATGTTCTTCATGTCGCCGTAGGCCGAGACGATGACGGAGCGGATGTTGGGGTTTACGTCGGGGATTTGCGCCAGGAGCGTGAGTCCGTCCATCTGCGGCATGTTGATGTCCGACACCACCATGTCGATGCCGTCATCGTCGTTCAGCTTCTTGAGTGCTTCGATACCGTTCTGAGCAAAGACGAATTCGTAATGGCCGGAACGGATGCTGCGCCTCATGCGTTGGAGCATGAGGGGTTCAAGGTCCGGCTCATCGTCGACCACGAGGATCTTGAACGGTCGCTGTTGCATCAACCCTCCTGAACAACTCCACGGACGTCGGCCGCGTTGCGAGGCCGACGCCGCGCAAGCACTGAGTGCCTACCCCGCGAGCGCGGCGAGCGCGTCTTCCTTCGAGTTGTGAGTCGGGATGATCTTGTCAAAGCCACTTACTTGGAAGACCTCGCGGATCATCTCGGAGAGGCCACAGACGGCAAACTTGGCCTGCTGCCGCTGCAACGTCTTGGCGACCATGAGGATGACACGGAGGCCCGCGCTGCTGATGTAGGAGAGTTGGGCGAGGTCTAGGACGACGATGCGGTCATCGTCATTGATGGCTGATTCCAAGTCGCCCTGGAATTCGCGCGCATTGGAACCGTCGACGCGGCCTTCGACATGCGCGATGAGAGTTCCGCCTTGCCGCTCGCTCGTGACTGCCACTGGACTTCCTCCTTACGGTCACTACTATCGCTGTGTGCCAACTACGGGTTACCGTAACCAACCTCCCCATCGTTTACGGTCACCGTGCGGCCCCGACTATAGCAGACAATGCGAAGCGCAACACCCCCAGACCTCTCAAATCGGGATTACAAGTTGGTATGTGCAATTCCCGCCGCCCCAACTCTGTGCGGCAGCGCAGCAAGTCGCTATTCTTGTGCCGAGCGCACATCGATTGCCATAGGGAGAAGGCATGAATACCCTCGTGCAGCATCGCCGTGCCATTCTGATAAGTGGCGTAGCCTTGTTGACGCTCGCTGTCCTGTTTGCGCGACCCGCGGTCGCGCGCGCGGCGCACGTCGACGAAGAGACGCAGTTCATCCTCAACACCTTCATGTTCCTCGTCTGGGGCGTGCTGATCATGTGGATGTGTGCGGGCTTCACCATGCTGGAGTCGGGCTCGGTGCGCACCAAGAACGCCTCGATGATCTGCCTCAAGAACATCGGTCTCTACTCCATTGCCGGGCTTGCCTACTACTTCATTGGCTACAACCTCATGTACGCCGACGTCGGAAGCGTCATCGGCTCATTCCAGCTGCTCTACGGCCCAACTGCCTCCGAAATCGCGCTCGTTGAGAGCGGTGATGCGGCTATTGCAGCTGAGATCGTGGCCGAGAGCTCCTACTCGACGATGTCCGACTGGTTCTTCCAGATGGTTTTCGTAGCGACGGCGGCCTCGATCGTGTCGGGCGCGATGGCGGAACGGGTGAAGATGTGGCCGTTCTTCCTGTTCACCCTGCTGCTTACCGCCGTGTTGTACCCCATCGTGGGCGCGTGGACATGGGGAGGGGGATGGCTGAGCGAGTTGGGGTTCACGGACTTCGCAGGCTCGACCATCGTCCACAGCACGGGTGGTTGGGCGGCGCTCGCGGGGATCATCGTGCTCGGCCCGCGCTTGGGCAAATTCCGGCGCAACGGCACGGTGCGCCCGACACCGCCATCCAACGTCCTGGTGGTGACCTTGGGCGTGTTCATCCTGTGGCTAGGGTGGTTCGGCTTCAATGGCGGCTCGCAATTGGCGCTTGGCAGCGCAGCAGACGCGATTGCGATGAGCCACGTGCTCGTCAACACCAACCTCGCCGCAGCCGCGGGCGTCATGGCCGCCCTCATGATTTCGCGGCACGTGCTGGGACGGATCGACCTGTTCGCCGGGCTGAACGGCGCCATCGCGGGCTTGGTGTCTATCACGGCCGGCCCGACGATGACCGACCACTACTGGGCAGTGCTTATCGGCGCCGTCGGCGGCATCATTTGCACGCTCGGCATCAAGCTGATGGAAAAGGTACGGCTCGACGATGTGGTCGGCGCGGTGCCCGCGCACCTGTTTGCAGGCATCTGGGGCACGCTGGCGGTAAGCATTGCCGCAGGCGGGCGCCTCCACATTCAGTTGGTCGGCATCTTGGCGATAGGCGCATTCGTATTCGGCGCGTCGTGGGTGCTTTGGCAGGGGCTGAACGTGCTGCTGGGCGTCCGCGTATCGCGTGATGTCGAGCGTCTGGGCCAAGACAGCGGCGAGCTGGGTATAGAAGCGTACCCCGAGTTCGTGCTGATGCCTGACCTAGCGGAGGAGGAGGGGTGACCTACTCGTCGAATACGGTGGTGGAGTAGGGCGCAACGTCTATGAAGGCCTCGACGACGCTGGGGCCGTTGTGGGAGAGCGACCAGTCCAAGGCTTCGCGTAGCGACGCCTCGGTGCGGGCGGCACGGACGGGCACGCCGAAGTAATTCGTTGGCGAGTCCGCCTGCTCGCCGAGGAATGAGCCCGACAGGGCGAAGTCGCGGCGCTCTTGCTTCACCTTCATCAGGCCGAGCCAGCCGTCGTTGAGGACGACGATCGGGACGCGCAGTCCCAGCCGACGTGCGGTCGCCAATTCGCCCGCCGTCATTTGGAAGCACCCGTCACCCACGACACCGACGACGGTGCGACCGGGGTGGACAAGCTTAGCCGCGTAGGCCGCCGGCATCCCGTAGCCCATCGACGACCAACCGTTGGTGGAGACGGCGGTGTGCGGCACGTCCGTCTGCCACTGGCTCGCTATCTGATGCGTGTGCGCGCCGACGTCGTAGGTGAGGATGGCGTCATCCTCGAGGCGCTCACGGAGCACGTCGAGGACATGGTGCGCTGCGAGCCCGAGCCCGCCGGGGCGCAGGTTGGTGTTCAGGAGGAGGCGGTGCTCCGCCCATTCGCTCGGTTGCCAGTCGTTGGGCGCCGAAGGAACGTGCACCAGTTCGGCAAGCATCGCATCGAGGTCGCCGACGGCTTCGTATGCCAGCCGCTCGCGCTCTGGGCCAAGGGCCGGCTCGGTGCTGATGTGTACCACGGGAGAACCGGGCTCCCAATCCTCAAAGTCTATCTCCACGGGGTCGTAACCGACGGCGATGATGAGGTCGGCGGTTCCGATGACGCGCTGAACGTCAGTGCGCCGCGCGCGACCGACGACGCCCAGTGCACCGGGGTATGACTCCGGCAAGAAGCCTTTCGCATGCAGCGTCGAAACGTAGGGAATGCGCTGACGCTCGAGAAAGGCTTGTAGGTCATTGAGGCGCTTTGCGCGGGTAAGCGTCAGACCCGTCAGCACGAGTGGGCGCTGACTGTCGGAAAGCGCTCTTGAGAGGGCGTCGGCAAAATCGGTGGGGGCAGCCGTGCTGCCAGCCGGCTCCGGCGCTGCCGGCAGCTGCTCTGCCGACTCGGCGAGCGCGACATCTTCCGGGAGTTCGAGGAAGACGGGGCCCGGCGGCTCAGCGGTCGCTGTGGCAAATGCCCACGCAAACGATTCGACGACCTCGCCGCGCCTGATTCGGCGTTGCGCCTTGGTGAGCGGTGCAAAGAGCGCGAGGTGGTCGATGCGCATCTGCGTGCGTCGCTCCAGCAGATGCTCTCCGTAGGTGCAGGTGACTGCGACCACGGGCGAGCGGTCGAGCCATGCACCGCCAACGCCTGTCGACATATTGGTCGCGCCGGGCCCTAGCGTGCAGACGCAGACGCCGGGAACGCCGGACAGCCGCCCAACGGCCTCTGCCATGAAGGCTGCGGATGTCTCCGATGCAGTGAGCACGAAATCGACGCTCCGGGAGTCGTGGAGCGCGTCGATGAGGGGCAGGACGGGGCCGCTAGGCACGCCGAATACCCAGCGCACGCCCGCCTGCTCGAGCGTCCTGACGATGAGTTGGGCGTTGTTCATCACAACGGGCTCGGCGATGCCTCTACCCTGCAGGCGCCTCTGTGGAGGAGGCTGCCTCGGCAGGGATCATTCCAAACGCGTCCGCGACGAGTTCGTAAGACCGCATTCGGTCGGCATAGTCGTAGGTGATGGTGACCATGTTGACGTCGTCCGTCTCGTACAGGCCGGCGACCTCGAGGAGTTGCGCCTTGACTTGCTGCGGGTTGCCGTCGATGTAACCCGCGCGGAACTTGGCCATCCATTCCCGCGCCTCGTCGGTGAGCTCGACGGCGAGGGCGGCGTCGGGGGCGATGAGGCCGGGGCGCGAGGGGATGGCCCAACCCGCCTTGTTGACGTTGCGGCTCGCACCTAGGTAGAGCGCCTTCTCCTCCGTTTCCGCGCAGAGGGCCTGAACGGTGACGTTGACACGCGGCGTATCGAGGTATTGCGACGGCTTGAAGTTGTCGCGGTAGATTTTGCAGACGACGGGCCCGCGGTCGCGAATGTCGCCGAAGAAGTCGGCAAACGCAAATGCGACACCCAACTCGGCGGCGAGCCGTGCGCTGTAGTCGGACGAGCCAAGCAGCCAAACGTCGGGAACGCCGTCCACGGGCGGGCCGGGGAGCGGGTGCAGTCGGCCGAAGGGATGCTCGGGGTCGAGCGTGCCGTGCATGAAACCCAGGATGTCATGGACTTGCTGGGGGAATGCGTTGATGTCGCCCACCGGCTTGGGATAGGCGAGCGCGGCCATGGTGAGCTGGTCACTGCCGGGCGCACGCCCAATGCCAAGCTCGATGCGCCCGGGGTAGAAGGCGTTGAGCACGCTGAACTGCTCGGCGACCTTGAAGGCGGAGTAGTGGCTGAGCATGACGCCGCCTGAGCCGACCTGAATGGTGCGCGTCTTGGCGGCAATTTGGCCAACCATCACTTCCGGCGCAGGACCGGAGAAGGACGACGAGTTGTGGTGCTCCGCGACCCAGAACCGCTTGTAGCCGAACCGCTCGCACGCCTGCGCCAGCTCGACCGTGGCCTGCAGGGCCTCGCTTGCGGTGCGTCCGCGTGGGATGGGCGATTGGTCGAGTGCGCCTAGCGTCAGTTCAGCCATCTGTCCTCCGTGGACCGTTAGAGTACGCGCTCTTCGTCGTCGTACGCAGCGGGTGTGAGATCGAGCTCGGTGCCAATGTCCAAGTCCTGGTCGCCTCCGCGCATGGCCTGTTCAAGGGCGACAACGGGGACGGCGGGAAGCGTGGTGATGTGCGCACCTGCCTTGACACCCAGCTCGAGGGAGTAGCGAGCAACCGCCTCGTTGTCAGGCGCCTCGACGATGGAGACGAAGTCGTAGGCACCAAGCACCGCGTAAAGGCCAAGGGTTTGCACGCCGTCGACGCGGACGGACTGCTGTGCGACGAGCAGGTGGTGGGGGTCGCGAAACATCTCCTCGCGGCCTTGCGGCGTAAGCGTCATAAGCTGCACGTAGTGCGCCATGGTGCCCCTCTCGGGTTAATGCCCCAAAGTTATCCGTTAGTTGGCGTGGTATCAAGCAAGGAGGCTGTAGGCGTATCCCAATGAAAGCCCAAGCCCCTACTCCAGCAACTGCGCCCACGACGGCATCGGCGTACCTATGGAGAGCGGACGAACGGGAGGGAGCGCCTCAAGAGGCGCGTCGGGGTCAAAGCCCGGGAGCGGTCCGCACGCAAGGCCCTTGGTCAAGGCAATGACCCGAAAGTTGCCTAGGCCGTCGGGCGCAATGAGGTGGTCGAGCGCGGCGTCGTTAGCGTCGCGCGACTGCGGGTCCGTCGAGCGCATGATTGCATCACGGGCGGCTTCTAGGCCGAGGTTCCGCAGGAAATCGCGCTGCGTCGTATCCCCAGCGACGGCAAAGCCCTCATCGGCGGCGAAGGCGCGCAGCGTTGTGAATTCAACGTGCGCGCCGATGTCTTGCCGCCCAACATGCACGAATGGGTCAGTCACGGGCGTGTGCTGGTAGTAGCAGCGGAGCGTCCCCTTGGAGCGCTCCGGCGCGTAGTAGTCCGGCGCATCGTGGCCGTAGTCGATAAGGAGGACACAGCCGCGTGCCACCGACGACGACAAGCCGGCTAGCCATTCGCCCATGCGCAGGTTGACCTCGCCGACATGCCCCTCGCCGAGCCGCACGCCGAGTGCGGCAAGCCGCTCGGCTAGCGCAGGCGTCGACGGCGGGCCAGGGCGTTCGATGAGGGTATCCCCATCCTGCGTGACATAGAGCTCCGCCAATTCGCCTCCCCGGACGGTCACGCGATGAACAGGCATAGCATCGAGTAGTTCATTCGCGAGCACGACCCCGTGGAAGTTGCGCAGGGGGATGCGGTCGGCGACCAGCCACTGTACGCTGCCCCGCCCTAGCAGCGCGCCAGGGGTCGGCAGAGGGCGCAGGTCGATCGCCGTATATGAGAGCGAAGGAGCTGCTGCGACAACATCGGCGGCGAGACGTCCGTCGCCCGCGCCCAACTCGACGACGGCGCGCGGTACACCACTCAGCGACGTCACGAATCGCGCCAGCAGCGCGCCGAAAGCGGGGTGGACATGGGGCGAGGTATAGAAGTCGCCAGCGGGGCCGAGCGGACGGGGGGATGTGTAGTAGCCGCCACCGGGCACATACAGCGCCAATGCCATGAAGTCGGCGAAGGTAATGCGACCGTGTGCTGCAAGCCGCTTGCGAATGGCAGTTTCGGCTGCGGTGGGTTGGGACACTCTTACCCTACCCCCCTGGCTAGGCGAAGGCGGAGAGGAGTGTTAGGAGGACGTGAGCGCCTGGTTTCGGTTGACGTGACTGCCGTCTGATTCCCAGCTGGTGATTTGGATAGAGTTCTTGAATTCGCGCTCAACGCCGCAGATCTTGCACCGCCCCTTGCTGAATGGGCCGTTGGGGCTCTCGATGAGCCAGTGGTGGCCGTGGTCGGTGCCCTGACATCCCCCTGCGCCCTGAATCTCTTGAGTCGTCGACATCCCACTCTCCTGCTGTGATGGATAGGCGCTCGATCAGCCGCGCTGATTGATAGGTACGTACTCGACACTGTCGGGGCCGACGTAGTGCATCAGCGGGCGAATCAAGATGTTGCGGTCCTGCTGCTCCAGCACCTGGGTGACATACCCGGGTATGCGCGCCAAGGCAAAGATAGAGATGAATAGGTCCTCGGGAATGCCAAGCAGGTAGTAGACGGAGCCCGACCAGAAGTCGACATTGACGCAGATGCCCCGCTCGGCATAGGGCTGCATGTACTCCTCGACGCGGCTGAGGATGCGGAACCACTTAGGGTCGCCCGCCTTCTCGGCCAACAGCCTCGACCCTTCGCGGAGGTGGCGCGCTCGCGGATCCTCTGCCTTGTAGACCGCGTGGCCGAACCCCATGATGCGCTCGCGGTTCTTGTGCTTCTGTTGCAAGTAGGCTTCGACGTTCGATTCGTCCCCAATTTCCAGCGCCATGCGCATGACGCCCTCAGCGGCGCCGCCATGCAAGGGGCCCTTGAGGGTGGAGAGGCCTGAAACGACGCAGCCGTGGATATCGGCGAGGGTGCTCGCCGTCACACGCGCAGCGAACGACGATGCGTTGGAGCCGTGGTCAAGGTGGACGATGAAGTCCTTGTCCATGAGGCGCGTGGTGTCGGAGTCCGGCTCCTCGCCCAGCAGCATGTAGAGGAAGTTGCCGGCATGATTGAGGGATGGGCTGGGGTCGACCAGCGGCTGCTCGGTGCGCAGGCGGTGATGCGCGGCAACGATGGTGGACGACTGGGCTGTAATCTCTATGCCCTTCCGCACCGCCGCCTCGTGCGACGCGTCCGCCGTGTCAGGCGTGAATGCTGAGAGGGCGGAGACGGCGGTGCGCAAGACATCCATCGGGTGAGCGTCCTTGACGCGGTCAATGAGCTCAATGATTGGCGCGGGCAGCGCACGGGCGGCCTTGAGCTGCGCGTCGAGGGCGACCAACTCGCGCTCGGTGGGCAGCCGACCGTTCAGCAGCAGGAATACCGACTCTTCAAACGTGGACTTCTCGGCAAGATCGTGGATGTCGTATCCACGGTAGATGAGGCGGCCGATATCGCCGATGACGTTGCTGGACTCAGTGGTGTCGAGGTAGACGCCTCGAAGGCCCCGCTTAAGTTCGATGTCTTGCTGTTGCTGGGCCATCCCTGACTGCGTCCCTCCTCGACAAACGCCGGGCGCTATCCCCGTGGGCTTGAGCACGCGAAACGGCTGCATTACCGCACGCGAGTCAAAGAGGTACGTCGCCCTCCCCTAGGGCAACCGTCTACGCCTGTGTTAGCGCCGTGTGCCGATGGAAAACCGGCGTCTCAGCCCCTCGTAGGAACCGCGCAAATAATAGCGTCGAAGGGCCTAGGTGTCAAACGGGGAGTGCTATCCTCGCGGGCATGCATATTGGCTCGGCGCGGCTGACGCTACGGCTGCCAGGCAACGATTCGCTCAAAGGCAAGCGGCACGTCGCAAAGTCGCTCGTGACACGGCTGCGGCAGCGCTACAACCTCTCCATCTCCGAGGTGGACACGCAGGACGCTTGGCAGACGCTCGTCCTCGGCGTCGCGTGCGTCGGTATGAACGGGGGCAAAGCCGACAGCACGCTGGACAAGGTCATCGCCTTCATCGAGGCGAGCCGGCTAGACGTTGAGCTTGTAGACGTGCAGCGCGAAGTGGCCGAGGGGCCATAGGCTCCGCCGGCGCTACATCTCTCTGTACTCCCCCTCTACGGTATCGGCGTCGCCGTCCGCCGACGCGTCGTCCGCGCTGGTCGGAGGCTCGTCGCCCGACTCCTGCTGGGCGTAAGCAGCCTGGCCAATCTTGGTGACGGCGGCCGTCAGCTGCTCAACAGCGGCGCGGATGCGTGCAGCATCGTCCGTCAGTAGCGCAGCTTGCACGTCCGAGATGCGGTCGCGCACCTCCGCCTTCACTTCGTCGCCGGCGGCATCGCCATGCTCGCTGAGCGCTTTCTCCGCCTGGTAGACGGCAGTATCGGCCCAGTTCTTGGTCTCGACGAGGTCGCGGCGGCGCTGATCCTCGTCGGCATGCGCCTCCGCCTCCTTGACGAGGCGCTCGACCTCATCCTTTGCGAGGCCGGAGGAGGCAGTAATGGTGATGCTCTGCTCCTTGTTGGTGGCCTTGTCCTTGGCGGAGACGTTGAGGATGCCGTTCGAGTCGATGTCGAACGTCACCTCGATTTGGGGGGCGCCGCGTGGGGAAGGAGGAATGCCGTCGAGGTGGAAGCGGCCGATGGTCTTGTTCTCCGGCGCCATGGTACGTTCGCCCTGAAGCACATGGACCTCCACGCTCGTCTGCCCGTCTGCGGCGGTCGTGAAGGTTTCCGTCGCGCGTGTGGGTATAGAGGTATTGCGCTTGATGAGGGAGGTCATCACTTCGCCCAGCGTCTCGATGCCGAGCGTAAGCGGGGTGACGTCGACGAGCACAATGTCCTGCACGTCGCCCTGGAGCACACCGGCCTGAATGGCCGCGCCGATAGCAACGACCTCATCAGGATTGACGCCCTTGTGGGGCTCCTTGCCGAAGAGGTCTTTGACCTTTTCGCCGACGGCAGGCATCCGCGTCATCCCGCCGACCATGACGATTTCATCGACCTGTTGAGCCGACACCCCTGCATCGGAGAGCGCCTGCTTGACGGGCGCGATGGTACGCTCGAGCAAGTCGACGGTCAGTTGCTCCAGCTTGGAGCGCGACAGCGTCATAGCCAAGTGCTTGGGGCCGGAGGAATCGGCGGTGATGAAGGGGAGATTGACCTCCGTCTGCGCAACGGACGAGAGCTCTATCTTGGCCTTTTCCGCCGCTTCGCGCAGGCGCTGGAGTGCCATGCGGTCCTGGCGCAGGTCGATCCCCTGGTCGCGCTTGAACTCGTCGGCCAGCCAATCGACAATGCGCTTGTCCCAATCGTCGCCGCCGAGATGCGTGTCGCCGTTCGTCGACTGCACCTCGAAGACACCCTCGCCAATGCTGAGAATGGAGATATCGAAGGTGCCGCCGCCGAGGTCGAAGACGGCAATCGTCTCGTCGCCCTTCTTGTCGAGACCGTAGGCGAGGGAGGCGGCAGTGGGTTCGTTGATGATGCGCAGCACCTCGAGGCCCGCGATGGCGCCGGCGTCCTTGGTGGCCTGGCGCTGGCTGTCGTTGAAGTAGGCGGGTACGGTGATGACCGCTTGTGAGATGGTCTCGCCCAGCTTGGCCTCGGCATCTGCCTTGAGCTTCTGCAGCACCATTGCGGAAATCTCCGGCGGCGCAAAGTCGCGCTCACCCATATGGATGTAGGCGTCGCCGCCCTTGCCGTCGACCACCTTGAATGGCGCCTCGTCCTTCTCCGCAGCGACCTCGGAGAACTTCCTGCCGACGAAGCGCTTGGCTGAGAAGACGGTGTTTTGAGGGTTGGTGACGGCCTGGCGCTTGGCCATCTGGCCGACGTAGCGTTCGCCGCTCTTGTCGTTGACGGCGACCATGGAGGGAGTGGTGCGGCCGCCCTCCGCGTTCTCAAGGACGGTGGGCTCCCCTGCCTCGATAACCGCCATGCACGAGTTAGTCGTTCCCAGATCGATGCCTATTACCTTCGCCATGATTCCCTTCTCCTACGTCCTATGCCTCTGAGGATCTGTCTTCTCAATGGTTGGTTGGTCCGCTGTCTGCGGGCAAGGATTGCGCGACTACAACCTGCGCGGCGCGCAGGATGCGGTCGGCGGTGCGGTAGCCGGCGCGCACACACGCGACCACTGCGCCTGCTGCGTAGTCGGACGTCGGTGCCTGCGCTACGGCCTCGTGAACGGCCGGGTCAAACGTATCGCCGGGTGCGGGTTCGTAAGCGCTGACGCCGACGGATTGGACGACAGCCTCCACATTGTGCAGCACCATGCGTACCCCCTCGTCCCACGGCCCACCGCCGGGCGGCATGGACTCGACGGCACGGCGCAAGTCGTCGATGACGGGCAACAGGCGCGTGACGACGCCGTTTGCGGCATTGCGCTCCAGGAATTGCCGCTCCTCGTCGACGCGGCGGCGGTAGTTGAGCAGGTCCGCCTGCGCACGGGCGGCCAACTCCTTAAGCTCGTCGCGCTCGCTCATCAGTCGCTCGACGTCCGGCAAATCGGCGGCCTCCTGCGCGGAAGCGCCTTCCGCTTCGGGATGGATTTCAAGGTCATTTCGCTCGTGCTCACTGGTCAAGGGGACCTCCTCTCCAGCCACTGGGCGCCGGGGGCGCAGCGTGGCCCTGGAGCATGGAGAAGATGGCGTCTACTTCGGCGCGCAGCGCGCTGAGCATGTCACCGGGCCGCGCTGCGCCCGGGCCGACGCGCTGGTGGAGCGAGCCAAGCCGCTCGACAAGGCGCAGCACCGTCTCGACGCCGGCCACATTTAGACCCAGTTCGTCGACAAGGTGCTTGATCATGCGCAGGCGCAGGATGTCGGTATCGGAGTAGAGGCGGAGCATTCCGCCGGTGCGCGACGGACGGACGAGCCCGGCGCGCTCGTACTTGCGAAGCGTCTGAGGGTGCATGGAAACCATGCGTGCAGCGACGCTAATGATGTAGACGCCTTCGGACGAATCCACCGAATCGGATGTTGCGCCGGCGCGGTCTCGTTGCGCCGGTGGAGCTGGACGCACGAATTGGCCGATTACGTCATGGTTTACCGAAGTCGTCTGCTTAAGGTCTTGCATTTCTGCGGAATCCGCCACATAATGGGCATGCTTCGTCATACGAGGTTTGACAAGAGCATACATGGTTGATACGGTTCATGTCAAGATGAGTCACACGGTGAAGTCAGCGCCTCCGCAGCCTACCGGCCAAGGGGACGCGGTAATCGAGAGAGAACGCCGCAGCGAACCAGAAGCTGCGGGAAAGGAGGCGGAGATGGCGACGTTTATGCTGTTCAAGGCATGCCCGCGGTGCGGGGGCGATATGCACGTGAGTGGGGATATCTACGGCCCGTACAACAAGTGCGTGCAGTGTGGCCACACCGCCGACCTGCCTACGGAGGCTGATCTCCCCGTGGCGCGCGCCAAGACGGCGCAGAAGCCCACAGTGAAGCGCGAAGCCGCATAGCCTCCTACGCAGCGCCTCCATCGAGCGCGAGGGCCCCTGTCTGGTGACGGGGGCCCTTTCGTCTGTGCATCGGGACCATCATCCACCGCTCAGCGGCGGACGCTCACAGAGGGAGCGCGGCTACTCGCCTACGCCGGGGGCGCCTCTCCATAGTCGTCGGGCTGTTCGCCTTCGAGCGACTGGTACTTGGAAGGGCACTTGACGAGGACGCGGTCGGCGACAAAGACACCATCGTGGCCGTACACGCCGCCGAGGACAATCTCGGAATGGGGGTTGAAGAAGAGGTCGGGCACTGCGCCCTCGAGCGTAGCCGTAATTTGCTGACCATTCTCCTCCAGCAAGAAGGTGGCGGTTGTGCCCGGCCCGGAGCCGTCGGGCAGCGCGCGACTGAAGGAGTCGCTCACCAAGCGACCCTTGACCTGAATCGACTCGCCGAAGGCTGTCGGACCTCGCTCGACAAGTTCGTCGACGGTGAGGTAGTAGGAGGTAGCGCTCTGAAAGGCGGTGTAGCCGAAGTAGGCGAATGCGCCAAGCAGCAGCAACCCTACGATGGCTAACTTGGCGCGCCCGCTCAGCCCGGCGCGACGGACAGCCGCTTTCGTCTGTGACGCAGGCGTGTACTGCACGACAGCAGCAGCCCTCCTTCCGCTACCTGCCCCCGCGCTCCTCGCGTTCAGCGAGCTCTTGGCGCAGGTCTGCGACCTCGCGACGGAGGGCTTGCTCGCGGCGGCTTACGTAGATGATGTAGGCGAACAGCCCCACCCACACGACAGCGAACCCTGCGAAGAGGAATCCGAGGTTGCTATCTTCCATCGCGCTCTACGACCTTCCTTCATGGAGCGCGTAGTGGAGCGAGCCGATCTCGTCCTCGGTGCGCCGCACCCCGATGCGATGGTAGAGCAAGTAGGCGAACAAGAGCACGAAGGTGAGGACAGAGAAGTAGAAGGCGGTGCGCATGTCAGGCTCGAGGCCGCCGCCGGAGGCGAATGCACCGGTGACCTGGTCGGGATGCAGCCCGCGCCACCAAACCGCCGCCATGTAGACGATGGGCACGTTGATGAAGCCGATGATTCCGATGACGGCGCTCCACCGTGCACCCTGCGCGCGGACGGGGGCGTAGGCACGCACCATCATGTAGCCCACGTAGGTAACCCACAGCACGAAGGTCGTCGTCAGCTTGGCATCCCACGTCCACCAAGTCCCCCAAACAGGCTTGCCCCAGATCGCCCCGGCGATGATGCCGACGGTCATAAAGGCGAGCCCCACTTCAGCGGCGGCAAACGCGCGGTTGTCCCACGAGCGGTCGCGCGTGCGAAGGTAGGCGATGGAGCTGCCAAAGGTCAGGAAGAAGGCAATAAAGGAGACCCACAGGGGTGGGACATGGATGTAGAAGATGCGCTGCACGTCGCCCATGACGCGCTCGGTGGGCGCCCAGATGAGCATGAGGTAGAGGTTGGCGACGAACATGGCCGCCAGCAGGAGAAGGAAGATGTACTTGGCGCGCTGGGCGTTCCCCAACACGCGACGCCCACGGGCTACCAGACCCTGCTGGTGCCGCCCCGCTACGGTTGCCATCGTCACTCCTCGATTACGGCCTCGAACGCAACCGATGTTACCACAATGAAGACCACATCAAAGATGAGGATGAGCTGGAGCCAGCGCCCGTACTCGCTCCATCCCTGCCCGGCAAAGATGTCGCTCGAGGAGGCGACGGCACCGATGAGGACTGGCAGTGCAGCGGGAAGAAAGAGGAGCGGCAGCAACACCTCACGTGCCCGCGTCCGTACGGCGATGGCGGAGAAGAGCGTGCCAACCGCTGCAAACCCGAGCGTCGCCGCGAGCGTCACACCAACGAAAGGGCCGTTCAGCACGGGCAGGTCGTAGAGGACGACGAAGACGGGCAGCATCAGCGCCTCGACGGCCGTCATGAGAGCGAAGACGCCGAGCAGCTTGCCTGCGTAGAGCGCCTCGCGTGCAACCGGGGCGAGCAAGAGCGCATCGAGCGTCCCCTGCTCTTGCTCCAGTACGAAGTTTCGGTTCAGGCCGATGACGCCCGTAAAGACGAATGCTACCCAGACGATTCCCGGCCCGACCGTTGCGAGCACGCGCGGGTTGGGGTCGAAGGCGAAGTTGAAGATGAAGGCGACGAGCACCGAGAAGACCAAGATGGAGACCAGCGACTCGCGCGTTCGCGCCTCGATGCGGACATCCTTGAGGAAGACCGTCCACGCCGTGTGCAGGTAGGCGCTCATGCGGTGCGCCCCCCATGACCGAAGGCGGCATGGACGGCGCTTGCACTCAGGCCCGAAGTTTCGGCCTCCATGACGAGCGCGCCGTCGTTAAGAACGGCGACACGCTCGGCGAGTTGCAGGCCGCGGTCGACCGCGTGCGTCGACAAAACGACCGTTCCGCCCGCCTTCGCTAGGCCAAAGACAATATGGTTCAAGAGTTCGAGCCCCTGCTCATCCAGGCCCGTCTCTGGCTCATCGAGCAGCAGGATGCGAGGGCGGTGGAGGATTGCGCGGGCGATGGCCAAGCGCTTCTGCATTCCATTGGAGAGCGTGCGCGCACGCGCGTCAGCACGTTTCGCCAGCCCCACGTCATCGAGTAGCGCGCTGATGCGCTCATCGGCATCGGCGAGACGGTGAAGGCGCGCATGAAAGCGCAGGTTCTCCCGTGCGGTGAGGTCTGTGTAGAGGTAGTTGGCGTGGCCGGCAAAGCCCACGGCGCGGCGCACATCCATCGCGTTTCGACGCAAGTCGCAGCCAGCGACGCGCGCGCTGCCGGAGTCGGCGGAGGCGAGAGCTGCGAGGACGCGCAGCAGCGTGCTCTTGCCAGCGCCGTTGGGCCCGAAGAGGGCGACGACACACCCCCACGGCGCTTGCAGCGATACGTCGTAGAGGGCACGCGTGCGGCCGAACCACTTGTTCAGGCCGGCGGCTTCAATGGAGTAATGTGTGGCGCTCAATGCTTCCGTTACGGCGGCGTGTAGGTCATCATAGAGCACTCACTAGCCTAACGACCAAAGGCGCAGGCAGGGAGGAGCGGGGAATGGACTGGCTGCAGAGGGCCGTGAACACCTGGAACGACGGAGGGCGCAACCCCGGAATCGACCCGTCCCGCGTGCCTCCGCACCAGATCGTCACGTCCAAGTTCCCCGTCATGACCGTCGGGTCGACGCCGTCCGTCCCGACGGATGATTGGGGCATGCGGCTCTTCGGGTTGGTGGAAGAGGAAGTAGAGGTGGATTGGGGGCGGCTGCTGGAGCTGCCGCAGACGGCCATCACGCGCGACTTCCACTGCGTGACGCAATGGAGCAAACTGGACGTCGATTGGGCGGGCGTGCGCCTTGCAGACGCCCTCGCGTTGTGCCGCCCGACACCAGGAGCGACGCACGCGATGGTCTACGGATACGACGGCTACACCACCAACCTCGATTTGCCGGCGCTGATGGCGGGTGACGTACTGCTAGCCCACACGCAAGATGGCCAGCCGCTAGCACGAGAGCACGGCGGTCCTGTTCGGTTGGTGGTACCGAGCGTGTATGGATGGAAGAGCGCCAAGTGGGTGCGCGGCATCGAACTGCTGCCGGCGGACGCGCCGGGATTCTGGGAACAGCGCGGCTACCACATGCGCGGCGATTACTGGAAAGAGGAGAGGTTCGGGTAGCCCCTACCTTCGCCGTAGCGCCCTCACCGCAACCCTCTCTCCGCGGCTGGCGGGAGAAAGAGCCCTACAGATCGAAGCTGCCCAGCAACTTCGCGACATCGCGGGGACCGCCGGCTGTCACTGCGGCGGTCTCCATGCGCGCATCGAACGTCGGGCGTGAGGTGTCCTTGTAGACCACGCCCAAGGGCACGCCACGCCGATGGACGATCTTCATCGCCTCCGCGCGGTCCGAGGGGTCGTAGTCGTCTGGAAGCGCCCATGCCGTCGGCTCGATGCCCTTGGCCGGATTGCCCTTCAGTTCCTCGTACGTGTCGTTGTACGTGGTGCAGGGCGATGCGACATGGACGATGGAGAAGCCGGGGTGCTCCATTCCGTCGAGGATGTACGAGGCCAAGTCGCGCGGCTTGGATGAATAGCCGGACGCGATGAAGCTGACGCCGAGCGTGTAGTACAGCTCGAGGGGGTGAACGGCCGCCTCCATCTTGCCGTAGGGCGTGCTGCTTGTGACCGTTTCAATCTCGGTGGTAGGCGACGACTGGCCCTTCGTGAGGCCGTAGATGCCATTGTCCATGATGACTGCGGTGATGTTGAGATTACGGGCGGCCTGCGGGGCGATGTGCTCCATGCCGATGCTGAGGAAGTCACCGTCGCCCGCGACGACAACGACGTTGAGGTCAGGATTGGCGCCCTTTACGCCGAGCGCGATCGGAAGCGCGCGCCCGTGGATGCCGTGGAAGCCGAAAGGCTGCTCGCCGTCAAGCAGGTGAACGAGGTTGCCGGAGCAGCCGATGCCCGCGACGACGACGTTCTGGGACATGGGCGTCTCATACTTGACCATGTAGTCCTGCATGGCGAGCTCAAGGGCTCGGCGGACGCCGAAGTCGCCGCAGCCGGGGCACCACTTGAAGTCGTACTCGGGGTTCTTCGCGCTCATGCTCTCACCATCTCTTTCGCGGCGGCAAGCCGCTCCTTGATGCGCTCGGCCAATTCGGAAGCCCTGAAGGGGAGGCCCGTGTACTGCGTCAACGCCTCAGCCTTCACGCCCTGTGCTCGCAAGACGCTGGCGAACTGGCCCTGGTAGTTCAACTCGGGCACGATGACGAGGTCCTTCGACCGCAGCTCCTCTAGCATGGCCGAGGGCAGGGGGTTCACGAACATCGTGTAGTAGTAGCCGATTCCAACGCCGTCAGCCTCGAGGAGATCGAACGCCTCCTCCGCCGAGCCCTTCGAGCCGCCCCATGGAACGACTGCAACAGGGTGGTCAGCGTTGCGGCTTTCGTAGGTGCCGTCGTCGAGGAGGCGCAACTTGGAGAAGCGCCGCTCGGTCATTTGAATGTGGTACTTGGGCAGGTGCGTCGTGTCGCCGTAGGGATCGTGTTCGGAGCCGTTGGCGACGTACGCGCCGGGGCCGCCGGGGACTGGCATGGGCGAGCGTTCCCACGCCTGGTAGCGCAGATAGCCGTTGCTTCCGGCGTAGACGTCGCGCTGCTCGACCTTGGCGGCGCTGACGTCCGGTTTTCGGATGTTCTGGGCACGCTCAGCGAGCGAGTGCTCGCTGAGGACGATGACGGGGCCCTGATAGCGCTCGGCCCAGTTGAGCGCCCAGATGGCGGACTCGTAACACTCGGCCACGCTTCCGGGCGCAATGACCGGGAGCGATGAATCGCCGTGTGCGGGACTCATGGCGGCAAGGAGGTCCGACTGCTCCGTCTTCGTCGGCAACCCTGTCGCAGGGCCGCCCCGCTGGACGTTGATGACGACGCACGGGATTTCGGCCATCCACCCCAGTCCAAGCCCCTCGCCCATGAGGGTGAAGCCGGGTCCGGAGGTAGCGGTCATGGCCTTCTTGCCGGCGAAGCCTGCGCCAAGGATGGCGGCGATCGCCTCGATCTCAGACGACGCCTGGTAGGCGAACTTGCCGTCCCCCACGAGGTTGCGCTCCATGTAGACCAGGACGGGCGTCGCGGGGGAGATGGGATAGCCGATGTAGAAGTCGAGGCCCGCCGCGAGCGCGCCGATGCACAGCGCTTCATTGCCCTTGATGAACGATTGGACGTAGTCGGGCTTCTCGGGCTCCCCCAAGTCGGCGATGGCGGCCTCGCCCTCCATCTGCGCAAGCCCCAGGTCGAGGGCCATGTGGTTCGCAGTGACAACCTTCTCGCGCCCGGCAAAGCGACGGGAGACGAAGTCCTTGAAGTAGTCGAGGGGCATGTCGATGAGCTTGGAGAGGGCCCCCATAACCACCATGTTGGCCGCACGCGATTCGCCCGTCTGCTTGGCCAACTCATCAAACGGGACGATCAGTGCGCGCCGTCCCGTGTCGGCGGGGTCGGGCTCGACGGTGGGGTCAAGCAGGATGACGCCGCCGTCGCGCACATCGCCGCGATGCTCCTGGTAGGCGTAGTCGTTGAAGGCAACGAGGATGTCGACGTAGTCGCCGGGGCTCTTGACGGGTTCTCGAGAGATGCGGGCCTGGGTCCAAGTGGGTCCGCCGAGGATTTGAGAGGGGAAGGTGGCGAAGGTAAGTGCGTGGTAGCCGACGGTGGTCGCGGCGCGCGCGACGAACTCGGCTGCGGTTACGACGCCCTGTCCGCCTTCCCCTGCGAATCGGACGACGAACTCGCTTTGACCGGCCATACGGGGTTCCTCCCGCTTAAGGGCGCGGCTCACGCGTTGGTAGTGAAGCGCGACCCGTTTGCGGCATCAGCACACTCGTCAGGAGGCGCGAAACCGTAATCGCTAGCCTACGCGCCGAAATCCGAAAGTGTCAATCGCAGCCGCTCGCCAAACATCCCACCTCGTCCCTCGTTGTCATGCTAACATCCCGGCGGTGGGATTGCTCCCAGAGCACATTCAGCGAGGCACGCATCGATGGCTCTCAACACCTACTTGCACTTCAACGGCAACTGCCGCGAGGCCTTCGAGTTCTACCGCTCAGTCTTCGGCGGCGACTTCGATTTCATCGGCACTTTCGCCGAGGGGCCGCAGGAATTTGCGCCGCCAGACGATGAGCGCGACAAGATCATGCACGTCACCTACCGTATCGGCGACGGCGTGCTGATGGGAAGCGACGTGCCATCGTGGTTCGGCATCGAGACCACGCAGGGCAACAACTTCTCCATCTCCTACGCGCCCAGGACGCGGGAGGAGGCCGCGGAGGTGTTTGCCAAGCTGTCGGACGGCGGGACGGTGACGATGCCGCTGGAGGACATGTTCTGGGGCGCCTACTTCGGCTCATGCACGGACAAGTTCGGCGTCAATTGGATGCTGAACCACCACGCGTAACCGAGACTTCCGCATTGCGAAGTGCTAGGGAAGCGTGGTAAGGTTGCCCCGTTATGGCGTTCGTAACGCTCAGAGACGGCGAGAACCCTGAAGGACTCGTTTCGAGGTTCCGATCGGCAGTAACGCGCACGGGCATCCTGAAGCAGCACAAGGACCGGCGCTACTTCCGCTCCAAGGGCGAAAAGGCGCGCATCGCAGCGCGGCGCTCCGCCCGTCGCCGTCGGCGCTCCCGTTCCTAAGACAGTCACCACTCCCCTGCCCTAAATCCGCTCCGCCCATTCGCGCGTGCTATGGTGCGCGCTGCGCCGCTCGACTCGGCAGCGTTCGCTGAGCGGCGCGGAGAAGTGCGTGCGACGGCTCCGCATCGTCCTAGCACAGATCAACCCTACCGTCGGCGACCTCGATGGGAACACCGACCTCATCCTGCGCTACATGGCGGAGGCGGAGGCGCAGGGCGCGAACGTTATCGCCTTTCCCGAACTGGCGGTGACGGGCTACCCACCTGAAGACCTGCTCTTCAAGCAACAGTTCCTCGATGAGGCGGACAAGCGCCTAGAGCGCATCGTAGAGGCTACGCGCGAGGCGCTTGTCATCGTCGGGACGCCGCGCCGCGCCGACGGACGGCTCTACAACGCCGCCGCTATCGCCCAAGGAGGGAAGCTCGCCGCCGTCTACGACAAGGTGTTCTTGCCCAACTACGGGGTGTTCGACGAGTTACGCTACTTCACGTCCGGCAGTACGTGTCCTGTCATCACGCACCGCGGGGTGCGGATTGCAGCGTGCGTATGCGAGGACATCTGGTACGACATCAATCCTGCGACGGTGGCTCGTGCTGCGGGCGCAGAGGTAGTGGTCAACATCAACGGCTCGCCCTATTCGCGCGGCAAAGGCGCGCAGCGGCAGGCGATGCTCGCCGAGCGGGCGCGCAACGATGGCGTCGTCCTCGCCTACGTCAACATGGTGGGCGGGCAGGACGAGCTGGTCTTCGACGGCCAGAGCCTTGTATTCGACCACACAGGAGCGCTGCTCGCTCGAGCGCCGCAGTTCGAAGAGTGTGCGCTGAGCGTGGATATCGATGCGGATGTGGTGGATGGGGGCCGCGGCTCGCCGCGCAAGCTGACCGACGCCGATGCGGTTGGCGTCGCGCACCTGCTCGACTTGGGCACACCGCCCGCCGACGCCTCGCCGCTAGAACTCCAACCGGCGAGCGTCGCGCAGGAGTTGGCGCCGCTGGAAGAGGTCTACCAGGCCCTGGTACTTGGCACGCGCGACTACGTGCAGAAGAGCGGCTTTCGCGGCGCCGTCATCGGCCTATCCGGAGGCATCGACTCCGCCCTGACCACCGTCATCGCCGCCGACGCACTCGGCATCGATCGCGTCACCACGTTCTTCATGCCTTCGCAGTTCACCGCCGACCAGTCGTACGACGACGCGCGGCTATTGAGCGACGGGCTCGGTGCGCCCATGCGCACCGTGCCCATCAAGCGCGTCTTCGATGCGTACTTGGAGGAGCTGGCGCCCGTCCTCGAAGGCCGCGAGCCCGACGTGACGGAAGAGAACATTCAGGCGCGCGTGCGGGGCAACTTCCTGATGGCGGCGTCGAACAAGTTCGGGTGGATCGTCCTCACCACAGGCAACAAGAGCGAAATGGCTACGGGCTACTCGACGCTCTATGGCGACCTTGCCGGAGGATTCGCGGTCATCAAGGACGTGCCCAAGACACTGGTGCGCGAACTGTGCCTCCACCTCAACCGCACGCGAGGGCGTGAGGTCGTCCCGCAGTCCATCATTGACCGTCCGCCGACGGCGGAGCTGCGGCACGACCAGAAGGACGAAGACTCGCTGCCGCCGTACGAGGTGCTCGACCCCATCCTGGAAGACTACGTAGAGGAGGACTCAGCTTTCGAGGACATGCTGGAGGCGGGAGCGCCTCGTGAGGCGGTGGTGCGGACGATAGAGCTGGTAGACCGCAGCGAGTACAAGCGCCGGCAGGCGCCGCCGGGCATCAAGATAACGCCCCGCGCCTTCGGCCGTGATTGGCGACTGCCGATAGTGAATCGGTACAAGCCAGGGGGATAAGGGGCCTCCAACCCCGGCCCTCTCCCCACAGAGGAGGGGGAAACAGCCGCCTCTCCACCAAGGAAGGGGTATTGGTGACAAATGCACCTTGCGCGGTAGAGGGTGCGCCATGGCAGAATCGGCGGGCGCCACCCCGACATACTTCTGCTACAATCAACGTAGCGACGGGATGGTGAAGACGCGAGGCAAAAGCGTGTCTGAGAAGGACAAAGCCCTGGAACTGGCCTTGGGCCAGATTGAACGCCAATTCGGTCGCGGCGCCATTATGCGGATGGGTGAAGCAGCCCATCGGATGCACATTGATGTCATCCCGACGGGCTCCATCGCCCTTGACCTTGCGCTCGGCGTGGGAGGCATCCCACGGGGGCGCATCACCGAGATTTTCGGCGCGGAATCGGCAGGGAAATCGACCCTCTGCCACCACATCATCGCGGAGTGTCAGCGGAGAGGCGGGACAGCCGCATACATCGACGCTGAGCACGCGCTCGACCCTTCTTACGCGCAGCGATGTGGCGCACAGATGGACAGCCTCCTCGTTTCGCAGCCCGACTCGGCTGAGCAGGCGCTGGAGATTGTCGAGTACCTCGTGCGCTCCGGAGCGCTGGACGTGGTGCTGGTAGACAGCGTCGCAGCGTTGGCGCCGCGGGCGGAGTTGGAAGGCGACATGGGGGATGCGCACGTGGGGTTGCAGGCGCGGCTAATGTCGCAGGCGCTGCGCAAGCTCACGGCGGCCACCAGACACTCCAACACCGCTGTAGTCTTCGTGAACCAGCTCAGGGAGAAGGTCGGTGTCTTCTTCGGCAGTCCCGAGGTGACGCCGGGCGGTCGCGCACTCAAGTTCTACAGCTCAGTGCGCATCGACCTTCGCCGGGTCGAGTCGATCAAGCAAGGGTCGGAAGTGGTGGGCTCGCGCATTCGCGCGCGGGTCGTCAAGAACAAGGTCGCGCCTCCCTTCCGCCAGGCGGAATTCGACATCATGTTCAGCCAGGGCATAAGCAAGGCGGGCGGCCTGCTTGACTTGGGCGCCGAGCGCGGCGTCGTCAAGAAGGCAGGAGCCAGCTATTCCTACGGTGAGACGAAGATTGCCCACGGGCGAGAGAATGCCAAGGACTTCCTCAACAGGCACCCTGATGTGATGGAGGCTATCGAGCAGGACATCCGGGCGGAGCACACGGCTGCCGACTCGGCGCTTGACCTGCCCGTGCCCTACTCCCTCGGGGACGAGGAGGAAACCACCTTGGCCATTGAGGAGCCCGTCGGCGCCACCGCAGGCTAACGTCCTTCTCAGACAACGCGATTGCAAGCGCTTCGCCGGCTCCCGCGCCGGAGGCTGCGCTGCATGCGTTTAGGCGCGCGTGAGCAGCCTGGGAGGGTGACATGGAATCAGCTATCGTGGTTCTGGCCCTGGCGGGCCTGATCGTCGTCAGCATCGCATTGGTGGTCTATGTCCTACGCGACCTGCGCCAACGGCGTGCGGTCGGTGCCGCAGGCGACAGAGCAGCCGCAGTCATTCGAGAGGCAGAGGAGGACGCGCGCAAGCGCGTCGAGCGCGCGCGTGACGAGGCGCGCGAAACGCGCCGCGAGGCAGAACGCGAGGCGCGGGAGGCGGAGCGTGAACTCAAGGAGTTCCGCCGCGAGATACAGCGCCAAGAGAGCCGCTTGGAGAACCGCGAGGAGTCGCTCGACAAGCGCCAGGAGTCGGTCGAGCGGCGCGAGACGAGCCTGGCCGAGCGCGAGCGCAGCGTCGAGGTGGTTCTGAAGGAGGCGGAGCAACTCAAGGACGAGCACGTCCAGCGCCTCGAGGCGGTCGCCAATCTCTCCATGAATGATGCGCGGGAGCAGATCATCCAGCGCGCGGAGGGAGAGATGGAGCACGACCTGTCCAAGCGCTACTACGACCTCGAGCAGCGGATGCTCGCAGACGCGGACGAAAAGGGGCGCATGGCCGTCGCGCTGTCGATACAGCGCCTTGCATCGCAGGTTGTCTCAGAGACGACAACGGCGCAGGTCCCGCTACCGAATGACGACATGAAGGGCCGCTTGATTGGGCGTGAGGGGCGCAACATTCGCGCCATCGAAGCGGCGACGGGCGCTGACCTCATCATAGACGATACGCCGGAGGCGGTGACGATATCGTGCTTCGACCCGATACGCCGCGAGGTGGCGCGCATCGCGTTGACCAACCTCATCGCCGACGGGCGAATCCACCCGGCGCGGGTGGAGGAGGCAGTGGAGCGGGCGCAAGAGGAGGTCGAGGAGACCATCCGGCGCTCAGGCGACCAGGCCGTGCTGGATGCGGGTGTGCGGGGGTTGCATCCCGAATTGGTGCGCCTCATCGGCCGGCTCAAGTACCGCTATTCCTACGGCGAGAACGTCCTGCTGCACTCCGTTGAGGTGGCTCAGATCGCAGGGATGCTGGCGGGCGAGATCGGCGCTGACTCGCAGGTGGCCAAGGCGGGCGGGCTGCTGCACGACATTGGCAAGGCGCTCACGCACGAGGTCGAGGGCTCGCACATCGAGATAGGCGATGAGGTGGCGCGGCGCTACAGCCTGCCGGAGCCGGTCAAGGTTGCCATCGCCGAGCACCATGATGACGCACGCGCAACGCCGGAAGCGTTCATCGTCGCGGCGGCGGACGCCATTAGCGCGGCGCGGCCCGGCGCTCGCCGCGACACGGTGGAGTTCTACCTCAAGCGGCTCGAGGCGCTGGAGGACGTGGCCAACTCCTTCCCGGGCGTACAGAAGTCGTACGCGATACAGGCCGGGCGCGAGGTGCGTATCCTGGTGTCGCCTGATGAGGTGGACGACATAGCAGCCGCAACGCTCGCGCGCAACGTTGTGAAGAAGATCGAGGAGAACCTGGTCTACCCTGGCGAAATCCGGGTGACGGTGGTGCGCGAGACGCGGGCGATCGAGACGGCCAAGTAGGACGATTAGGAAGGAAGAGCACGTGCGCGCGTTGATGGTAGGAGACGTCGTGGGCAAGCCGGGGCGCCGCGCCCTCGAGGAAGTGCTGCCCGTCCTGCGAGAGGAGGAGCGGCTAGATCTCGTCGTCGTGAACGGCGAGAACGCTGCCGGCGGCTTCGGACTGACGCCGGAGACGGCGGAGGCAATCCTCGATGCAGGCGCAGACGTCATAACGTCGGGCAACCACATCTGGGACCAGCGCGAGATCCTGCCGCACCTCGAAGGGGAGTTGCCGATACTGCGGCCTGCAAACTATCCCGCCGCCGCTCCCGGACGCGGGATGCTGCGCTTGGGTCCCGTCGCCGTCATCAACCTGCAGGGGCGCGTCTTCATGCCGGAAGGGACGGATTCGCCGTGGACAGTGATCGACGCCCTGCTGGACAGTATGGAAGACGATCCGCCACGCTTTACGCTGGTCGATTTCCATACGGAGGCGACCTCGGAGCAGAACGCGATGGGGTGGTACCTGGATGGGCGCGTGTCAATGGTGGTTGGAACCCACACGCACGTGCCGACGGCGGACACGCGCGTGTTGCCGAAAGGGACGGGCTACGTGACAGATTTGGGCATGACGGGCGCTGTCAACTCAATCATCGGCACCAATCCGGAGGATGTGCTGACGCGCTTTCTGACGGCAGTGCCGCAGCGTCTCAACGTTGCCTCCTGCGGCGGCCCTGCGCAATTCAACGCCGTCTTCGTCCAATTGGACGACGGAACGGGGCTGGCCACTGAAGTGCGGCGGGTCGACAGGGTGGTGCCATGAGCCCCACCGTAGACTTACACATGCACACCACGCTCTCCGACGGCAGGCTGACGCCGACGGCGCTGGTGCGATTGCTCGCCGAGCGCAAGGTATCTGTCGCGTCCATTACCGACCACGATTCGACCATGGGGCTAGACGAGGCATTCGAGGAGGCGCAGCACCACCCCGATTTGCGGCTGGTGCCTGGCGTCGAAATCAGCGCAGACAACCCGCTCGAGCCCAACACCGATATCCATTTGCTCGGCTACTTCTTCGACCCGAAGTCATCCGACCTGCAGGCTCGGCTACGCCGGTTCCGTGAAGAGCGCGATGGGCGAGGCCAAGCGATGATCGAGCGGCTGGGGGAAATAGGAAAGCCTGTCGATTGGGAACGTGTAAAGGAGATTGCCGGTGACGCGGCGGTTGGGCGGCCCCACATCGCGCTCGCCATGGTTGAGCGTGGCTACATCAAGACCGCCGCGGAGGCATTCCGCGGCTACCTGGATGACAACGGCATCGCCTTTGTGTCGCGCCCGCACCTGAGCATGGCAGACGCCGTGACGATGGTGGAGCAAGCAGGCGGCATCACGGTGCTCGCCCATCCGCTCTACATCAAGAACTACGAAGCACTCCTTGGCACGCTCAAGGATGCAGGCGTCGTGGGATTCGAGGTCCACTATGCACAGTTCTCCAAGAGTGGGCGCAAGGCGCTTGCAGCGATAGCCAGGGAACTGGACCTGCTGCCGTGCGGAGGGAGCGACTACCACGCGATGGGCTACGAGAGTGAGCCGCTGCCTGGAGCCGCCGGGCCGCCACTCGAAGTAGTGCAGGAGATGGAGCGGCTGGCAGTGGAGCGGCGACGGCGCTGACGATGCCCGAGCCTCTCGCGATCGCGCTCTGTCTCGCCTACGCCTACCTGCTTGGCTCGGTCAACGCTGCCTTCCTTGCCGGACGGATCGTTAAGGGCATTGATCTGCGGCGCGTCGGCACGGGCACGCTGGGGTCGTCGAATGTTTGGTACCACGTCGGCAAGGTGTGGATATTACCCGTCGGCGTTTTCGACCTGTTCGTGAAGGGGATGACACCTGTCTACCTCGCGCGCTACGGGTTCGACTTGAGCATTGAGTGGCAAGTAGCAGCGGGCGTACTGGCCATCATCGGGCACGACTGGTCCGTCTTCCTTGGTTTCAAGGGCGGGCGCGGAGTTGCGCCGGTGGCAGGTGTTCTGACGGCGATGGCAAGGCCGGAGTTGGCGCTGTTCATCATCACCGCGTCGGCCGGGTGGAACCTGACCAACAACTCGGCGACGTGGGTGCTCATAGCACTGGCGGCGCTGCCCTTGTGGGCGTGGGCGTGGGACAGGCCTGTGGCCATCGTGCTGCTGATGCTCGCGATTCTTGCGATTACGGTCGTCAAACGGTTGACGTCCAACGCGCGCCGCCCGGAGGGCGTGGGGGTGGGAGAAGTCCTGTTCAACCGGTTGGTGTACGACCGAGACATCTCCGACCATCAAGCGTGGGTCAGCCGCCAAAGCAAGGCGACCTAGTGAGCACCGCTCCGGCGACATGCCACTGGCATCCCTACCGCGAAACGGGACTATCGTGCTCCCGCTGCGGTCGTTCAATGTGTACGGAGTGCATGCGCCAGCACCCGGTGGGTGTGCGCTGCAAGGAGTGCTCGCACACCACCGTGCTGCCCACCTACCGCGTGTCAACGAGCTATGTGGCGCGCGGAGTGACGGCGGCCGTGGTGGCGGGGTTCATTTCGGCAGTGCTGTTGACCATCCTGGCGGGATTCTTGGGCAACGGCATTATCTTCCTGTTCCTGATGGCAGGCGTGGGCTACGCCGTCGGCGAGGCCGTATCCGCAGCCACAAACCATCGGCGAGGCCGTGCGTACCAATACATCGCGGCAGGGGGCGCGTTGCTCGGCACCGCGCCCGTGCTCGCGCCCCTCTTCATCTTCGGCGGCACGCTGCAGCTGCTGGGGTTTGCGGGCGTGGTGGTGGCGGTATGGGTGGCCGTAAGGAGGCTGGCGGCGTGAGGAGTCTGGGTTGCTAATGGCGACAACGCCACACGCTACAAGGAGAAGCGAAGCATGGAGTTAGGTGCGTTCTCGGTGAGCTTGACCGTTGCCGACCTGGCAGTGTCGCGGGATTTCTACGACAAGCTCGGCTTCGAGGTGGTCGGAGGCGATGCCGCACAGGGCTGGCTCATCCTGCGCAACGCCAACGCCGTCACCGTCAGCCTGTTCCACGGGATGTTCGAGCGAAATATCCTCACCTTCAACCCAGGTTGGGATGAGCGGGCGCAGCCGTTGGGCGAATTCATGGACGTGCGTGAGTTGCAGCGGCAGTTGAAGGCAAAGGGCGTCTCACTGATGAGCGAGGCGGACGAATCCGGCAGCGGACCTGCCAGCTTCGTCATCATCGATCCGGACGGCAATCCGATACTTGTTGACCAGCACGTCTAGGAACACCGACCAGCGAAGAGCCTCACCCTAGCTCGCTTCCAGTGAGAAGAGGGAAAGAAGCACCGCCCCGATCGCGGACGGGTCTATCCCGCGTTGCGGTAGACAAGCTTCAGCGAAATGGGCTATTCTGTGCGCAGCGGGAGTGGGCCGGGGGCCCACTCTCGCGTTGTTAAGGGACTATCGCCGAAGGTGGAGGTCTGGAACGCGATGAAGAGCGACTTCCTAATCGCGGTGACGCAGCTGGCGGCAGAGCGGAACTTGCCGCGCGAGATGGTTATCTCTGCCGTGGAGACGGCCCTCGCCTCCACCTACAAGAAGGGTGCGGTGGGCGGCGAGGTAAAGGTGGTCCTCGATCAGGACAGCAACGACTTCTCCTACTCGGTCTACGCGCTCAAGACCGTCGTGGATGAGATTGAGGACGAGGATGCGCACCTGACGCTCGAGCAGGCGCGCGCGCTACGGCCTGGCCAGGCGCTTGCAGTGGGCGACGTGCTCGAGTTCCCGATACCCGCGCAAGACGGCGGGCGCATCGAGGCGCAGACCACCAAGCAGGTGGTGATCCAGCGCCTGCGGGAAGCGGAGCGCGAGCTCATCTACAGCGAGTTTTCCGAGCGCGAAGGCGAAGTGTTCACCGCGACGGTGCAAAGGAGCGAGGCGCGCTATGGAGGCCCCGTCCGCCTCGATCTGAACGGGCGCACGGAGGCGGTGCTGCCACGCGAGGAGCAGTCGCCCTACGACCGCTACCGGCCCGGCGTACGGCTGAAGGTGATGATTACGTCCGTGGAGCGGACGCCGAGGGGGCCGGAGATCTTGGTCAGCCGCGCGCGGCCCGAATTGCTGCGGCGCCTGTTTGAGATGGAGGTGCCGGAGATCTTCAACGGCATCGTAGAGATACGCGGCATCGCCCGTGAAGCGGGTTCGCGCTCCAAGGTAGCCGTTTCGGCCGCCCAGGACGGAGTCGACCCCGTCGGCGCATGCGTGGGGCTGCGCGGCATCCGCATCCAGAACATCGTCAGCGAACTGCAAGGCGAGAAGATCGACGTCATTCAGTGGTCGCGCGACCCGTCCGTCTTCCTGTCCAACGCGTTGAGCCCCGCCCAACCACTGCGCGTAGTCCTCGACCCAAGCGCCAGCACCGCAACGGTGGTGGTACAGGACCGGCAGTTGTCGCTTGCGATCGGGCGCGACGGGCAGAACGCGCGCCTGGCGGCCAAACTCACGGGCTGGAATATCGACATCAAGAGCTCGACCGATATCGAAATCGAACGGCTCAAGCAAGACATTGAGGGCCAGGCCGCCGTGGCGGAAGTTCCAGAAGGCGCTGTCGCTGTGGCGGAAGCGACTGCCGCGCCAAGCGAACCACAGGTGATCGAGGTTGAAGAGGTCGCCCCTGCCGCAGTGGCGCAAGAGGTCGTCGAAGCCGTAGAAGCAGAGGTGTCTGCTGCGATCGCCGAGGCATCGGAGGCCGAAGAAGGCGTAGAGGTCGTCGAGGAGGGCGAGGCGGGAGCCGATCAGGAGGCTGTCGCGGTGGCATCGGGCGCGGGCATGAGCGCTGAGGAGTTGCTGGCGCTCGAATCGCTCGAGTTGGAGGCCGAGCCTACCCCTGCTACCCAAGAGGTTGTGGAGGTCATCGAGGAGGTCGAGGGCGAAGACGAGGCGTCGGTCGAGGTGGATGTAGAGGAGGAGGACGAACAGGATATTTGGAAGGTGCCAGAAGTGGACGCCGGACCTGCCGGCATCCGCTTTGCGGAAGACATCCTGGGAGAGCAGAGCCGCAGCGGCGGAGGCCGCGGTGGCCGGCGCGGAGGCGGGGGCAACCGCAGGCCGCCCAAGCGCCCGGCGAGGCGCTAGGGAGCGCGCTACAACGATTCAGGAGGCAGCGACATGACGCCCACCAAGCACGTAGCGATGCGCTCGTGCGCGGTATGCGGGGACAAGCGCCCGAAGCGCGAGTTGACGCGCATCGTGCGCACGCCCCAGGGCGCAGTAGCTGTCGACCAGGGCGGCAAAGTGAACGGCCGCGGTGCGTACCTGTGTGAGCGGTCGGCGTGCTGGCAGGCGGCAGCACTAGGCAAGGGGCTAGAGCGGACGCTCAAGACGGTGCTGGCGGCGGCGGACAAGGCGCGTATCGCCGAATATGCGCCTACAGCTCAAACATAGGAGGGGGCGAGATGGTAGAGCAGGAGGCACAGCCCACCACGCGGCGCGTGGTGCTCAAGGCACTCCCACTGCCGGATGCGATCACCGTTGCCGCCCTCGCAGAGCGCATGGGCGTGGACCCGGTCACGCTGATGAAGCAGCTGATGCGGGGTGGGACGTTCGCCAGCATCAACGACGCCATCGACTACGAGACGGCGGCGGCGGCGGCGCGCCCCTTCGGCTTCTCGGCACGCAAGCAGGAAGAGGCGGCGCGCAAGGCGTCGTCCTCCGCCCTTGCCGAGATGTCCGAGACGGACGAAGAGAGCCTAGTGGCGCGTCCTCCCATTGTCACCGTGCTCGGCCACGTCGACCACGGCAAGACGTCGTTGCTTGACGCCATCCACAAGACGGACGTGGCGGGGGGGGAAGCGGGAGGCATCACCCAGCACATTGGGGCGTACCAGGTGGAGTACGAGGGTTCGCCCATCACCTTCATCGACACGCCCGGCCACGAGGCGTTCACCGCGATGCGCGCGCGGGGAGCACAGGTGACAGACCTCGCCGTACTTGTCGTAGCAGCAGACGACGGCGTGATGCCGCAGACGGCGGAGGCGATAGACCACATTCGCGCGGCGGACGTCCCGATGCTCGTGGCCATCAACAAGAGCGACTTGCCCGACGCCAACCCTGAGCGCATCCGACGGCAACTCTCCGAGCGCGAGGTTCTGGTGGAGAAGTGGGGCGGCGACGTGCTCGATGTAGAGGTGTCGGCCAAGACAGGCGACGGCATAGACGACCTGTTGGCGAGCATCCAGCTGCTGGCGGAGCTTGCGGAGTTGCGCGCCAATCCCGACCGCGCCGCGATGGGGGTCGTCATCGAGGCGAAGATGGACAAGAGCCGCGGGCCGCTGGCGACGGTGTTGGTGCAGACTGGCACGCTGCGACGCAGCGATATGCTCGTTGCGGGCGCAGCGCACGGGCGCGTCAAGGCGCTCATTGACTATCGCGGCCAGCGCATCGAGAAGGCACTCCCCTCCATGCCGGTAGAAGTGCTCGGCATGAGCGAGTTGCCGGAGGCCGGCGATCGCGTCGTCGTGGTCACAGGTGAGCGTGCGGCGCGAGAGGTGACGCAGGAGAGGCAGCGGCTGGCAGACGAGCGCCGCGCCGTCACCCTCCAGGACCTTGGGGGGCGCTCGACGGGCGCTACCGACTTGCCGCTCGTACTGAAGACGGACGTATCAGGCTCTGTTGACGCCGTGCGCAAATCACTCGAAGGGCTGAAGGCAGGAGACGCGCAGGTGCGCATCATCCACGCTGCAGCAGGCGCGGTAACGGAGAACGATGTGCTGCTGGCGAATGCGTCGCACGCCGTCATCATCGGCTTCAACGCGCGCATCGAGCCCGGTGCAAAGATGCTGGCAGACCAGGGCCAGGCCGAGATACGCAACTACAACATCATCTACCGCCTCATCGAGGACGTGGAGGCGGCGTTGCGCGGGCTGCTCGAGCCGACGTCGCAGGACGTGGTCGAGGGGCAACTGGAGGTACGCGCAGTATTCGACCTGAGCCGGGGTCGGCGCAGCGCCGGCTGCTACGTCACGGACGGACACGTCACGCGCGGGGCGATGGCGCGGGTGCTCCGCAACGGCCAGGTGCTCTTCGACGGCCCCATCGCCAGCCTGCGCCGCTTCAAGGACGATGTCCGGCAGGTGCAGAGCGGCTACGAGTGTGGACTGACCGTCAACGGCTTCAGCGAGTTCGAAGAAGGCGACATCATCGAAGCGCACCGCATCCAGGTGTCGCGCTCAGCATGAACAGCACGCAACGTGCCGTTCTGGACGGCATCATCGTCATCGATAAGCCGGAAGGGGCGACGTCGATGGACATGGTGCGACTGGTCAAGCGCGTCAGCCGCGTCAAGCGCGTTGGCCATGCCGGCACACTGGACCCCCTCGCCACCGGCGTCCTGCCGGTATGCCTCGGTCAAGCGACGCGGCTGATGGAAGAGATGGTCGAGGGCGTGAAGGTCTACCGTGGTGAGGTGACACTGGGCGCGTCGACCGACACGTACGATGCCGACGGCACGGTGACTGAGCAAGGCGACGCATCGGGTGTGACACCTGCCCAGTTGGAGGCGCTGCTGCCGGCGTACGTCGGCGAGATCCAGCAGCTTCCGCCGATGTACTCGGCCCTCAAGCACGAGGGCAAGCGGCTGTACGAGCTGGCGCGCGTTGGCGTCGAGGTAGAGCGCCCGCCGCGCGATGTAGTGGTCTACAGCCTGAAGCTCGTCGACTGGGCGCCGCCGCGCGTGACGCTGGAAGCAGAGTGCGGGCGCGGCTTCTACATGCGCACGCTGGCTCACGACATCGGTGACCAGCTGGGTTGCCACGGCTACCTAAGCGCGCTCCAGCGTGAGCGCGCCGGGGCGTTTTGGCTGAGCGACGCCGTCCGTCCCGACGAGTTGGAGGAATCCGCCGCCGATGAGGATTGGGAGCGCTATCTGCTGCCACCCGACTCCGCCGTCGTCGACTTGCCGTCGGTCGCGGTCGAGCCCCCGGCGGAGCGGTTGCTGCGGAACGGACAGGCGGTCGTGCTGCGCTCCGCGGGGGCGTACGCGGCGCACGCCGAGCGTCGACGCGCCTACGGACGCGACGGGCGCTTCATCGGCATCGTGCGCTTCAACCGCGCCCAGGGCGAGTGGCGTCCGGAGAAGGTGTTCAACACACGCGAAGCATCACCGCTAGGGCCAGCTCTGTAGCCGATGCTCGCCGTCACCGATGCAGCAAAGCGCCAGTTGCACGATATCGTGAGCGCGCGCGGCCTCAGCCCAATGCAGTGCCTGCGTCTCACGATCCCGCCCAAGTGGACAGGCGAGGGCGAGTTCGGCATCGTCATCGACGAACCTGCACCCGACGACATGGTGGTGGCCCACGCCGGTTCTCCAGTGCTGCGCATCGAGCAGCAAGTAGCGTCGCATCTGAGCCGCTCGATGCTGGATTTCAAGGAGACGCCGGCGGGAATGGGGTTTGCACTGGACGTCTACTAGTCCACGTCCGCCGGTCGCCCTATGCAAACGCCGGCATGACCTCGTCCGCGAAGAGTCCCAGTGTCTCGCGGTCCGAGTTGGCCACGGAGAAGAAGACCGCCTGGCAGCCCTGCGCCTCGAACGCGCGAAGTCGCTCGACGACCTCGTCCGGGCTGCCAACCATGCTTGGGTAGCCCTCGGGCAGGCGCCCCCCGCACACGTTCCACTTCTCCCACGCCTTCTCGGGTGTTGCGGCTAGGCAGAGGCGGTCGAGCTTCGTCACCTCGATCTCGTCGACGGGCCTGCCTGCGCGATCGAGGTGCCTCTTGAGCACGTCGAGCTTGTGTGCGAAGACATCCGGCGTGGCCATCATGAGGTTGCACATATCCGCCTCTTCCGCGGCGATGCGCAGCGTCAGTTGCTCGCCGACGCCACCTACGAGGATGCGTGGTCGCGGCGACTGAAGCGGCTTCGGCTCCAGGATGGCCTCGCGCGCGACGAAGTGCCTTCCCTCGTAGGTTGCGGGAGCATCGCGCCACATCGCCTTTGCCAAGCGCACGGCATCGCGGAGTTGGCCGAGGCGCGTTCCCGGGCGGGGGAAGGGGTACCCGTAGCCCTCGTACTCGGCCTCGAACCAGCCGCCGCCGATGCCTAGGATCGCGCGCCCACCGCTGAGCACGTCGAGCGTTGTAGCGATCTTGGCAAGCAGCGCTGGGTTGCGGTAGCCGACGGCAGTGACCATGGTGGTCAGCTCTAGTCGCTCGGTGCTGACGGCAATGGCGCCCAGCGTCGTCCACGCCTCCATGAAAGGCTCGTCGCCTGGCCCGACCCCGGGGATTTGCCAGAGGTGGTCCATAACGGAGAGGTAGTCGAAGCCGCTGGCGTCGAGCCACTGCACGCGCTCCTTGAGTTCGGGCCAAATCTCGCGCGGCGAGCCCGTGGCTGTCAGGAAAGAGTTGTTGTGCAGTCCGAACTTCATGGACGAGCCTCCTGCGAGTCGGGGTGGCGCAAGGATAGCGTTTTCGAGGCGTTGACGCGGAAGGGGTGCATACGTAGCCTGTGCGCCTAGTCGGACGACTGTGGAGGGATGCGATGGCTGCGGCTCCGTGGCGCGAGAATTGGGTCCTGGCGCGCGATATCAAGACGCACTACGTCGAGGCGGGTGACGACGGGCCGGCTCTCGTCATGCTGCACGGGGGCGGACCAGGAGCATCGGGGGCTGCGGGCTTTCGACGGCTCATCCCGCTCATGAGCGAGCACTTCCGCATCTACGCGCCTGACCAGTTGTCGTACGGGCTGACGGAGGCGCCAACGATCGCATGGCCGGTGCTAGCGCACCACAGCCTGATCAACCATGTGCGCGACTGGATGGACGCGCTGTGCCTCGACGACATCTACCTCATCGGCAACTCTCAGGGGGCGTACGTGGCGGCGCGGTACGCACTGGATTTCCCGGGCCGGGTGAGGAAGCTCTTCATGATAGGCAGCGGTACGATTGCGCAGGCGTATGGGCTGCCGCAGCCGGACAACGATGCGCGCCGCGCGCTGAGGGACTTTGACGGTACCGCGCCGACGCTGCGCCGCTTCCTCGAGGGCATCGTCTACGACAAGGCCACGGTGACGGACGAGCTGGTAGAGAGCCGTGTCGCCGCGTTCAACCGGCCAGGCATCCCCGAGATGACGAAGTCGTTCAATGAGGGCCGGGAGCGCATATTCGCCAACGCGTTCTGGCGCGAGCGGTTCATGCTGAAGGGGCGGCTGGAGAAGCTATCCATCCCTGCAATGATGGTCTGGGGCAAGCAGGACGCGTTCGCTCCGGTGGAGATGGGCTACGAGTTGGAGAAGCTGCTGCCCAACGTCGATTTCGTCTACGCCGACGATGCCGGCCACCAAGTGCAGACCGACTGCCCTGAGCTGGTGGCCGAGCTGGCTACACCGTTCTTCCTGGGAGGGTAAGGAGGCAGGTGTAGACTAGCGGCGATGGAGGCCCAGGGGCATACGGCGCGGCGCCGGCCGTTTTACGGATGGTTCATAGTCGGCGGGTACTTCATTGCAGGCGTCGTCGGGTCCGGGACGACCTTGTGGGGATTCCAGGTCTTCTATACGCCGATGTCGGAGGACCTGGGCTGGAGCCGTGGACAGTTCACCAGCGTACTCATGTTCCGTGCGCTGTTGATGGGTGTCGCCACCATCTTCATGGGGCGGCTAATGGACAAGCCAGGCTGGCCACCCATCGTGATGAGCGCATCGGCATTGCTGCTTGGCGCGAGTGTCGTGCTGCTCAGCACCGTCAACTCTTACTGGCAGTACTTTGTCTACTTTGTAATCCTCGGCGGATTGGGGTTCGGCGGCGCCGGGGGCATCCTGTACCAGGCGCTCGTGCCGAAGTGGTTCCTGCGGATGCGCGGCCGCGCGATCGCGTACGGCAGCGCGGGAACGGCGGTTGGCGCGTTCATCTACCCCACGTTCGCCAACCTGACCATCGACGCTGTGGGCTGGCGCTGGGCGTGGGTCATTATGGGCGTTACCGCGGTCGTCTTGCTCCTGCCCATCTCAATGCTGGTCCGTCGCGCGCCGGAGGACAGAGGGCTGCTGCCGGACGGTGACACTGAAGCGCAGGTAGCGACGCGGCGCGAGGCGATGCGGGCCGCCGGACGCCAGGAAGAGCACTCGTTTACAACGACCGATGCGCTACGGCACCGGACGACGTGGTTCATCGTGTTGGCCGGGATGCTGGCGGCGCCGACGATGGTCGGGCTGACGGCCAACTGGGTCCTCCACTTCGAGAACATCGGGTTCGAGCGCGCACAGGCCGCCAGCATCGTCTCGATTTACGGCAGCGCGTCGATCGTCTCACGGCTGATCTGGGGGTACTTTCTCGATCGCTTCCACGTGCGGTCGGTGGCCATTGCCCATGCGGTGTTGACGGCGGGGACGCTCCTATTCCTGCTGCAAGCTACGACCTACCCTGTCGCCGTGGCGTACGGGTTCACACAGGGGTTGGTGCTGGGCGGCTACCTGGCGATACAGCCGCTCATATGGGCAAACTTCTACGGGCGACATCATCTCGGTGCAATCCGCGGGACGTTCATGCCATTTAACGTCCTCACGCAAGCGCTCGCGCCGTTCGCGATTGCATCGAGCGCCGACGCCTACGACTCCTACAAGCCCGCCTTCTTCGTGCTGTTGGCGTTCTGGTTGATGAACGCGGTGTGCATGGCACTGGCTAAGCCGCTGCCACGGCCTAGGGAGCACCAACCCGAGCCGTCGTCTGCCGGGTAGCCTAGAACGTCACGGGCTGGCCCCAGCGCTCTTCGAACGTCACTTCGTCGATAGGGACGCGGGACTTGGGGCCGTGTCGCTCGCCTCCTGTACCGGCGGGGTAGCCGAGCGGGATGAGGCACGTCGGCTCGATGCCCTCCGGCAGCCCGAGGTAGTCACGGAACTCGTCGAGGCACCATCTGAAGCTAGTGGTGATAGTGCCGCCCAGCCCCACGCCTCTTGCCGCAAGCAGCAGGTTCTGAACGCCCGGGTAGGTCTGGCCGAAGGGGCCGACGCTGAACGGGCCCTGGCTTACGTTGGCTTGCGCGCAGGCGATGACGATCACGGGCACGCTCTTCAAATGCGCGGCGAAATCGTCGCCGGGAGCGGCAGCAGACGGTGGTGCCGGCCTGCGGTCTTGGCCGGTGCGACGCGCCTCCGCAGCGCGCTCGCCCGCCTTAGCGACGAGTTCGGACACCTTGGCGCGCCCCTCGTCGCTGCGAATGACCAACCACCGCCATGGCTGACGATTGCCTCCGCTCGGCGCTTGGCCGGCGGCATCGAGCACACGACGCAGCACATCGCTGGGGACGGGGTCGGGCTTGAAGCGGCGGATGGCGCGGGTGGTGTAGAGCGCTTCGAATAGGCCGAGGGTGTCGTCGCTGGTCATTGGACGCCTCCTGTCGTGCGTAGTTTGGGCGATGCAGAACGCTGCTTACCCCTCGCGCTGTCCACTACTTGAAGGGATGGGGCCGCCCTCACGTGGACGGCGGCCCCATCGGTGCATCTAGCGCTCTTTCGCGTGCGGCTAGGCTACTGGCTCGCCTGCCACTCGCGGATGCCTTCGATGCCGTAGGTGACGCCGGCCTCCTCGTAAGCGCGTCTCGCGCCGGGGTGGAAGGCTTCTTGCGGCACGAATGCGTGCCCCACGCGCTCCTTCCAGGCCGCCGCGATGAACGGGAAGCTGGTGTCGGCCATGTCGCGGTTCGCAAGCATAGCGGACATCATCTGGTAGACGATCTCGTCCTCTACCTCAGGCGACGTCCACAGCAAGACGGTGATACCGCCTGGGCAGTACAAGTCTCTCCGCACCATCTCGTAGTCGACCTGCGCCGCAGGAGTCACCGCACCGGCCGGAACGCGGAGCGGCTGCAGTAGTCCCGCAGCGTCCCAGACCGGGTTATCGGCTCGCATCTTCTCGAGCAACGCTTCCGGGATGTCGACCACCCAGAGCTCGTTGGTTGTCTGGGCGAGGCGGTTGTAGCCCGGGGTGAGCGAGCTGCCAAGGCCGCCGCCGAAGATGATGCCCGTCGTGGCTGCGTCGGCCTCGCGGTCGGCCAGCACCGCGTCGCCCTGCTTAGCGGACGGGATGACGGTAACCGAATCCTTGATGCCCGCAGCTTCCACGGCCATGTTGGTTATGTCCGTCAGCACCGAGCCCTGCGTACCGGGGAAGAGGCGCTTGCCTGCCAGATCCGCCACCTCATACACCTCGGGGTCATTGGTGACGATGGTGGTGCATGCGGCCGGGAAGATGGCATAGAGGGCGACGGGGTCGGGCTTGATAATGCCAGCACCGTTGTAGTCGATTCCCTGCGACCAGAGCCCGCGCGTCTCCTCATTGATGTAGAACATCGTGCGCGAATACTGCTCGGGGTTGCGAGCGAGTAGTTGCGGGACGGAAACGGCGGCGTTGGGCTCGTCGGTGTGTTCGAGCTTGATTCGCCCGTTGGTGCCGGCCTCGATCATGTCGCGGATGCCGATCGAGACCGTCCCGAAGGGGGCCATGCTCAGTACGACGTTGAACGTCGCGCTGACGGCAGTCGTGTCCTGCGCGGGTGTGGGCGTGGCGGTTGGTTCATCACCGTCGCCCCCACACGCTGCAACGAGCATGGCGACGACGGCCAAGGCGGCCAGCAAAAAGGTGGCTCGGTGTCTCACGGTTGTCCTCCTCAGAGCGCGGACAAGGGGCCGCAACGGCGGATAGCGCGCAGCATAACAGTCGCGCCAACCGTGTCAACGCTAGCGCGAAGCTAGACTTCTTTGGTGAGCGTGGCGAGGAATTCGTCGTTGCTCTTGGTGCGGGTCATGCGCTCGATGATGCGCTCCGTTGCCTCAGCCGAATGCACGGCGTCGGACGCGATCATGGATGCCATGCGGCGCAAGAGCCAGACCTGCCGCAGCGTTAGGTCGTTGAGCAGCAGCTCCTCGCGGCGGGTGCTGGAGCGCTGGATGTCGATGGCGGGGAAGACGCGCCTCTCCGCCAAGCGGCGGTCGAGGTGGAGCTCCATGTTGCCGGTACCCTTGAACTCCTCGTACACCACGTCGTCCATGCGGCTGCCGGTATCGACGAGGCAGGCGGCGAGGATGGTCAGGCTGCCGCCCTCCTCCGTGTTGCGTGCGGCCCCAAAGAAGCGCTTGGGGGGGTAGAGCGCTACGGGGTCCATGCCACCCGAGAGGGTGCGCCCGCTGCTGGGCACGGCGAGGTTGTAGGCGCGGGTGAGGCGCGTGATGGAGTCGAGAAGAATCACGACATCGCGGCCCATCTCAACGAGCCTCTTGGCACGCTCCAAGCACAACTCCGCCGCGCGGCAGTGGTCCTCCACCGGCTCGTCGAACGTTGAGCTGTATACCTCGCCATCGACGGAGCGTTTGATGTCGGTCACCTCCTCAGGCCGCTCGCCGATAAGGGCGACCATCAGGTGGAGGTCAGTGTAGTTGGCGGTAATACCGGCGGCGATTTGCTTGAGGAGCGTGGTCTTGCCTGCCTTGGGGGGCGCGACGATGAGGCCGCGCTGGCCACGCCCAATCGGCGCAACCAAGTCGATCATCCGTGTCGCGAGCCCCTCCTTGGTCGTCTCCAAGCGCACCTGGACGTCGGGGAAGACGGGAGTGAGGATCTCGAAGTTGGGGCGCCTGCGCGCCTGCTCAGGGTCCATCCCGTTGACCGACTCGATGCGCGTGAGCCCGTGGTAACGCTCCGACTCCCGGGGAGGGCGCGCCTGGCCCATGACGTAGTCCCCCGTACGCAGCCCGAAGCGGCGCACGTGTGAGTGGGAGACGTAGACGTCGGTCTGGCCTGGGCGATGCGAGGTCTGGCGCAGGAATGCGTAGCCATCCGACATCATGTCGACGACGCCGCCAGCCAACAGGTAGTCCTGCTCTTCGGCGTGGGCGCGCAGGACGAGGTTGAGCAACTCGTCGGAGCGCATTTGGTCTACAGGCTTGCCATTGGCGAGGTCTTGCTCGCGCACGATGTCGACGAGCCTTTCCTGCGGCAACTGCCTCAATTCGGCGATGTTCATGTCAGGAACTTCCGCGACTGCTGTCGCTGGGGTCTGCCTTGCAATTGATTGGGTATGGGAGATGGCGCAAACGCACCGCGAACCAGAACGGCGACATGGTAGCACAAGAGATGCAGGATGCAATAGCCCTTGCCTCTCATCTGTGTCTCGTCGTCCCTACCCTGAGTAGAAAGGCGAAGGGTTCCTAGAACTGGCGCAAGAAGCGGATGTCATTGGCAAGGAAGAAGCGGATGTCCTCGATCCCGTACTTGAGCATTGCGATGCGTTCGGGGCCCATGCCGAAAGCGAAGCCTGTGTAGACGCTGGGGTCGTAGCCGACGCCGCGCAGGACATCGGGATGCACCATTCCCGCGCCCATGATCTCCAGCCAGCCGGATCCGCGGCATACGCGGCAGGAAGGCTCACCACCCTCGCATTTGAAGCAATCTACAGCCACGTCGACACCGGGCTCGACGAAGGGGAAGTAGTCGCAACGGAAGCGCACCCTGCGGCTCTCGCCAAAGAGCCGCCGTGCGAACTCGTGGACGGTGTGCTTCAGGTTCGCCAGGCTAATGCCCTTGTCCACCACCAACCCTTCTACTTGGTGGAACTGCGATTCGTGCGTGGCGTCCGTGGCCTCATAGCGATACACCTTGCCGGGGACGACGACGCGAACAGGGGGGCGCTGGAGTTCCATGATGCGCGCCTGCATTGGCGATGTGTGCGTACGTAGCAACATGGAGAAATCGCCCGATGCATCGCGGTTGGCATCGACCCAAAATGTGTCGAACATGTCGCGCGCCGGGTGGTCCTTGGGGATGTTAAGCAGCTCGAAGTTGTAACGATCCCACTCCACCTCAGGGCCCTCGGCCACCTGGAAGCCCATCTGCTGGAAGATAGCGCAGATGTCGCGCACGATTCGGGTTGAAGGATGGTAGCGACCGAGCGGAGCTGCGCGGCCGGGCAAAGTAATGTCGAGCGCTTCACCCTGGAGAGCCTCCAGCTGTTCCGATTCCAACTCGGCGAGACGCGCGGTCAGCGCGTCCTCTAACGCGCGCTTGACGGCGTTGCCCTCAGCGCCGAGGGCGCGTCGCTGCTCGACCGGCAAGCTGCCGACGGAGCGCAGCACCTGCGTCAGCGTTCCGGCACGCCCGAGATGAGCTACGCGCCACTGCTCAGCCGCCTCCGCAGTGCCGACCGCACCCAAGGCGGCCAAGGCCTGCTCGCGGATGCGCTTGAGGTCGGGATGGCTCGTCATGGGAATAGGAGAAGTATAGCAAGAGCCTCCGGTGTCAGCCTCTCCACGCCGGAAGAAGGGGATTCGATAATATCTTGATATTTGGAGGGTATTTCGGGGCCAGTTAAGGTGCAGAAGCCGCAAGCGCAGGCGGAGTGCAGCACCAGGGACATTTGGTAGAATGTCCGGCTAGGCGCGTTTCCAGCAAGGCCTGCAGGCGCGCCACGACCTTCATGCAGAACGAGTCGTCGAGAGGAATGATGCGTAACGTAGTCCGTGTTTTGGCAGCCATTGTAGCCACAGGTGTGCTGGCAGTGCTTGGCGGCGGCCTTGTCCTCGCTCAGCAGGCCGGCTCCGCCGATGACGTCAGCCTCCAAGTGCCATTCCGCAGCGTCGAAGTGGACTCTCTACCGGACGACGTCGACATCGACCTCATCCTCACCAACCACGCTGACCAGAGGCGAATCGTGCGGTTCGAGTTCGACGGCGTACCGGCGGGCTGGGACGTGCAAGCGTGGCAGCGTTTCTTCAACTTCCGCATCAACGGCGTAGCCATCGAGCCATTCGACGGGACGGAGGAGTCGAACACTCAGACTCCGCGCCTGCGGGTGACGCCGCCGGAGGGCGCGTCAAAGGGTTCCTACTCCTTCACTATGCGCGTCGTATCAGCGGACGGCTCGATTCTCTACGACACGGCCGAGTTCGAGATAACGCTCCCGGAGAGTACGCCAGCCCAGGAAGGGCGGGTCGAACTGGAGAGCACCTTCCCTGTGCTCCGGGGGCCGGCGCGGAACCAGTACGTGTTTGAGATCGCCATCAAGAACCGCACGGGCTCCGACCAATCGTTCGACCTGAGCGCGGAGCCCCCGCAGGACTGGACCGTACAGTTTCATCCGGCATTCGGCGATGCCGATCGGCTGATCTCGAGCGTTGCACCGGTGGACAACGCGACGCAGCGCGTGAACACCGTCATCGCGCCGTCGCGGTTTGCGGAGGTGGGGGTCTACAACGTACCCGTCACCGTCTCGAACGCCGACTATGCCAACACCATCACCTTCACCGTGGAGATTACGGGGCAGGGCGAACTGAACATCAGCACGGTAGACGGGCGGCTCAACGCGGAGGCGACCGCCGGAGCGCAATCGCGCGTTGACCTCGTACTAAGCAATCTGGGCACCGACGAGGTGGGCAGCCTGTCGTTCTTCGGGAACGCGCCCGATGGCTGGACGGTGCAGTTCGACATGAATGAGGTGAGCGGCGTAGACGTGGGCGCGACGCTGCCGCTCTACGCCTTCATCACGCCCTCGTCCGAGGCGATACCCGGCGACTACGCGGTCTCGATCGTGGCGAACGGCCCGCGCGATTTCGACCAGGTAGACCTGCGGGTGACGGTGACGCAGTCAACGATTTGGGGCTGGCTCGGCATCGTGCTGGTCATCGTGATACTGGGCGGCCTCGTTGGGCTGTTCGTGAAGCTGGGACGGCGATGAGCGACCTTCTGGTCGAGGCCCACGGCCTGACCAAGCGCTACGGGACCTTCGCCGCTGTCGACAGCCTCGACCTCGAGCTGCGCCCGGGCGAGGTGTACGGCTTCTTGGGGCCGAACGGCTCGGGCAAAAGCACGACCATCCTGATGCTGCTGGGGCTGACGGAGCCGACGGCGGGCGAGGTGACCGTGCTTGGCCGCGACCCAACGCGCGAGGCCAAGGCGGTCAAGCGGCAGATTGGCTACCTGCCGGAGGCTGTTGGCTTCTACGGCGACTTGAGCGGCAAGTCGAACCTGCTCTTCACGGCCGAACTGAATGGCATGCACCGGAGCGATGCGGAATCGCGCGTGCTGGAGCTAATGGACATTGTGCAACTGGGCGGTGCAGTGGACCAGCCCGTGCGCCAGTACTCGCGCGGCATGCGCCAGCGCCTCGG
>DAOUJX010000073.1:0-14796 GCA_034422075.1 Dehalococcoidia bacterium
GTCACCCGCGCCACTTTTCGCAATCGTGCGACGGCACCATGCACGCCATCCGTCACCGCTCCTGCGGAGGCTACTGCGAGTCGAAGCGCAGCTCCGCGCCGCCTTCGGCCTCGATGATGCGCGCTGCCACCCAGTACTCCAGCTCGCCCCATCCCTCTTGCTGAGCGCGGCGGAGCAGCGCGGCGGCGACGGAGCCGGTGCCGGAAGGCGCGCCTACTTCGCGCGCCAGCGCCTCGGCGAGGCCGATGTCCTTGGAGACGATGTCAAGCTTGGCGGTGGAGGTGGCAGGCTCGCCGAAATCGCCTGCGAACAACCGCCCCAGCGCTCGCCCCGGCCCGCGCAGCCCCGTTGATTCGCCGATGAATTCGGCGACGGCGGGGACGTCTGCGCCCGCTTTCGCGGCCGTCTCCAATGCCTCCACGAGCGTGAAGAAGCCGGTGAAGGAGACGTACTGCCGCACGAGCTTCGCCACCTGCCCTTGCCCCGCCTCGCCCGCGTAGATGACGTGCTCGCACATCGCGCCGAAGGCATCCGCGAGCCGGTGGAATGCCTGACGCGGGCCGCCGACGGTGACGAATACGCCGCCGTTGCTGACAGGCGCGTCCAGGCCGTAGGCGCCCCGCGCCGCACACGCCTCCGCGATGCGGCGCGCCAGCCCCGGTGGGCTCGTACTCATGTCGACAAACGTCTGCCCTGGCGCAAGGGCATGGACGAGGCCGTCGTCGCCGAGCGCCACGCTCTCGACGGCGGATGGGTTGGGCAACGACGTGAACACCGCGTCAGCATCCGCGAGCGCAGCCAGTGCCGAACCGGCGGCCTGCGCGCCTGTCTGCGCCATTGCATCGACGGCATCCGTGCGCCGGTCGTATACCGCGACGGTATGCCCCGCCTCCAGCAAACGCGGGACGAATCGCGCGCCCATATTTCCGACTCCCACGTACCCGAACCTCATGACGCTCGCTCCTTATCGGCCTCCGAACAGCAAGCGTAGCAGCAGCACCCGGCGGATGTACTTCCAAGCCACCTCCGCGCCCTCGCGCCGCACGAGCGTGATGTTATGCCTGCCATAGCGATACTCAGTGTAGGCCTCCGCCACGTCGAGCACCGCCCATGCGTGGCGCGGCACCTGTCTGGCCAGCGCGAGGCCGTACTCGCTGGGCGTTTGGCTCCGCCTAGCCGGGAAGCCGACGGCGGCGCCGAGCCGCGTCATCTTGGCGTACAACTCCGCCGGACGTTCCAGGCCCGAGAGCCGCCACCACACGCGATAGTACAGGAGCGCCGCCAGCACGATGGCGAGCAAGATGATGGCCACGACGATGAGGGCAGTCGCGGGGCGGTCGTAGTCTGCTCCTGTGCCCAGCAACACGGGCACTTCCTCAAAATCCTCATCCTCGACCTCGAGGGCCGTAAAGTCCTCGATGAACTCGACGTTGCCCGGCAGTTCGTCCGCGCCCGCGCCGCCGAACTCAATGGCCGTAGGCGGCGTCGGCTCGAACACTATCCAGCCGTAGCCTTGGAAGTAGACCTCCGTCCAAGCGTGGTAGTTGTACTCGCGGACGACGAATTGGCCGCGTCCCGCGTCGTACTGTCCTGGCGCGTAGCCCAGCACGTAGCGCGCAGGCACTCCGGCTGCGCGCAGCAGCACCGTCATCGCCGAGGCGTAGTAGTCGCAGTAGCCCTCCCTTGCCTCGAACAGGAAGTGGTCGACGCCGTCCGCGTCCTCGGGAGGTGCAGCGATACCTAGGTTGTAGCGATAGCGCAGCAGGTGGTCGCGTATCGCGACGGCGCGGTCATAGTCATTGCCTGCTTCGGCAGTCACCTCGGCAGCCAGATCGCGGATGCGCTCGGGGAGGGATTCGGGCAGTTGCAGGTAGACTTCTGCGAGCCAATCGGGGAGCGGCTCTTCCGCCTCGCGCAGGTCGGATGGCTCGGCCAAGCTCACGTATCCTAGCGCGTTGTAGTCGAGGTTGAGCCGTGCTTTGTAGAAGTCGAGCCCTTGGCCGGACTTGATCTGGAGCACGTCATCAGGGTCCGTTTCGCTCGTGAGCGCCAGCGCAGGCGCATCGAACCCGCTCGGTAGCCCGGCCGAGAACAGGCTGTCCGTCGCAGCATCGATGCGGAAGTGGTTGCGCACCTGCACGCGCTCCGCATCCTCCGGCGGCGAGGGCGGCTCGGCAAATTCGCGGAACTGCGCCGTATCGACCGTTCCCCAGCCCGTTCCCGTGTAGGTCGTATAGGTACGGGCGCGCCAGTACTGGGGCGTAGTGCCCTCCACGCGGAAGAGCACCAGGTCGGTCAGATGCGGGGTACCCTCGAAGCGTGTCTCCTCTTTGAAGAGCAGCGTTGCGTAGTGCCGCCGCGACGGCAGTCCGTTGAAGAGGCGGCCCAATTGGTCCTCCAGCGTATCGAGCGTCGCCTCAATGGGTCGGTTGAGCGGGTCGAACGGGCGCCAGGGCAGCGAGGGCGCCGCCGCAACGAGCAGCATCACGATCAGGCCAAAGAGGAGGATGAAGAGGGAGTGGTAGAAGGCGCGCGCGGGAGCAAACTCGATGCCGCGCTCCTCCCAAATACGCGCGCGCCGCAGCGTGCTGACGTGGACGAGCACGACGAGCGCAGCGCCCATGAATCCCGCCAGCCAGATGCTCGAGGCGGCGCTGTAGTTCACCAGCAGCAGCACCTGCACCAGCCCCGCAGGCGCTACCAGCGGCCACGCTTGACGCCTGTGCAGCACCGCCCACGACCCCCAGAATCCCAGCGCCCAGAAAAGCAGCGTCATCGCGGCGGCGAATTCGACACGCCCGTGAACGATGCCGTCGCCCACAAGGGCTCGTAGCCACCCCCCTACATCACGTGCCGCCTCAGGCACCTGCTCCAAGAAGTTGGCCCCCGGCGCCGCGAGGATGCCCGATAGGACGGCGAGCGCCATGCCGAGGCCCAGCGCCGACAGGTGGGCATAGCGCGGCGGTACGCGCAGCACGCGCGAGGCAACGAGCCATGCCAGTGCCGCCAGCGCGACCCATGTCACCGGCAGCATCCCCGGCACCCACCGCGCCGCTTGGAACGGCCACGCGACGACGACCAGCAGGGCTGCGGCGAGCGCCACCGTCAACCCGCCGCCTGTCAGGAAGTGGCTCCAGAGCGTCAGGCCGTACGGCAGGCCGACGGAGGGCAGGCTGACGGCGCGCGCGCTCATCGCTCTGCCGCTCCAATCGCTTGCGCTTCCGCTTGCTCCTGCGCGGTCGAGAGCCTCCTATCCAGCCGCCGCCCGATGTCATCGCCTTGGTGGATGACGTAGGCCGTCACCTGCGTGCCCTGCAGGCGGTACACGTCGCCGCTCTGCGGCGGCTCGTTGCGGAAGGTCGGCGCGTCAAGCGCAATGGGCACGGCGCTGACGCCGCGCCCCTCGTAGAACGCAACGGCAGCGGCCATCTCCTGCACTCCCGAAGGAGAGACGACAACTGCCGACATGTTCTGGAGGACATGTGCTCCGGCTTCCGTCACCGTGCGCATGAGCGGCCCCGACTTGCCCGGCTGCGCCAAGGCAAGCGCTTCGAGGATGCGTCCCTGCTGCGCCGCGCCCTTGTCGGCACGTATTACCTTGTGCTCTCGGCCGCCGGCCACCAACCCGACCGAGCGGCCCGTTTCCAGGAAGCGCCGCGCGACGGACGCGGCGATGGTGACGCCGTACTCGACGGTGCTCTCAACGCCCTCGCCGGCCTGCGCGCCCTCCCAGAGGTCAAGCACGACCCAGATTGCATCGGCGGGGCCGGCAGGCTCCGGGTCGAACTCCTTTGCCATCAGGCGCCCCAGGCGCAGCGTCGTCGGCCAGTGGATGCGGTTGGCGGGGTCGTTGGGCGAGCCTTCTCGAATGGTGGAAACAACGGGGCTCGGCAGCAGCGTCTTGCCGCGCACCATACCCTCGCTCCATCCCCTGCCCGCCGGTATGTGGAATCCGGGCAGATCGACGGTCGCGGGGTAGACAAGCGCGGTCTGCGGGCTGCCGACGCTGACGCGCCGCTCGAATATCCCGAACGGGTCGCGGGCGACGACCTCGACGATGCCGTAGGAGTAGACGCCGCGTCGGTCGGCGCGCGTGCGCGTGCGCCACCCCGCCGATTTGTAAGGCCATAGGCTGACCACGCGCCCCGTCGCACGAAACGGCGACGAGGCATGGCTCACCTCGAGCAGCAGTTTGGGCCACCAGTGGAGGCTGCTGAGGACCACCTGCTCATCAACGGGGTCGCCGACCTGCAGGTACGCGGTCATGCGCTCGACGCTGGCGCTCAAACGGCGCATCGTCAACGCAAGCGCAGCTACGCCGAGCACCGGCACGGCAATGAGGCCGTAGGCCAGGCGCGAGGCAATCGGGGAGTCGGTCGTCAGCGCCACCGCCAGAAGGACGGCGACGAGGAGCGCCCACAGCAACCGTCCCTTTAGCACGTGGCCTCCTCGGTCGCTTTGGCAGGCCTAGACTGGACGCGCTCCCGGCACCGGCGTCCGGTCCAGCACCTCGCCCAGCGCGTCGTCCACTGATACCCCCTGAATCCGCGCGGACGAACTCAGTATGAGCCGGTGCCCCAACGCTGCGCTTGCCAGGTCCTTCACGTCGTCCGGCAGCGTGTGGTCACGCCCCTCGAGCAGGGCCCGCGCCTGCACGAGGCGGTAGAGAGCGAGGGAGCCGCGCGGAGACGCGCCTAGGTAGAGGTTGGCGTGCGAGCGCGTCGCGTCCACCACCCTCACGATGTACTCCGAGACGAGCGGGTCGACATGCACTTCGCGCACGGCGCGCTGCAACAGGTCCATATCCCGCTCGTCCAGTACCCGCTCGATGTCCTCGATCGGGTGCCGCTCGCGCTGTGCCTCCACGACCGCGATTTCGTCCCGAATGCTTGGGTAGCCCAGGTACAAGCGCACCAGGAAGCGGTCGAGCTCTGTCTCTGGTAGCGGGAACGTCCCCTCGTACTCGATGGGGTTCTGGGTGGCAAGGACGATGAACGGGCTGGGCATCTGGTGCGCCACGCCGTCGACGCTGATCTGCCGCTCCTCCATGCACTCGAGCAGCGCGGCCTGCGTCTTGGGCGAGGCTCGGTTGATTTCGTCGGCCAGCACCACTTCCGCCATCACCGGCCCGGGTCGAAATTCGAAATCGCTGGTGCGCTGGTTGTAGATGGTAGATCCGATGATGTCGGTCGGCAGCAGATCGGGCGTGAACTGGATGCGTTTGAACTCGCCCCCGATGCTTCTGGCGATGGCGCGAGCCAGCATGGTCTTGCCGACGCCTGGCACGTCCTCGATGAGGATGTGGCCGCGCGCCATCAGCGCCATGATGGCGAGGTCGAGCTCACGCCGCTTGCCGATGATGACGCGGCCCAAGTTGGCGCGCAGCCGCTCGATGACCGGCCCGGCCAGCTGGGCAGCCGGCTGTTGGGCGTACATGGGGTTCCCCTTTGCCACCGCATCGTTATGCGGTGCGCCACGCTGTCTCCAGAACGTCCCTTCTTCCCGCCCCGATACTATTGCGGCCTACCCCCCTCGTCAAACGCCGAACAGACGCTCGCGTTGCCCCTTCTTTTCCTAATCAGCCGCCACCATCGTCGGGGCAACTCCTCCACAAGGAGAGAGGAGAGATGGAGACGGCTGTCGTCTATCATGTACGCAGCATGGCACATAGGAGTGACAGGCCGGTAGCCCCGCGCTACTACCCCGCCTACCTCGACTTGCGCGACCGGCGCTGCGTGGTGGTTGGCGCCGGTATCGTTGCGGAGCGCAAGGTGGAGCAGTTGCACGCGGCGGGCGCGCACGTGACGGTCGTTGCACCGGAGGCGACGCCGCGCATCGCCGCGCTTGCGGACGCGGGCCGCATCCGCCTGGAACGGCGTGCCTACGCACGCGGCGATCTTGCGGGGGCGCTGCTCGCATTCGCAGCCGTCGACGATGACGCCGTGAGCCGCACCATCCGCGACGAGGCGACTACGGGGGGCGTGCTGCTCAACGTCGCTGACGCGCCCGACCTCTGCGATTTCATTGCGCCCGCCGTCGTCGAGCGCGGGCCCGTCACCCTGGCGATATCGACGGGCGGCGCGAGCCCCGCCCTCGCGCGCAAGCTGCGCGAGGCGCTGGAGACCTGGCCGCCCCTTGCATGGGCGGGCGCCGCTGGCGTCCTTTCCGCCGTCCGCCGAGAGCTGCTTGCCAGGGGTATCAGCGTCTCGCCGGAAGCGTGGCAGGCCGCGATGGACGACGAGTTGCTGTCGCTCGTGGTCGCGGGCGATACGGGGGCGGCGAAATCGCGGCTGCTCGACGCATTGCTGGGCCAAGGAGCGCCCCGCTGATGCACATCATCGCCAGCGGCATCAGCCACCGCTCCGCTCCGATCGATGCACTAGGGGCGCTAGGCTTGGCGCGCAACCAGGTGCCTGACGCGCTCGAGACGCTGCGCGCACACGCCGGAGGCGGCGTGCTCATTGCCACATGCAGCCGGACGGAAGCCTACGTCGCACTGCCCGACGCCGGTGCCGCACACGCAGCGCTCGACTCGTTCGTACGCGAGCAATTTGGCGCGGAGCCTGATGAGGTGCGGGCGCATCTCTACACGCTCCATGACGGCGATGCGGTGCGCCACCTGTTCCGCGTTACGGCAGGGCTCGATTCGCTGATGCTCGGCGAGTCGGAGGTGCTCGGCCAGGTGCGCGACTGCTACGGCATGGCCGCGCAGGCCGGCACCGCCAAGGGCGCGCTCACGCACCTGTTCCATCACGCTCTGCGCGTTGGCAAGCGCGTGCGCACCGAGACGGCCATTGGACGCAACCCGCTTTCGGTCAGCCGCGCCTGCGTCGCAATGTTGCGCAACACCCTCGGCGACCTTTCGCAGTTGCACGCACTCGTGCTCGGCGTCGGTGACGCGAGCCGTCTCGCCGCGCAGGCGTTCAGCGATGCGGGCGTCGGCTCACTGGCCATTGCAAACCGGACGCTGTCGCACGCCGCGCCATTGGCGCAAGACCTAGGGGCCGCGGCCGCCCCACTCAGCGAGCTGCCCTCCCTGCTCCGCGAAGCCGACATCGTCGTGTCGTCGACTGGCGCGCCAGGCATCGTGCTCACCGCCGATGCACTCGCCGAGGCCATGGCCTCGAGAACTGGCCGCGCGCTCGTCGCCGTCGACCTGGCCATGCCGCGCGATGTCGACCCGAGTGCAGCGGGCATCGACGGCGTACGCCTCTACACGACGCGCGACCTTGAATCCGTCGCAGAGGCGAACCACCGCGAACGCGCCGCCGAGGCCGAGCAGGCAGAGGCGATCGTCGAGCAGGAGGTTGCGCGGTTCGCCGCGTGGTGGAAGGAGCGCGACGTCCGCCCCGTCGTCGCCGCGTTGCACAGCCGCGCGGACGCCATACGCGATGCGGAGGTGCGCAAGACGCTGGCCCGCCTCAACGGCGCGGGAGAGGAGAGCCGCGAGGCCATCGAGGCGATGAGCAAGGCGCTCGTGAAGCGTCTGCTCCACGACCCAACGCGCACCCTGCTCACCCGCAACGACAATTCCCTAACGGGTGCCGCCCGCGAGCTCTTCGGCCTGGACGAAGAATAGGCGGCCTTGTGACCAACGCCGCACCCCCTATCCGGCTCGGCACGCGGGGCAGCAGGCTTGCGCTCATCCAAGCGCAAGCCGTGGCTGATGCGCTCCGTGCCGCCTCGGCCGATCGCGCGGTCGAGATCGTCGAAGTACGCACGAAGGGCGACCGGCGGCCCGATGCGCCAATTGCTAGCCTGGGCGTCGGAGCGTTTACAAGCACGCTCGAGCGCTCCCTGCTCGATAGGCGCATAGACGTTGCGGTGCATAGCCTGAAGGACCTGCCCGTCGCATTGACTCGCGGCCTGGCTATCGTCCCGGTGCTCGAACGCGCCGACCCCCGCGATGTGCTCATCAATCGATGGAACGCAACACTCCTCGACCTGCCAACGGGTGCGCGGATCGGCACATCAAGCCCGCGGCGCGAAGCGCAGTTGCGCCACGGGCGCCCCGATGTGCAGGTGCTTCCCATTCGCGGAAATGTCGAGACGCGTATCGCCAAGGCCGAGGGCGGTGACTACGACGGCGTCGTCATTGCTGCGGCCGGCGTCGCCCGCCTTGGCTTGGCGGAGCGGGTGGCAGAGTACCTCTCCCCGCACGTGATGACGCCCGCGCCCGGGCAAGGCGCGCTGGCCGTACAGGTTCGCGACGATGACGCCGATCTGCTCGAGACTGTGCGCATGCTGCGCCATCCGCCAACGGCAGCGGCCGTCGAGGCGGAGCGGCGCGTGCTCGAATGCGCCGCCGCAGGCTGCCACGCCGCCATCGGCGCGCACACCACCGTCGACGGCGACACGCTCAGCCTGTTCGCCAACGTCACCGCCCCCGATGGTGCGCAGTCGTACCGCGCCCAGATCACCGCTCCATTCGACAGCCCGCACCTCGCCGGCGACGCGGCCTACGATGCGCTCTTGCAGCAAGGCGCTGGCGCATTGCTGACGTAGCCAACGCGGTACACTGCGCTCATGAGGCGGGCCACAGGCAAGGTGTACCTCGTCGGGGCAGGGCCAGGAGATCCTGGGCTGCTGACGCTTAGGGGCGCGGACGTGCTCTCGCTCGCCGAGCTCGTCATCTACGATCGGCTCGCGCCCGCCGCACTGCTCGAACGTGCGCGGCCCGGCGCAGACCTCGTCTACATGGGAAAGGCCCCTGGCGAGGGTGCGGACGTACAGTCGCTCATCAACCGGGCGCTCATCGACGCCGCGCTCAGCGGCAAGACGGCCGTCCGGCTCAAGGGGGGTGACCCGTTCGTATTCGGGCGCGGAGGAGAGGAGGTGCAGGCGCTCGCGGATGCGGGGGTGCCGTACGAGGTCGTTCCCGGCGTCACGTCCGCCATTGCAGCGCCCGCTTATGGCGGCATACCAGTCACGCATCGCGGCGTTGCGGCGTCCTTTACCGTCGTATCGGGCAGCGAAGATTCCTCGTTGCCGGAGCCGCGCGTCGATTGGGAGGCGCTTGCCAAGGTGCACGGCACGCTCGTCGTGCTGATGGGCGCGCGCAACCTCGCCGAAATCGCCGGTGCCCTCATCGCAGGCGGCAAGCCTGCTGTTACTCCCGTCGCCGTGATCGAGTGGGGCACGACGCCGAGACAACGGTCGGTTGCGGCGACGCTCGGCGATATCCCGCAGCGCGCCGCCGATGCGGGGCTAAGCGCTCCCGCCGTCGCCGTCATCGGCGACGTGGCGCGCTTCCACGAGACCTTTCGCTGGTTCAGGGCGGGCCCGCTCGCCGGAGCGCGCGTCCTCGTCACGCGCTCGCGTCCCCAGGCAAGTCGCCTGAGCGCGCTGCTGATCGAGGCCGGTGCAGAGCCGGTCGAGGTCGCCACCATCGCCATCGAGCCACTCAACGACTACGCGGCACTCGATGGCGCACTCGCGCGGCTGCACTCCTATGATTGGGTCGTGCTCACGAGCGCCAACGGCGCCGAGGCGCTGTTCGACCGCCTCGCAGCGGAGGCCCGCGACGCGCGCGCCTTCGGCGACGCCAAGATAGCCGCCATCGGCCCGGCCACGGCCTCGGCGCTCCGCCGCTATGGCGTCCTCGCCGATTTCATCCCCGACGTCTACACCACCGAGCGCGTCGCCGAGAGCTTCATGCGACTCCGTCTGTCGGACAAGAAGATGCTGCTGGCGCAGGCGGACATCGCACCCAAGGAGCTGGCCGACGGTCTACGCGCACAGGGCGCGATAGTCGACGTCGTGCCCGCCTACCGAACCGTTGCCCCGCCCAACGCGGCGGAACGGGCCAAGGCCGCTCTAGCCTCTGGTACGATTAGCATCGCGACCTTCACCTCGTCGTCGACGGTGCGCAACCTCGCTGGTCTGCTGCGAGACGACGCGCGGCTGTTGCGCGGCGTGACAATTGCCACCATCGGCCCAGCGACGACGGCGGCAGCGCGCGAATGCGGCCTGCGCGTCGACATCGAGGCGGAGGAGCACACGGTGGAAGGCCTTGTTGACGCGCTGGTGCGCGCGGCGCAGCAAGGCAAGGAGACAGTGGAGTGAGCGGGTTGCGGGAGCATTGGGCTAGCGCAAGCGCAGAGGCTGCGCGCTTTCCCGCCGCGCGCCTGCGGCGCATGCGCCGCTCCGACCCACTGCGGCGGCTGGTGCGCGAGACGACGCTTGCCCCCGCCGACCTGGTCTACCCACTCTTCGTGACGCAGGGGCGGGACGCGCGGCTGCCCATCGAGCCTATGCCCGGCCAGTTCCAGCTCTCGCTCGACCACCTGCTGGAAGAGGCGGCGGAGGCGCAGGCGCTCGGCATCGGCGGGCTGCTGCTATTCGGCGTGCCTGAGCGCAAGGATGCACTGGGCACCGAGGCGTACGACCCCGGCGGCGTGGTGCAAGAGGCAGTCGCTGCGCTCAAGGTGGCCGTGCCCGACCTCGTCGTCATGACGGACGTATGCCTGTGCGCCTACACGGAGCACGGCCACTGTGGCATCCTCAGCGACGATGGCGTGGACAACGACGCGACGTTGCCGCTGCTCGGGCGCATCGCCGTATCGCATGCGGAGGCGGGCGCGGACGTCGTCGCGCCGTCTCCGATGATGGACGGCCAGATCGCGGCCATTCGCACCGCGCTCGACCATGCCGACCTCGGCCACACGGCAACGATGGCGTACGCATCGAAAGCGGCCTCGGCCTTCTACGGGCCATTCCGCGCGGCAGCCGACTCCGCGCCCCTCTCCGGCGACCGGCGCGGCTACCAGATGGACGGCGCAAACCGACGCGAGGCGATGCGCGAGTTGGAACAGGACGCGGCGGAGGGCGCCGACATCCTGATGGTCAAACCCGCCCTCGCCTATCTCGACGTGCTGGCGGAGGCGCGTGCGCGATTCGACCACCCCCTCGCCGCCTACAACGTGTCGGGAGAATACGCGATGCTGAAGGCGGCAGCGGCCAACGGCTGGCTCGATGAGGTGCCGGCGATGCTGGAAATGCTGACCTCCATCAAGCGCGCAGGGGCAGACGTGATCATCACCTACTTTGCCAAGGACGCGGCGCGCGCCCTAAAGGCGGGGGCCTAGCCGGAATGGATCGCGATACCGCGCGCGAGTATGTCATCGAGTCACTGAGCGGCGGGGACGCGCAGCTATTCGCGCCGCTGCGCAGGGGCGGCATCGATTTGGCGGTGCGCGTCGGAGCGGGCGAATACGCCGAACTCCTCGTCGCCGAAGCTGTCTCGCCCAACGCATTCCGCGCCGACGTGCGCCGCCAGCGCCCCAACCTATTCGTCATCGGGGTGCTCGGCTTCGGCGAAAGCGCCGAGGCGTGGGTCGTGCCGTCGGGCGCCTTCGAGCGCTTTGCCGACGGGGATGTGCTGCAACTGGACGCGCCGAGCGACGAGCCGCTGCGCGAGCGGCTGGCGGTCTACCGCAACCGCTGGGCGCTCATCACCGACTACTCAAAGTACCGCTCCACCCTGACCGACCCCGTCGCGCTGCAGGTACAACTCGCGCTGGGCTGATCAGGTGGAGACCGCCCGCTCCGAGTCGCTGTACGCGCGCGCTCAAGCGGCGATGCCGGGCGGCGTCAACTCGCCCGTTCGCTCCTTTGGGGCGGTCGGCGGCGTGCCGCGATTCATTGCGCGCGGCGACGGCGCACGCATGTGGGACGCCGATGGCAACGAGTACATCGATTTCGTCAACTCATGGGGGGCGCTACTCCTCGGCCATACACATCCCTCTGTCATCGAGGCGGTGCAGCGCGCCCTTGGCGGCGGCACATCGTTCGGTGCACCGCTCGAAGCCGAGGTGGAACTCGCCGAGATGCTCAAGGCGGCAATGCCGTCGATTGAGATGGTGCGCCTCGTTAGCAGTGGGACGGAAGCAACGATGAGCGCCATCCGTGCCGCCCGCGCCTATACGGGGCGCGACAAGGTGCTCAAGTTCAGCGGCTGCTACCACGGCCACGCCGACGGCATGCTCGTGGCAGCAGGCTCCGGCGCCGCTACACACGGCGTGCCGACGAGCGCCGGCGTCCCGCTAGCCTACGCCGCCGAGACGCTCGTCGCCGAGTACAACGATCTTGCGGGGACGGACGCGCTGCTGGATGCGCACGCCAACCGTGTGGCGGCCATCATCGTCGAGCCGGTGGCGGCGAACATGGGCGTCGTTCCGCCTGTCGACGGCTTCTTGCAGGGCTTGCGCCGCCTCGCCAACCGCGATGGCGCGCTGCTGATATTCGACGAGGTCATCACCGGCTTGCGCGTCGCGTACGGCGGAGCGCAGGAGCGCTACGGCGTGCGGCCCGACCTGACGTGCCTCGGCAAGATCATCGGCGGTGGGCTGCCCATCGGGGCATACGGCGGGCGTGCCGACGTCATGCGCATGGTCTCGCCTCTTGGGCCGGCGTACCAGGCCGGCACGCTCTCCGGCAACCCCGTCGCCGTCGCCGCAGGCATCGCGACGCTGCGCCAGCTGGCCAAGCCGGGGGTATACGAGCAGTTGGAGTCGCGCGGGGCGGCGCTGGAAGAGAGGCTGCGCGCCGCCGCCGCAGGCGCCCCCGCCATCGTGCAGCGGGTCGCCTCGATGCTGACCCCCTTCTTCACGGAAGGCCCCGTGCGCGACTGGCGCACGGCGTCCGCGTCGGACACGTCCGCCTACGCACGCTTCTTCCACGCCATGCTCAAACGCGGCATCTACCTGCCGCCATCGCAGTACGAAGCGGCGTTCCTGTCCCTAGCGCACACGGCGGAAGACATCGCGAGGATCGCGCAGTAGCACGCCGCGCCCGGGTGAACGCATTGGCGGAGACCTAGTGGCTCTGCCCTACCCCAAATTGCCCGCAGCGAAATCCCAGTTGACGAGGTTCCACCACGCCTCGACGTACATGGGGCGCTGGTTGCGATAATCGATGTAGTAGGCGTGCTCCCACACGTCGCACGTGAGCAGCGGCTTTTGGCCGTTGGTCATGGGGTTGCCGGCGTTGCTGGTGTTCTCGATGGCCACGGAGCCGTCGTCGTTCTGGACGAGCCACGTCCAGCCTGAGCCGAAGTTGCCCACCGCCCTGGCGGTGAACTGCTTCTTGAACTCTTCGAACGAGCCGAACGCCGTGTTGATGGCGTCGGCAAGGGCGCCGGTTGGCTCGCCACCCGCGTTGGGGGCCATGCTGTTCCAGTAGCAGGTGTGGTTCCAGACCTGCGCCGCGTTGTTGAAGATGGGGCCGGCTCCCGCCTTCTCGATGATCTCCTCGAGCGACGAGTCGGCAAACTCGGTGCCCTCGACCAGGTTGTTGAGGTTGTTGACGTATGCCTGGTGATGCTTGCCGTGATGAAACTCCAGCGTCTCCTGGGAGATATAGGGAGACAGCGCATCGATCGCGTACGGCAGGGGTGGTAGCTCGTGCTTTGCCACGAATCGCCTCCTCGGCAGGGTTTGGTATGCCGCCGGCTAGGGTATCACTGCGCTCTGGGGCGTCAAGCGGATGCTGCGGCCATGAGCCGCTCGCGCAGAGCAGGCGTCTGCGCGGCATCGATCGCCGTCCACGCGAGCCCCAGCGCCGCATCAAATACCGCGCGGTCCGCCGACTCCGTCGCACACGCCGCCGTGAACTCCGGCTGGTGGTTCACCGCTCCCTTCGTGTCGATGCCGATGGAGGGGTGGATGGAGGGCAGGGCCAGCGATACGTTGCCCATATCGCTGGAGACCGGACGCCGCCACGCCTGCTCTTGGGAGATGAACGTGCGCCCTGTCCCCTCTTCCACGTTGCGTTGAAACAGGGCGGCCAACTCCATGTCGTGCTCCATGTGCGCAAACGGCTTGTTGCCGCCGTCTATCTCCAGCCCTGCGCCTATGGCGTGCGCGCCCGCCTCGAAGCAGCGCACTGCTTTGGCATAGACATCCGCCAGGTCGTCGAGCGTCCGTGCGCGTGCGCCAAAGTCGGCCGTCACCAGCTCGGGGATGATGTTGAAGGCATCGCCGCCCTTGGTGACGATACCGTGGATGCGGTCCGTCGTGCGGAGCGTTGGGCGCAGCAGGCCGATGGCCGTCTGCGCGAGCGCCATGGCATCGGCTGCATTGATGCCTTGGTCGGGCGCGGCAGCGGCATGCGCAGACTTGCCGTGGTAGCGCACCTCAAACCCCATCCCCGCGATGATCGGCACCGCCGCCATGTCTTCCGGCATGGGATGCGCCATCATGGCGGCGTGCAGGCCGTCGAACGCACCCGCATCCAGCATCGCTATCTTGCCGCCGGACTTGATGTACTCCTCCGCCGGCGTGCCAAGGGCGGTGACGGTGACGCCGATGTCGTCTGCCACCTCGGCGAGCGCGACTGCGGCGCCGAGCGACGACGCTGCGATGACGTTGTGCCCGCAAGCGTGGCCGATGCCCGGCAGCGCGTCGTACTCGACGCAGATGCCTATCTTGAGGGGCCCGGAGCCGCGCGTTGCCACGAAAGCTGTCGGCAAGCCCGCAACTCCGCGCTCGACCCCGAATCCCGCGTCGCTGAACGCTTCGCTCAGCACTTCAGCCGACCGCTCTTCCTCGTAGGCGATCTCGGGGTGAGCGTGGAGGGTATGGCTCACGCCGATGAGCCGCTCCCGCACACGCTCCAATGCAGCACGCGCACCGTCCTTCGCTTGCATGACAGCGCCTCCTTGGGTTTGGCGCAGCCTACGCCAAAGAGGCCGCCGCCGCCAACGTCCGCTCCCCAGGTGGCGCGGCTGCGCCAGTTAGGATGAGGGCGCGAATTGAATGATGGCGAAGTGCGCGCCCTGCGGGTCCTGCAGGAAGG
>DAOUJX010000074.1:0-2612 GCA_034422075.1 Dehalococcoidia bacterium
CATAGGCAAGTCGATGCCCACGCCGACGGTGGTGCCTCCAGCCTCCTTTGCGCCTCGCAGTGCCGCTTCCATGATGCCCGGCCCGCCGCCCGTCATCACCGTGAATCCTTCCAGTGCCAGCGCTGCCCCCGTCGCACGCGCCAGTTCGTAGTGGGGATGGCCTTCCTCTATGCGCGCCGAGCCGAAAATGGTGACACACGGTCCGACGAAGTGCAGTGCGCGGTAGCCGCGTATCATCTCGCAGAACACGCGCCCTGCCTGTACGAGGCCGCTGGCTCTGCCGCCCGGCGCTTCGAGCAGCCGCCGTTCCGAGAGATTGCTGCGCTCGCTATTCAAATGCGACCATTTCCATCTCTATGAGCTTGCCGCGGAACAGGCGGGCGTACTTGAGAATTCCCGCTGCGGGCAGCGGCTCGGCTGTTCCGAAGAACCCCTGCAATTGGGGGATGACGTCGGCCATGACATCGTCGTCGGTTACTGACCAGTCGCAAACCATGTCCCAATAGCAGATGTCCGAGGGTGAGAGGCCGTAGTCGGTAAGCCTTCCGCCAAGCGTCCGCAGTATGTCCGCCGTCTGCTCAGCGAGCGTTCCATGCTCTCGCGCCGTGTAGCCGCTGAGAATGACGGTTCGTGACGTGTCCGCCACCTCCAGCGTCCATGACGCCGTCTTGAGAATGTCTCCGTGTAGGCTACGCCGTTCCATTCGACTGCACCTCCTCTATGGCGTACGCGACCAGTTGCGCGCTAGGAAGCCAAGTCGGCAAGCAGCTCGCCAAGACGTGCCTGACGCGCTCGACCGACTTCCAGCCGCTGCCGCTCGCGCTCGACTACTTCGGCAGGCGCCTTGCTCACAAACGCATCGTTGGTTAGCTGCGCCTCGAGGCTGCTAACGCGCCGAGCCGTCTCGTCGGCTTCCGCTTGGAGGCGTGCCGTTTCAGCCGCCATGTCAACGACGCCTGCCATCGACAGTGCGACCACCGTCCGCTGCACGACGAGTCTGACGCTTCCTTGCGAGGGCCCGCTTGCACCAAACTCGATTCGGCCAACCGAAGCCGACTGCTTGATGGCGTCCGCTTCACCTGCTATCGCATCGTGCTCCGCCTCGGGCGCTTCGATGCGTGCGTCCAATGGCTGCGACGGCGCGACGCGAAACTCCGCGCGCACGTTCCGTATCGCGCGTACCACCTCTGTCACCAGCGAGATGTCGGCAAGCGCCTGTGCGTCTACCGGGACGCCCGACGGTGCAGGGTACGGGGCTATCATGATGGACTCGTGCGCGCCGCTCTCTCTCGGCAGCGCCGCCGTCAAGTGCTGCCACACTTCTTCGGTGACGAATGGCATGAAGGGGTGCAGAAGGCGCAGCGACCGCTCCAGCACGTGCGCCAGCACCACCTTGGCCGCGCCGTCGCCAGCGCGCATCCGCACCTTGGCCAATTCGATGTACCAGTCACAGTAGTCGCCCCAGATGAAGTCGTGCAGCGTGCGCTGCGCCTCGCCCAGCTGGAACGCCTCGATGCTCTCTCGCACTTCCGCGGCGACCTGATCGAGCCGGCCCAGTATCCACCTATCCTCCCGATGCTCGCGTGGCGGCGCACCGTGCCAGCCGGCCAGTTCGCCCCCCTCGAGCACGCTGAGGACGAATCGCGCGGCGTTCCAAATCTTGTTGGCGAAGTTGCGGCCCGCCTCGAGGCGGTCGTCGCTCAGCCGCATGTCATTGCCGGGCGCGGAGCCCGCGCCAAGCGCGAACCGTAGGGCATCCGTCCCGTAGCGATCGCTTGCTTCCAGCGGGTCGATGACGTTCCCGCGCGACTTGCTCATCTTCTGCCCGTAGGCGTCGCGCACCATCCCGTGGAGGTAGACGCGCTGGAACGGCACATCGTCCATGTTCTCCAAGCCGAGCATGACCATCCGCGCGACCCAGAAGAAGAGGATGTCGTAGCCCGTCTCCATGACTGAGCCGGGGTAAAAGTAGCGCAAGTCGTCCGTGTCGTCTGGCCAGCCAAGCGTCGAGTGCGGCCACAGACCCGAGGAGAACCAGGTGTCGAGAACATCCTCGTCCTGGCTGATGTGCGATGACGCGCACGAGTCGCATCGGTCGGCGTCGTCCACCGCCACGGTGACGTGCCGGCAGTCGTCGCAATACCAGACGGGGATGCGGTGCCCCCCCCACAGCTGGCGGCTGATGCACCAGTCGCGGATGTCCCTCAGCCAACTGTCGTAGGTGGCCTTGAAGCGTTCGGGCACGATCTCGATTGCACCGCTTTCGACTGCCTCGCGCGCGCGCTTTGCCATCGGCGCAACGTCGACGAACCATTGGGTGCTGACCATCGGCTCAACCGGAACGCCCGAGCGCTGCGAGTGTCCTACTGCATGGACGTGCGGCGTTACGCTTTCGAGCAGCCCCTCGCGCTCCAACTGCGCAACGATGGCTTTGCGAGCAGCGAAGCGTTCCATGCCTGTGTACGGCCCCGCCTCGTCATTCATTGATCCGTCCGGATTGAGGACATTGACCTCCGGCAACCCGTGCCGCTTGCCGATCTCGTAGTCGTGAGGGTCGTGTGCAGGGGTAATCTTCAGCACCCCCGTGCCGAAGTCCATCGCAACTGCCTCGT
>DAOUJX010000075.1:0-38340 GCA_034422075.1 Dehalococcoidia bacterium
GCGCGGCTGTTGATTCCGACGTCGACGGAGCCGCTTTGAAGCGTCAGCACGACGAACGCCATCCGCTGTTGCTGGCGGTTGTAGGTCATGCGCACGGATGCCACCTGACCCACGAGTAGCACCTTCGTGCCTTCTTGCTCGTTCTCGATGTCCTCACGCGACAACACGGCCTCGGCGGGAGCATTGCGGAAGAGCGCGCCCAGGTCGGTTTCACTGAACGTGACGCCCATCAATTCTCGCTCCCACGCGGCCACCTCGCGCGCCGACGGCTCGTCCGCCTCCGGAAGTTCGATGCCGATCATCGGAGGAGGCGCAGACTCGCCGAACAAATTGAACATGTTGGTCTGGCCGGAGTCGCGCAACTGCGCCTCGCGCTGTAGCAGATTGACGAGGCTGTCGATGCTGGCCAGCAACCGGCCCCGCTTGCCGAGCGAATCGAGTGCACCGACGCGAATGAGGCTCTCCAACGCGCGGCGGTTGGCCATCCCAACGCCCGCGCGGCGGCAGAAGTCCTCGATACTCGTGAACCGGCCGTTGCTACCGCGCTCGGTCACCATCTCTTCGACGGCCGTTGCGCCGACGTTCTTCACGTACGCTAGCCCGAACAGGATTTGCGGCGCGCCGTCGACGAACGCCGTCGTGAAGTCGACGCCCGACGAATTCACGTCTGGCGGGCGCACCTCGATGTTGAGCCTCTCGCACTCTGCAACGATGGCGGCAAGGCGGTCGCTCGCGCCGCCGTAGGCATTGAGGAGGCACGCCATGAACTCGAGGGGATAGTTGGCCTTGAAGTACGCCGTCCAATAGGCGACCACGGCATAGGAGACGCTGTGCGCCTTGTTGAACGCGTACCCTGCAAACGGTTCGATGAGGTCGAATACCTGCTCAGCGATTGCGCGGTCGTAGTTGTTCTGTGCCGCGCCCTCGATAAAGCGCTCGCGCTCCTGCACCATCAGCTCGCGTATCTTCTTGCCCATCGCCTTGCGCACGATGTCCGCCTCGCCCAGCGAATAGCCGGCAAGCGTCCGCATGATCATCAGCACCTGGTCTTGGTAGACGATGACCCCGTACGTCTCGTCAAGGATGTCCTTCAGCACGGGGTGGGGATACTCAACTGGCACACGCTGGTACTTGGAGTCAATGAAGCGCGGGATGTGCTCCATTGGCCCCGGACGGTAGAGCGCGATCATCGCCGCCAGCTCGCCGAGCGAGGCCGGCCTGAGGTCCTTGATGTAGCGGCGCATCCCAGCCGATTCAACCTGGAAGATGCCCGTCGTCTCCCCCGAACCCAGCAGCTCGTACGTCTTCGGGTCGTCGAAGGGGATACGGCTCAGTTCCAAGTCCTCTCCCGTGCGCTTGTGCACCAAGGCGATTGTCTTGGCGAGGATGGTGTAGTTGATGAGGCCAAGGAGGTCCATCTTCAGTAGGCCCAGTTTTGCGACGGGCTCCATCGCGTACTGCGTCATTGCGATGGACGTCTCATCGCCCTTCGACGGGCGCTGGAGCGGCAAGTAGTCGGTAAGAGGCGAGCTCGAGATGACAAGGCCGGCCGCGTGGGTGCTCGCGTTGCGCACCGTGCCTTCCAGCTTCCGTGCGGTGTCTATCAGTTCGCGCAACAGGGCGTCGCCTTCGTACGCCTCCTGCATCTCCGGCGACTCTTCGAAGGCGCGTTCGAGCGTTATGCCGAGGCGCGTTGGGACGAGCCGTGCGATGCGGTCGACGTCGGCGTACTGCATGCCGAGCGCACGGCCAACGTCGCGTATCGCCGCCTTTGCGCCAAGGGTGCCGAACGTAATGATCTGCGCGACGTGTTCCTGCCCGTACTTGTCGACGACGTACCGGATGGCCTCGTCGCGCCGGTCGTCCTGGAAGTCGAGGTCGATATCCGGCATCTCCTTGCGCTCGTTGTTGAGGAAGCGCTCGAAGACGAGGCGGTACGCGAGTGGGTCTATCTCTGTGACCCCTAGGCAGTAGAGGGCAATCGACGAGGCCGCGCTGCCGCGCACGCCGAATATGATGCCCTCGCGGCGCGCAAACTCCACGATGTCCCACACCACCAGAAAGTAGTTCGGGTAGCGCGTCTGTGAGATGACGTCCAATTCGAAGGACAGCCGCTCGCGTTGCTCCCCGGTTCCCTCGCCGTAGCGCTCGCTGAACCCTTCCCAGCACAGCCGGCGAAGGTAGGAGTCCGAGTCCGTCCCTTCCGGCGGCATGTACTCGGGTAGGTGCAGCGTCGAGAAGTCCAACGCGAGGTCCACCGACTCCGCGATACGCTCCGTCGAGGTGAGCGCCTCAGGCAGGTCAGCGAACAGGTACTCCATCTCTTCCGGACTCTTGAGGTAGTACGACTCGTCCGACATCTTCAGCCGCTTCTCGTCGGACGTGTTGGTGTTGGTCTGAATGCAGACCATGACGTCTTGGAGCGGCGCGTCCTCCTGCTGGACGTAGTGCAGGTCGTTTGTCGCCACGATGGGGATATCGAGCTTGTCGGCCAGGTTGAGCAGGCCCTGATTCAGCCGCTCGAGGAAGTCGAGGTTCTCGTGACGCTGAAGTTCGAGATAGAAGCTGGGGAAGGTGTCCTTGCTCCAGCGCGCCAGCTCCTCCGCACGCTTCATATCGCCCGCTACGAGCAGTTCCGACAGCTCGCTGCTCGGGCAGCCCGAGAGCACGATGAGGCCGTCCGCGTACTCCTCCAGCAGTTCGTGGTCGACGCGCGGTTTGTAGTAGAAGCCCTCCAGGTGCGACTTGGTGACGAGGTTGGTGAGGTTACGGTAGCCCTGCTGGTTGCGGGCAAGGACGGTGAGGTGGAAGGGGTTCTTGTCAACGGTACGCTTGTCCAGGCGGCTCCTTGAGGCGACGTAGAGCTCGCAGCCGAGGATGGGCTTGATACCCACGTCCACGCACGCCTCGTAGAAATCTACCGCTCCATGCATCCCGCCGTGGTCGGTCAGGCCAAGCGCGTCCATCCCCAGCTCCTTGGCGCGCTTGACCAGCGCGTCGATGCGGCTGAGGCCGTCGAGCATGCTGTACTCGGTGTGGACGTGGAGGTGCGTGAAGGCCATTCGGGACACCTGATGGTATGGCGCGCCATTATAGGGAGCGGGCGGAGCGCAACCAAGAGTGAATCCCCAAGATTTGGGGATTGTCTCCGCCAATCCACAGGATGCTGTACCTCACCTGCGCGCCCGCGGACCGCCTGCGTTGCGTCCAGTCCGCCGGAACCCCTAGGCCGCGCGCGTCCCCTTTGGTACGCTGCTAGGTGAGGACACGGTGAGCGAGCCTTCCCTTTCTACTCCATCCAGCGTCTACGACAGCGCGCTCCACCGCCTGCTCAGTCTCGTCGATGTGGAGCGGTTGGTGGGTGCGGGTGCGCCTGCGGTTAAGACCGACCTCACGAGGATGACGGAGCTGGCGCGGCGCCTCGGCAATCCCCAGCGCAGCACGCCGGTTATTCAGGTCGCCGGAACCAAGGGCAAGGGCTCTGTCTCAGCAATGACGGCGAGCATCCTGCACGCCGATGGCAAGCGCGTCGGCCTCTTCACGTCGCCGCACCTGCACACCTTCCGCGAGCGTATCCGCGTCGACGGCGCGCCCGTTTCGCCCGAGTCGTTCGTTGCGGCGATGGACGCGGTCTGGCCCCATGCCGAGGCGATGGCCGAAGACGGCCTCGGCTGGCCGTCGACGTTCGAGGTGCTGACGGCGATGGCCTTCGAGACGTTCCGCCGCGAGGCCGTCGACGTTCAGGTGCTTGAGGTGGGGCTTGGCGGTAGGCTCGATTCGACCAACGTCGCCGATGCCGACGTTGCCGTCATTACCTCCATTAGCCTTGACCACACCGCCGTTCTCGGCCGCACCGTCGGGGCGATTGCCGCGGAGAAGGCGGGCATCATCAAGCCGGGCGCGCAAGCCGTGGTCGCGCCGCTGTGTGAGGAGGCTGCCGTCGTCGTCGCCCGCGCGATTGAAGAGCGCGGCGCGTACGCGCGCTATGCCGCGAGAGACGTGACGTGGGAGGCGCGCGGCCACGACCTCACCACCCAGTCCCTCACCTTCACGCTCGGCGGCGAGACCATCGATGCGGACGTTGCCCTGCTCGGCGCACACCAGCAGGAGAACGCGGCGACGGCGCTCGCTGCCGTTCGTGCACTAGACCCGGCGATCAGCGCTCAGGCCATCACGCAGGGCATGCGAACGGTGCGTTGGGACGGGCGGTTTCAGGTTGTGGGCCGCCACCCCTTTGTCGTGTTCGATGGGGCGCACAACGTCGATTCCATCGCGCGGTTGCGCCAAACGGTGGCCGACTACCTTCCGCCGGGGCGCCTATTCGTCGTCTTTGGCTGCTCATCCGACAAGGATCTGCCGGGCATGGCTGCTGAGATCGCTCCCGCCGCGAGCGTCGTCATCACGTGCGCCTCGCGCCACCCGCGCTCTGCCGACCCGGACGATGCTGCTGCCGTATTCCGCCGGGCGGGCGTTGCCGCCGAGCCGCGCGCCGGCGTTGAGCAGGCGCTCGAGGCTGCGCTGGTAGCCGCGCAAAGTCAGGACTCGGTTGTCGTGACGGGTTCGCTGTTCGTCGTGGCGGAGGCGCTCGAGGTGTGGTACGGCCAGGACGCAGAGCGCTATCCCGAGTTCGACCCCCATGCCGCAGTGATGAGGGTAGGATGAGCGACGCCCGCAGCCGAGTTGTCGTCACAGGTATGGGCGCCATGACCCCGCTGGGCGAGTCGGTTGCGGAGTTCTGGGACGGGCTGGTCGTCGGACGCTCCGGCATCGGCCCCATGATGCTTGCCGATCCCACCGACTACCCCTGCCGCGTTTCGGGAGAGGTGAGCGATTTCGACCCGGACCGCTACATCGAGCGGCGCGAGTCGCGCCGCATGTCGCGCTTCTCCCAGCTCGCCGTCGCCGCGGCTCAGGAGGCGATGCGCGACGCCGGGCTGGCCGATGCGTCCATCGACGGCGAGCGCACCGCGACCATTCTTGGCAACGGCAATGGCGGCTACCCCGACATCGACGCTGCGATGCGTGTCCTGGTCGAGCGCGGCGGAATGCGCATCTCGCCCTTCTTCTTCCCCATGACACTTCCCAACATGGCCGCCGCCAACGTCAGCCGCTTCTTTGGCGCACTCGGTCCGTGCAGCACCATCATCACCGCCTGCGCTGCCTCCACACAGGCAATAGGCGACGGTGCAGCGCTCATCCAGCGCGGCGCTGCCGACGTCGTCATCTCCGGGGGAACGGAGGCGGGCATCAGCCAGCTCGGCCTCGCCGGCTTCAGCGTCATGCGCGCGCTCACCGCCCGCAACGACGACCCGCCTTCTGCCAGCCGCCCCTTCGACGCTGACCGCGACGGCTTCGTGCCAGCGGAGGGCGCGGGCATCCTCATCCTCGAATCGCTGGAGCACGCCCGCGAGCGAGGGGCAACCCCCCTCGCCGAGGTGCTCGGCTACGGCCTCTCGTCCGACGGCAACCACCAGTTCCAGCCGGACGACGATGGCGCAGGCGCGGCGCGCGCCATCAGCGCCGCCCTGCGCGACGCAGGCCTCTCGCCGTCGGACATCGACTACGTCAACGCGCACGGCACGTCGACGCCGCTCAACGACGCGTCGGAGACCAGGGCCATCAAGCGTGCATTGGGCGACGACGCCTACCGCGTGCCCATCAGCTCGACCAAGTCGATGATCGGCCACGCACTGGGCGGCGCGGGTGCGATGGAGGCCATTGCCAGCATTCAGACCATCCACACCGGCGTCATTCACCCCACGATCAACTACACAACCCCCGACCCCGACTGCGACCTTGACTACGTCCCCAACGAATCGCGCCGCGCTCCCGTCCGCACTGTCCTCTCCAACTCCTTCGGTTTCGGCGGCCAAAACGCCTGCCTCCTCTTCGGCGCGATGGAGGGGTAGAGGCAAAGACCCTTACCCCCGCCTTCTCTCGTTCGACGAGGGAGGGGGTGGAGGCCCCCGCTCGGCGCCCCACCGCCCCTGGCCCCCGCCTGGGCGGACTGACGAAGGGGAGCGGCGGCGCGACGACCAGGGGATGGCGCGCGGGTGGCGGATCGGGGGCTGCGTCTGCTATCCTGAGGGTGTTCCGCGGCCCGGTGGTGTAGCCTGGTTTAACACACCTCCCTGTCAAGGAGGAGAGCGCCGGTTCAAATCCGGTCCGGGTCGCCAGCAACCATACTTCCATTCGTACGTTGGTCCAGTTTGGCAGGCCTATGCTCGCTACTTTAGGCGGGTGCAGCTTTGAGCCTCAAGGAGACGTCATATGACGAGTGCGAACGAACAGAACGACAGGAACGCCCAGATCATCGCGGAGTTCCGCGCCAACGGCGGCAGGGTCGGCGGACGGTTCGAGAACGCGACGCTGCTGTTGCTCCACACCACCGGCGCCAAGTCAGGCAACGAGCGCGTGACCCCGCTGGTCTGCTTGGCTGACAGTGACCGCCTGCTCGTCTTTGCCTCCAAGGCGGGCGCGCCGACCCACCCCGACTGGTACCACAACCTGGTCGCGAACCCGCGCGTCACCGTCGAGGTGGGCGAAGAGGCGTACGAGGCAACCGCCTCGACCCTGGAGGGCGAAGAGCGCGACCGCATCTACGCCATACAAGCCGCGCGCAGCCCCATATTTGCCGAGTATCAGCAGAAGGCCGGCGACCGCTCCATTCCCGTCGTTGTCCTTCACCGCACCTAGCCCCCACGTTGGGCAGGTGGATCCCGGCCTGCGCGGGGACGATGAGGGTGCGCGAGAATTGCGATGGGTAGGGTATAGTTGCCCCAACCATCGTAGGGAGGCGCGCCATGGACACTCCGCGCAAGCGCGTAGGACTCATCGTTCCGTCGTCCAACTCGACCGTCGAGTACGACTTTCAACTCGTCGCATCGCAGCTCAACGGAAGCGCAGCGGGTGAGATCTCCGTCCACACGGGCCGCGTCTGGCTGGTGGACACGACGCCGGAGATGCTGGAGCAGATGAACGAGGACGCCGAGGCGGCGGCGCGGTTGGTGGCCACCGCCGGCGTAGACGTCATCTCCTACGCCTGCACCAGCGGCAGCTTCCTTGGGGGGCCGGGCTACGACGAGCTGCTGCTGGCGCGCATCACCGCAGCGGCGGACGACCTGCCCGCCGTTGGCACGACGCCCGCCGTCATCGCCGCGCTCCGCGAGGTCGGCGCAACGCGCGTTGCCGTCGTCACGCCCTACATCGACTCCATCAACGAGCGGCTAACCCGCTTCCTCCAGGCGGAGGGCTTCGACGTCGCGAGCATGGCCGGCCAGCAGCTCGTCGCCAACCTCGACATCGGCAACCAGACGCCGGAGCAGATAGCCGCCTTTTCCCGCGAGCACCTCGCCCGCGACGTTGACGCGTTCTTCCTCTCCTGCACCAACTGGCGCGCGATGGAGGTAGCGGAGGCGCTCGAAGCCGAACTGGGCAGGCCGGTCGTCACGTCGAACCAGGCGACCATCTGGGCGACGCTGCGCGCGCTGGGCTACGGCGCACCGATCACCGGCTACGGACAGCTGATGAGTTCCATTGGCCAAACTGCCGCTGCGGGCTAGTGGCGTGGGCGCGATAGAGGACATCGTCCTGCGGCGCGACGGGCGCAATATCTCGTCGCTGCGTCCGTTCATCGCCGATGACTACTGCACGCGTGCCGCGCAGCTACTGCTCGATAACCCGGGGCAGGTGCTCATCGTCACCGGCTTCTACATCCTGTCCGGCAAGGCGATAGAGACGGACGGTCCACCCGGCGCGCTCGCGATAGGCCGGGCGCTGCAGGAGCTTGGCTACGGCGTGTCCTACGTGACGGATTCGTACGGCGCCGAGGCGATGCGCGACCTCGCCGCCGGCACGGAGGTCGTCGACTTTCCGATCGCCGACGCGCTGGAGAGCGCCGCCTTTGCGCGCAGTCTCCTGGCGCGGCTGCGGCCCTCGGTGCTCGTGTCCATCGAGCGCTGCGGCGCGTCCGCCGACGGCCTCTACCGCAACATGCGCGGCCTCGATATCTCCGAGTACACCGCCAAGGCGGATGCGCTCTTCGCTACCCACGCCATCAGCATTGGCATCGGCGACGGCGGCAACGAGATCGGCATGGGCAACTTTGCCGAACAGATACCGACCTTCGACAAGCTGCCGCAGCAGCCGGCAGTGGCAACCTGCGCCGAGCCCGTCATCGCCTCCGTCTCCAACTGGGGCGGCTACGGCCTCGTCGCCGCGCTCTCGCAGCTCACGGGGACCAACTTGCTGCCGCGCATCGAGGAGGAGGCCGCTTGGGTGCGCCGCTGCGTCGAGCTAGGCGTCGTCGACGGCACGACCGGCGACCTCAAGCCCGCCGTCGACGGCTTCACGCTCGAGGAGAATAGCGAGACGCTCGCGCTGCTCCACGAGGCGGTCGGAGTGGTGTAGGGCGGCGCCCTACCCGAACAGTGCGGCGATGCGGTCGCCGACGACTTCCGCCTCGCCGTCTTTGAGGCCGAAGACGTGGATGTCCATGTGCGACTCGCCTGCGCGAACGCGCGTCCAGATCGGAGGGTCGCCCGCCTTGAGCTCGTCGACGACGGCGTGCAGGCCCTTGCCCGCAACCGCGGGGTTGCACTCGATGCGCACGCCGAATGGGTGATGGCCCACGATGTTGTCGATCATCCGCGCCTCGAGCCCATCGATACCCTGAAGCCGCTCGACAAGCGCATCGCTCTTTCGCTCGGCGTCGGCGAGGCGCGCCTCGTGGTCAAGCGTCATCCAGCGGCGCACGGCGGCAACGACGCCGACGATTTCCTGCCGGTCGATCTTCTGCGGCCTGCCGACGCCGCGTATGCGTCGGCCCTCGTAGCTGACGAACGTCTGGAGGGATAGCTTGCGTATCGTCTCAGCGTCGCCCAGGGCGAGGCCGGTCGATTGGGGCGCGCCGATGTACTTGGCGGCGATGCACTGGAAGGATGCGCCCATCCGCACGTACTTGCCGACGTTATCCAGCGGGTAGACCTGGCCCGCTGCGTCGACCATCACCGGCACGCCAGCGGCCTTGGCGACACGAATCGTCTCCTCCAGCGACAGCGCGGCGGGATCGAGCGCCTCCTCGACCATGTAGTAGTGGACGGCCGCCGTCCGCTCGCTGATGGCGCGCTCGAGGTCCCCCGCGGTGGTTCCATCGTCGGAGCCGAACTCGACGATGCGCGCCCCCGCCAGCTCCAGGCAGCGGTCGTACCAGTAGCGCTGGCGCCGCTGAATCAGTATCTCGTTGCGCATGCCCGTCGTGTCTGGCAGCTGCTGAATCCTGTCGTCGTCGTCGCCTGCCATGAACGCGGCGGTGGCGAGGGTGAGTGCGGAGCCTGCGCCGGAGGTGACATAGGCCGCAGGCACGTTGAGCGCCTCGGCGATGTATGCGCCCGCGCGCTCCTCTAGCTCCGTCAGTGGGACGTAAGCGGACGCAGCGGCCTCCATGGCATCCGTTACCTCAGGTGGCGGCGTTGAGCCGCCAAGCAGTGTGAGGCTGCCAATGGCGTTGATGATGGGGCGTGCCCCGAGTTCCTTGTAGATTGCGCCCCATTCCGTCGTCGTCATCTCTCGGCCTCCTGCGCCCGGCGTCGTATGGGCGCATTGTCGCATCATGGCGCCATAACGCAACGCGCAGCAAGACGCCCCGGTGTTGGGCCGGGGCGAATGCTTGCTGTCGTGCGGGAGAGCCTTGGTTACGCGGCCTTGGCGGCGTCGACCTGCTCAGCCTGTCCGGTCTGCTCGATGCGCAGGACGGTGACGTTCTTGGGCAGCGCGCGCGTGAGCTCTTCGGGCGTGTAGCCCGTAGCGCGCGCGTATTGCGCCGCCTGGGCCACGAGGACGTCCCCCACGGTGTCTGCGATGGTCTTGAACATAGTGCCTTCCTCCTATACCTCTCGGTGCGTCATTTTGGTTTCTACGGATTACGTTACCATACTTCGAGATTCGTTGCAATAGGTTTTCACAATCTATTGTGAAATATAGAACAAAGTGGGGCACTCCTTCGCCTTGGCAATGGCCCTCACCCCGGCCTTCTCCCAGCGGGAGAGGAGGTGGGGTTAGCTGGAAGAGGCCGCTGCGCGCTGTTTGATGCTCTGTGCGAGCTTGCGCCTTGATAGCAGAACGTAGTGGGCGCACGTGAGGCAACGAATGCCTATGTCCGCGCCCAGGCGCTCGACGCGCCACGTGCGTCCGCCGCAGGGGTGCAGCTTGCGCAGCGTCAGCACGTCGCCGAGGTGGAAATCTACCGCCATGGCTTGCCCATTCGTTCGAGCTCGGCGTTGACGGCGTCGCGCAACCGCTCCGCCTCGGCGCGCGCGGCATCCGCGAAGTCCCCGCCCTTCGACGCGTAGATCACGCTTCGGGAGGCGGAGATGAGCACGCGGCGTCCGTCGGCGTCGACGCCGTTGCGTACCGACGCTTCGAGGTCGCCGCCTTGCGCGCCGATGCCGGGGACGAGGATAGGCATTGAGCCTACGATGTTCCGCACCCGGGCGAGTTCGTCCGGGACTGTCGCGCCGACGACGAGCCCGACGTTGCCGTTATCGTTCCAGGCAACCGCCTTCCGTGCGACCTCTTCATAGAGTGGGCCTTCGCCGGCCGCGCCATGCACCCGGAGATCCTGGAACTCGGCGCCACCGGGGTTGGACGTGCGCGTAAGCACGAACACGCCCCTCTCCGGATAGTCGAGATACGGCTGGACGGCGTCCCGTCCTTGGTATGGGTTCACCGTCAGGGCGTCCGCGCCCCACGTCTCGAAGGCGGCTCTGGCATATGCCCGCGAGGTGTTGTCCATGTCGCCGCGCTTGGCGTCGAGCAGAACCGGTATGCCATCCGGCACGGCCTCGATGGTGGCCTGCAGCGCCTCGATGCCGGGAATGCCCTCAGCCTCGTAGAACGCCCACTGTGGCTTGTAGGCACATACGAGGTCGCTCGTCGCTGCAATGATGGCGCGGTTGAATTCGGCGATGCTGTCGATGGGCATCGCGGCGAGCAAGGGGTCTAGGCCCACGCACAGGAGGCTGCGGTTGCGTGTGGCGGCGTCGTCCAGCCGCTGGATAAAGGTGCTCATGCGTCCTCAGTGTACCAAGCGCAGCTGACTGGTAGCATCGGGCGCATGGCACGACCTGCCCCCGCCGCGCGGCTGCTAACCGAGGTCTATGAACGGCTCTTCGAGGAGTACGGACCGCAGCACTGGTGGCCGGGCGACACCCCGTTCGAGGTCGTTGCCGGCGCTATCCTGACGCAGAACAGCGCGTGGAGCAACGCCGAGAGGGCGCTGGACAATCTCAGGGCCGCGGGTGCGCTCAAGCCGCAGGGGATCAGGGACATGCGGCAGGAGCGTCTCGCCCAGCTCATCCGCCCGAGCGGCTACTTCAACGCCAAGGCCAAGAAGCTGAAGGCGGTGGTCGAGTGGCTACGCCATATTGACGACGACTTTGCCCGTCTGGGCGAGTGGGACGCCAAGGCGCTGCGCGCCGAACTGCTTGGCGTCCACGGCATTGGCCCGGAGACAGCGGACGTGCTCGTGCTCTACGTTGCCGGACTGCCGTCGTTCGTCATTGACGCCTACACGATGCGCATCCTGGAGCGGTTGCCGATCGAAGTGCTGCATCCGACGTATGAGGGCTACCAACGCCTCTTCGAGGAGAATCTGCCGCTCGATGCGCGGCTGTATAACGAGTTTCATGCGCTGCTGGATGTCCACGCGGCATCCACGTGCCGCAAGCATGAGCCGCGCTGCGTCGAGTGTTGCCTGCTCGAGGTGTGCCGCTACGGGCGACAGCGAATGGATGGTGCTACGGCGACCTGAACATCGTGCTGCCGCCAATGGCCGCGCAGACGACCGCCCCGATGATGCTTAGCGGCCCTATGACTTCATGCCAGTCCAAGGTGAACGCCAGAATCGCTACGACGACCAGCGCCACGGACAGGAAAATGGTGATACTGCGGGTCTGTTCATTCCTCATTGCGTGTGCGCTCCTCCACTGCGGTGGGTTGGCGCCGCGCTAGCGCTGCGCGACGGCCTTGGGCTCAATCACCCGCATCGATGCCAGGTAGGGCAGGTTGCGGTATTGCTCGTTATAGTCCAAACCGTAGCCGACGACAAACTCGTCGGGCACCTCGAATCCCGTATAGCGTGCGCCGATGTCCACCACACGGCGCGCGCGCTTGTCGAACATCGCGCATATCTCCAGGCTCGCGGGCCCCTTGTCCTGCACGTGCTGCATGATGGGGCGCAGTGTCATTCCGGTGTCGATGATGCCCTGCACGAGGATGACGTGCCGGCCCTCGATGCTCAGGTCGATGTCGCGCGTCACGTCGACCTCACCGCCGTGCTCGCCCCGGAAGCGCGAGACGCTCATGAACGCCACCTCGACCGTGTGCTCCTCCATGGCCCGGATGAGGTCGCTGGTGAAGACGAACGCGCCGCGCAGGATGCCGACCAGCACCGGCGCGTTTCCTGCGTAGTCGGCCTCGATTCGCTGCGCCAGCTCCGTCACCTTTTCCGAGATCTGCTCGCGCGTGAACAGGACACGTTCGATGCCCTTGACCTCCGCCTCGGCCAACGGCCCGTAGCCGTAGCGGCCGAGCAAGCGCACGTAGTCGCGGCGGTAGAGCAGCTGGATGTTGATTTCGGGGTACAGCTCGCGCAGCTGGCGCAGCTTGCGGTTCTTCGTCGTGACCAGGTTCTGCTTCATGGTCGTCAGTTCGAAGTACTGGTCCTGCTCAGGCAGGTAGAAGTCGGGCGAGAACATTTCGACGACGCGGTTGCCCTCCCACCTGAGCGGGAAGGAGCGCGGTTCGTACAGGTAGGGAACGCCGTAGTAGTCGAGCATCTTGGCGAACTCCTGCTCGCTCCCGTGCATGAAGGAAACGTCGCTGGTCTCGTCGGGCCCCGCTTGTTTGCGGCGGCTGCGCTTTTGGCCTGCTGTCTGCGCTCTGACACCCGCGCGAGGTGCTGGAGCCGGCGCTTCGTGTGCTGCTGCACGCGATGAGCGCCGGCGCCGCGCCGAGGTCGTCTTCGCAGGCGCCTCGGGCACGCTCACTGTTTGCCCCTCTGCGGGTGGAGGCGCTTCCTGTGCAGTCGTGCGCGGTGAGCGCCGGCGGCGGGTTGAGGTCTTCTTCACGGGCGCCTCGGGCACGCTTGCTGCTTGCTCCTCTGCGGGCGGAGGCGCATCCTGTGCCGCCGCGCGTGGTGGGCGCCGGCGCCGCGACGGCTTGGGCGCGGGCGCGGCCTCGTCGGTCTGAGGGGGGGTGACTGCGCCGTTCGTGGGTTCTTGCGCGTCGGAAGCGCCGCGCCGCCCCCTACGACGCCGCGGCCTCGATGGCTTTACCTGTGGGGTGCTCTCGGGTTGGTCGCTCACACTTGCTCTCTTTCGAGTCTAGCGCCGGTTGGGTAGGCCGTCGACATACTCAGGCGTCGTTGCAATGTGAATATGCTGGCCCGCTCGTGTCAGCGCCTCCACCGCAGCCCGTGCAGTGTCAATGGAGGTGTAGCAGGGGATGCGCCGCTCCGTTGCCGCACGCCGTATCTCAAAGCCGTCGCGCAGCGAGGCAGATACCTCGGCGATGGTGTTGACTACTCCGTTGACCACGCCGCCTTGGACGATGGAGAAGGCGTTGGGCTCAGGCTCGCCCGCTTTGTTCACCGTCGTGACGGGGATGCCCAGCCCCTCAATGAGAGCTGCTGTGCCGCTCGTTGCGTAGAGGCGGTAGCCCATCGTGCCAAGCTCCTTGAGCCACGACACCGCGCTTGGCTTGTCACGGTCGGCAATGGTGACGAGGAGCGAGCCTTTGGCTGGGAGCATGAGAGAGGCGGCCATGAGCGCCTTGGCCATCGCCGCGTGCTCACTCTCGTCGATCCCCATTACCTCGCCCGTCGACTTCATCTCCGGTCCAAGGTAGGTATCGACGCCGCCAAGCTTGGACATGGAGAAGACGGGCGCCTTGACGCCGAAGAGTGGCCTCGACGGCGCGAGGCCGCTGATGTAGCCCTGGTTTTCGAGCGACTGGCCCAACATGACGTTCGTCGCCATCTGCACCATCGGCAGGCCGGTGACCTTGGTGATAAAAGGGATGGTCCTGCTCGCCCGAGGGTTGACCTCAATGACGTATATCTCTGAGTGCTCGGTACCTTGGTCCATGATGACGTACTGAATGTTCATAAGGCCGCGTACGTCGAGCCCGAGCCCGATGCGCGTGGTGTAGTCGACCAGTGCCTCCACCTCGTGCTCCGTCAGGCTGAACGCGGGGTAGACAGCCATCGAGTCGCCGGAATGGACGCCGGCGCGTTCGACGTGCTGCATGATGCCCGGTATGACGACCGACTCGCCGTCGCATACGGCGTCCACCTCCACCTCCATCCCGCCGAAGTACTTGTCGATGAGGATGGGGCGCCCCTGGCCGGCCTCGACCGCAGCACTCAAGTAGCGTACGAGATGCGTTGCATCTTCGACGATTTCCATCGCACGTCCGCCGAGTACGTAGGAGGGCCGCACCAGCAGCGGGAACTCGAGCCGCTCTGCCACGCTCAGCCCCTCTTCGAGGGAGATGACGGTGGCCCCGGGAGGCTGGGGGACACCCAGGCGCTCCATCAGTTCGCCGAAACGTTCGCGGTTAGACGCGATGTCGATGGCCTCCGCAGTCGAGCCGAGCAGCGGAAAGCCTGCGCGGTCAAGGGACTGGCTCAAGTTGATTGCCGTCTGGCCGCCAAATTGGACGACGCTCGGCGGTGGCTCATCGTCACCTGCCTCGTTCTCCAAGATGTCGCGCACGCTCTCGTCGTCCAGCGACTCGAAGTAGAGGCGATCGCTCGTGTCGAAGTCGGTCGAGACCGTCTCTGGATTGGAGTTGACCATGATGCTGGCGACATCTGCTCTGTCCAGCGCAAACGCTGCATGGACGGAGCAGTAGTCGAACTCGATTCCCTGGCCGATGCGTATCGGCCCGCTGCCGATAACGAGCGCGCGATTGCCCTTTAGCGGCAGCGCCTCGTTCTCCTCGTCATAGCACGAGTAGAAGTAGGGTGTGGCCGCTTCGAACTCCGCCGCGCAGGTGTCCACCATCTTGTAGACGGGGCGAATGCTCCATTGTCGGCGCAACTCGCGTACCTGCTCCCCCAGCCGGTCGGCGAGCATGCCGATGAACTCGTCGGCGAAGCCGAGGCGCTTGGCCTGACGCAGTAGGTCTTGCGTGAGCTCCTCGCCCAACAATCGCCGCTCCATCTCAACAATGCGCTGCATTCCGGCAAGGAACCACGGGTCAACGTGGCTGAGCTTTGCAAGGTCGTCGACGGAGCTGCCGCGGCGCAGGGCAGCCATCAGCGCCCACAGCCGCACGTCCGTCCCGCCTAGGGGCAACTCTCCGACGTCCAGGGCGCCCCATGCGGGGTCTTCCCACATCAGCGAGCGCCCGCCTATCTCCAGCGAGCGCACCGCCTTTTGAAGCGCCGCCTCGAAGCTGCGGTCTATGGCCATAACCTCGCCCGTCGCCTTCATCTGTGTTCCCAGCATCCGGTCGCCCGTGGGGAACTTGTCGAACGGCCACCGGGGGATCTTGATGACGCAGTAATCGAGGGCGGGTTCGAAGGCGGCCTTGGTGCGTTGAGTGACGGCATTCGGTATTTCGTCGAGCCGCCGCCCGACGGCAATCTTGGCCGCCACCCGTGCGATGGGATAGCCCGTTGCCTTGGACGCCAGCGCCGAGGAGCGGCTGACGCGAGGGTTGACCTCGATGACGTAGTACTGCATCGGTTCTGGATGCTCGCCGCGCAGCGACTCGCCAATGGTGGGGTGGGGTGACAGCGCGAACTGGATGTTGCACCCACCCTCGATGCCCAGCGCGCGGATGATGCGCAGGCTCGCCGACCGGAGCATCTGGTACTCCTTGTCCGACAACGTCTGGCTCGGCGCGATCACGACGGAGTCGCCCGTGTGGACCCCCATTGGGTCGAGGTTTTCCATGTTGCAGATGGTGATGCAGGTGTCGGCGGAGTCGCGCATCACCTCGTACTCGATTTCCTTCCACCCCTGGAGCGAGCGTTCGATGAGCACCTGCCCGATGGGGCTCGCGGCGATGCCTCCGGCAGCCACCTGCTCCAGCTCTTCGATGGTTGTGACGAAGCCGCCGCCGGTACCGCCGAGCGTGTACGCAGGCCGAACGGCTACCGGCAGGCCAATGCGCAGCGCAGCTTCGCGCGCCTCCTCGGCGCTGTGCGCTATCGCACTTGGCGGCGCGGGCTCGCCGATCGAGCGCAGCAAGTCGCGGAAAAGCTCGCGGTCCTCCGCCTTCTGTATCGTTTCCAGCGGCGTCCCGAGCAGTCGCACGTTGTACCTGTCTAGCACACCTGCGTTGGCTAGTTCGACGGCCAGGTTGAGGCCGGTCTGCCCGCCGAGCGTCGGCAGCAGCCCGTCGGGGCGCTCCGCATCGATGATGCGCTCCAGCACCTCCAGTGTCAGCGGCTCGACATAGACGCGGTCGGCGGTCTCCTCGTCGGTCATGATGGTAGCGGGGTTGGAGTTGACGAGCACCGTCGTCACGCCCTCCTCGCGAAGGGCGCGGCATGCCTGCGTTCCGGCGTAGTCGAATTCCGCGGCCTGCCCGATGATGATGGGCCCGCTGCCGATGACCATCACCTTGGAGGGCCTACCGGCCACCTGCTGTACCCCCTTCTGCGACCAGCGCGAGGAATTCGTCGAATACGTAGCGGTTATCGAGCGGCCCCGGGGAGGCTTCCGAGTGGTACTGGATGGTCATGACAGGCGCTTCGCGATGGCGCAGGCCCTCGACCGTGCCATCGTTCAGGTTGACGTGCGTCACCTCGAGCGACGCCGGCAGCCCGTTGGGGTCGACGGCGTAGCCGTGGTTCTGCGCGGTGATGTAGACACGGCCGGTCAACAGGTCTTGTACCGGGTGGTTGCCGCCGCGGTGGCCGAACTTCAACTTGTACGTCGAGCCTCCGAGGGCGCGCGCCACGACCTGGTGGCCGAGGCAGATGCCGAGCAGCGGCAGCTGCCCGATAAGCGCCCGCGCCGTGGCTACTGCCGCATCGTTGTGGACAGGGTCGCCTGGGCCGGGCGAGAAGACGACACCCTGCGGCTTGAGCGCAAGCACGTCGGAGGCCGTTGCCGTCGCCGGAAGCACGTCCACCCGGCAACCGCGCAGCGACAGCTCACGCAGAATGTTGTACTTGACCCCGCAGTCGACGACCGCGATGCGCGTATGCGCGCCTCCGTCCCACGCGAAGCCTTCCGCAACCGTCACCTGCTCGACGTAGTTGATGGAGTCGTATTCGGGCAGCGCGCGCAAGCGTTCGAGCGCGGCATCCGGCGAACCGCTCGTGACGGCGCCCATCATGACGCCGGACGAGCGTATGCGCCGCGTCACCGCCCGCGTATCGATGCCTGCGATGCCGACGACGCCTTCGGACACGAGGTAGTCGTGGAGCGTGCGCTCCGTGTTGTAGTGGCTGGGCGCGAGCGACTGCTCGCGGACGACGAAACCGGCGACCTGGATGCGGCGTGACTCGACATCCTCCGCAGCGATGCCGTAGTTGCCCTGGAGCGGGTAGGTGGGCACGACGACTTGGCCGGCATACGACGGGTCGGTCAGCATCTCCTGGTAGCCGGTCATGGAGGTGTTGAAGACCACCTCGCCGTAGGTATCGCCCGCAGCGCCAAAGCCCTCGCCCCTATACACGGCGCCGTCTGCCAAGACGAGGAATGCCGTCACGCTTGCGCACCTATACCGATGCCGTCATAGGCCACTTCGCCTTGGGCGATGGTCAGCCGCACCTTGCCGCGCAATCGATCACCGTGGAGCGGCGAATTCTTGCCCTTGGAGAAGAAGTCGCGCCTGTCCACAGGCCATTCGGCGTTGAGGTCGAGCAGCACGACGTCCGCGGACGCGCCAGGGCGCAGCGTACCGAGCCGCCCCCCTCGCTCGCCAAGCAGCGTTGCGGGTCCCGCGGTCAGGCGGTGTATGAGCGTCGATAGCGGCAACTCGCCGCTGTGCACGAGTCCGAGCAGCAAGCCTAGCGCCGTGTCCAGCTCAGAGATGCCGACCGTCGCTTCCTCGAACGGCGTGGCCTTGTCCGCGAAGGTATGCGGCGCATGGTCGGTGGCGATGCAGTCGATGGTCCCGTCGCGGAGCGCGGCGACCATCGCGGCGCGGTCGGAAAGCGGGCGCAACGGCGGGCTAACCTTGGCGTTTGTGTCGTATGCGCCGAGCGTCACGGGCGTCTCGGCGTTCGCCTCGCCGTGGATGCCGAGCACCCACTCCTCGCTCATCGCCAAGTGGTGCGGGGTGACCTCGGCCGTGACGTGCAGCCCGCGCGCCTTGGCCTGTCGGACGAGCTCAGCACCGCCCGTGGTGCTGATGTGCGCTGCGTGGAAATGGCCCCCTGTCAACTCCGCCAGCGCAATGTCGCGCGCGATGAGCGATTCTTCACCCGCCGACGGGTAGCCGGGCAGGCCGAGCCGCGATGCGACCCAGCCGTCGTGGATACCGAGGCCGCGCGTGATTGAGTAGTCCTCGCAGTGGTCGATGACGGGCAGGCCCAACTCGCGAGCGTAAGAGAGCGCCATCTGCATCAGCTGGCCCGTCGGGACAGGCGCGCCGTCGTCGCTGAATCCGATGACGCCGGCACGCGCCAGCTCCTCCATGTCGGCGAGTTCCTTGCCGGCGCGCCCCCGTGTGACGCAGCCGATGGGCAGCACGCGCACGGGCCCTGCTTCCGCCGAGCGCCTGATGACGTACTCGACGATGGTTGCCGAGTCGATGGGCGGCTCCGTGTTGGGCATCGCGCAGAGCGTGGTGAAGCCGCTGCGCGCCCCCGCCTGCGTGCCCGTTAGAACCGTCTCCTTATCCTCGCGACCCGGCTCCCGCAGGTGCGTATGCAGGTCGACGAACCCGGGCGCCGCGATCAATCCAGCGGCGTCCACCGTCAGCGCATCGTCGGGTGCAGCGAGCGACCCGCCGCGCGCCACAACGCCACCATCGCGCAGCAGCAGGTCGCCGACCTCTTCGATGCCGTCGGACGGATCGATGATGCGCGCGCCTCGGACCAGGATGGGGCGGCTCACGGCGTCGCGGCCTCCTGCTCGCCGGTCAGCAGTCGGTAGAGCAGCGCCATCCGTATTGCCACGCCGTTGGTCACCTGCTCCTCGATGGCCGATGCAGTCCCGTGCGCCAGCGACGACGATAGCTCGATGCCTTCGTTAAGCGGGCCGGGGTGCATGATGAGGGCGTTCGGCGCGGCGGCGCGCATCCGCTGCTCCGTCACCTGCCAGCGCCTCGTATACTCGCGGACGCTGGGCAGCATTCCCGCCTCCTGCCGCTCCGTCTGCAGCCGCAGCGCCATCACCACGTCCGCGCCCTCGACGGCTGCGTCGAGGTTCGACTCGTACGACACGCCGGGCAGCGAACGTTGGATCGCGGGGCTGGCGAATTCTGGCGGTATCAGCGTGGGCGGACCGCTCAGCACCACGTTTGCACCGGCCTTGCTCAGCCCCCACACGTTGGAGCGCGCGACGCGGCTGTGGAGCACGTCGCCCACGATAACCACTCTGCGCCCGGCGAGCGAACCGAGGCGGTCGCGCATGGTCAGCAGGTCGAGCAGCGCCTGCGTCGGGTGCGCGTGACGCCCGTCGCCCGCGTTGACGACCCGCGTTCGCTCGAGGTTGCGCGCGATGTAGTAGGGCGCGCCTGCCGCAGGGTGGCGTACGACGAGCACATCGGCGCGCATCGCCTGGAGTGTGAGTGCGGTGTTGAGCAGCGACTCGCCCTTCTCCGCGCTCGACCCCGACGCGGCGATGTTGATGACGTCCGCGCTCAGAATCTTGCCCGCCTGCTCGAACGAGACACGCGTGCGTGTGCTCGCCTCGTAGAAGAGAGTGAGGATCACCTTGCCGCGCAGCGAGGGTGCCTTCTTGATGTCGCGCCCAAGCACCTCGCGCATGCCGACAGCCGTATCCAACACCGCCGCTATCTCGGCGGGGGAGAAGTCATCCAAGTCAAGCACGTGCCTCCTTGGCGCGAGCGTCGTCTCCTGCACTACTGCCGGCTCGATTACGGCTCCGATGGTCATTCGGCGTACCTCCTCATCGCGCGGGTTACAAGGCCTACGTAGTCGTCGCCGTCTATCTCGTCGACGTGCACCTCGACGATTTCGTCGAGCGACGTGGGAACGTTCTTGCCGACGTAATCGGCGCGGACAGGCAACTCTCGGTGGCCGCGGTCGACCAGCACAGCGAGCTGTATTGACTCGGGGCGGCCGTGGTCCATCAGCGCATCCATCGCCGCGCGGACGCTGCGCCCGGTGAAGAGCACGTCGTCCACTAGCACCACGCGCTGCCCGTCGGGGGTGAAGGGAAGGGTGGTGGGGCGCACCAGCGGCTGGGGGCGCGACGTCAGGTCGTCGCGGTAGAGATTGATGTCGAGTGCCCCGACGGGGGTGCTTGCCGGCTCGAACTCGGCGATCGCGCGGGCGATGCGCTGCGCCAGCGGAACCCCCCGCCGCAGCACGCCGACCAGCGCAAGCCGCTCCGCGCCCTGGTTGCGCTCGACAACCTCGTGCGCCATGCGGATGAGGGCGCGACGCATGTCGTCTGCGCTCATGACAAGCCGCTCGCCTTCGACTGTCTGATCGACCAAGAAAAAGCCCCCATCGCCCGTACCGGCGAGGGGGTTACACGTGCGCGCCACTCCAATTAGCGCGCGCCTACGCTCTCACGCGTCCCGCCTTGCCGGCCTCACAGGACCGAATTAAAGGCGCCTCGCATTATGGGCCGCAGCGTGGGAAGGTGCAAGAGGGGCGGTCTTCACTCCCGGCTGGGCCTTTTGAATGCTACCTGTGCTGCCCCGTTGCTGGTACCTTCGTACTCTCGCGCCTTCCAAGCGCCAAGTGGCTCTTCCTTGCCCCCTGCTACAATTTCCGGCACTCCACGCTTAGGAGGCGGTTGTGACAATTGCCGGCAGTGCGCGGATCGGGTTTCCGATGCCCCAGATATTCGTCGATGGACGTGTGGATGCTGCGCTGGTCCGCTCCATCTCCCAGGATGCCGAGCGTCTCGGCTACGACAGCCTGTGGACGCAGGAGCAGCTGATGAGCCGTGGCGCTGCCGCTTCGCTCGAGCCCATACCGCTGCTCGCCGTTGCGGCGGGCCTGACCAAGCGCGTCAGGCTCGGCGTCTCTGTCTACGTCATGGGCCGCGTCGAACCGCTCCGCCTCGCCAAGCAACTCGCGTCCCTCGATCAGCTGTCAGACGGGCGTGTCATCGCCGGGGTAGGGGCAGGGACGCCCGACCCCGCGCCGGGCGTCGAGGGCATGGCCAAGGACCGCCGGGTGCTGCGGTTGAGCGAGGGTGTCGAGCTGATGCGCGCGTTGTGGGCCGACGAGCCTACCGACTTCGACGGGCGACTATGGCAGGTGAAGGGCGCGATGCTACCCAAGCCGCTACAGCGCCCCGGCATACCCATCTGGTTTGGTGCAAACGCTGAGTCGGCGCTGCAGCGGGCCGTCCGGCAGGGCGACGGGTGGATGGGCGCCGGCAGCTCGTCCATCGAAGACTTCAAGCGCAACGTTGGCATTGTCCGCAACTACCTGGCGGAGTCGGGACGCGACCCATCGGGTTTCACGCTGGCCAAGCGCCAATACGTGGCTATCGACGACGACGCAGCGCGCGCGGAGGAACGGCTGCGCGAGTGGTTCGGGGCGTACTATGGCAACGCGGACATGGCCTCGCGCGTGAGCGTGTGGGGGCCGGCGGGCATCGTGCAGGAGCGCCTCGAGGAGATCGCCGACGCGGGCGCGGAGACGATTCTGGTCAGCCCCGTCTTCGACTACCCCGAGCATTTGGCCGCCATCGCGGAGCTGACAGGGCTGCGCGCCTAGGCCGCGCCGCGATATCCTCGACGGTATGGCAACCATCGGCATCATCGGCGGCTCCGGCATGGAGGGGCGCGGTTTGGGCCTGCGATTCGCGCTCGCCGGACACAGCGTCATTCTCGGCTCGCGCGACGCAGGCCGCGCGCAAGAGGCGGCAGGCGCCGTCACCGCAATTGCCTCCAGGGTGCCCGTGAGCGGCGCGCTCAATCCCGACGCAGCAGCGCAGGCCGATTGGGTGGTGCTCTCCGTGCCGCACGAGGGGCTGGCCGACATGGTGCGCGCGCTGGCGCCGCAGTTGGACGGTAAGGTGGTCATCAGCGTCGTCGCGCCGCTGGACTTCGACGGCGGCGTGCCGTCGGCGGTGCTGCTGCCGGAGGGCTCCGCGGCCGAGCTGGTGCAGGACCTCTTGCCGGACAGCCGCGTGACTTCCGCCTTTCACAACCTCTCCGCCAAGGAGCTGCTGAAAGCGGATGAGGACATAGAGGGCGACGTCATCGTGTGCGGGGACGACGCAGAGGCCAAGGGGCTGACCATTGGCCTCGCCGACGCCATCCCCAACCTGCGCGGGATAGACGGCGGCCCCGTGCGCAACTCGCGGGCGGTGGAAGAGATGACAGCGCTCTTGCTCTACGTGAACAAGAAGGCCAAGAGCCGCGCGACCATCAAGCTGCTCGGCCTCTAGTCGGCCGGCGCCTGCACTGAGTGCGTCGATTCGACAGGAAACCCGACCATGCCAAGTTGCTTGGCCATGGCCTCGGGCGTGATGGAGGCGAGGTCGTAGCGCACAACGATGCGCTTGTCGGCCAGGTGGCCTTCGACCTCGATGATGCCGGGGAACGCGCTCAGCACCGTTGCAACGGATGCGAGGCAGCCGTCGCAATGCAGCGCCGGTATCTCCAGCGCCACCGTCGCCACAATCTCCTCAGCCGGGACGATGTCCATGCGAGAGAGTCTAGCGCGTGGGGAGCGATTCGTCATCGCCGTTCCAGCCGTATCACGTTCATGCGAAATCGTAGTCGAGGACGTAGGAGTGCCGCCCCTCCGTGTTGTCGATCGCCAGCGCACCCGATATGCCCGCCAGCTCGCCAGTGCCTGAGTCGGGCACGATCGTGACCGTAAGCTGGGCGTCACCCCTGTTCATTACCCCGCTGTGCTGAAGCACGAAAGAGCCCGATCTTCCGCCTACCGACCCGGTGAAATGTTCGATCGCCACGTAGCCTGCTGAGCCAGGGGTGTTGGTGAATGCTGCGAGCATTTCCGCCTCAGAAACGCCAACCATGCCACCGAAGAACTCTTTGCGCACGATGTTGCGGTTTAGCGTCAGCCCATCCTGTGCGGGAAACGGCGGCTCAGCCTGCGTGTCGACGCTCATGGGGCCTCGGGCTGTGGGCATGACGCTCCTGCTAGCCGAATTCGGTAGGTCGTCGGCGAGGATTATAGACCTGAGCAGCTATGGTGGCAGTGGCCTACCGTTCTTCTCGGAGCCGAAGCCGTTGTTTTGGGGTGGGAAATGGCGCAAGGGTTGTCCCGGTTCCCGCTCTTGCAGGAATGACGAAGAAGAGACGGTGACGGTGAAAGGAAAGGAATGACGGAAGGGGCGACTAAGGAGCATGGCGAAAGAGGCCTCTTGTTGCTGACGGCGAGGACCTTCCGGTGGTATGGTTGTTGCATCGCCGGAGAGGGGAGAGGTATGGCCGGCAAGAACGACCGCTACCAGCGCGAAATCGAAGAGATACTGGAGCAGGTCAACGAGTCCCCGCCTCCTTCAGGCCGCCCGACACGGGTGGCGCGCCGCTCCGCTCAGAGACCGCAGCCTAGCCGCGGCGGTGGGTTCGCTCCCACCGACGCATTCACCTCCCGCAACCTGCTCGTGGCCGGGGTTGTCCTCATCATCGTCGGGTACTTCGTCGGGGTCGATTTCATGATATGGATAGGGCTGGGGTGCTTTGTCGCAGCCTACATCGTCTTCTTCATGAAGCCGCGGTCGCCCATTGAGAAGCGCTGGCGCGGGCAGTCCATCGAGGACCCGCGCCCGGAGAGCGCCCTTTCACGCATTTGGCGCCGGCTGAACCGGAAGTAGTCTTCGCGGGTCGGCTCTCGGCTACCCACGCTATGCGTAGCTATCTCACGCACCTCGAATGCACCGAGTGCGGCAAGACGTTCAACGCCGACGAACCGCACAACCTTTGTCCTCGTTGCTCCAAGGTGCTCTACGCCCGCTACGACCTCGCGGCCGTGCGCGACGCCGTCGATCGCGACGCCCTCGCGGCCCGCCCCTCGTCGATGTGGCGCTTCTTCGAGGTGATGCCCATCCGCGACGAGGCGAATGTGGTCACGCTGGGCGAGGGCGTCACGCCTATGTTTCGCGTCCAGCGTCTCGAGCAGGCGTACGGCGCGGACGCCGTCTACCTGAAGGACGAAGGGCCCAACCCGACAGGCTCGTTCAAGGCGCGCGGCCTTTCGGCAGCCGTCTCCAAGGCGCTCGAGTTGGGCTTGCGCAAGATGACGATGCCGTCGGCGGGCAATGCGGCGGGCGCGCTTGCGTGCTATTGCGCGCTGGTGGGTGCTGAGGCCCACGTCTTCATGCCGAAGGACGCGCCCGATGCCAACAAGCGCGAGTGCGAACTGGCTGGCGCGCATCTGACGCTGGTCGACGGGCTCATCTCCGATGCCGGCGTTCAGTCGCGCAAGGCTGCTGCCGAATTGGGCCTGTTCGACGTATCGACGCTGCGTGAGCCCTACCGCGTTGAGGGGAAGAAGACATTGGGCTACGAGATCGCCTCCGACCTCGGCTGGAGACTCCCTGACGCGATTGTCTATCCGACGGGCGGCGGCACCGGCCTCGTGGGGATGTGGAAGGCGTTCGACGAGATGGAGACGATGGGCTGGATAGGCAGTAAGCGCCCCCGCATGATCGCCGTGCAGTCGGCAGGGTGCGCGCCCATAGTCCGCGCATTTGAGCGGGGCGAGCGCCGCGCGGAGCCGTGGGAAGATGCGCAGACGCTCGCTGCCGGTATACGAGTACCGTCAGCCGTCGGCGACTACCTGATTCTCGATACGCTCTATGAGAGTGGCGGCACCGCAGTGACGGTGACGGATGAGGAAATTGTAGACGCGGTAGGTGAGATGACGTCGCTGACAGGCGTCTTTCCTGCGCCGGAGGGGGCGGCGACGCTGGCCGGCTACCGCAAGTTGCGCGGGTCAGGCTTCCTATCCACCGATGCAGAGGTGGTGCTGGTCAATACGGGCACGGGGTACAAGTACCTGGATGTGTTATAGGCGCCGACGATCGACTCTCGAAACCAGCGTTTCCAGCATGGTGAACGGATGCGCGGGTTTCGTCGCTCCCACAGGATGGGGTATACTGCAGGCGGCTTTGGCAAGCGTGACAGGCGCAAGGCACTGAGGTTGGTGCCGGGAGGTTGAGAGCGATGGCCCTTTCCACAGAGGGAGTGTCGACCCAATCCCTGAGTTTGCCGGAAGAGTTCATCCTGATGCTCCTCAACGAGGAGAACGGATACTTCCATCAGGTGCCGGGCTGGAACCTGCACTGCGCTCTGATCGGCGCGGTGCTCGCGGAACTCTCGCTGATTTCCCGAATCGACACCGATGAGGAGTCGCTGTTCCTTGTGGATGGGACGGAAACGGGCAACCCTGTTTTGGACCCAATCCTGAAGGAAATAGCAGGCGAGTCGACCAAGCACGATACCCGTTTTTGGATTGAACGGCTCAGCCATCACGCGGAAACGATTATTGATGGGACGCTGGAGCGCTTGGTCGAACTGAAGATTCTGGAATACCACGACGGTGATTTCTGGACGCTGTCCCGGAGTGTATGGCGCACCGAGGCGTTGGGCAGTTCTTCCGAGGAGTTCGTCAAGACGCGCATCACCCGGGCGCTCTTCGAAAACGAGATTCCCGACCCGCGCGATGCCATCATCATCAGCCTGGTCAACACCTGCGACGTCTTTCGCTTCATGTACGAGTTGGAAGTGGAGACCGAAGAGCGGATCAAGTTCATCTGCAACATGGATCTAATCGGACGCTCCATTGCCGCGGCTGTCACCGAGAACATGACCGTCCCGTTCCTCCGGCACCCGGTGCTTACCAAGACCATTCCGAACGTATCGCTGTTCAGGATGCTGCGTAATCCGCACGTTCGTACAGGCAACATTCCCGCGCTTTTTACAGACTTGGCGAAGGAGTACGGGCCTGTCTTCAGGCTGAACCCGCCATTCGTTCAACCCATGCTGTTCCTGGCGGGGCCCGAGACGAATCGCTGGGTGCATCGAAATGGGCGCATGCACCTGAGGGCGCGGGACTACTTCTCCGGTTTCGAGCAGGTCTACGGGGCGTCCGGAGTTCTGCCTTCCTTGGACGGCGCCGATCATTTCCGGCTCCGCAAGGCTCTGTCGCCCGCATACTCCCGCGCAAGGCTCGAAGGGCAAATCAACGACCTCTATACCTATGCGCGCAGGCACATGTTGAACTGGAAGGTGGGGGAGACCTACAACGCCACGACCATGTCCCGGGAGATGATCAACGCGCAACTCTCCCCGCTTTTCATCAGCGTTGACTCTCAGGATCTCATCAGCGATCTGATGAAGTACAAGGAGCGGGCACTCCACGTACATATCTCAAGGACCATGCCCTCGTTTATGCTCAAGACTCCGGGCATGCGGCGTCGGGCGAAGGCCATCGAAGTATTGTTGGAACGGATTCAGAGCGTCCATACGCCCGCCCAGCGCATGGACACTCCACGTGACTTAGCGGACGACCTGCTAAGCCTGCACGCGAGCGACCCGCAGTTCGTTCCCGAATCGAACCTGCGATTTGCCCTTTCCGCTGCACTGATTGCCAGTGTGTACTTGGGTGATTCATTCAGTTTTGCGCTCTACGCCATGGCGTCACAGCCCGAGATGTATGCCCATATACAGAGAGAAGCAGATGCGCTGTTCGAAAATGGTGATCCAGCCCCCGAGGAATTCACGCTATCCGCGATTGATGTAACCCATCGCTTCCTAATGGAATGCCTGCGAATGTACCCCATTGTCCCGATGTCCATTCGCAACGTAATGAATTCGTGTGTGGTGGAGGGCTATGAGTTGCCGGTGGGGTCGCGGGTATACATTGCACAGACCGCTTCGCACTACATGCCTGAGGTCTTCCCCGACCCCTTCACGTTCGATATCGACCGCTACCTGCCCCCGCGCAACGAGCATCTCAGCCCCGGGTACGCGCCGTACGGACTAGGTACGCACATGTGCCTCGGCCACCGGTGGCTGGAGCTACAGCTGGCGGTCAGCGTGCTGATGGTCGCGCACTACTTCAACATTGAAGTAGTGCCCGCGGACTACAAGCTCAAGTTCAGCCCACTGCCGTCGATGAAGCCGCACAAGAAGCTGAAGTTCCGCATCGCTGAGCGGCGACGCGACCTGCCCTTCTAGGGCCTTTCGGCGACCTCTCGCCATTAGCCGGGCCTGCCGCGTCGGGCGCCTATGACGTGCGCGCCTTACGCCTCCTCGTAACGCCGGCGCACGGCCTCGATTGCCATATCGGTCTCAGTTGCCCACTGTTCCACCATGGAGCGCAGCCGCGCGTTCTGGTAGGCGCCCCATACCGTCATCGCGGGCGGCACCAACAGGATGGAAACGACTAGCGAATAGACGATGGTCAGCGCGGCCGTGATACCGAACTGCTGCGACGCAGCTAGGGGCGAGAACACCAGTACGCCAAGGCCGAGTCCTGTCGTCAGGGCGGAGCCCAGCAGGGCCGATCCGGTGGTCCCAAGCGTTCGCACTGCGGCCCGTTCCGGGTCGCGCAGGCGGGTGTACTCCTCGCGGTACCGATGGATCAGGTGGATGGTGTAGTCAACACCGATACCGATGGAAAGCGCCGTGATGATGGAGGTGATGAGGGTGTAGGGGATTCCCAGCAAAGCCATGGTGCCCAATACCCAGATGAGAACGAGCACGATAGGCCCCACTGCAATGAAGGCCAGCCCTGGCTGGCGCGCCGCCACCCAGAAGAAGATTGCAAGGACAGTGAGCGCAGCCGCGACGGTGACGCCGATCGACTCCGACTGCCGCTCAGTAATCGCGTCTGTGACCGTAATCGAGATGATGGTGTCCGACGTCGCCGTGATGTCACCACTGCTGCCAAACCAGAGCGCCTCGATCTCTTCTTGGAGCACCTTGGTGCGTCCGGGGTCGCCTGAGTAGGTCGGGAACTGGAGTAGCAAGGCGTCGACCCCTTGGGGGTTGTTGACCAGGACGCGCTTGAGGGCAGGGTCCCTCGTCTCCAGTTCGTCAATGAGATGCTGCATCAGCCCCGCATCGACTTGCACGCCTGCAGAGGCTTGCCTGAAGAGGGCTGCGAGTTCCGGATCGTACTTGTCGCCTGGCTCGCCGCTATCGGTGGTCCAGTCGCGCAACAGCAGCTCGTATGACGCCTGTATCGGACCTGCTGCTGCCTGTGGCCGGCGCGTTTCGTCATCGAATGCAGCGGTGATGTCCCGCATGTTGAGCAGGGTACGCGTCTCTGTGGCCTCGGCCTTCACCAGCACGCTGGCCAACTCCGTTGAGCCGCCGACTGCTGCATCAAGGGTATCCATGTCCTGCAGCACGCTCCCACCTCTGGGCAGGATGTCGCGGATGCTGAATTCCGACTCAAGCCTTGTGGCGGAGAACGCCATCCCCACGGTCACTGCTATCACGACGATGATGTAGGGCGCAGGTCTGCGGGTGACGCTCCTGCCCAAGAACGCCGCCAAGGAGCCAACGCCGGGCAACGCGTTTGCAACGGGACGAGGCGGCTTTAGCGTGCCTCGCCGATCGCTGCGCCGGTCGATAATGAGGCGCCCTGCCGGCACCAGCGTCAGCATCACGACCAGGCTCATTGCCACGCCTAGACCTGCGATGATACCGAAGTCGCCAACGATATCGATGGGCGAGAACAAGCTCGCCAGCAGGCTCACGGCAGTTGTGACTGCGGCCAGCGTTAGCGGGACGGTGACCAGCCGGAGGCCCGTCTGTACGGCTGCAATCACCCGCAGGCCGGCATTGCGCTGCTCGCGGTAGAGGGAGACGATCTGTATGGCGTAGTCCACCGTTAGGCTGATGATGATGATCGGCACGAGCACGGTCAGGGAATTGGGTGGGCCGGTTACTCCTAGGGCGTTTGGACCCAGCCAACCCTCAGCGCCGATGATCCAGATGATGGATATGAGGAGGCCGCCCAGCGTGAGCAGCAGGTCCGAAAACGTGCGCATGAAGAGCAAAATGAGCGCAGCGATAAGGATGAACGCCGCCAGTACAAGAGGCGCCATGCCCTCCTCGGTCGCCTTCTGGTACGCATCCTCGATCACCGTGGGGGAGACGCTGCTTACCTCTAACGGGCCTTGAGCTTCAGCTGCGTACTCGTTGATCTTCCGCTCAGCCTCCTTGACGCGGTCGTCGCCCGTGTCGCGCAAACGGATAGTGGCGATGGCGACGGACGTGCCGTCCGTGTCCGTCCCGGTGAGCGCGTTGAACGCCGCCATCAGTTCGGGAGGGCCGCTGATGGAGTCGATGTCCGACTGCGCCACCGACGCGAGGCTGTCCACCTCGAGCATGGCAATGGCGAGTGACGAGGGCGCGATGACCGGATTATCCGGCGCCAGCAGTTCTCCAACGTCGGGGTCGCCGACGATTTGATTGACCAGAGCGTCCATCTGCGAGAGCCCGTTGGGGGTGAGCGCCTCCCCGCGGAACAAGAGCGTCACGACGCTGGCTTCGCTGGAGCTTCCAAAGAGCTCGTCGATTTCATCCAGAGCATGGGCGACGGCGCTGCCTGACGGCAGCGTCTCTACGGTCTCAGGGGGCGGTGCGCGCCGCGTCGCCCCCGCGCCTAGCGCGACGGTGATCAGGACCAGAACAAGGAGAGTTATGTAGGGGCGGGAAGTGATTACCCGACTCAGTCTATCGAGGAACTGGTTCATGCCATCCACCATATCGCTGCCCGCTTTAGGCGTCGAGACACGCCGCATCTCCACGTGGCCTGCCGTATGAGCGCCGGGCAACCTCGCGGGCGTGGCCTATCGGCTCACGGTCAACTCGGTCGCTCATTGTACAGGCTCGCGCGGCGTGTGGCAGGATGGCGAGCACGCTGAATCGTGCAGCTTGGAGCGGGAACGGGGTGAGAGGAGGGCAGCGCGATTGCTACGGCGAGCGCCACACGGCTACAATTGGCTTACGGCGTTCACCGTCGCACGATCCCGCGTAGCTCAGTGGTAGAGCGGTCGGCTGTTAACCGATTGGTCGTAGGTTCGAGTCCTACCGCGGGAGCCAGACTTACGAGAACTCGAGGAGTTGGGTGAGGTTGCTCATGTCAGTGATCCAACGGCGGATTTCGCGCGTGTTGCCATTCACGTGTCCCCACCAGCGGTCTTCCAACTCCTTCGCATCGCATCGGTTGGGCACGATCTCGAAGTAGACAAGTTTGGGGTTTCGTCCACGGGTGGAAACGGTCACGCCGTGCTTGTGCTCGTCGATGCGCTCCTTCAACTCGCGCGTATGGCCGACGTAGAAAGGCTTTTGCCCATCCTCTATCACGTCCAACTGGAGGATGTAGGTGAAGAAACGCTGTGCTGAGCCGTCGCGGGCGCTCCATGAGGCCAAGTTGGTGCCTCCGCCGTCGTAGCAGGTGCGTTTTGACGCTTCCTTACCTTGACCGCATGCCGGGCACTCGTCGATGCGCTCCGCCTTCCACTCTTTCCAGTGGTCGAGGCACAGGAAGTAGTCCACGCGCGACGTGCGTGCGTCGCAGCTGCGGAACCAGCACGTCCTGCTGCTCACGGGCCGCTCATGCTTGATGAACGGCTGTGTAGTGCCTGCGCCCTCCTCCTCGAACGGGCGGACGCGGTCAAGTGCGTTGGCGGCTGAGTGAAGGGCGCCAGCACTGCTCTGCCTGGCGCGCTCAATGGCGTGCATGGCTTCCTCAGCACTCTGCTCAGCGTAGCGCCGCGCTGTGTCGGTATAGCGGCGAGCTCGGTCGGTGATGCCATCCCACTTCGGCATAGGGACACCATTCTAGCGGCTCATCGGACCGCGTGAAGATGAGGACCCCGCGCCTTCTACGCCTTGACCGCTGAGCCGACTCAATGGGACACTGAGTTCGCCGCCGCGTGTCTTGTCGAGGCGGACTTGTGGGGATATAGCTCAACTGGGAGAGCGCCGCGTTCGCATCGCGGAGGTTGGGGGTTCGAGTCCCCCTATCTCCACCAGACTTGAAGGTAGACAGAACCGAGCCGTTCAGAGCTAGCTGAAGCCGATGCCGGCGATCTGGACGCCGGAGACTCCACGCCGCCTGCGATTGACGGCACGCACCGCTTCCCGATGCAGTGTCTGCTCACATGCCTGATCGCTCCCATGTCTATCGGAAACGTAATGAACTTCTGTGTGGTCAAGACTAGGAGCTGCCGGTCGGGTCGCGGATCTACTTCGCCCAGACAGCCGCGCACTGCATGAAGGACGTCGTTCCTGACTCTTTCGAGTTCGATATCGACCGCTCCCGCCTCCACGCGATAGCACCTCAGTCCTAGGTACGGACCCTATGGGCTGGGTACTCACATCTGTCTCGACTCCCGGTGGATGGAGTTGCAGCTGGCTGCGAAAGTGCTGATGGTCGAGCACTACTTCACGCTTGAAATGTCCTCCGCGAGTCTCAAGCTTCGGTTCAACCCATACCATCGATGAAATCGAGCAAGAAGCTGAAGTTCCACATCGCCGAAAGCGCCGTGGGATAAGCGCCTAGTGCGCCCTGGGATCCCCGAAAGACAGGGAAGGCGACGCCTAAAGGGGCTTGAGAGCGAGGAAACAGTACAGCGGCGTGAAGACCCCGGCCTTGCCGCCTGCGACATAGGCGTTGGCAGTACGATCTAACAGTTCGACGACGTTCGCCGAACCTTTCGGGAACATGCCCAGCGCTTCGGCCAGCTTAGATGTCCCGATGAGCGCCTTGCGGCCCAGCGGAATCCTGCGCAGGGTGTTGCCCACCGTATTGCCCCGGGCCTCCATGGGCTGATACCACGGCGTGATCGTACTGTTCTCATCGACGGCCCGATCCTTAGCCTCAATGACCTGAAATCCCGCCGCTTCGAGTGCCTGCGTTACCTCGCCCGTCGTCGCGATATCCTTGGGCGCGATGCCGTGCATCAGGTTCTTCTTGATGGCCAGGTGCCGATTGTCGCTGGGATCGAACTTGTCCGTCATGCACATTTCCTGACCCCAGAAGAGGGCTCCGGGTTTCAATACGCGGTAGATCTCGGAGAATGCACCCACCTTGTTCGGCGCATGGCACGTCGATTCGATCGCGAATCCTCGGTCGAATGTGTCGTCCGCGATGGCGCCCATGTCCATGAAGCTGCATGCGAGGTAGTCGACCATGTGGTCGAGCCCCGCCTCGGTGTCCAACGATTTCGCCTTGTCCAACTGGACTTGGCTGCTATTGACCCCGACAGCCCTGACGCCGGCCTCACGGACGACACGGCGCATCGGGCCACCGATCCCGCAGCCGACGTCGACCACCGTCATGCCCTCGCGCAGCTCGAGCTTGGCAATCATCAGCCGCTGGTGCCGGATCTTGGAGTCCTCCAGGCTCTCCCGGGGCGACAGCGGTGCGAAGTGTAGGGATTCGCCCCAACCGAACACCATGAACTCGCTGCAGAGGTCGTAGTATTCCCTGACAGTTTGGGTGTGGTCGTAGCCCGTTGGGCCGGCATCCTCCATGTGCACCCTGTCCATCCATCCATCGAAGTGTTTCACACGACTGTGGACATCCGACCCTCTGTACGCGGCCTTCAGCCTGTTGGATAGTTGGCGGAGCTGCATAAGTCCCTCCCTAAACGATGCCTCTTATTCCTCTTCGTGACGTTGGTGAAGAGTCTCGATGGCCACGTCGAGTTCGTACCACGCACGCTGAACCGTGGAGCACAGGCGCATATTACACATCGCGCAGCGTATCGTCCGCGAAGCCCCATATGAAGCTACTGATGTTGAAGGTAGTCACTGGCTCGTCATGCTCCTTTTCGCAGCCTTCACCGTATGGTCAAGGGCAACGGCCGCTCCATCATCGAGGCACGGGTCCGAGTGGAGGCAGGACAGTATGACGGCCAGGTGCTCCGGTTCTTCACTTGGCAACTGTGCTCCTGACGAACCTGTCTAAGTCCAGCCCCGACCGCGGCCATTAGACCTTTCCTTCGCTGTTTGCATAGCCGACAGTCATCACTGAGGGGAATGAAATGCCCATCGGACTATCGCAACCACATGCCATACCTGTCCTCAGCGTTTGTACCGCTCGTTATGTCAGACCGGCAAGGATGGGGACAGCGTCTCTAGGTAGGCAGGCCTCCGGCGCCGGAGGCCAAGGCCTGCGGGCTCATTGCCCATTCAGCCATACTCGAAAACGATGCTCCCTTCCGCCCAGTATAACCCCCGTCCTTCCCTGCCTCCAACAGCGTTTGGGTTGCCGGGACATGCGGCCGATATACCCCACGGCTTGGTGGCTTGTGTAAGACTCTAATTCCACCGCCAATTAGGGCACGGATTCGCCCCCTCTCTCGACGGCGAATGACGGCCTTGCAAATGGGGTCCTGGCGTCCTTGCGCATTCACTAGCATTCTCGCTAATGGTCACGAATTGGTCGCAGGTGAATCGAGCGTCAGATCTTGGTCACGCCCGGCCGATGAGATTTCGAGCGCTTGGTCGAAGCGGGTCGCATAGAGGCGGCTCCCGCCACCTGCCTCCTCGCTGACATCCCCGGGGCACTGGGTGCATCTCGAACAACCAGAGGCTCATGCGGCGACGGTGCGACCATTTCGGAATGGTGAAGGACAGGTTTGGCCGGGAAGGGACGGGCCGCAGCGATTGACGACAGGGAAGGGGCGCCGATAGGCTCATTGCCACGTCGCCACGCCCGGAGAAGTATGGAATTCGGCCTCTACCTGCGATCCTTTCTGACCGATCGCACCCGCCCGTTGTACGAGCAGATTGATGACTTGGTGAAGGTCTGTCACGTTGCGCGCGACAGCGGGTTCTCGGCGGTGACGATGCCGCAGCACTGGGTCTCGCATCCTACGATCTGGCCTGAGCCGTTCCAGATGCTCGCGCGCCTGGCGCCCGAGACGGGCGACATGCGCTTGCTCACCGGCGTCGTGCTGCTGCCCCTCCACAACCCGGTGCAGATTGCCGAGGATACGGCCACCCTCGATCACATATGCCACGGGAGATTCACGCTGGGCGTCGGCATCGGGTACCGGGAGACCGAGCTCGAGGCCGCCGGTGCGATCCGGAAGGACCGCGTGCCGCGCCTCACCGAGTCCATCGAGCTGATGAAGAAGCTGTGGTCCGGCGAGGAGGTCAACCACGAGGGCCGCTACTGGAGCATCCACGAGGCCCGTATGGGGTTCCTGCCCGTGCAGCGGCCGCATCCTCCCATCTGGATGGCTTGCCAAAGCGACGGCGCCGTCCGCCGCTCGGCCCGTATCGCCGACGCCTGCTATATTGCTCCCCAGGTCGGTTTCGGTGACCTTCCGACGCTCATCGACGCCTACCGGGACGAGCGTGGGGCGGGTGCCCAAACGGCCGGCCGAGTGGCCGTCTCACGTGGCGTGGCCTTCGCCAAGGACCGTCCGAGCGCTATCGCTGAGGCGCAGGCTGCCGCCGAATCCTCCTACCGCATGTACAGCACTTGGAACATGCAGGAAGACACGATGGTGCGGATCAACATCGACAGCGATTCGAAGGTCGACGACTGGGCGGTGGCCGGGAACAGCACCGATTGCTTGGAGCAGTTCGGGCGGCTCGCCGAGCAGGGCGTCAGCTATGTGGGCATGACCTTCTACAACTTGCCGAAGACGCTCGAGGCGCGCAAGGAATACCTCCTCAGCTTTGCCGAGGACGTCATCCGGAAATCGGCCTAGCCTAATGCAGCCATTCGAGTACGTCCGGCCCGACACGGTCGCTGAGGCTACCAGGTTCTTGGCCGACCACGCAGACAGCTCCTTCGTCCTCGGCGGGGGCAGCGCCGCCGTCGTGATGCTGGAGCTCGGCGTCGTCCGGCCGGAATACGTGGTTGACTTGGGTCGCCTCGAGGAGCTCGACGGTATCGAGGAGAACGGCAGCCTACGCATTGGAGCGCTCACGCGCATCCGCACCCTGGAACTTGCTCCGCAGGTTCGGCGCGACTACGGGCTCTTGGCGGAGGCCGCGTCACAAGTTGCCAATGTGCGTGTTCGGAACGTCGCGACCGTTGGCGGAGCGGTCGCTTACGGCGAGCCGCAGACCGACACGCCGACCGCTCTAATGGCGCTTGGCGCTACGGTGCGAATCGGTGGGCCCGAAGGCGGCCGCACGGCGCCGATCGAGGAGTTCTACGTTGGGCCGTACGAGACGGTGTTGCGCCCAGGGGAGTTGGTTGCGGGCGTCGATGTGCCGCGCCCGCCTGCTGGCTCTGGCGGGAGTCATGTCAAGTTCACCGTCGGCTCCCCGGAGAACAAGCCGGTCGCGAACGCGTCCGCACTGGTGACGGTGGAGCCCTCTTCCGGGGTGTGCAGGGCGGCACGCGTCGTCATGGGCGCTACGGGGCCGGTGCCTGTCGCCGCCCGGGCCGCCGGAGGGCTTATCGGGGATGCCCCGTCCTCAGCGCGGGTGGCGGAGGTTGCCGCCGCCGCCGCCGAGGAGGCCGACCCCATCGAAGATTTGCGCGGGCCAATCTGGTACAAGCGGAGAATCACAAAGGTCTTGGTGGAGAGAGCGCTGACATGTGCGCTGCAGCGGGCCCAGGGCGAACGCGCCTAGTCGGAACCTCGATGCCGGCCCTCGAAGCCGCTGAGAAGGCGGCGGGGCGGGTTGAGTATATGGGCGACCTCGTCGTGCCGGGCATGGCGCATGCGAAGGTCGTCCGCAGCCCGTTGCCCCACGCGCGCATCGCCTCCATCGATGCGTCCGCCGCTCGGTCTCTGCCGGGCGTGATCTGCGTCCTCACCCGTGACGAGGTCCGAGCAGACCCGGATATCGAGGAGCTGTACGGGTTCGTCTACCGGGACGCGCCCCTCGTGGCGTTGGACAAGGCGAGGCACCACGGCGATATCGTTGCGGTCGTGGTCGCCGAAGACATTGCCACCGCGGAGGCAGGCGTCGAGTTGGTGGACGTCGAGTACGACGAGCTCCCCGCCGTGATGGACGTGCATGCCGCGCTGGCGGAAGGGGCGCCTCGCGTCCATGAGGAGTTCTTCCCCATCGCGCCGGAGCTGCGCCCGGTGGAGGGAACGAACGTCTGTCACCGGGCGACGCTGGCGCGGGGTGACCTGGCGCAGGGGTTGGCGGAGGCCGACCTCATCTACGAGGATGAATTCTCAGCGCCGCCCGTCCAGCACTGTGCGCTCGACCTGCATGCGGTGATTTCCCAGGTCGACGACGGTCGGATCACGGTCTGGACGAACTGCCAGTCCCCATTTCCCCTCGGCCGCGAGCTCGAGCGCATCTTCAAGATGCCTGCGCGGGTCATCGTGCCGTACGTCGGCGGCGGGTTCGGCAGCAAGAGCCGGGACCGGATCGAATGCGTGATTACGGCGGCGGCGAAGCTCGCCGGCCGGCCGGTGCGCTACGTCCTCACCCAGGAGGAGACGTTCCTGAGCTACCTCCGCCCCGCCTACGCGAATCGCATGAGGACCGGCGTGAAGCGCGACGGTACGATCGTGGCGCGGCACAACACCTTCTACGTGGATGTCGGCGCGTACGCCATCAGCGGCGCCCGCAGCGCAAATAACACCCTCAAGGTGGCGATCGGGCCCTACAAGGCGCCCCACGCGCGCGTCGACTGCTACGCCGTCTACACGAACAAGCCTCCGTCAGCGCCATACCGAGGACTACCGACGACCCAGCACACCATGTCTTACGAGGCCCAACTGGACCGCATCGCGCGGGACCTCGGCATCGATCGCCTCGAGATACGGCGCAAGAACCTGGTCCGCGACGGCGATATCCACATCACGGGCGATTACCTTCGTTCGGCGCATACCCACGAGTGCCTCGACAAGGCAGCCGCCGCGATTGGCTGGGACCGGCCGCTTGCGCCGTCGCTGGATGGCAGGACGCTGCGCGGGCGAGGGGTCTCCTGCACCATCAAGTACACGCTCACTCCGCCCCGGCAAATGTCAGAGAACAGCGCCGAGGTCGTTCTTGGCGAGGACGGCGTCTTCGAGACCCGCATCGGGACGGTGAACATCGGCCAGGGCTCCGACACGGCGATGGCGCAGATAGCGGGGGATGCGCTTGGGGTGGGCCTCGATTCGATACGCATCGTCCACAGCGACACCGGCCGCGTCCCGGTCGACAGTTCGACGACGGCCAGCCGCTCGACGTATCACATGGGGGTTGCGGTCGTCGAGGCTGCGGGAAGGCTGAAGCAGCAGGTCGTCGAAGCCGCCTCGCAGCTGCTGGAGCGCGACGCCTCGGAGCTGACGGTCAGTGGCGAGGGCGTCGTTGGGCCGGACGGGGACGGCGTCGGCCTGTCCGACCTCGTTCGCTATGTCGGTGCGCCATTCGCCGCCACAGGCGACTGCGTCGTCGGCGGGACGTACCGCGCACCGGACGGCCAGGACTATCCGATAGCCTCGACGTTCTGGACCTTCGCGTCGTGCGCGGCAGAGGTGGAGGTCGATACCGAGACGGGGCAGGTGCGTTTGGTCAAGGCCGCTGCGGCAGCGACGACCGGCACCGCCGTGAACCCGCAGTCCATCGAGACGCAGCTTGAGGGCGGCGTCGGTCAGGAGCTCGGGCCCACCCTCTTCGAGCAGTTGGTCTGGGATGACGGCGGGCAGCTCATCAACTCCGCGCTCTTGGACTATCCGCTTCCCACCATGGAGACGATGCCCACCTACGCATCTGAGTTGGTCGACCATCCCTTCGAGGGCGGGCCCTTCGGCGCGAAGGGCATGGGCGAGATCGGGTCCGTCATCCTGCCCGGTGCGGTCGTGAACGCCGTGTACGATGCGACGGGCGTCCTCTTCCACGACATTCCGCTCCTCCCGCACAAGGTGCTGGGAGCGCTGGACGCGGCGGGGAGGGGGTAGGCGTGCGGCTTGACCTCACGGTGAACGGTGCGGTGTGCAGCATGGATGTCCCTCCGTCCACGACGCTGCTCGACCTGCTCCGCGATTACCTCAGCCTCAAAGGGACGAAGGAATACTGCCACAGCGGCGTCTGCGGGGCTTGCACCGTCCTTCTCGACGGCCGCGCCGCGAGCTCGTGCAGCCTGCTGGTTGGCCAGGCCGACGGACATGACGTGGTGACGATCGAGGGCCTCACGCCCGCCGATGGACTGCACCCGATACAGCAGGCCTTCGTCGACAACTTCGGGCTGCAGTGCGGCTACTGCACGCCCGGGCTGATCCTGCTCGCCAAGGCCCTCCTCGA